>WHTZ01000060.1 GCA_009377495.1 Luteitalea sp.
CGCGCTACCCTTGGCCAATATGTCGCGTCGGGCGGGCGAGCCAGCGGCCGTGACCTCGTTTCGGCCAGCATGCCGAAGAAAGCCTCCGGTTCATCCGCCGGACGATGGAGCGCAGCTCGACATGCACGGCCGTGCCCGGCCTGGGCGGCGCCGGCATGGGCGCCATCGGCCTCGCCGCCGCCGTCCTCGCGGCCAACCAGCGCTCCGCCGAACGATGGCTCGTCGTCTGGCTCTTGGCGGCGGCCGTCGCCCTGGGCATTGGCGTCACCACCATGTGGCGCAAGGCCGCTCGCAGCGGCGCGCCGCTGGCCGGCGGCGCCTTCAGCGTCGCGGCCGTGCGACTGATCGGCCTGGCGTTCATGGCGCTGGGCATCGCGGCGCTGGTCACGCCCCCGGCGTGGGGCAATGTCTGGCTCGGGATGGGTTTCGGTGGGTTGCAGCTCGTGTTCGGGCTGTACATCGCGAGGAGACATGGGGGGTAGGGTGCTGATGTGGGAGTGAGAGTGCGGTGGCGATGACGGCCAGGGCTAGGAAGGAATCCGGTTATGTCTCGCGCGAGGGGCAGGCGCGGCCGTGGCCGCAGCGGCTCGATCGGGTCATTCACGACCGGACGCGGCTGGCGATCCTGGCGGCGCTCGCGGGCAGCGAGACGCTGTCGTTCACCGATCTGAAAGCCATTACGGGCACAACGGACGGGAACCTGAGCGTGCACGCGCGCCGGCTCGAGAATGCCGGCTACGTGCTGTGCGAGAAGACGTTTGCCGGCCGCACCCCACGGACGGAATACCGGCTGAGCGCGGCCGGGCGCCGGGCGTTCGAAAGGTATCTCGACCACATGGACGCGCTCATCAAGGCAACGCGGAAGCAATAGGGTACAGGGTTCTCGACGATTGATTCCGGATGGAGGCGACCATGCACTTTATCATTACAAGTTCTTTACTTATTGCCGCCCTGTCGGCACCAGGATGCACCCTCGTCCAGGACGCCGCCGACGACCTCGTGCGAAGCCCGGTGTCGCGCGCCCTGCAACGCGGAGACGTGGACGAAGCGCACCGATTGATCATGCGTCGGATCAAGGCCGACATTTGTGGAAATCACACGGTGGACCTGGAGGTGAAGCCATGCGTTACCTCGTCATCATCACCGTCCTGTCGCTCGCGACCTCGGGCTGCGCGCTGTTCATCGAGGAGCCCGGGACGCCGCTCAGCCCTGTACCACTTTACTGATATCTACATTGCACGAGTCCCCAAGTAGTTCATCAGCCGCGGGCACCGTGCACCAACGACAGGCAGCTATGGAATTACACATTTGCGACGTATCCAAGACCTATCCCAACGGCGTGCAGGCGCTGAAGGACGTGACGCTCACGATTCCGGCGGGATGTACGGCCTGCTCGGTCCTAACGGTGCCGGGACGTCTACGCTGATGCGCATGATCGCGACGCTGCAGGAGCCGGATGAAGGCAGCATCCACCTCGGCGACATTGACGTGCTGAACCAGAAGGATGAAGTACGCGAGACGCTGGGCTAGCTGCCACAGCAGCTCGGCGTCTATCCGAAGGTGAGCGCGGAGGACCTGCTCGATCACTTCGCCGTGCTCAAGGGCATTGCCGAGCGTCGGGCACGCAAGGAGGTCGTGGCGGCGCTGCGGCGGTACCTGGCTCACATGGAAGCGCTGATCCATCGCGTCCGCGAGGCGTAACCCTTTTTTTGCGAGCCTACTTTATGCAACAGAGTTTCTTGCATGTGGCGGTGATCCCCGACGGAAACGGGCGATGGGCGGCCGCGCGACAGCGGCCGCGAACGGACGGACACCGCGCGGGCGCGCGCGCGGTGCGGCGCACGGTCGAGTGCGCGCCCGCGCACGGCATCGGCATGCTGACGCTCTACGCGTTCTCGTCGGACAACTGGCATCGCCCGGCGTCCGAGGTCCGTACGCTGATGAAGGAGTTCGAGCAGTTCCTGCGCGGCGAAACGGCTCGCTGCGTGGCGGAAGGCGTGCGCGTGCGAGTGATCGGCCGTCGCGATCGATTGGCGAAGCGGCTGGTACGTGCGATCGAAGCGACGGAGGCCGCGACGGCGGCGTGCGATCGGCTGCGGTTGAACCTGGCCGTCGACTATTCGTCGCGGGACGCGATCGGCAGAGGCGAGCTGCTCCCGGCAGTGGACCTGCTGATCCGGACGGGCGGCGAGCAGCGGTTGAGTGATTTCCTGCTGTGGGAGTGCGCGTACGCGGAGCTGTACTTCACGGATCGGCGATGGCCGGACTTCGACGCGCCCCACCTGGCGCGAGCGCTGGCGGACTATCACGGGCGTGAGCGGCGGTTCGGCCGCGTGCCTGGTGCGACACCGATGAATGGGGATGGGAGGAGGCGGAGCGTATGAGTGACGACGCGGTTTCCGGGCAGGCGGGTCGCGGGCCGATCGAAGACGAACGAGTCGGCCACGGCACCTCCGACGGGTACTCCGACAGTGGCGTCATTGGCCAGGCGCTCGTGGGGGCGGCTCGCCTCTATCCCGTGCCACGCGCCTCCGTCGCGGCGTTGCTCGTGGCGGGCGTGGTCCTCGGCGCGGTGGGCGATGCGCTGCTGCGCGCTCCGGACGGCCCGGTGGGTCTGAACCTGTCGCTGTGGGTCGCGTCGGTCGCGGTCGCCGCGCTCGCGCTGCACCGCCGCGCGGCTCTCGCACTGGACCGCGAGCGCGTCGCGTGGCTGGTGATCGGCGTCCTGTTCGCGGCCGGACTCACGTGGCGCGACGCTCCGCCGCTGAAGCTGCTCGCGCTTGGCTGCGCAACGTTGACCTTCGCGCTCGCGGCTCATTGTCTCGCCGCGGCCTGGGTGCGTCGCGCGGGCGTGCTTCGATACGCCGGCGCGCTGGCGCTGGGCGCACTGCACGCGTGGACGGCCGCGGCGCTTGCGCTTGTGGATGCGACGCGGTCCACCCCGCGTGTCGAGACCGGCCGTGGGGCCGGGTGGCGCCGTGCCGCGGCCCTCGCGCGCGGCCTCGTGATCGCCACGCCGCTCGTCGCGGTGTTCGGGGCGCTGTTCATGTCAGCGGACGCCGTGTTCGAGGAGCTGGTGGCGAACGTGCTTCGTTTCGACTTCGAGTGGATCGCGAGTCACATCCTGCTGTTCTCGATCCTTGCGTGGCTCTCGACCGGGTACCTGCGCGGCTTTCTGACGGGCACGGAGCTGCCGCCGCTTCGCGCCCTCTGGCGGGACGGTGCTCTGTTCGCCTTCGCGCCGAAACGGCCGACGCTCGGGATCACGGAAGTCGCCACGGCGCTGGCGGCGCTCGACCTGCTATTCCTGCTGTTCGTCATCGTGCAGTTCCGTTACCTGTTCGGCGGCGACGCGCTCGTCCAGGTCACGCCAGACCTGACGTACGCGGACTACGCGCGGCGCGGCTTCTTCGAGCTGGTCTTCGCGGTCGTACTCGTCGTGCCGGTCCTGCTCGCTGCCGACTGGCTCCTCGACCGTCGCACCCGACGCGACGCCCTCGTGTTCCGCGGTCTCGCCGGCGTGCAGATCGGGCTGGTGCTCGCGATCACCGCGTCGGCGCTCCAGCGGCTGCGCCTCTACCACGCGAGCTACGGGCTCACCGAGTCGCGGTTCTACGCGATGGTGCTGCTGATCTGGATCGGCGCGATGCTGTTCTGGCTCGCCGCGACAGTGCTGCGCGGCCGCCGCGACGCGTTCGCGTTCGGGACGCTGGCATCCGGCCTCGCGACGGTCGCGCTGCTGTTCGTCGTCAACCCGGACGCGGTCATCGCGCGCGCGAACGTGGCGCGGATGGCGTCGGCGGACGCGCCAGTCCGATTCGACGTCGCGTACGCGACGTCGCTGAGCGCGGACGCGGTGCCCGTGCTGATCGATGCGCTGCCCGCGCTGCCCGCCGATGTGCAGTGCCCGCTCGCGCGACACCTGCTGCGCCGGTGGCCGCCCGACCGTGAGCGCTCGCTCCGCAGCTGGAGCTGGTCCGCGGCGCGTGCGAGCGACGCGGTGCGCGGGCACGAGGCGCGGCTGCGGTCGATGGTGGGGCCGGATCAGGAATGCGCGGCGCCCGGTGCCGCCTGACACGAGACGGCTATGGAGTTGCACATTCGCAACGTATCCAAGACCTATTCGAGCGGCGTGCAAGCGCTGAAGGACGTGACGCTCACGATTCCGGTGGGGATGTACGGCCTTCTCGGTCCCAACGGTTCGGGAAAGTCCACGTTGATGCGCACGATCGCGACCCTGCAGGAGCCGGATGAGGGCTCGATCCGGCTGGGCGAGCTCGACGTGTTGCGCCAGAAGGACGAGGTCCGCCAGACGCTCGGTTACCTGCCACAGGAGTTCGGCTTGTATCCGAAGGTGAGTGCGGAGAGCCTGCTCGATCACTTCGCGGTGCTCAAAGGCATTGCCGAGCGCCGGGCGCGCAAGGAGGTCGTAGAGGCGCTCCTGCGGCAGACGAACCTGTGGGAGGTGCGCAAGCAGAAGCTGGGCGGCTACTCCGGTGGCATGCGGCAGCGCTTCGGCGTGGCCGTGGCGCTCCTGGGCAATCCGACGCTGATGATCGTGGACGAACCGACGGCCGGCCTCGACCCGGCCGAGCGCGTGCGGTTCCTGAACCTGCTGAGCGAGCTGGGAGAGAACAGCGTCGTCCTCCTCTCCACGCACATCGTCGAGGACGTGAGCGAGCTGTGCACCCGGATGGCGATCATCGACCGGGGCGAGATCCTGCTCGAGGCCGAGCCGCTGCGCGCCGTCGACGAGCTGAAAGGGCGGATCTGGCGTCGGGTGATCGACCGCAGCGCGCTCCCCGAGGTGGAACGGGAGCACGCCGTCATCTCGACCAAGCTCCTCGCGGGCCGTACCGTCGTGCACGTCCACGCCGACGCGTCGCCCGGCGGCGGCTTCGAGCCCGTCGAGCCGGATCTCGAGGACGTCTACTTCACCACCATGGCGGGCCACCATGGCGGACGCCCTTCGACTCGCATTGGCTCGCTCAGGGCAGGCCGCGAGCAGCCGGAGCCGACGGCATGAACGTCACCACGATGAAGTGGCTGGAGATCGTCCGGTTCGAGCTGATCTATCAGTTCCGACGCAGGTCCACGTGGTTCATTTTCGCCTTGTTCCTGTTCCCCCTGATCGGGGTGACGAACGACGACCTGATCGACGCGCGCAACCGCGAGATCCTGTTTCACGCGCCCCTGTTCATCGCGAAGAGCAGCGTCCTCATGAGCGTGATTGCGCTGCTGGTGCTGGCTGGTGTGGCCGGCGATGCGGCGACGCGCGATGTGCGGACGCGGATGGAGCCTCTGATGCACGCGGCACCCATCGGCCGGGCCGCGTACATCGGCGGCCGCTTCTTCGGCGCGTTCGCGATGGCGGCGATACTGCTGGTGGTGGTGCCCCTCGTCCACATGCTTCTCCCCCTCTTCCACCCGGACCTCGGGGCGGAGACCCTCGGGCCGTTCAGGACGGCAGCGTACCTCCAAGCGTATTTCCTGCTGATCGTGCCGAACGCGTTCGCGGCGACGGCGCTCATGTTCGCCTTGGCGACGCTGGTGCGGCACACGCTGGGAAGCTACGTAGGCGCCGCACTCGTGTTTGCCGGGGTGCAGTTCAACATAGACTTCGTCGCCGAAACGCTCGGCCGCTGGGACCTGGCTGAACTGCTCGATTCCACAGGTCTCATTGCGCTCGAAGTGATGGCGCGAACGTGGTCACCTGTCGAATTGAACGAGCGCCTGATCGGATCGGAGGGCGCGCTGCTGTGGAACCGGCTGCTCTGGCTCGCGATCGCGTTCGCCGTGCTCGTGCTCACGTACAGGCGATTCCACTTCGGAGGGAACGCCGACGCCGTCCGATGGTGGCAGCGCGGCCGCCTCCGCGTGGCCGGTCCGGCCGGCCGCCGCGCAGCCGGCGCAGGCGCGGGAGGATTCGAAGGCGCCGTGACCCAGCGCAGCGCGCCCGTGGCCGTGCCCCGCGTACCTCGAGAGCTCGGCACTGCGGGCCGGGTGCGACAGACACTCGCGATCGCGCGCGATTCGCTGCGGGAGATGGCGACGGTTTGGAGCTGGCTGGTGGTGCCCTTCCTATTGTTGCGGGTCGCGGCCATCCTGGGGGAGCTGAACACCATGGGGGCGGGCACGCCGGTTCTGCCCACGACCGGCCGCGTCCTCGGGCCCTTCGAGGACACGCCTCCTCCCATCGAAATCCTCATGCTCATGTTACCCGTCCTCCTCGCCGGGGAGGTGGTCTGGCGGGAGCGCGACGCGAACATGCAGGCCCTGGCCGACGCTGCGCCGGTGCCGGACGGGGTGCGGTTCGTCGGCAAGCTGCTGGGCCTCTGGCTCATGATCGTCGCCTTCCATGGGCTGCTGATGCTGGCGGGCGTGGTGAGCCAGGTCGTGAGCGGCTGGTACGACTTCGACTTTGCACTCTACTTCCAGATCCTGTTCGGGCTCGAGCTGGTGGACCCGCTAGTGTCCGGGCTGCTCGCGCTGTCGGTGCACGTGCTGGTAAACCAGAAGCACGTCGGACATCTGGTCGTGCTGCTGCTCATTGTCGGTCTGAACGGATTCGCGCCGCTGCTTGGAATCGAGCACCCTCTGCTGCTCTACGGCTCGGAGCCGGGCTGGCGCCATTCGCCCATCAGCGGCTTCGGGCCGTTCGTGGGGCCGGTGCTGTGGTTCGAGCTGTACTGGGCCGCCTGGACGCTGCTTCTCGCGCTCGTGGCGCGACTCTTCTGGGTGCGGGGCGTCGAGCGAGGGATGGGTGAGCGCGTGCGCATCGCGCGGCGCCGCTTCACGGGCCAAACGGTCGGTGCCTTCACGGCGGTGCTGGGGCTCATCCTGCTCGTCGGCGGTTTCATCTTCTACAACACCAACATCCTCAACGCGTACCACAGGACTACCGAGGGCCCAGAGCGGCAGGCCGAGTACGAGCGGAGCTACGGGCGCTATGAAGGCACGGCGCAGCCGGAGCTGACCGCCACGGAGCTGAACGTCGAGATCTATCCCGACCGGCGCGAGGCCGACGTCCGCGGCGTCCATCACCTGGTGAACCGAACGGCGCGGCCGATCGATACCATCCACGTGGCCGTCTCGTCCCAGGTCGAGACGGGTGGGATCGAGCTCGGGCGACCGGCACGCGCCGCGCTCGTCGACGACGACCTCGGGCACCGCATTTACGTGCTGGAGGAGCCGCTCCAGCCGGGCGACTCGCTGCGGCTGAGCTGGCAGGTCCGCCACGACCTGAACGTGCAGCGCATGATCCGCGGCATGGAGGCGTCGCTCGAGCAGTTCACAGAACGGTTCGGGCCGTACCCGTACAAAGTTCTGCGGATGGTCGAATACCCTGCGGCAGGCGGCTCGCTGCATGCGGAGTCCAGCGCCATCTGGTATCAGGAACTCTTCTCGCTGTTCGACCCCGCCCGCGATCCGCGCCGGATCGATCTGCCGTTCGCCGTGACCGCGCACGAGGTGGCGCATCAGTGGTGGGGCAGCCAGGGTGCGCGTGTCGAGGGCCTGGCCCTGCTCAGCGAAAGCCTCGCCTGGTACAGCGCGATGGGCGTCATCGAGCAGGAGTACGGCACCGAGCACCTGGGGCGCTTCCTTGGGTTCATGCGCCGAAGTTATCTGACCCCGCGCTCACGGGCCGACGTTCCACTGCTGCGCGCGGCCGACTCCTTCCTCGCCTACCGCAAGGGGCCGTTCGCGATGTACGCGCTGCGGGAGTATGTGGGCGAGGAAAGGGTGGACGTGGCGCTGCGACGGCTGCGCGCGCGATACGCCGTACCCGAGCCGCCGTTCGCGACCTCACTCGACCTGTATCGTGAGCTCCAGGAGGTCACACCGGACTCGCTCCAGTACCTGCCCGGCGACCTTTTCGAGCGGAACACCTTCTGGGAGCTGGAAACGCGTCAGGCGACGGCGCTGCAGACCCCGGGCGGCGAGTGGCAGGTGAGCCTCGACGTCGTGGCGCGGAAGGTGGTGGTGGACACGGTGGGCGCCGAGACGGACGTCCCGATGGACGACCTGGTCGAGATCGGCGTCTTCGCGCCAGCGGAAGCCGGCGAAGGGCGGGGCAAGCCGCTCCACCTGGCGATGCATCGCGTACGCACCGGCCCGCAGACGATCACGGTCACGGTTCCGCAACGCCCCGCCCGCGCCGGCATCGACCCGCGCCACCTGCTCATCGATGTGGAGCCGGACGACAACCTGGTGGACGTTCCGGATCCTTCGTCACGGTCAAATCATGAAGCTCCGGGAGATCTTCCGCTTCGAGTTCGCCTACCAGGGTACGCCGTGTCTCGACCTGGCTCTACTTCGCAGTCCTGGTCTTCTTCGCTTTCGTGCAGACGACAGAAAACTTCCTTACCGACGCACGTAACGGCGACTACTTCCTCAATGCGCCGTTCGTCGTCGCGAGCGTCACGGTGATCGGCTGCCTGTTACCCCAGACCTGCCCCAGCCCTCGATCTCAGGTAGTCAGATTCAACTAGTTAATTAAACGCTCGCACAATCTCATCCCAGCAGGTGGTCGTATCGATCCTTCGTCACTCGATTCGCTCGAACCTGGTGTCCGACGGTGCGTTCCGACTCGCTCCCGACTTTTCGCTCGAGTTTCTTGGAGGCGTTACTCTTCAATTGATCGTCACGGCCATTGTGTTCGATACGCTCGCTGTTCACACGCCAAGAAGCACTTGCAGTCCGGGAAGGCGGCGGTTCGGCCAGGAGTTCGCGGACTCTGACAACGCTCGAGTGAGGATGCGTTCCTCGGTGCTCTGGACAAACGGGCGAGACTCAAGAAGCCATAGTCGTCTGTCGCCTGTAGGATTCTCTCGCCTTCTCGAAAAAGCTCGGATCGGATGAGTACTGCTGCACGATCCACTCGACGAACGCATCGCTGTACTGCCGCGGCGACCATTGCGCCTTATACGAAAACGTGGGGTCGTCGTCGGTTCCAAATATTCGACGGACACACAAGACGTCATGTGAGCTGACTGCTCTCGGCTTCAAACGCTCACGGAGCCTCGTCACCAGCTCGGTCTGGCGATAAGGGTAGAGCTCATCGGCCTGGACCGCGTGGAAAGCGGGCGCATTCTCGTCGGTGCTTAGTCGTATCGGTGCGGCGTCGCGCGCCCCAGCCGGCGCAATTCTGTGCTGCACGATCTGCACCGTCGAACCAGGCGGCGCAGCAACGACCTTGGCGATACCGTCCATCCAGAACGTCCTGAGGCGGCTGACCTCCCTGTCCACAGCGGCGGCGAGGTCAGCGCATGTGCCAGGTTCACTCTTGGGTCCGTGT
This sequence comes from Luteitalea sp., assembly GCA_009377495.1. Taxonomy (GTDB): domain Bacteria; phylum Acidobacteriota; class Vicinamibacteria; order Vicinamibacterales; family Vicinamibacteraceae; genus WHTT01. The sequence continues at coordinate 9,299 of WHTZ01000060.1, forward strand.
CTAAAATAGACTGTTCCTCTACCAAATGCGGTTTTCTGGCTGTTGGATCCCGCGGGGTAAGTTCCTGGAGACGTGAAAATCATGGGGACTCGCACGCCTGCGATCCGGATGATCGCTACAGCCGCACCGTGTCTCGTACCCTCGCAGATTCGAAACATCGAGAATTGGGTCTCGGTGTAACTGTGGATCTTGTTCGTAACGTCGGCGAGGTCGACTTCAAGGACGGGCCCAATATCGTGACCGGAAACTGTGCCGTCATCGTTCACGCCGATGACGATCACTCCCCCGCCAGAGTTGGCCATTGCGACAATGTCCTTGACCAACTCGCACCAGTCCTGCCTCGAGCTCGGGTCAAATTGTGCTTTGAAATCGACCTCGGCATCCTCTCCTTCGACGGCGTCGGGATCGTAGCTTGGCAGGTCCATGCTTCGAGCACCACAGTCGCGTGACGAGCGGTAGTCAAATTCTCAACAGCTGAGCTAGGAATGTCAAGACTGTAGCTCTGTGCGTCTGCACGCGGAGCTGTTGCCACTAGCTGAGCAACGTTCGAGCTGGTACGAGCGGGTCGGGTGTCGGACGCGTGTGGACGGCGAAGGCCGGCGGGATGAGGACCGAGTCAAAGAGCGCGAGGAGGAACGCCAGGCGCTCGCTGGCAGCGAAGGCGATCGGAGGTCTGGAATTGGAGACTGCGTGCGCTCAGAGACCGCCCAAGGCAGCCAGGGAGAACGGTAAGGGGAACGCTGGCCCGGGAGAAGTGTTCCCTCCTCGATAACGCCACGACCCCAGACCACTTCGCCGCTGCTTCTCCTCTGGTGTCCTCGCGAGTCCTCAGCTTTCGACGGTGGTCTTGGAGACATTCGAGACGGAAATAGGCGCGGACAAAGGCCCAGCCGCAGCTGTTGACAGGCTACAGATTGACGCGTACGTTCTCTGTAGCGAGGCAACATGTCCGATCCGGGAGCCGAGGTGCCCTACGGCGCGCTGGACCTGCAATCACCTCGCTGTTGTTCGGCGTCTCCGCGACCGACGCACTTACGCTGGTCGTCGTGCTGACGACCCTGGCGGCCGTGGCGGTGCTGGCCAGTCTCCTGCCCGCGCTCCACGCGACGAAGGTGGATCCGGTCAGGGCGTTGCGGGTCGAGTAGACGCTCGTCCGCTCCGACATCGCCGTGCGACTATCGCGTGTATGCGCGAGGCAGCACCAGTCGCCCTTACCGAGGACGACTGTGCCGCGACGGCGGAACCCCGGTCATCGGCTGGTATCCTCGCGAGTCCTCAGTGTTGACAGGCCCCCTAGTTTCAATGACTTGCGGTGATTTATTCTCCGACTCATTTGTCACGCACCTTGGTCAGTTCGACCCAGCGAGGTAAGCGTGCACCACAGCGACGGCCTTGGAGAACAGGCAGCCCGATTCGAGGCGGGCGTCCTGTGAGCCCAGTTGACTCGAGCGACGTGCCAACGAGTGGCCGTACCGGACAAGATCACCGAGAATAGAGCTTACCGGAGGAACGGATGCCTCAACTTACTCGGATAACTCGTGACCCACGGATAATGGGCGGCAAGCCCTGCATTCGCGGCATGCGCGTTACCGTCGGCGCCATCGTCGGCCTGATGGGCGCAGGCCGCACCAACGAAGAGATTCTCCGTGAGTACCCGTATCTGGAGCCTGCCGATATTGCGGAGGCGCTGTCCTACGCGGCCTGGCGCGCGGAGGAGATCGAGGTCCCCCTGGGCGAGCGGTGAAGCTGCTCATCGACATTGAACCTCTCGCCCGGCTGGGTCGACCGACTGGCGCAGCAGGGAGTAGACGCCGTTCATTGGTCCGCGATTGGGGCCGCAACCGCCCCAGACGACGACATCCTCTCGTGGGCTCGCGAGCACGGATTCGTGCTCGTAACGAACGACCTCGACTTCTCCGCAATTCTTGCGGCTACCGCCGACCGCTCGCCCAGCGTGATTCAACTGCGTTGGCAGGACTTGCTCTCGGACGCCGCGATCGCGGCAGTCGTTTCAGTGGCTCAGACCCATTATGAGGCGATCTATCGTGGTGCACTGCTCTCGATCGACGAGCGTAGAACGCGTGTCAGGCTGCTACCGTTGCGCGAGCGCGGCGGATCCTGAGCGCCTTTGTCGCGCCCAGGACATCCATGGAATGTGGGATACGTTCGGCGCCAATCAACTCAAGACAGGTTGCCCCACGCATGCGCGATCCTCACGTTGAACGGCTCTACTTCGAGATCGGCTCTGGCGAGGGAATCTCCTACCGCGACCCGGAACCGCTATCCTTCTTGAATCACCTGGGACGATTCGAGGTGCGCGATGGGACACTTGTAGTCGATCCGGCCGATCACTTTGCGGATCAGGAGGAAGCACAGACCGTCTTCGAACCTTTCCTCAGGGCCTGGGAAATCGAATCCGACCTCGCCTTCGGCGTGGGAACGATCCGCTTCAAGTTCCTTCGCGCGGCTGTCATCGACCGCGACCTTCCGCCCCCTGGGACGCGGCAAATCATCGCCGCCAAGGGATCGTTCAAGTTAACGGGTGTAGCCGTGCTACTTGCCACGGGCCACGCCATGAGGAAGCGGTCCCCTCCGCCACCCAGCACATTTCAGGTAACCGTCGATGTCGAACGAGCGTATAGGCGCTGGCGGCAGTTCGAAGCCGGGCGCGAGCCACTTCAAGCCATGGCTTACTTTGTTCTGACTCTGCTCCAGACTCCTGCAGGTGGCCGGAAACCAGCAGCCCACGAGTTCAACATAGACATCCAGGTACTCAACAGGCTTGGGGAGTTGACCTCCGCACGCGGCGACGCGGCGACAGCCAGGAAGGCACCGCAGGCCGGTTCGTACGAGGACCTGAGCGAGCAGGAGCGCGTGTGGCTGAGAGAAGCAATCAAGCTGATAATCAGGCGCCTCGGTGAACATGCATCAGGAAAAGCCCTCAGCCGGATAGGGATGGCGGACTTGCCGAAGTAACGCGCCAGTTCCGTGGGGCCGCAGGACACCAGGCAGCGAATCCGCTGACTGTGCACACGCTACCCGTGGGGGCTGGTTCATGGTCCGGCGGGTCTCGAAGGGGACGGCCGTCGGAATGACAACTGAGTCGAAGAGCGCCGAAAGTGCTGCGAAGCGCTCGATGGCAGCAAGGCGATCAGGGCTGGAATTGGAGCCGCCTGCCTCAGAGGCCGCCGCTCGCGTCGAGCTCCCGACGTAAGTCATCCCCATGGAGCTGAAAGTAAGGGATGCCCCTCGCGGACGCGTGCCAGATGAAGTCCTCACGGTCCATGCCGAGGAGCGCGGCCGCCCGGCCGCTCGACAGATCGCCCTGACGATAGAGCTCAAGCACGATCAGCTCTCGCGCGGCCTCCTTCACCGGACGCTGGAGCTCTTCGAGGAGTGCGACGAGATCGTGATCGAGCTCGACTTGAGGTAGGCCCATACTTGCCTCTCGTCACGCCATTGTACACGCTGCGGCATCAGTTCCTCGAGTGACCAGCGGGGGACGAGAGGCGGGAAAGAAGCCTTGAGCGCTATCGTCCCTCTCTTTGTCCCCTACCATCCTGGCTACGTCGGTGCCGAAGGCGGCAGGCGCGAACGATAAGGCGAACGGTGCACCGGAACGAGTGTTCCCTTTTCATACCCTTAAGATCAGCCGCAAACGATGCTCGGTGTTTGGTTTGAAAGAACGAGCGGCCCTGCCGACGTGACTGGTCGCTGGTCGGTTTGCGGTGGTGCGCCGGCGACAGGGCGGTGGCGTTCTTTGGCACCCTGTGACCGACAGAGAAGTGAGCACGGAAGCAGCCGGGGCGCGACGGTGAACGGTCGCATTCGTGGCGACGTACTGTGTCCCACCAGCGGCCACCTGAGGCGCCGCCCGCGTGCGTCGATGTCTACACCGGGCGAGACCGACATGTCCCGGACTCGCTGGTTCACATCGTCCCGCAGATGTTGGGCCGGGGGGAGCACCAAGACCGAGAGATTGGCAGGGCGGCAAGCAGAACATGCGTCGATTCCACTGCGAGACCCCAGCTCGGCCACCAGGAACACACCGACGCCGGCCATCACGCGTTCGAGTGTCGAGCTGTGCTCGGCGCCGTGCAAGGCTCTTCGCTTCGCTCCGACCCCGCATGCGAACACAAGCGGGGCCTTCGGGCCTTGACGGCGCCTGCGCGCAGCTCAACGGAGGGCACTTGCGTGATGGCCGGCATGTTCGGCGTCGCCAGGCGGCAAGTTGTGACGTGGCCGGAGACGAACCGCCGGGTGACCGCGCGGGGGCGCCCACAGTGACCGCGGCCGCACATCTACCGGATTCGCTCGTGGAGCGCCAGCGCGCACCGCGTGTTAGGAATCGCCGCGTCGAAGCGTTCTATAGAAAAGGGTCTCGGTCGTGGTAAACAGCGTCGAGAACCGCTGAGCAAGAGCCACACCCGGCGCGCTACGACGACCAGCCGGCCGCCGGCTTTGCCAGAACCCGACTGGAGCCGCGATCACGGCGTCGGTGATCCGGCGTCGCCGCGCCCGACGCCCCCCAACCTCAGGTCGCTCTGCGCGACCGGCGCGCGAGGCCCAGTCTCCCGCGCACCGATGTCGGCCTCACGCCCGCATCCGCGCCCGAATGTCGCACTGTCGGCACGCTGACTTGCGCAGCGGCGCGAACACCGCCCATCGATACCTGACCCGTATCAATGCGGGCCTTTTGGAGGCCGTAGCGATGAATCAGCGACGAGCAACGGTCAACGGCTCGATGTGCGCGGGTCGAGCTCCCCTGCGGATCTCCCACGACTCACCGCGCGCCATGCCTAGAGCCAACGTGGAGAGGTTCCCGTCTCTGCTCACCGTCGACGAGGTCGCTGATCTGCTCCGCACGACACGCCGCGCGATCTACGCCATGGTCGAGCGCCGGCAGCTCCCAGGTGTGGTACGCATTCGCCGGCGCGTGCTCCTTCGCGCAGACGAGCTGCTACACTGGCTCGACCAGAAGCGCGCGCCATCGCCGGAGGAGTAAACGGCGATGAGCGTAAGAATCAGACGATATCGACGCGGCGGATGGGAAGTGGACCTTCGAGTGCGCATGCCGGACGGGACAGAGCGTCGCGAGCGCAAGCGCGCGCCAGTGTCGTCGCGATCGGCGGCAATTCGGTGGGGCGAAGCACGCGAGCGGCTGCTACTCGCGCAGGGTCCGCCGAAGCCACGAAAGGAGGTGCCATCGCTCGAGGAGGTTTGGCCGCGATTCATGGACGGCCACGCGCGGGCGAATCGGCTGAAGCCGAGCGGGGTCACATCGAAGGACAGCATCGGGCACCTGCATCTCATCCCCGCGATGGGCCACAAGCGGCTCGATGCGATCACGACAGAGGCGGTACAGCAACTCAAGCATCGCCTTCGACATCGTGCACCGAAGACGGTCAACGTGCTGACGGTGCTGAACGTGCTCCTGAAGCAAGCGATCGAGTGGGAGGTCATCGATCGGATGCCGTGCACGATTCGCCTGCTGCGGATCACGAAAGGCTCGGCGGGGTTCTACGACTTCGACGAGTACGAGCGGCTGGTCGAGGCGGCGAAAGCACTCGATGCGAACGCGTATCTCATCGTGCTGTTGGGCGGTGAGGTGGGCTTACGGTGCGGCGAGATGATCGCGCTGGAGTGGAGCGACGTGGATCTCGGCAAGCGGCAGCTGTGCATCCAACGCTCGGAGTGGCGAGGCCACGTGAGCGCCACGAAGGGTGGACGCCTGCGGTACGTGCCGACGACGGCACGACTCGCGGCGGCCCTCCGCAGCCATCGGCACCTTCGGTCGGCGCGGGTGATCTGTCAGCGGGACGGATCGCCGCTCACGCAAGACATGGTGCGCGATCACGTCCAGCGGGCCGCGAGACGGGCGCAGCTCGCGAAGAGCGGCGTGCACCGGCTGCGCCATACGTTCTGCTCGCATCTTGCGATGCGTGGCGCGCCGGCGCGTGCGATCCAGGAGCTGGCCGGGCATCAGGACCTGACCACGACGCAGCGGTACATGCATCTGAGCCCCGCGGCGATCGAGGGCGCGATCCGCTTGCTCGATCAGTCCAGCTCCGCGCACATGTTTGGAGATATTCTGGAGACGGCAGAAAGGGAAACGGCTAAGCCACTTATCTAGAACAGGATAGGTGGCGGGGTCGACGGGACTCGAACCATCTCGCCTTGGCTGAAAGCCAAGGCGGATCGACTGAGGACGGCGAGCGAGCCATTCACGCGAAGCGTAAATGGCGGGGTCGACGGGACTCGAACCCGCGGCCTCCGGCGTGACAGCCTTGATCTCGAGCCGTTAACCCGCTACCGTGCAATCGCATACCGCGGGTGCCACGTCCCGGTGCCACGCTCCGTTCCAAGCCTACCATCGCTCACGCCCCCGGGCTGGCAATGGCGGACCATCGTGAACGTCTATCCCCGACCTGGGGAACTAATGCGACAGTCAGTCAATCTTCCTCAACTGCGATTAACCACATTGTCGCACCGTAGACTCGACGAAGAACTCTTGTCGACCGAAGGGTGGCAATTCCGTGCATCGGCCCGACTGAATAGCCTCCTCCAACCGGAAGGGGTACCCTGTGGCCGGTTCCAGGACGGCGACGTAGGTGTCACGCCACCCGCCATAAGACGCAAAGAGCCAGCAGCTGGAAAACAGGGTCTTTGGGAAAGACAGACCAATTGTTAGACGGCTTTCAGGCCGATGAATGGCGCACCAACCAGAACGTAGCCGGTCTGCGTAAAAGAACAGGAGTTGCTTCGACTCCGGCGGAGGGACGCACCTCAAATCGATCTCTCGTCCCGGCACCGGCGCCAGCGGCCACTCGAACTCCATGGGAACCCCTTCGAGCGATCCCAGGTAATGAGGCTCGAGACGAACTGTTTCAGCCGGGATCTCCAGGCGATCCCCGGGAGATACGGCCATCGCTGCGTGCAGCTTCCAGAGATACGAGAGACGGCTGTTCCGCAGATTCGTTACACGATAACGGATGCGGAGGCATTCTTCTTCAGAGGGCAGTGTGACCCATTTCTCGATCCGGCAGCCCGAAAGAGAAGCTTCGGTCTGCAGGTAGAGCGTCACATCGTTCTCCGCTCGTTCGATTTCATACTGCCATTCGGCCGTCCACAGCTCACCGTGATCCGGATAACGACGGTCCTCCACCTCGGCTGGTTCATCATTGGGGAAAATGTCGTCCCACCCCCCGGACCAGGCGTCGTCGTAACTGCTACCCGTGGCAGTCTTGCGCGGAAGAACATGAGGGTTTTGCCAGAGGGTCTCGATTTCCAGGGGCTTATAGAAAAGACTTTGGATTTTTGCTCCGGCCTCCGGCAGGACAGTCACCCGAAGGAATCGATTCTCCATCACGACCGTCTGCAATCCCGCCCGAGACCTGCTCGCGTCGAATGCCTGAATGGTACTCTTCATGCCCTTTCCCCGGCGGTAAGCGTGCAATTGGCGCGCCCTAGGACATCGTCCATGGCTCGAACACCCCTTCCACAACGAGGGCTCGGCATGCCGAGAGACGGGAAAGGGGATCGCTACGCGCGTTTCGCACGGTACCTGCAGGCCGAGAGCCCGCGGCTCGGCACAATCAGTTCGGACCGCACGCAGTCCCGACACTCCCCGCGTCGTGGCCGCTCGGGCTGCTTTCGATAGTTATTGGCTTCGATGAAACAGTCTGTTTGCGCGGCCGCGTGGAATAATCGAGAGGATTCTGGCAGTACTCGCTCGGCGAACAACCCACAATCTTTCGAAAGACCCGAGCGAAGTAAGCCGGATTGCAAAAAGAACACTTCTCCGCTACCTGGGAGATATTGTTCATGGGTTCGAGCAACAGCCGCTTCGCGAGCTCCACGCGCTGAACCATCACGTATCGCTCGAACGGCATCAGCATCGCTTTCTTGAAGATCCGGCTGAGGTGTCCCGGTGAGATTCCTACCGCCGTGGCGACGAATTCCAGGGTCAGTGGCTGATCCGCTGAACCATGCTCGAGCGTATGAGCGATCAGCCGGCATGATCGTTCGATGATCTTCTCGTGTTTCCCTGCGTATAACTGTCTCACCTCGTCGAGCAGATAGTCGGAGACCTGGAGAACGCTCTCCTGGAGCTCGAAGATGCCAGCGGCCTTCTCCAACTCTGCGCTGGCCTCGCTGCGCAGGCATGAGATCGCACTGTTCGGACAGCCTAGCCTCAGCAGCGTGAAGTACATGGCTTCGAGGATCGTCGTGAAACATTGGCGCTGTGCTTCCAGATGCTCCACCCCGGTCCCCAGGTTCCTATTCACCAGCGGGAAGAGCGACATCAGCGTCAGTCTCGCCTCGCGCACGTTCCTTTCTGATAGATGCCTGCAAATCGCTTCGGCTGCCGTGGACAACTGCTCTAGCGTGGCTGCGGGCTTCTGGTAACAGGCAATGGTTTGGGCTGGCCCCGCTAACGCCATGCAGGCTTCGTGATAGGAGTTGACCAACTCCCGCCAGTCTTCCTTCACGGCTCCGATGCCGACGCGAACCCGAATATCGCAGCGTTCCGCGACCACCTGCACAACTTTTCGCGCCACGGCGTAGGCCCTCAACCCCGCTGACGAGGCAGGGTGGCCGTCGCGATCGCGCAGGAAGATACACACACCGCTGCGTCTCAGGTACGCTGGAGCCACGTTCTCGAGCTTTTCGCACAGCTCCTCGATGGCGTTCAGCGCCTTCGTGAAGACGAGATCGAATGAGCCGGACGCCGAGCTGTATTCCGCGTCGGTGTCCAGCTTCACGACCAGCACCCGGTTGGGACAACGCCGGAAGCCAATCTTTTGGATCAGCTCTTTCAGCGTCGCAGTCTCCGCCTCGTCGCCGCTCAGCATCAGGTGAGCAAACTCCTTGCGATCGAGTTGTAATTCCCGAACCTTCCGCTGCTGCTCTCTGACGGCTTCGGACAACCGTTTCCATGAGACGGCGAGATAATCCGCAAAGACTTCAAGGATATGAACGGTGTTCTGGATGTCCTCATCCGTCACGACAGGGACCTGCCAGTACGCCTTCTTGAGCGCGTGCAGGTTGACGTACTCTAGCGGCGCGACATCCTTGCGGATCTGTGCGAAACCGGACGCGCTTGGCGGAGTACGCAGCACCTGTCCGCTGTAGAGCGTCGCGATGTTCTTCCCGTCGCAGATGACGGGCACGGCAATATCCACCAACCCGGCATGGCACCGGTACACCTGCGCCTTGCCGGTTCGATGAGCGAGTTGCGCGGCAGCTCGATCCGACTTCGTACAGGATTCTGCCAAACGCCTGCCCTGATCATTGACGATGTTGCAGAACGCCGGATTCGGGTTCTTGTCGCTGCACGACAGCAGGCTTGCGCACGGGTTCTTCAAAGCCTGAGTCACCCCCATGCCGTTCCACAAACCCACTCGTCCCTGTGGTGCTTCGTCTTCCCAGAGGAGATCCACGTTCCTGATGGGGCAGGACTTGTTGATCAGCAAGAGCAGCAGTTGAAAGAACTCCAGATCCTTCTTGAACTGCTCAGCGAATAAAACCCTCTCCTCCGGCGGCAGAAATCCGCTCCCAGGCACGCTCGTCATGGTTTCCTCTACGCGCCGGTCGTGCCGGCCGCTGCAATCGACGAAAGGTCGAACCACCTGCGCGCCCTCTTCTGAACACCCGCGATTCCGGCGTGGCGCGCAACGGACCCCGCCTGCGGGCAATCCGCCGCGCGTTGGGACCCGCCTCTCGCCCGGACGAATCCTTGGAGGGGAATGCCCGAGCGATCCGCATTCCAGCCCCGACCGAGCACAACGATGAATTTCCTAAACTATAGATCTTTACTCAAAAACAGCAACAATTGGTTTAATTGATTTTTTGAACACTTAATTGACCGACCACCTGCCGGGCGTCCCGTTCGCGCAGCCCGCCGTCATCGGAGTGCCCACCAGTCCTCGGACGCGGCCGCCGACCGGCCGTAGAGCCGGGCCAGACAACCCGCCCCCCGGTCCGGGGGCGTTGAATCGCCTTTCTCTGCCCCGGGATCCCTCACCCCTACGGCGTTCCAGGCGTCGACACCGCGGGTGTCGCGACACGCCGCCCGTGCAGCCGCATCCCATCGCTCGCGGGCTTGTCGTTAAAGTACTCACTTTGGTGTTAACGGATATTGATTCACATTGGGGTGACGACGATCCTTTCCTACTGCGGACAACACGGCTCAGCGGTGTGGCGAGAAAGGACGTTCGCATGACGGGCATACGAAAGTCAGCTCGCTATTTCTGGCCACGAACCCCATTGGCCGTGGCTGGTATAGCGGTGATCCTCTGTTCCATATCCCCCGCTCGAGTGCTGGCCCAGGCCACGAGCACTATTCAGGGGCATATCTCCGATGCTAGCGGCGCCAGCGTTCCCACGGCGCTCGTCACGGCCACCAACCAGGATACGGGGGTCGCCCGACGCGTCCACACGGCGGCAGATGGTTATTACCGCATTCCAGATCTCTTGGCCGGCAGCTATGAAGTGCGCGTCGAGCTGGCTGGATTCAAGACGGTTGTCAAGGGCGACATCGAAGTCAATGCCCAGTCGACCACCAGCTTGAACGTCGCCTTGCAACTGGGAGAAGTCACCGACACCGTTACGGTCCTGGCGGGAAGGACCCAGGTGGAGACGACAGCGGCACGGATCTCCGAGGTGATTGGCGAAACCGAGCTCCGCGCCCTCCCTACCGCTGGCCGGGGCATCTATACGTTGACCATGGTCACCCCCGGGATCACGGGCAAGTCCGAAGGGGGAGGAGGCGCTTTCTGTTGCGACGTCTTCGCTAATTATCAGGCGCCACGCATCTCTTCCGGAGGCAACGAGAACAAGGCCAACTATCTTCTGGATGGCATCAGTCTTCGCTACACCGAAGGAAGCAGTTGGGGCGCCGCCTTCTCACCGAACCCGGACGCGGTCACCGAAGTCCGTGTTTCGACAAATCCCACGTCCGCGGAGTTCGGCACCATCAGCGGCCCGCAAGTCCACGTCGTTACCAAGGGTGGGACGAACGACTTTCACGGAACTGGCCATTTCACACTTCAGCAGGACGACTTCAATGCCGCGCCCTTCGGCAGTCGCCGGGAGGACATCCCCGACAGCTATAACCGACTCTTCGGAGGAACCTTTGGAGGGCCTCTCGCCAGAGACCGATTGTTCTTCTTTGGCGCCTATGAAGGCCTGCGGGAGAAAGCCTCCTCCAGCAACGTCGTCCTCACGGAAACCGAAGAGTTCAAGAATTTCGCCTTGAGCACCCGGCCCAATTCCGTCGCAGCGCAATTGTTCCGGGACTTCCCTCCCTTTCGTTACCCGAGGTCCGGTTTCGTCGACGTGAACGGCGATGGCATTCTGGACCTTGGCGAGGTCACCGTGGACAAGCCGGCCCGGCGCACCGGCAAACAGTTCAACACACGCATCGACTATCAATCGCCAAGCGCCCGAGACCGCATCTATGGAAGCTATTGGTTCACGCGGCCCGAGTGGACCGGCAACAACGTTCGGGATGCCCTCGATGCCACTCTGTTCGATCGCATCGACTACGTCAGCGTCGTTCATACGCATGCGTTCTCACCCAACTCGCTGAACGAGGCGCGCTTTGGGTTCACGCATACCCACTACGAAAATACCCGGGGTGACGTCTACCATGTCCCTTATTTGCAGACCGATGATGGATTGACGCTGGGCAACGGCTCCTGGTCCAAGGAGGATACACCGAGCACCGTTGTCGAGCTGGGCAATATCTTCTCCCTGAACCGAGGTCGACACGAGATAAAGTTCGGAGGCACGTACCGCCATTCCACCTGGGATCTGCAGTCGTTTCTACAGGGGGACAGCCCGGAGTACTACTTCGCCAGTATTCTTGACTTCGCCGACGACAATCCCTATCTGGAAGTCAGAGGGCTCGATGCCGGGACGGGCAATCAACGATCGAGCCGGCTGTTCTTTCCTCAGAACGAGCTCTCCCTCTTCGTCCAGAACACGTGGCAGATTCGTCCGACCCTCACTTTGAACTACGGGATACGCTGGGACTCGTACTTTACCAATACACTTGGCAAAGGGAGGGATAACTGGCAGCCAATACTCGATTCATCGCAAGTGACCCCTTCACTCGTCAGCGAGGTGATCAATCAGAAGATCGACCAGTACTACGGCACCGACAAGAACAACTTCGGCCCACGCATCAGTCTGGCCTGGGACCCCAGCAAAGAGGGCAGGATAGCCATCAGAGGAGGCTTTTCGATCCTCTACGACGAGGTCAATACGCAGCCCTGGTACGCCGCCGCGGATAATCCTCCCGACGTTGCGCTCGTCTTTGCGGGCACGGAACGCGGAATCCCCGTCGTTTATGGCCTCGCCCCCGTGGGAACCCGTGACTTTCCCGTCAATCCCAACCTCCAGGTCCCCGTCGTCAATTCGGTCGGCGCCTTCGATGGAACCAGGCCGGCGCTGGGGGCCATCGTCACCGATTTGAAGAACCCCATGATTGTCGACGTCAATGTTGGGGCACAGTATCAGCTTGCTGCTGACCTCATGGTCCACGGGACCTATCGTTACCGCTATACCACCGATGACCTATATTCCTTCAACGCGAACCGGTTCAGCGGTGATCTGGTGGATGGCTTCCTGGACGGGCTCAACCCCAACTTCGATAGCATTGGCGTGCTGACGAACTTGGGCCGGAGGAAATATCACGGCATCGTGACTGGCCTTTCCAAGCGGTTCAGCCGGGGGTGGCAGCTGAGTGCCGCCTATACCTACAATAATGGGCGCAACAACTTCGCCAACGGCCAAGGGGACAACTACAGCTCTGATGGGACCGTCGCCTACGACCCCAGCATCGACTGGGCCCGGGACGATATCGCCCATGTGTTCACTCTCCACGGCGTCTGGGATATCCCTTTTCTGCAAGGGCGGTCAGGCTGGCTGGCGGGAGCGTTCGGGGGCTGGCAATTGAATTCCACCTGGAATCTCCAGTCCGGGGGGCTCTTCGTGCCACTCTCGTTTGCCGGCTATGGAGAGGGAGGCGACTTCAATGCGGATGGCCAGAGAGGGGAGCAGCCCGATCGCCCATCAGGCAACGTACCTCACTCGTTCAGCAAAGACGAATGGTTGGAAGGAGCGCTTAGCGCCTCGCTCTTCCCATTCCCCGACACCGTGCGGCCCGGCAATCTACCGCGTGACTACTTTCGTGGGCCGGGCTATGCCAGAGTCGATGCGGCTCTCGTGAAGAGTTTCCCCATGCCCATCGGTTTGGCCCAGAGAGGCCGTCTTCAGTTTCGGGCGGAGGCCTTCAACCTTTTCAACCGCGTCAACCTGAGTGGTATCGAGAATTCTCTCGAGGCTGCGAACTTCGGCCGTGCGGTGGCTGCTTTTCAGATGCGGACGATCCAGTTCTCGGTCAAGGTGCTGTTTTGACCGGGGCTGACACGCTGAGACGGCTCGCGCGGCGACGCTAGAGATCGAGGCTGGACTCTGTTGAGAAGGCCGGTCAAAGGCTCGATAAAGCGTGCTCGGGGATGGAGCTCGTCCGGTTGGTCGCCTTTGCGCCTTGCACGAAGCCAGTGTGGAACCTGGAGGTATTCTTTTGACATTTCAGGAGACTGCGGCCATATGGGTCACATTGAGTCTGGTCGTCACGGTCCCGGTCGTCGATCGTCAAGAGCCCGAGCGCACACCGGCTAGCGCGTCCGAGAAGCGGTTCGATGCCGCTCCTTTTGGCTTTCCTATTGACGATCTCGGAGGGCGGGCCAACGGAGTCCGGTGGGCCGAGCCGCGAAAGGTACGGCAGGTCACCGTCGAATGTGCCGGCGAAGGGCCGGTGCCGCCCGGTGACGGAGTCCGCCTGCAGTACTGGCATCGCTCCTGGGATGGCCAGGCGGAGCCTATTCTGTCAGAAGCGGGCGCTGGAAGTGTCGGCTGGCACGGGATGGACGACTGGACGAATGGAGAGTGGAAAGACGCCGAGACCTCTCTCAGGACCGAGGGCCGACGCTGGACGTTCACTCTGAAGCCGACAGGGAGAAAGGAGTTCCCGAAGCTGCGGGGGCAAGGCGTCGCCTATCGTAAAACGCTCCAGATCCGTCTCTTGACGGAAAGTCCTCTCCCTCGGCTCGAGGCATTCCGCGTCTATACCGATTCGGTCCTCCGTCCGCTGCCGGTACGCATCCTCTTTGGCAATCCGGCGAATCCTCGCCTCGAAACGATAGGGTCTGAGACGGTTCGTGTGGAGCTATTCAATGGGGCCCTCATGACCGCTCGTGCCGCAGGCAGCATGAAGACCAGCGCCGGGAGCTCGTCGCAATGGATTCTTCCAGCGAACGAGGAAGGCAGCTTGCAGCTCGATATTCTCGCAACGGTCGATCCGTCCGGCGCCCTCTATGATCGGACGATTGTCACCGTTCGCTCTGATCAACGCCCCTTTTCCTTTGCTGCGGACGATGTGGCTCGCGGGGAGCGAATTCTGGTGGACGACCTCGGTGTCCTGGTCGTGCGTGGCGATGATCCTATTGGTCTTGCCGCTTATCGCAAGGCCCGCAAGGAGTTCTCCGGCAAGACGGTTTACGATCGAGTGTTTGCCGAGCCGGAACAGACCCTTTCGCGCGCCTGGCGCGATATGCCCCTCAAACACCCCCTCTACTTCGTACACGGCCTGCCCGGAAACCGAAATCTCATGCGCCAGGAGCCGAACGGCGCTATTGTCGTTGCCGGCAAATCCCGCTGGTTCAAGAGCTTTCCCAGCTCCCGAGATGCTGCACGCAAGCAATGGGAGTCTGAGCACCATGGCTACAGCTTCGGCTTTCCTCCCGAAGACCGCCGCGGCGGACGCGAGCTGGCCGAAGGCTATCTTCCTCTCCTGAGAACTCATTGGCAGGACGGCCCGATTTTCTATGAACAGAGCACCGTCATGGACAAACTGGGCAGCGACTGGATCGTGGTGCGCCTCGATGACCCCACCGTCCTCCTGATGCGGGTGCGGGTGGCCAACACGTCAGCCAGCCAGGCAGGGACGGCCCGGCTCTTCTTGGGGGCTCAACCCGCCGGAACCGAGACATTGTATGCGGACGGCAACCGGATTCTTGCCGATTACCAAGGGCAGCCGCGCCTCCGCTATCTCATCGATACTCGCCAGCGCGGCCTGTTGACGAATGAGAATCACGGCGTGCGCTGGTCCCTGACGCTCGAGCCGGGCGCGTCGCACGATCTCTATTTTCTCATCCCCTCGATCACGCTGGATACCGAGGACGAGATTCGTCAGTTGCAGCAGCGTGATTTCGAACGCAGCAGCCAGCGTCTCGGCAACTACTGGAAAGCCCTCACCTCGCGCGGCATGCATATCACGACTCCCGAGGAATGGCTCAATGACTTCGCCAAGGCTCACCTTCGTCACCTGCTCGTGAACAGCTACAAGGAGCTGGACTCCGACTATCTGCACGCCCATGTAGGATCCTTCGACTACGGCGTCTATCCCAATGAGTCGGTCATGATGATCAGCGACCTGGACCGTCGAGGCTATCATGACGAGGCGAGACGCCATCTCGACGCCTTTCTTCATTATCAGGGGACCGTGTCGTTTCTCGGCAACTACAAGAGTCGAAAGGGGCTCTTCTACGGGGCTGGCGGTCACGAGACCGGCAATTACAACAAGAGCCACGGCTATGTCATGTGGGCGATGGCGGAGCACTGGCGGATGACACGAGACCGCGAGTGGATGAAGCGGGCGGCGCCCAAGCTGGTCAAGGCCTGCGAATGGATCATTCGGGAGCGGCAAGCCACGATGAAGAGCAATCCCGATGGCAGCCGCCCCATCGAGTATGGCGCCTTGCCGGCCGGCTCGCTGGAAGACGTGACCGACTTCTGGTACTGGTTGGCCACCAACTCGGCCACGGTCTGGGGCTTCGATGCATTGGCCGATGCGCTCGCCGACTTCGGCCATCCGGAGGCAAGCCGCCTGCAAGCGGAAGCCAAAGCCTATCGTGACGATGTCATGCGCGGTATCACCGAATCGCGAATCCGAGCTCCCGTCGTCAGGCTGAGAGATGGGACGTATGTTCCCAAGTATCCCTCGCGCCTGTATGAACGCGGGCGCAGTCATGGCTGGCTGCGAGAGACGCTGGAAGGTCCTTTGTTCCTTCTCTACTACAGGCTCGTCCCGCCAGAGGCGCCGGACGCCGAATGGATCCTCAAGGACTACGAAGACAATCTCTATATCTCCGACGAATACGGCTACTCGATACCCACCTTTGACCGTTTCTGGTTCTCACGAGGGGGCTTCTCCATGCAGGCGAACTTGCTGGATGGTCCGCCGCCCTACCTCTATCGTGATGAGATCGAGCACTACGTCCGCGCCTACTTCAACGCGTTCGCGTCGGCCTTCTATCCTGAGCTCCGCATGTGCAACGAGCATTCGCTGCCGGAGCTCGGTTATCCCCAAGGCGACCATTTCAAGACGTCCGATGAGGCGCAGTCGATGTTCTGGCTGCGGCTGATGTTCGTGCGAGAAGACGGCGAGGATCTCTACCTGGGGCAAGCGATTCCCCGTTACTGGCTCAGGCGGAGCCGTGAAATCGGCATCGAGCGGGCAGCTTCTCATTTCGGTCCTCTCTCGTTACGCATGATTGCCGATCCCGAGAACGACCGGATCAAGGCTGTGCTGAGGCCGCCGACTCGAAATCCAGCGAGGAAGGTCTACCTGCGGTTTCGCCATCCTCAGGCGAAGCCGATGCGCCGGGTCACCGTCAATGGGCAGGACTATCGGCAATTCGATGTCAGCAAGGAATGGGTCGTGCTCCCGGGAGACCTGCAGGGAGTCCAGGAGGTCGTGGTGACGTACGCGGCGGATAAGTCGTCAGCGGACCAATGAGGTGAGAGAGGCGAGGAGAACATCGGCTCGATCCAGGCAGAAGGAGAGAGGCGTGATGCGACAATCTTCGGTGATCACTGGGCTCGTCCCACTCGCGCTGTCGCTTGGCTTCGCGACGGTGGCGCCTGACCTGCCGTCGATCACATTGCGAAAGGCCTCGCTGGTGCAGTTTCCTGGACCGACCGACTGCAACAGCCCGGGCCATTGGGATGGCGGCACCTTTTACCTTTGGAATTCCGCCCCAATTCCGCTCCGCAGCTCGGGGCGAGACCTCTTCCATCTGGGCGTTCCCAAGGAAAGCTCCTACCACAACACCGTCAGTGGTCATCGATGGATCGAGGCCACCTACAAGGAGGAGAATGGGCCGCTCTACGGCTGGTACCACAATGAGCCCCGGAATGTGTGTGCTTCCAGCTCGTCTCTTACGGCGCCTCGGATCGGCGCTGTTCTCTCCAACGACAACGGAGCGACCTGGCGCGACCTCGGTTTCGTCCTGGAGGCGCCGCGTGACTCGCTCTTCTGTCAGACCAAGAATCACTACTTCGCCGGCGGCAACGGCGATTTTTCCGTGATCTTGGATACGCGCAGGGAGTATTTCTATTTCTTTATCAGCACCTATCACAAGGATCCTTCTGAACAGGGCGTCGCCGTCGCTCGTATGCGTTTCGCCGACCGCAACGATCCTGTTGGCAAGGTGTGGAAGTGGCGCCAAGGTAATTGGGAGGCGCCCGGCGTGGGCGGCCAGGTCTCGCCCATCTTCTCCGTCGCTCGCGACTGGAACCGGCTCGATGCCGACGCTCTGTGGGGGCCCTCGATCCACTGGAATACCTATCTGAACACTTACGTGATGCTGCTGAACCGCGCCATTGACAAGGATTGGAAGCAGGAGGGGATCTACATCACCTACAATTCGGATCTGAGTCGCCCTGGAGACTGGACCGCACCGAAGAAAATTCTGGACCGCGAGGAGATTGTCGCGGTCCCCAAGATGGGCCCGGGCTGGTACCCTCAGGTCATTGGCCTCGATAAGGACGAGCGTGAGACCGACAAGCTCGCAGGACGCGTGGCCCGGCTCTTCGTGCATGGGAAGTCGATTTGGGAGGTAGTCTTCCGCAAGCCCGGTGAAGAGCCAGAGTGAACGTCGGCTGCTTGCGTTGTGGCGTGGAAATGAGCGTCAAAATCGGTATACGGACGCTGGTTTATCTCTGCTGGCTAGCGGGGTCGCCCGTTGCGGCCCAATACTCGCAAGCTGATTCTCATGAAGAGCGTTACCGGCGCGGCAGCGTCTTGGCGAGGTCCGGCCAACTGGAAGCGGCCTTGCAAGAGCTGGAGAAAGCAGCTCAATTGGCCCCTCAGAGTCCGAAAGTCCACAATTTGTTGGGAGTGGTCCTGACGCAATTGGGACGACTCACAGAGGCTGAGGAAGCCTATCGTCACGCGATCTCGCTCGCTCCTGACTTCGTGCCCGCAAGAAAGAATCGTGCTGTCAATCTCTTCACCCTCGGCCGGCTTCAGTTGGCGACAGCGGAGTTCGAGGCAGTGGCCAGGTTGGAGCCGAGAGACTTCGTCCCCCATCTCTTTCTGGGCCTTCTGTCTATCGAAGAGGCGGACTTCCCCGCAGCGCGCCAACACCTGCTCCAGGCGCACCAGCTGTCCCCCGGTCAAAGCAAGGTCTTGTTAGCCCTCACTCGCGTCCACTTCACGCTCGGCGAGCGCGCATCGGCGCTTGCGTCGGCGCGGCAGCTGCAAAGCCAATCTCGAAGCAGCGACGCGGAACGCTTTGAGCTTGGTGGCATTCTCGCCCAGTTTGGCAGTTACACGGAAGCCGTCGCCGTTTTCCAGGAGCTGTGGCAGAAGAGACCTGGTCTGCCAGATCTGGGGTTCAATCTGGCTCTCGTGCAGTACCACGACGGACAACTGCAACCCGCCCTGCACACCCTGAAACAGTTGCAGTCGCACACGCAGCCGACCGGGGAGCTGTTGAGCCTTCAAGGATGGATCTACAACAAGATGCGCAACATGGCGGCGGCACGCGAGTCCCTGCAACACGCGATCGACGTAGAATCCGATAATCCCAATCATTACCTCGACCTCAGCATGGTGCTCAAGAACTCGGGAGACGTGGATGGAGCGATGCGCGTCATCCTGGCAGGCATCGACCGGAATATTCCAAGAGATCGCCTGCTGGTGCAACTGGGATTGCTTCATCAGGACCTGGGCCATTACGAGGAAGCCGAGACATGTTATCGTGACGCTCTTCACACAGCGTCCGAGAACGGTTCCGCCTACATCGCGCTGGCCCACCTCTTGTCATCCACGCAGCGGGAAGCAGAGGCGTTGGCCTGGTTGGAAAAGGGGATCCGTCTCTTGCCCCGAGATGCCTTGCTTCATTACGTGTATGGCGCGCTGTTGATGGAGGCGGATTCCGATACCCGTCCCGCCCAACTGGGCAAGGCTCAGATGCTCCTCGAGAAGGCCCGCGACCTCAATCCGCTCTATTCGAATACGCACTACCTGCTGGGAAAGCTGTACCTGAAACAAGGCAACAGCGACGCGGCCCAGGTCTCGTTTGAGAAGGCCTGCGCCTTCAATCCCAGACATGCCGGCGCCTACTACCAGCGGAGTCTTCTCGCCCGCCGGCGAGGTAAACGAGAGGAAGCGGAGGAATTGGGGCGGATCGTTCAGCGCATCAATATGAAGGCCGATGAGACTTTTCGGGAAAGTTTCTCGGGAATGGTTCAGGAGACTCTTCGCGGCGCGCCCCTGCCCCGAATGCCCTCACGAGGATCGTCTTCGCCGCGCTGACTTCCACGCGGGCAAGCTCTGCGTCGAGAAGTGTCAACATTCCACGCGCAGGAGTGCCGCGCTCTCTGTGTTTCGTCGAGCTGTCAACCCATTGAGAAAACGATCTTCACTTCCTCTTCTCGAGGGTCGTTCAACAACTCGTAGGCAAGGCTCGCTTGATCGAGAGGCAACGTTCGAGTGATGAGGCTTTGTAGGTCGAGCTTCCCTTGCAAGACCCATGAGAATATCTCGTTCCAGCCGGTTCGGTTGGAGAGCGCGCCGTAGAGGTTCAGGTCTTTCAGCACGACTTGGTCGATCGGAAACCGGGAGAGGGGCCGTCCGTGAACTCCATAGAAGACAGCCTTCCCCTGCGGACGTAATACCTGCAGCACCTCGAGACAAGCCGCTTCGGAACCGGCAGCCTCGAAGGCCAAGTCCGCTCCTTTGCCCCCTGTCACCTGCCGGACCAAGGCGATCGGATCACGCTCCGTGACGTTGACGATGTAGTCGGCTCCCAGCCTTTGGCCGAGCTGGAGGCGCACCTTTCGTGTTCCGCAGAGGATGACGGTCGTCGCCCCCATGATGCGTGCGAGTTGGAGGGCGATGAGCCCCGCGGGGCCGGGCCCGAAGATGACCACGGTGTCGCCGGGGCACACCCCTGGCTTGCTCAACGCCCCATAGACTTCCACGTCGAGAATAGCGGCCACTTCGTCGGGCAGAGCGTCCGGCAACCGGTACAGGGCCCTTTCTGGAACGACGAGCCACTCGGCCCAACCCCCGTCGCACGTGATACCGAGCTCGACTGCTTGTTTGCAGAACTGCGTCGCCCCCTGAGCGCACCAGCCACAAATGCCGCAGCCGATGACGGAATCACACTTCACGCGGTCGCCAGGCGACAGGCGGCTGACCGCTTCGCCGCATTCCTCGACCACTCCGGCGATCTCGTGCCCGAGCACCAGCGGAGGATCCACGAAGCGCACCTGCCCTCGAATGATGTGCACGTCGGTAGCGCAGAAGCCGGCAGCCGTAACGCGGATGCGAACCTCGTTTCCTTCACATCCTGCTCCACGAGTATCCCCATCGTTCGAGACCTCTAATCGCCCGGTGCCCGTCCACACTACCCTTTTCAAATTGGGCCCCCTCTCAGTTCCAACCGCGATTCGCGACCCCGCACACAATCCGTGGAATCTCGCCACTGTACCGGGAGAACCCGGCCACACCAAGAGGGCTTATGCGATACTTCTTGTCCTTTACACGCATGCGAGCACCGCGCGGCGCGGTTCCTGAACGTGGCCACCTCCAACCGAAAGAGAAGCCTGCCCTCATGCACCGCTCTTGGCGGCGGATGCAGCCCCAGAGCGCCGGCTGCTGGGACCCCCAACCGTCCTGCACCAACTCTGACAGCCTCATCCGGGCGATTAAGGACAAGAGATGTGCGTTACGTATCTTGGAGCGTTACATTCGATTGGACTAGGTATTAGTGTGAGGAAGTGCGATTTTTCTTTGAGCAGGTCCCAGCGGCGACGTCTATGAATGCTCGCTGAGACCCGGTGGCCCCACACGATGACAGACCATCCCGCCCCTCGGTTTCCGCCCTGGTTGGCGTTTTCCATTGCCACTATCGTGTTGTGGGGCGCCTGGGGCGTGCAGTCCAAGCTGATTGTGGACCGAATCTCTCCCTGGATGAATCAGGCGCTCTTTCCGCTTGGACTGTTGCCGGCCCTGCTCTTGCTGACGATCTCCAGGAATATGCGCAGAGGCTCCAATCTCCTGAGGGGGAGTGGCTATGCCTTCCTCACCGGGATCTTGGGTGGTGTCGGGAATATTGCCTTCTACCTCGCCCTGGCCCGGGGAGGTAAGGCAGCCATTGTTGTTCCGATGACCTGTCTGTTCCCACTGGTCACCGTGATCCTGGCAGCTGTCGTATTGAACGAGACCATGAGTCGGCTCCAGACCCTCGGGCTCGTGCTCGCATTCCTGTCTATTTATCTACTCGGTGTGTGACATGCACGACTGGTTGGCCTTTGCCTTGATCGCGCTCATGCTTTGGGGCATTACCGGAGTCACCCAAAAGTTGGCGACCAACCACATTTCATTCGAGCTGTCGTTCGTCTGCTTCAGCCTTGCCTTTGTCTTGATGACGCCTATAATCATCGCCACCGTTCCCCTCGACTGGAATCTGTCCCCTGGACTCATCGGATTAGCGGCTCTGGGAGGACTGCTGAACGGCCTGGGTGCGTTGACGAGCTTTGCTGCGTTGGAGCGAGGAGGAAAGGCCAGCACTGTGATTCCCTTGGTCTCCCTCTATCCACTGATCACCCTCGCTGGGGCGTGGTTATTGCTCGATGAGGACATCACGCTCAGGCAGACGGTCGGCATCGGCTGCGCTGTCGTGGCAGTCTGTTTGCTCGCTCAAGAGCCGGTCGCGCCGGCCGGTTCCTTCGTCGACGAGCCGATGCGTCGGAAAGGGGAGATATGAAGATTACGGACGTGGAAGCGATTTTTCTGAGGCTTCCCCAGGTCAAAGAGCAGTGCGACAGTGGCCAGGATGCGTTGATTGTGAAGGTCTCCACAGATGCTGGCATTACCGGGATCGGTGAAGTGGACTCAGCCCCGCTGGGCGTCAAAGGAGTGATCGACGGCCCTTATTCTCATTCAATCGCCTGTGGCCTGCGGCAGATGCTGATTGGAGAAGACCCGCTGCAAACGGAGTATCTCTGGCACAAGATGTACCACCAGAACATCTACGCGGGGCGGCGGGGAATCGGCCTGCATGCCATGAGCGGGATCGACATCGCGCTCTGGGATATCAAGGGCAAGGCGCTGGGACAGCCGATTTGGAAACTGCTGGGAGGAGGCTTTCACTCGCGTCTTCGAGCGTATGCGAGCTCACTCTTTGGCGCCACTCCCACGGAGACGGGCGAGCGCGCCCGGCGCTTCCGCGACCAGGGATTCACGGCGGTGAAGTTCGGTTGGCATCCCATGGGACACGACGAACACACCGATATTGCCCTGGTTCGAGAGGCCCGTCAGGGGTTAGGGGATCCCATCGACCTGATGATCGATGCAGGCTTGGTCTGGGACGCGAAGACGGCCATCCAGCGCGCCCGCGCCTTTTGCCAGTACAGCATCTTCTGGCTGGAGGAACCGCTGCAACCCGATAACTATGAGGGATACCGTCGGCTCTCGGAGGCCACCGAAGTCCGCATCGCGGCCGGAGAACAGGAGAGTGAGCGGCGCTCCTTCCTTCAACTGATGGACCAGGGCAAGATCGACATCGTCCAAGTGGACCTGACCCGCTGCGGTGGCTTTACCGAAGCCATGAAGATAGCCTCCCTCGCTCAGGACCGAGGCCTGCCGGTGGTGAATCATGGCTTCACGACCTATATCAACGTCGCCGCTGCGCTTCACTTCCTCAACGCGATCTCCAATTCGTTCATCGTGGAGTTCGTGGCGGAGGAAGGGACCACCTTGCGCGATCAGATCACTCAGCAGCGCATTGTGGCTCGAGACGGCTTCCTGGACATTCCTACGGCTCCCGGACTGGGAGTCGAGCTCAACGAGAGATCCATTCAAGAGTACCGGGTTTTCTGAAGATTTGACGTGGGAATCCTGTGCAGGCTCTAGCGCGCGCAGCCAGACACATGCGGGGTGCTGTCTGACGTACTGCATCGCGACACGCCGAGGAGCCGGCGGAATCGTTCCGAGGAGACCGACCGAGACAAGCGAGCTTCCTTCGCAAGCGCACCCACCGTCTATCGCCGCTCCGGCAGCGATGAATGCGCACCAGAACTCGTCCGGTGTGCCCGCGCTCCGCAACCAACGTCCTCCGATCCCCAATGGCGCGTGCCACGCTCGGGTGCCACGCCAATGGCTATTAAGGTCGCCAATCAACGGATCCAGGAACGCGTCGCACGAACGTGGGTCCCGGGTTTTCCGAATGATTTCGCGGATAAGTCGGAGTAAAGGGTCAGACGGCCGGCCTTTTGCGCCGGACGTCTTCTGCTTACCCGAACAATGGAAGTACTTGAATCGAAAGATGTTGGCGGGGTCGACGGGACTCGAACCATCTCGCCTTGGCTGAAAGCCAAGGCGGATCGACTGAGGACGGCGAGCGAGCCATTCACGCGAAGCGTGAATGGCGGGGTCGACGGGACTCGAACCCGCGGCCTCCGGCGTGACAGGCCGGCGTTCTAACCAACTGAACTACGACCCCGAATACGATCTGCGGTGTCCGCCTTCGCCTGGCTTGCCAATCCGCCTCCGCCAAAGCTACGGCGGACAAGCCGTCGTGGCTTGCCAACCGAAGCGCGGAGCGCGAAGGTTGGTGGGCGGTACAGGACTCGAACCTGTGACAGCCGGTGTGTAAGACCGGTACTCTACCACTGAGCTAACCGCCCAGTCCGCACCACCGGGCTAGCGACAAGCACTTCATCATAATCCCAGCCCTTCCCTCTGGTCAATTCGACGACGTCTACGGGCCGCACGTCGGGATTGTGAGATGACCAAGTGTCCCTCCTACCATTCGTACCGCAAGTTGGCCTGCATGCACCGCCCCGCCGCACCGTCGCAGGTCGCCAGCGAGCCATCGTAGCGTCCGAACGTGGTCGAGATATCGGGGAACATCGTGACATTACCCGTGTCGAAACGCGGCGTGTTGGTCAGGTTGAACACGTCCCACCGGAACCGCAGGCGGTGGCCGAACGGCATGTTGAACGACTTGCCAACGCTGGCGTCGATGCCAAAGTAGCCGTCGCCGCGCAGCAGGTTGCGGATGCCCGTCTCCCCCGGGTACTGGAAGCGGAACGCGTCTAGCGCCGCCTCCGGATCCGCGAAGGGGCTCGGAAAGCCGTCCACCACGTCCTTTGTCGTGCTCGTCTCGGGAAGTCGACCCGGATCGACGAGCTCGGCGTTACCCTGGAGGTTCCAGTTCGTCGACCAGCACGATCGGCAGTTGATCACGTTGAATGGGAAGCCGCTGGTCCAACGGAGAATGCCGGCCAGCGACCAGTCGCCGATGATGGTGTTCAGCACGGAGCCGGCGTCGCTCCCGACCAGGCGGCCCTGACCAAACGGGAGCTCCACCAGGCCATTGATGTTGATCTGGTGGCGGACGTCATAATCGGCGTACGAGTAGTTGAGATCTGGATTCCACGAGTTGACGAGGAACCCTGAGTATCCGCCCGAGCCGAAGTTGTCGAAGACGTCGCCGCGTTCGACTTCCGAGGCGTGGTCCCTGCCCCGAGACAGCGTGTAGTTCAGGTCGAATTGGTGGCCTCGGCTGAAGCGCTTCCGGAGCGTGAGCTGCATGGCGTCGTACTCGGAGCGACCGACAGAGCTGAGTGCGCCCAACGACCCATACTGCGGTGTGAAGTAGGCGAACTCGCCGAACCGGCTGCAAGACGGGTCGCAGAACTGATCCGCGACCCAGAGCCCTGTGACGTAGTCCGGCGCGTTGGCCTGAAACGCATCGGCCATGACCTGGGTCGCGCTCAGCCCGCCGCCCGCGGCACCGGGGAAGAGATTCTCCCAGTACGGAATCGGGGCGACGCCTTCGATGCCATTCGCCGACGCGTCGAGAAGCTGCCGCACGGCCGTGAAGTAGTCGACGCCGGAGGCCGGATCCACGAGATTCCCTGGCTGGGACAGATCGCGACGCACCAACTGGTTCCGGCCGCGCCGGCCAACGTAGGCCGCTTCGAGGCTATAGTCGCCGCCGAGATCGAAGCCGGCTACCAGGTTGAAGACGTGCGAGTACGGCGTGACCAGCGAGCTGTCGATGCTGGTTGTGATCTCCGTGTTGCCGATCTCGGGAGTTGAAGGAAACCCGCCCGGCGGCGCCGAGGGCAGACTGGGCGGAATGACGTTGATGCCCTCGAACCGCACGACAGGGCTGTCTTCGTTGAAGCTGTTGACCGGGCTCGCCAGCTCCGTCCCCAGCCCGAACGACCCGCCCGCGTCGAACGACGTGGCAATGCCGGCGCCGACCCGGTCGTAGACGAGCGAATACCCACCGCGCAGCACGAGGCGCGCTGCGGGCGTCCAGGCGGCTGACACGCGCGGCGCGAAGTTGTTCTTGTCCCACGCGTAGTAGCCAGACGCGTCGTTCTTCGGACCGCCCGGCACGAAGGTGATGAGCTCGCTTGCGCTCGTCGGGATACCGGCTGCCGCGTTCTCCCCGCGCGCCGTGAACCACTCACCTAGATTGACCGAAGGCGTGACCTGCTGGCCGTTCGCCTCGTAGGGGGGCGAGAACAGACTGTAGCGCAGTCCGGCCGCGACCGTCAGGTTGTTGCGGATCTTCCAGCTGTCCTGCACATAGAGCTCGTACTCGTCGGCGGCGTACAGGCGTCGGACGGGCTCACCGACCGGCAGGAGCGAGCCATCGATGTCGTAGTTCCAGTGCGCGTTGACCTGCGAGACAACACCGAGCACGTTGATCAGCGAGTCGGCATACACGGCCATGTCACCGTCAGCCACGGCTGGTAGGCCACTGCAGTTGGCCGGGGCCGGGCAGGCGCCTCCGGGCGCGTACCGCCGCCCGACGCCCAGCACCCAGGAACCATTCAGCGATCCATCATGGAACGAGTTCTCGTTCGTGAAGTTGTCGTTGCGAACCCAGCGCAGGTTCGCACCAAACTTCAGGTTGTGATCACCCTTGATCCAGGAGAAGTCGTTGGCGATGTTGTGCGTGCCCACGTGGCGCCCGTTGGAGGAGGTGGCCGCGTCGAAATCATCGATGAAGCGGAAGTCCACGACGTTGTCGCTGAGCAGGCCTGCGGTCGCCTGATCCACCAGCGTGTAACCGTAGCGGAACGTGTTGATCTTGTTCGAGCCCAGCACTTTGTCGTAGCCGATGGCCACCCCCCGATTCTGAGTGCTCTCCGTGCTTTGCGGCGGTGTGTCTGGATAGAGCGGTGTGTTGGCTTCGGTATCGTCCTGGAAGTTCAGGCGGCCGAAAAAGCTGTCGTTGTCGCTCGCGCGATAGTCCAGCCGGCCGATGTAGGTGCGGAACTCGTTTTCAATGGGCGCGCCCCAGCGATGGCTCATGATGTTGCGGCCGTCGCGTCCCGAGCCGTTGGGTGATGGATAGCGGTTGAACTGTTCCGACACGGCGACGCTAGGACCGACATGTAGTGGATCGACGCGCTGCAGCTCGGCGGGCGACATGCCGTAGAAGCCGGGCTGCACAGGATGTGTGCCAGTCAAGCCGGTGACGGTGCCGCCGGGGCACTGCGCGGCGGACGCGCACTGGTAGATCAAAATGCCATCCCGAAACGTGTCCGACGGGACGGCGCGGTCCACGGAGCTCTCGCGCGCATCGTTCAGGCCTTCGAAGTTGCCAAAGAAGAACAGCTTGTCACGCCGGATCGGACCGCCGATCGAGCCACCGAAGATGTGCTTGTCCAGTTTCGGCGCCTCGCTGGGCTCGCCCGCCTGCAGCTGCGACAGCTTCAGGAAATACTCGTTCGACGAAAAGCGTGTGTCGCGGTTCACGTAGTAGCCGGAACCGGAGAACGCGTTCGTGCCGCTGCGCGTGACGAGCGAGACCTGCGCACCGCTCGATCGACCCTGGTCCGCGCCGTAGTTGCTCGTCGTCACCCGAAACTCCTGCACGGAGTCGAGCGTGACACGGAGCACGGAGGTGAACGCGTTCTGGTTCTCCGCGTCGTTGACGTCGATGCCGTCGAGCGTCACGTTGGCCTGGTCGGCGCGCGAGCCGCTCACCGAGCCATAGCGCGGATCCATGGCGGTGTCCGGATCGGTGTCCGTCTGCGGGATAAACACAACCCCCGGTTGCAGCGCCAAGAGGCCGACGACATTACGTGCCTCCAGCGGCAGCTCACGAATCTGCGTGCCGCCGATGACGTTGCCCAGCGACGCGTCGGTCGTGTTGATGATGGGGACCTCTGCTGCGACCTCGACGACCTCGGTCACACCCCCGACCGTGAGCGTGACGTCGGCGCGTGAGGTGGAGTCGACCCTCAAATCGATCTGCTCGACGACCGCCGTCCGGAAGCTGGACAACTCGACGCGCAGGTCATACCGGCCGGGAGGTAGGGCGACGAACTGATAGGTGCCCGATTCGCCGGACACCGTCTCGCGCTCGGTACCCGTCGCTGCACTGGACAAGACGACCGTCGCGCCGGGCAGTACACCACCCTGCTCGTCCGTGATCCGTCCCTGCAACGCCGACGTGCCCGCCTGTCCGAGAGCCGTCTGCGGCAGCGCCGCCAGCACGCACGCTGCGACCGACAGCGCTAGCATCCCATGAGATCGGGTAATGTTGAGAAATCGAGTCGCGTTCA
Source organism: Luteitalea sp. (assembly GCA_009377495.1). Taxonomy (GTDB): domain Bacteria; phylum Acidobacteriota; class Vicinamibacteria; order Vicinamibacterales; family Vicinamibacteraceae; genus WHTT01. Next base: position 37,262 of record WHTZ01000060.1, read on the forward strand.
CGTTCCACCTCCCTCAAGACACGGCCCGCGGGGCGAGAAGGGCCGACAAAACGTGCGCACGTCCGGGCAGGAGTGGACGCGACACGTCAAAGGAGCGCTGTACTACCGCTCTAGCTTCCACTCGGCGCTCGAGCTTGTCAAGGAAGCGTCGCGCTAGCTAGTGGCCGCCCGAACAAGCAGGAGCGCGAATGCGACGAACAAGCCGATGACCGCGCGGTACTCGCGGTTGCGCCACGCCCGCGCGAGGCTGAACTGACGACCGACTCGTGATGTCTCGCCGTTCGCATAACGGTCGTAGGTCCCGCCAAACGCACGGCGCAGGAAGGTCTCCTCGGTCGCGATGGCCGCGCGCATCGTGAGTGCCAGGTACGCTGCGATGAGCATCGCGGCGGCCAGACTGCTCGCGGCAACGGCGAGGCCGACCCCCATAATCGCTGACCCGACGTACAGCGGGTGGCGAACGAACCGATACGGTCCCGACTGCGTAACCTCTCGGCTCTTCTCGACATGTCCGGCTGCCCACACCCGAACGAGCTCACCCACCGACGCAATGACGAAGCCCACCGTCAAGCTCGTCGGCGTCGGCCGGGCGACCCAGAGCACCAGGGCCCCCGTCAAGAACCCGAGCGGAACCCGCCGCCGCGCCAGCCGTCCGTAGAACCCGATTTCGCCTTCAACCGCCACGCAGAAGCTCCCGCAAGCGTGATCTCTTAGGAACTTGTCCCTTTACCCTCGAGAGTAGCGAAGCTCCGCCTCAAACCGCCGAGCCTAGGCGAACCAGGTAGGGCGGATCTTCGCTACTAGATGCGCGGCCGCCGACGGCGGCCGCGCCTAA
>WHTZ01000061.1 GCA_009377495.1 Luteitalea sp.
GCTATCACAGCGTGAACCCGGGTCTGCACCGGCTGTTTCCTGCTCACATCCTTGAAATCAGAGCGTTAACCGCTGTATTTTCACTGTCGTGATTTCCCGAACCGCTCGATCTCCTTGGTAAACGACAAGGCGGCGCAGTTGTGACAGGATACCTGGCTTCCCCGCTGGTGGCGGGCCGACCTCGCCTTGTCGGAATTGTCAATATCACCGCGGACTCCTTTTCCGACGGTGGTCTCTACTTGTCTCCTGAGCACGCGCTGGTACATGCCCGGCGGCTGCGGTGCGAGGGAGCCGACATCATCGAGCTTGGCCCAGCAGCTAGCAATCCGGATGCCGCGCGGGTCACGGCCGAGGAGGAACGGCTGCGGCTGGCGCCAGTCATGGACCAACTGACCGCAGAGAAGATTCCGGTATCCATTGATTCATTCCTTCCAGACACCCAGCGCTTCGCCATGGCGCAGGGCGCCACGTACCTGAACGACATCCAGGGTTTCCCTGACCGCGACCTGTACGAGGCACTGGCCGCTACCGAGTGCAAGCTTATCGTCATGCACTCGGTGCAGGGCACCGGACGCGCCACCAAGGTCACCACCGATCCGACCGTGATCTGGACGGACATCGACCGGTTCTTTGCCGAGCGCCTCGCCACGCTCCAAGCTGCTGGCGTCGAGCAAGAACGGCTTATCATCGACCCCGGGCTCGGCTACTTCCTGGGAAGTAACCCAGAACCATCCCTTGTGGTCCTGGCCGGTATCCAGGAGCTCAAGTCCCGGTTCGGCGTACCTGTCCTCGTCTCACCCTCGCGCAAGTCGTTCCTCCGGACGCTCACGGGCCGCGCCGTCGCGCATATTGGGCCCGCCAGCCTGGCCGCCGAGTTGCACGCCGCCTGGCAAGGTGTGGATTACATCCGCACCCACGACGTGGCAGCGCTCCACGATGCGCTCACCGTTCTCGAGGCCATCGCCAACCACGGCTCCTAGCTCACGCCCTCACTCGCTACACGAGCTTCACACCTGGCGGCGGGACGCTGTCGGGCCCCCACTGTTTGACCGTCTTGAAGAACCACAACTTGTAGCCGTGCGGATCTTGGACGGAAAAGTTGCGGTCGCCCCACCACTGCGTCGTCAGCGCGTCGACCACTTTCACGCCCTGCTGGCTCACCTGCTCGTGGTAGGCGTCCGCGTCCGCCACCTCGATGTAGATCTCAGCGCTCGGCGCGGTCGCCTTGCCCTCCTGGGGACGGGCAATCATGACCATCCCGCCGTCGCGCACGACCATGCAGAAGTCGAGCTGGCCGTCCTTGCCGACCATGCCCATCATGTGCTCGAAACCGAGCTTGTCGATGAAGAAGCTTCGGGTCTTGTCCACGGACTCGACGTAGACGTTGGGAATCACCTGTGCGGGTCTGTTGTCTGGCATGGCAGGCTCCTTTGTTTGTAGGCCCCACGTTTAGGTGGGGCGCGCCCTCGCGTTGCACTCGACGTCGAACTGTACGCTCCGTGCACTTCCCTTTCATCTACTTTTTGGAGTAGAAAATGGTGATGCGTTGGAGTGACGTCGCCCTGCTCGACGAAGCAGGCTTCTCGTCCTTCGAGAAGCGGGCGCTCGTGACCCTGCAGACGCTCAGTGTGGCAGACGCCGCGGCGCTGTGCCGCGAGGGGGAGATACCGACGTCGAAAATCTACGCGGCCATGGAGAAACTCGGTCGGCTCGGTCTCGTCGAGATTCAGCGGACGCGCCCGCGGCTCTATGCCGCCGTCGCGCCGGACGTCCTCGTGGACCGGCTTATCGAGATTGCCCGGGAGCGCGCTGACGCCTTTGCGCGTCGGGCCGATACGCTCCGGGAGGTGTTCGCGGGTCTGCCGTCACGGCTGCGTGGCCGTCAGATGTTCGTGGATCTCGCGCTCGGCGTAGAGAGCCACGTCAAACGCCATCTTGTGCGGCTGGCGTCGGCGCGCACGCGCATCCGATCATATCTCGAGGAAGGGGACCTGGTGGCGCTGGATCGCGCGGCGGCCGAGCGATTCGACGTCCTCAAGCGCATCGGCCGACAGGTGGACCTCCACGCCATCGACCACCGCGTGGTCTTTGGCTTCGCCAATCGCAACGCGCCGCGTTTGCTGGACTTTCTCCGCCGCCATGCAGGAAGCATGCAGCATCTGACCGGCGTCCGCTTCTCGGGCGAGCTGGGCCACCCGTTTCACGTGATCGACGAGGACACCGTGATCCTATCGCTCGATCATCCCTTCGTCCCGGACGGGCGGTTCGCTTCGCTGCTCGTCCACGACCGGGCCCTGGCCGACAGCCTCGCCCAGGGCTTCGACGCCCTGTGGGAGCGCGCCATGCGGAACCTGGCGGAGATGCGTCTGCACCCCTACGCCGCGCGGGCACGGCGCGGCTCGAGCGATGTCTAGCCAGGTCAGCTTCAGTTTCTCATCGACGTCCTTTTAAGCTCGGCGGCTCGTCGCGCATGTTCGCTGGAACGCCCCGTGTCGCCGCGGGATCCATACAGGCGAGCCAGCCTCCGGTGCGCCTCACGATGATCGGGTCTGATCTCGACCACGCGGAGATAGGCTTGAAGTGCCGCTTCTTCAAGTCCTTTGGCCGCGTTCGCCTCGCCCAACACAAAATAGACGTCAGCTTCCAGATTCTGGAAGTAGGCGGAGCTCAGCATCGGCGTGCCTTCCGGGAACGCGTGCTCCAGTTGCCTGAGCGCCTGATCAGGCTCGTGTCCTTGGAGATGGGCTCGTGCCAATTCCAGGTGCCCCTCTGCATTGGAGGGATCCAGCGCAACCGCCTTCTCCAACATCCGCACAGCCTGTCCCCGCTTCCCCGTTCGAAGGTACAGCTCACCCAGCGTGCGAAGCATTTCCGGCAAAACTGGCTCGCCCAGGAGCCCCGCCTCCAGTTCCCTCACCGCCTTTTCTGGCTGGTCTAGGTCCCGCCAGGCGAGGGCCTGGTGATAACGTGCAACGGCTAGGTTCGGCGATCTCTTCAGAGCTTTTGCGCTGAGCTCGACGGATCGCTGTGGTTCTCCCAACAGGCGATGCGCCTCTGCGAGAAACGAGAGGAACAGCGGCTGATCAGGCAAGCCCTGCAGACCTCTTTCCAGCTCTTCTCGAGCGCGGTCGTGACGTCCCAAATCTAGATAGATTCGGCCCAGAGCAAAGCGCGCCCAGTGCAACCGTGGATCCAGCATCAAAGCCTGCCGAAGCTCGGCTTGGGCCTCGCCGATGAATTCGGGAGACGCGAGGGAGCGGAAGGCCATCCCCAGAAGCATATGGGCCTCGGCGCAGTCGGAGTCTTCCGCCAGGAGTTGCTTCAGGAGGGGGATGGCTTCTTGAAACTGTCCGTTCCGCACTTGCTCGCGGGCCCTTCCAAGACGCTCCTGAAGCGAATCCGGCCTCGCACCCGGCTGCTCGGCAGTCGCCGCTGAGGGGATACCCCAAACAGATCCCGGTTTCGCCGCGGCGTAGCTCGCTCGAGAGACACCTTCCGGCTGGCACGTGACGACGGCGAGGAGGGGAAGCAACGCGCCGATCCGAACCGGGATCATGGTCACCAGCCGATTCGCAGCTTCGCCTGGAGCTTCCGTGAGCCGTGCTTCTCGGCCATCCAGTCGGGAATGCCCTCGAAGAGCTCACCGGGATTGGGTGTCGAGATGTCGTCACGGGGATTCTGGAAATGGGGGTGATTGAAGATATTCGAGGCCGCAAGGGTGAGGGTGGCGCTGACCCGCTGGCGCACGTAGAAATTTTTGGCCAGGCTGAGATGATGAACGTTCATCCCCGGACCCACGAGCGCGTTTGGGGCGCTGTTTCCAAACCTGCCCGGGGGTGGCTCCACGAAGGCCGACGGGTCAAACCACCGGTCGACCGTCCGCTCACCTCGCGGCAGGTTGCCGTCTCCGATCCGGTCCGGCAGGCCACCGAACGTGTTGGTGTTGGACGGATCGGATCCTGAAAAGCTAGGAGAGAAGTGGGGCCCCGTGGCAAAGTAGCTCATGGTCATCAGGCGCCAGCCCCCAATCAGCTGATCCACGAGTGCCGACGCGTCGCTCAGATAGGTCCTTCCCCGTCCCCAGGGCAGCTCGAACGTCGTCGTAACAACCGCCCGGTGCCTCGGCGTGTAGTCGTCGTTCGCCCAGTGACGCGTGACGTCGTATGGATTCTCCAGGTTGCGAAAGTTGGCGAGGTTCGAGGCTAGCGTGTAGTGCGCGTTGAAGACGATTGCGCCCGCCCGCCGGTTCGCTTCAAGCTGCAGCGCATTGTAGCTGGCGGCGCCGTCTTCCCGGACGACGCTGGTATTCACAAACTGCGGAAACGGTCGGCGGGAGTCATCGAAGGGCTCCAGACTGGGCTGCGGTTTGTTGATGTTCAGCGAGTAGTTCAGATCTGTGCTGCGCGAGCCGATGTAGGAGCCCCGAAGGCCAAGCTGCCCGATCTGCCGCTCCAGAGAGACATTGAACTGATGGATGGTGCCGTGACTCGTCTTCAGGGGATACCCGTTCACGTTCTGCGAGGGGATCGCGGCAGCGGCCAGGGTGCTTGGAAACGGATTGGGAAAGGCAAACAGCGGCTGCCCATTTTCGATCCGGTTGAAATAGGTCTCGCTGATCTCGAACGGGCCGCCCCCTTCCGCTCGGGAAAAGTATTCGATCCGCTCCGTGAACGCCCCATAGCCCCCTCGAAGCACCCAGTCACTGGCAAAACGATAGGCCACGCCGAGCCGGGGTCGGATATTCCCCAGGTCGCTCTCGGGCACAACCTGCCCGGTGACGACGTTGATGTTCGGGGAGTACAGCGGGCTGACCGCCGACAGCGCCGGCTCTGGGACCACGACGTTTCCGGTTGCGGGATCCCAGCTATACTGCAGGCCGTCCTTATAGGTCGGTGCGCTAAAGTAGTCCCAACGCACGCCGTAGTCCAGAGTTAGCTGTGGCGTCACCTTGAACGTGTCCATCACGAACAGCCCCAGCTCGTACTGCGACTGTTCCCGAGGCGTCAGCGGATCCAGACGTGTGCTGCTGTTGGGGAGACCGAGCAGAAAATCCGCGTAGCCGATGCCCGTGAACGACCCGTCGAAGTCGAATTCCCCGAAGGTGCCATCTCCCACGAGGGCGTCGAAGTCATTGTATTTGAAGACCTGCGCACCGAACTTCAAGACGTGGCGGTCGATCGCCCAGGTCAGCGAATTGTCCCACTGAAAGTCGAAGTGATCGTCCCTGACTCCCCCGGCAGTTGTCCTCAGGCTCGAGAGCCCGCTGATGTCGATGTTCGGAAAGCCCTGGGCACTCAGACCGCGTGGGTTGACCCCCTCCAACCCGGTGGCCGCAACGGCCTCCTGTCCCTGCAAGGGACTCCAGCCGTCCACCTGCTCACCATCGATCATGTAGTTCCCATTCCAGCCGAAGCGAAAGGTGTTCACAAGGGCGGACGAGAAGACATGCGTATTGGAGAGAACCGCCCTCGAATAGCTCCGCTTACGTGTCCAGGAGAACGCCGGCAGCTCTTGCGCGAGAACATACGGCACGTTGTTGAAGTGGTGGCGGAAGGAAAGGGTGTTGTTATCGGTCAGCTGATGGTCGATGCGATAGGAGATAATGTCGGTCTTGAACTTGTCGTCGGGATAGGGAAAATCGAATCCCAGGTTGTTGGTCAGTGTGTCCGCGCCTCCCAGATTCGCCTCCGGAATGTACAGCTCTTGCACTCGCTGAGCGGTGGGGTTCAGGCGTTGGGTGGGAATGACGTTGGCCGGAAAAGGCTGGCCGGTCAGCGGATCCCGCAGCGTCTGTGACAACTGCGAGAAGTCTCCCTGCCGCATCCGGCTGGTCGGGGCAGTGGCGCGCTGAAAGGAACCCTTGGGGAAGCGTTCCGAGAACCAGGCCCCGTAAAAGAACGTCTTGTTGCGGAAGATCGGGCCGGAAGCCTCGGCCTGCCATTCATGGAGGAGAAAGGGCGTCTTCTCCGGCTCGAAAAAGTCCCGGGCATTCACCGCCGAGTTCACGTGCTTGAACCAGAGCTCTCCGTGAAAGGTATTGCTCCCGCTCTTGGAAATGGCATTGAAGCTCGCCACGCGGGATTGATCGGCCGTGTTGTTGACGGTCGTGACCGTCACTTCCTCGTACATGTTCATGTTGGCGCCCTGAGCGCCGGTACGATCATTGGCGATCCCGTCGACGGCATCAGAGATCTGACTCGTCGTCTGCCCGCTAATGGAAACGTTCCACCCGTTCCCCTGAACGCCGGGAAGCGTGCTCAGCATGGACAGAGGCCCAGGATAGATGTCCACCAGCGGCGCATCCTTGTACACCTCGCCGGAGACACCCGTGGTGATGGAGCCACTCTCGGTCGTAATCACGCCCGCACCAGCCTCGACCGTGACTTCCTCGGTCGCCTCGCCGATCGCGAGCAGCACGTCAATGCGGCGGGTCTGAGCGGAGCCGAGCACGATGCTGTCGGCGACGAACGTCTGGAAGCCCGAAAGCTCCGCTCGCAGACGGTACGTTCCCGGCTGAAGATCGGGAACTTCAAAATTGCCGTCGTCATTGGAGACGACGGAGCGAACCAGGACGTTGGTGGTGACGTTCGTCACGGAGATGTCCACACCGGGGACAACTGCCCTGGTCTCATCGAGGACGGTGCCGCGGATCGTTGAAAGCGGTGACTGTGCCAACAGCATCCCCACATCAACGGTCAGGAGCAGGAACGCACCGGCCCAGAACGAGCAGACGAACTTGACCGACGATGCCGTCGACATCGGAGTCACGGCTGCTGACATCTCGCCCCCCTTCCATCCAACCTCATCAGCCATCGCGGGCCCTCAGGATCCACGAGCTGTGCAAACTTCCCTTCGTGGCGGGTCAACCGCGATAGTACAGCCAGGTTATTCAATCGAATTATTGTAACCGTTTATCCACGTCTCGTCGACGATCACGTGTCAACCTTCCCAAGTAACCTTTACTTCAGGCTTCGCAAGTACGCGACCAAATCCCCGAGCTCCCGCGGTGATAGCAATTGATCCAGGCCGGACGGCATCAGTGAGGTGGGCGAAGGCTCCATCTTCTGGATCTGGCCACGGGGCACGGCGACCGGTGGGCCGGTCGTCTGCGTCACGTAAATGGTGTCAGCGGTCTCCCTCGGGACGGTTCCAAAATACGCGGTGCCGTCGCGTGTGCTGATGCTATAGGCCTCGTACCCGCGGGCGAGACCGCCTTCGGTCGGATAGACGATCCCGTCCAACAGCTCATGGGCGCTGCGGCTGCGACCAATGGTGGATAAGTCGGGCCCCACGTCGCCTCCAAGCCCACCGATTCGATGGCAGGCCACGCACGTGCCTTTTCCGGAGCGAAAGACCTGACGGCCGCGCTCCGGATCGCCGCTTCGCAGCGCCCCTTGCAAGTCGGCTAGATGCGACTCCTTGTCCCGGTCCCTTTGGACTAACTTGGCCACGAGCACCTCAGCCTCCGTGACCACCGATTCCGGATAGTCTCCAAAGGAGCGACGGATATCTCCAGGCGTGAGTCCGAAGAGTCCGGGAGATTGCGAGAGAGCCTGGATCAAGTCGTCTCCGACACTCGCCTCTTTGGCTTGCTTAAAGGCTGGCATCAACGCTTTGAGCTCCATCGGACCCGCATGCTCGACCAGCGGCGCCAGCCGGCGCACCTGCTCGGCGCTCAAGCTCGCACGGCTCAGCATGTCAGCTGCCTGCCCCCGCAACTGAACGGTTTCACCCGAGCCCAGCAGCTCCGCCAACAGCTCGAACGCAGACGCCGCCATCGGTCCTGCCTGTTGTCCCGACACCGCCTCCAGGGCTGCCACCCGCACCAGCGGATCGAGGTTCGGATCATTGCCGATCCGCGCGAGCGCGGCGTCAAACTCGCTCGCCTGCGTGACCCGAATGACCCGACTCGCCGCCATGACGTGCTCGGTGTCATCCGAATCCAGCAGCTCTTTCAGAGGCTGGATCCAGCTGGCAGGCATCCTCACGCCGGGAATCTGGGCGGCTGCCTCGAGGACCAGTTGCCGCTGCTCACCGAGATCCGGTCGGCCCAGGACGCGCCCGATGAGACGTTGCACAGCCGGCTCCGCCCCGAACCGAACCAGCAACTCACGGGCAACCTCGGCACGGGGCCGCGGCAGCGCGGCGCCTCCCAGCCACTTGTCCAGCCGTGCGGCAACCGGTTCCTTCCATTCAGGCCGTTTCTTGATGACCATTAAGGCGGCCTGGCGCAATTCGGACGCTTCCGATTCCAGAAGCGGCAAGACTTGTTGGGCACTGAGCGCTCCGCTCTCCATCTCCGACAGGGCCATCAAGGCTCCCCGCTTGACGGCTGGATTCGCGCTTGCCAGCCCGACCGCCGTCGCCTGCGGCTGATCAATCTCGATCAAGGCATACGTCAGCGCGTGCTGCTCCATTGAATCGTCATCCGTTCTCGCGAGAGCCTGCAGCAGCCCGTCGACGGCTCTGCCTTCTTTCAAACGCCCAAGCGCAGCGGCCGCTTCGCGCCTGACCTGTGGCGCTTCGTCCTGCAGCAGCGCCGTCAGCCGCGCTGCCGATCCTTTGTCACGCGTCGTGAAGACTGCCCGACAGGCGGCCTGCCGGACTCCGGCATCCGGGTCGTCCAGCGCGTTCCTGACCACCTTCCGGGCAGCGTCGCTGCCAATTCGCGTCAACGTCCACACCGCCTGCAATCGCGCTTGGCGACTGCCGCTGTGGAGCATCTGTTCCACTTCCGTCACGACTGAATCCCCGCGCCCGGCTAGCTCCGCAACCGCCCGATCGCGTACAGCGAATCGGTTGTCGCCAAGGAGCTGCGCCAGCTCCGCGGCCGAGGTCTGCTCCCAATCGATGTCCTGACCTCGCGGATCAGAGACCGCAGGTGCTCCGGTCTTGCGGATCCGGTAAATGGCTCCATGCACCTTGGGCTTGGCGACGCCCGACGTAGGACAGCCACTTCGGAACCACCCTCCGGTATCAATGACCAGCAGGCTTCCATCGGCATCCTCGATGAGGTCTGTGAAGTGCACGTCGGGGCTGGAGGACGAGAGAAACACCTCGGTCTCCCCCGAAAAGGAGGAGCCGTTTCGTTCCAGGACCACACGCATGATCCGGTGTGTATTGAATTCAGCGAGAAAGAGATTGTCCCGGAAATCCTCCCCAAACTGCCCGCTCCGGTAGCGGAGAATTCCGGCAGGGGCGACATGTCCGAGACTCACGGCGGGAGGCAGCAGATCGCCGGTTCTCTTGAACTCCGCCAGCACCTGTTCCTGGTCGGTACGGGGATAGACGCCGCCGTAGACCCAGTGAACGATCGCGTCCACACGGGGGCTGCCCTGGAAGATGTTCACCGTCCCGAAGATGTCTCCTTCGTCTGTGAAGGTCACTTCCGTCGGGTTGTCCATGCCGCCTCCGGCGAATGCGTGTAAGTCGGAGCCATCCGGACGCGCCGTCCAGATCCGCGCGCCTCGGGCCTTGGACACCAAGCGATCTCCCTCGTACACCTCATGTCCCTTGCGGCCGTGACACCAGACAAGCCGCCCCGTCGGATGCAGGAACGGACCATGAACGTCGGCAGCGTTTCCGTCAAAATCAAACCCGGTGGCCACCTCGTTCCGCACATCCGCCACGCCATCCCCATCCGTGTCCTCCAGTCGCCACATGCTCGGAGGAGAGGCCACATACAGCGCTCCGTCATGCCAGAGCGCACCTTGAGGGAAGGTCATCCGATCGGCAAACACGGATGACCGGTCGAACACGCCGTCGCCATCCGTATCTTCCAGAAGACTGACCGAGCTGGGCAGCTGCTCGAGCAACCCATCATCCGTGAGATTCACACCAGCGTTCTCGGCGAGAAACAGGCGCCCCTGCTCGTCAAAGCCCGCCATCACCGGGTACTCGACTAAGGGAGGGGCAGCCACCAGCTCCACCTCGAAGCCGTCGGCGACTTGCAGAGGCGGCCGCTGGGCGTCATCGAAGGAGGGCCCCTGACTCCCTTGACTCCTGATTACCCAGTAAACGGCCACCCCAGCTATCGCGATCCCAACAACCAGCCACAATCGCTTTGTCATACGTCAGAAGTAGTACTTCGCGACGAGTTGCACGATCCGCGCACTGCCGACCGTGCTCGTGATCGTGCCGAAGCTCGTGCTCTGGATGTCGCGATCCGGCGGCCCCATATTCGGGTGGTTGAGTGCGTTGAACATCTCGCCGCGAAACAGCAGGTACTGGCGGCCGAACGTTGCGAATCGCTTGCTGATGGACAGATCGAGGTTCCAGAAGCCGGGCGCGCGCAGAATCCCGACGCCCGAATCGCCGAACTGGCCGAGCGGCGCCGAGACGAACGCGTCGCGATCGATCCACCGATTCAGCGTCGGGTTATCCACCTCGCCGCTGCCAATCCGATTGGGCCGCTCCGGGCCACGCGAGGCCTGCAGCGACGGGCTCGCGCTGTCGGTCACCGTGATCGGGAACCCGGTGTGTGCCGTGACCGCAAAGCTCAGCGCCCAGCCTCCCGCAACCGCGTCGATCGCCCGGTTGGCGCTGCCGAACGTGCGCTCCCGCCCAAACGGCAGGTCGTAGCTGCCGGCCAGCGAGAAAAGGTGCCGCGAATCGAAGAACGCCGGGCCATAGTTGCCCTCGATGTCGTAGGCGTTCTGCGAATAGAAGCCCTCAGCCGCAACGCCTTGCTGGCTGACGCCGAAGAACCCGCCGTTGTTCGAGAACGCCTTGCTATAGGTATAGTTGGCAACAAAGTCCAGCCCCTGCCACAGCCGTTGCTTGAACGTGGTCTGCAGGCCATTGTAGTTGCTGCGCCCGGGCGACGCCGTTCCGCTGATGGACGTGATGTCCGGATTGAACGGGTACAGGGGCCGGCGCTCCTGCACCGGCAGCCAGTCGTTCGGGTCGCCGGTACCGGGCAGCGGCTGATTGCCGTCGACCGGCGCGATGAGGTTCGTCGCCCTGTTGCCCACATACCCCACGTTGATGGAGGAGCTCGCGCTCAGCAGGTACTCGACGAAAAGGTTCCACTGTTGGGTGAACTGCGGCCGCAGGTTCGGATCCCACGCGCGGACCTGACCGGAGGGCCGCTCGGGCGCCTGCAGCCCCTCGAAGCCGGTCGCGATCGACGCCGGGCCGCTCGTGGCGTCGAACGCCACCCCTACTTCGGAGAAAAACGGCGGGTTGAGCGGCAGCCGCAGGTTGCCGCCCGTGCCCTCCATGAGCTGCGTGATGCCGTACCCGCCGCGGAACACCCACCGCTCGCCCTGCCGATACGCGAAGCCAACACGCGGTTCCCAGCCTTTGTAGTACGGCTCGTACAGCGCCCGGCTGTTGCCGTCCTGTCCCGCGAGGAGGTGCGCCGCGTTCGTGAAATCGAAGTTGGCCTGGCGATCATTCTCCTCGACGAGCGGCGACGTATAGCCCCACCGCAGGCCGAGGTTCAAGGTGAGGCGGTCGGTGACCTTGAAGTCATCGGCGGCGTAGACCCCAACGCGGTGCTGGAGGTGGGTCCACGGTTCCGTCAGCAAGCCGCGCCCCTTTTGCGACACCTGGTCTAGGAGGAAGTCGGCGAACGGCGCGCCCGTGAAGCTGAAGTTGGTGTAGGAGATGAAGCCATTCGCGCCGTTGTCGGATGTATAGAACCGCTCCGTTCGGTGGTAGTACCACGCCCCGCCGAACTTCAGCGTGTGGCGGCCCCGCACCCACGTCAGCCGCTCGTTGATCTGAAACACCTGGTCGTGGACGTTGGTCACTTGGGCGAGGTTGCCAATGTTGGTCACATTGTTGCCCATCCGCACTTGGGTCAGGCCAGGAAGGGGCTGCGCCCCACCGAGACCCAGCTGATTGTTCAGCGACCCAAGGCTGCGGAGGTCGAGGGGTTGGCTGTTCACCGCGTTGTCGTTGAACCCGATGAGCACGTCGTTGACCACCGCCGTGCCGAAGATGCGGTTCCAGTTCACGCCCATGCTCCAGAGCGGCTCGTCTGAGATTCCGTTGAACAACAGCGGCATGACCGTCATCGAGGGGTCGGAATCGTTCGTCTGTCTCGAATACCGCAGGTACAGTTTGTCCCGCGACGACGCGTTCCAGTCAACCTTCACGTCGAACTGGTCTGTCCCTGACTTCGACCCGGTCGTCGTGCCCCGGTAGTTCTCGCGGAAGTCGCTGAGCGGACGAGAGACGTTCGCGCGCGGGTACAGCGACTCGTCGGCGAACAAATTACGCGCGAACTCGCTGAATCGCTCGACCGGAATCTGATTGTTCGGGAACGGCTGGCCGTTCAGCGGGTCGGTAATGACACTCCCGCTGGCAAGCAGGCTGCTGAGATCGCCCTGCCGCCACGGGTCGGGCACGACCGTCGCAAAAGCATCGGTCGGAGGGGTCCTCTCGCGGCGTCCCTCGTAGTCGCCGAAGAAGAACAGGTTGTCGCGCACGATCGGGCCGCCGAACGTACCGCCGAAGATGTCGCGCGAGAACTCGGACTTTGTGCCGCCCTGGCGGTTGGTGGCCCAGGGCGTCGCCGCCAGCTCGTTGTCTCGCCAGTACTCGTACCCGTTCCCGCGGAGCTCGTTTGTTCCCGATTTGATCACCATGTTGACGATGGCGCCGCCGACGTTGCCGAGCTCGGCCGAATAGTTGTTCGTCTCGACGCTGACCTGTTCCACGGCGTCGGGACTCGGCTGGTACGCGATGGTGTTGAACATGGTGTTGTTCGTGTCCACGCCATCGATGGTGAAGTTGTTGGCCTGCTGGCGCTGGCCGTTGGCGACGGGACGGTCGTGGTCTGGATTCGTCACCGTTGCACCGGCTGTGTAATGCGAGATCATCGACAGGGTGCGCCCCTGGACCGGCAGCTTCTCGATCTGATTGCGTTCGAATGTGCTGCCGACGACCGCGTTTTCCGTTTGCAGCACGGCACCGGTGGCGACCACTTCGACCCGCTCGTCGACGGTGCCAAGCTCGAGCGTGAAGTCGACACGCGCCGTCTGCGCGGCGGCCAGCGTGACCGTCGACTGCACACCCTTGAAACCGTCCAGATCCACGGCGACGATGTAGGTGCCAATCGGCACGCTCGTCATGATGTAGTTCCCGGCGGCGTTCGTCACACCGGTGTACGCGATGTTGGTGGCTTGGTTGGTCGCGGTGACGGTGACGCCGGGCACAGCGGCGTCGGAATCATCGGCCACGATACCAGTGATGGTGGCCAAGCCCGTCTGGGCCGCGGCCGCCGTCGACAGGACGAGGCCAGCGAGCGCGGCGAAACTCAGCCGCCGAGCGAATTTCGGAAGCGCACCCATGTGGACCCCTTCTTTCTAAATTGAAATTAGAGTTTCCCGTGGTCCCAAAGCCATGTCCGCCGTTGACTTCATGTCCACGTCTTCCAGGTTGTGCTCGATCGGCCCCGACGATGTTGAGCGGCCTGGCGACGCGCGAACGCGTCTCCGTGATCTCGTGGCAGGAGATCTTTACCTTAAATCGTCTCGATCGGCCTGTCAACCGGCACATTCGCGAAGCCAAGGAGCGTTGACTGCCATCACGCCCCACAGTCACATTCACGCGGAAACATTCATTTCATTTAAGAAAACGGGGCGCTCTAACGGTATCTCGCGGGATACTGTTCTACCGTACGCGCAGCATGGCATAACCCGAAGGAATGTCGATTTGCAGGACTCTGCTGCCCGCGTCATAAATGACATCAGCGACCGTCCGGTCGTTCAGCGTGACCTGGGCGGGAGCCTTCTTCGGGCAATACACACGCACCCGCGAAGCCGTGGCGGCGTTGGTCTCCACGTCGACACCAGCGTTGGAGAAGAATGCGGAAATGGAAAGCGGCTGTGGGCTGCTGAATAGCGCGTCCCCCTGAGCGTTTGCCAGGGCGTTGCCCCGCAGGAAGAACTGTCGCAGGGTGCCGTCCGCGCCGAGAGATACACTCATTCGCTCTCCGTCGATGCGGTACCCTCCCACCGAGGTTACCGGGCCCTTGCCCGCTCGAAAAGCCGCGATGATGGTGCCTGTGTCTTGGACAACGTTGGCACCCATCCATTGGCCCGATGTCACGAGTGTCGACTGCAGGTCTCTGACACGCGTACGGTCAGCCTCATCGTGAATCGGGCTGGGCCGCATCACCGCGAGGACGTGGGCCTCCTTCAGATCGCCCTCGCTGGTCAGCGCGATAAACCGCTCGTCGCGTTCGGATTGGCGGATTCGCGCATCGAGGATCGCCGGGCTGACGACGTCCAAGTCGAGACGGGCCTTGGGGCGGACAATCTGGATCCGGTTTCCCTGGTGGGAAATGGAGCTCTGTCCTTCGGTATCTTCCGCATGGAAGAGCCAACTGAACGTATGCTCCTCAGGGCTTTCGACTCGGTCATACAGGAAGAACAGGTCCGGCTTTACGAAAAGCAGCGATCGCGTATAGCTTCGCAATTTCCCCTTGTAGACGGTGGTCAAGTCACCTTCGACCTCATCCGTCTTGTGCCCGGCGAAGCTGTGCAGAACTTGGGGATAATTCTTCAGGTCATCCTGCTCAACTACAACGGCGGCTGGTCACTGGTGCAGCGCTTTTACAGCGTCAAGAACGAGAAGGAAGCCCGCAAGACCGCACTGCTCGCCGCCGCCCTGAACATCATCGGGCCTCCTCTCTTCTTTCTACCCGTGATGCTGGGCAGGCAGTTTCTCCCCGCACCCGAGAACACCCGCTACGCCTACGTCGAGATGGCGCTCGATCTACTGCCGGTCGGAATGACCGGAGTCATGATTACAGCGATGTTCGCCGCAACCATGTCGGCTCTGAGCTCCGAGTACAACGTCCTGGCCAGCGTGGCGACCACAGACATTTATCAGCGGCTCTTCCGGCCAAAAGCCGACGATCGGAGCCTCGTGAAAGTCGGAAGGGTGTTTACGGCTGTGATTGGGCTCATCATCATGGCCATTGCCATCTGGATCACGTTCTTTCCGGATTCGCCCCTCTTCAACATGATGGTGACCATTTACGGCCTGGCCGTGGCGCCCATGATGCTCCCCCTGCTCGGCGGCCTGATCTTCCGCAGCCTCACCTGGAAAGGTGCGTTGACGGGATTCGTTGTCGGCGTCATTTCCGGTTTCACCATGCTGGGGATCCGAACCTACTATCTGCCGACCATCGAAGGACTCGATGAAGACTGGGTGACCCTCCAGTTTGGTGCCTATTCGATCTTTGTGAATGTCGCCACAACCGCTCTGGCCATGCTGCTGTACACCTGGCTCGAGAAGCGGGATCCAGCCGAGGTCAGCAAGATCCAGCGCTTTTTCGAGCGGATGAATTCTCCCATTGAAGAGACCGGAGGGTTCGTCCAGAAGCACGACGCCCCGGCCATCTTTCACGTCGTTGGCATCGTGATTGCGGGGGTCGGCCTCATGTTGGTCACTGCCGCGTTTTTTCCGGAAGCCCCTTCAGCCAGACTGATCAACGGTCTGGCCGGCGTGGTGCTCCTTTTGATCGGCTGGCTGTTCGCCAGAATGGAAACCAGTCGCAACGACAGAGTGTCAACCTAGAAAGGAACGGATAAGGACATGGAGTATCGGCAGCTGGGACGATGGGGAGTGCGGGTCAGCGTCATTGGACTGGGGAGCTATCTCACCATCGGCCACCATGTGGACACTGAAGAGGGCCGCCGGATCATCGAGCGCGCCTACGAAGGAGGCGTCAACTTCTTTGATACGGCCAACGCCTACAATCTCGGAGAGGCCGAAAAGGCGCTCGGGCAGTACCTGAAGCCGTTTGGCCGCAGCTCTTTTGTGCTGGCGAGCAAGGTCTTCGCCCCCATGGGGAAAGGGCCCAACGACCGGGGCCTTTCTCGAAAGCACGTTTTCGAGCAGTGTGATGCCAGCCTGAAGCGCCTCGGCACGGACTACATGGACCTTTACCAGTGCCACCGCTACGACGCCCAGACGCCCCTCGAAGAGACCATCCATGCCATGGACGATTTGATCCATCAGGGGAAGATTCTGTACTGGGGTGTCAGTGAATGGACGGCGCTGCAGATCGGTGACGCCTGCACTTACTGCGAGCGCTGGGGCCTGAACCTGCCCGTATCCAATCAGCCACGTTACAGCCTGCTCTGGCGCTACCCGGAGAAGGAGGTCTTCCCGCTGTGCCAGGCGAAAGGTCTCGGCCAGGTGGTTTTCTCTCCGCTGGCCCACGGGGTCCTGTCCGGCAAGTACATCCCGGGCGCGCCGATACCGGAAGGCACACGTGCCGCCGATGCCTCTCAGAACGAGATCATGATGAATCTCTACTTCAAGGAAGAGATCCTAAGCAGAGTTCAAGAGATGAAGCGGCTGGCCGGAGAAATGAGCGTCGCGACAGCCCAACTGGCCGTGGCCTGGATCCTGAGGAGATCCACGGTCAGCAGTGTCATAACCGGCGCCACCCGTCTGGAGCAGTTGGACGACAATCTGAAGGCCGCGGAGATCAAGGTCCCAGACGAGGTGGCGGCCCGGATGGAGGAGCTCTTTCCGGTTCCCGACCAGCAGCTGGCGGCGCCCTAGGTGGAGCGTGGTGCAATTGAAGCTGATTCTATTCGTAGCGCTGGCCATGACGACGACGTACGCGGGCTCATCTCCGGCGGGCGGGCCGCTCTTCAGGGTGGGCACGGCCGAGATAAAGATCACTCCCGCCATAGTTCCTGGTCTCGCATCGATTTGGAAAAGCCCCAGTTCCATTCGCCGGAGCATTTTGGCCGAGTTGTGTTCGTGGACTAGACGATGACAGCACGTGTCGATTACTTCGACTGCAGCGCATTCGTGGGCCGCTGGGCCGTTCCGCACACGGCCGCCTTCTACACTGCTGCGGAGCTCGTGCGTCACATGGACTATTACGGGATCGATCAGGCGCTGGTCTGGCATGCGGCGGGACAGGCCGCTTCGCCGACCATCGGCAACCGGCTCCTCATGGAAGAGATCGCCGGCCATTCACGCCTGCATCCGGTTTGGGGACTTCTTCCAGAGTTCTTTCAGACCTCTGAAACCAGGCGGATGATTCTGCAATCGCTGCAGAATCATCAGGTGCGCGCAGTCCGGATCTCCCCCGCCCCCAACCATCATCACTACTCGATTCGGTCCTGGGTTTGCGGACCGATGTTCGAGGCCTTGGCCGAGCGGCATATTCCGCTGTTCATGGAACGAGACGAGGTGGGTTGGAATGACTGGGCAGAGGTCCTGCAAACCTGGCCGGCGCTTCCGGTCGTGCTGGTGAACCCCGGCTACCGAAACGAACGTCACCTTTATCCCCTGCTGGAGCGGTATCCGCAGTTCTATCTGGAGGCGTCTACCTTCGTCGGGCACCGCCGCTTAGAGGCTTTGATGCACCGATTCGGGGCCGGACGCCTCCTCTTCGGCACCCAAATGCCGGTCTGGGATCCCGGAGCTATCCTGTCGGTGCTGGCCTATGCCGATATCTCGGATCAGGACTGCCGGGCGATTGCCGGGAACAACCTGGTTCGACTCCTCGAGGGCAGCCGTTATGATTGAAAGAGTCCGGCAGGGCCGTCCCCTCGAGGATATCTTTATTCTCGACTGCCACGCCCATATCGGCGGGGACGCTCAAGATTTCACGATCCGCGACAATACTCCTGAGAAGATCCTGGAGGTCATGGATCGAATGGGCATCGACCAGATTTGCATCAGTTCCATGACCGCCATCTGGGGAGATGTGGAGCGCGGAAACGAAGAGACGATGGCGGTGGTCGGCCGCTACCCGAACCGGTTTCTCGGTTACGTGGTGGTGAACCCGCGCTACCCAGGCTCGCTGCTGACCGAGCTAGAGCGCTACCGGAACGTACCTGGAATGCAGATGGTAAAGCTGCATCCGTTTGTCCACGACTATCCCGTGACCGGCAGGAAGTACCAGCCCGTGTGGGAGTATTGTCAGGAGCGGGACGTGATCGTCCTGAGCCACACTCAGGGGGCGGATCGCAACTGCAGTCCCCTGATGTTTGACACAGTGGCGCGGACCTTTCCGCGCGTCACCATCCTCCTGGGACACATGGGCGTCACGCATCAGGGGCTGGATGAAGCGTTGGAGGTAGCAGCTCAACACGATAATTTATACCTCGACATTACAAGCTCTTTCAGTCCCTTCGGCAGTATCGAGCGCTGTGTCAGGGAAGTCGGTGCCGACCGGGTTCTCTTTGGATCGGACATTCCCTTCTTTGAGCAAGCGGTCAATTTCGGGCGGGTCGCCTATGCGCGCATTTCCGACGCGGACAAAGAGAAGATCTTCGGCCTGAACATGAAACAATTGGGACAACGGCATTCTTCAACGAGAGTTTGAGCTCGTGTCACCCCAACACGCTTCCGAGACTCTGGCAATTAGCGGAGGAAGCCCCGTCCGGAAACGCCCCTTTCCCTTGTGGCCGCAGTGGGGAGAGGAAGAAAAGGCGCAGCTTCTGGAGGTGCTCGAGAGCCGCAACTGGGGCGGTTATCACCCCAAGGTGCGCGAGTTCGAGGAGCGCTGGGCCGCTTACTGTGGAACGGCCGAGGGCGTGCTCGCGGTGAACGGAACCGTCACGCTGGTAGCCTGCCTGCTGGCACTCGGTATAAAGCCGGAAGACGAGGTCATCGTCCCGGCCGTCACGTTCGTCGCGACCGCCAGTGCGGTCTCGCTGGTCGGTGCCGTTCCGGTATTTGTCGATATTGATCCCGCCACGCTGAACCTCGATCCCGATCGGATCGAGGCCGCCATCACTCCTCGCACCAGAGCCGTCATCGTCGTGCATTTCGGCGGGCAGCCCGCTGACCTCGATCGCGTCCAGGAGATCGCTCGGGACCACAACCTAAAAGTCATCGAAGACGCGGCTCACGCTCACGGCTCAGAGTGGAAGGGCCGCCGGGTTGGCAGCTTCGGCGATCTCGCCTCCTTCAGCTTTCAAAACACCAAAGCCCTCCCGTCCGGCGAAGGCGGCATCGTGGTCGGCAATGCGAGCTCACCGCTCGACTTCGTGCGCTCTTACGTCAATCAGGGACGGAGGCCAGACCGGGGCTGGTATGAGCATTTCATTCTGGGAACGAACGCGCGCATCAGTGGCTTTCAGGCCGGCATTCTTCTGGCGCAGCTCGCGCGCCTCGACGACCAGATCGCCACTCGCACCCGAAACGCCGCGCTCCTCAGTGCCGAACTGAAATCCATCCCGGGCGTAATGGTCCCGGACGTTCGTTCCGAGGTGACACGTCACAGCTTTTACATCTTGCCGCTTCGCCTTCGCCCGAACGAGCTGGGCACAAGCATGCGGGTCATGGTGAGCGCCGTCGAAGCCGAAGGCATCCCCGTCTCTGCATACCCCTACCCGCTTTACCGGAACGAAGTCTTTCAGAAGGTGCCCACCAGGGTGGCCGACTGTCCCGAGGCGGAAAAGGCCGCGCTGGAGGTGGCGTGGCTGCAGGGTTATGCCCTGCTGGGAGACGAGGAAGATATCGCCGATGTGGCCGCCGCGTTTCGCAAGGTAGCCGAGCAGAAGCGCGACCTCCCCCCATCCGTCCAGATCCAGCGCCAGCGGTAAATGCCCGTGGATAAAAAGCCAGACAAGAATGTCGTACCGATGCTGGTCAAGGCCTTCAGCCTGTTGGAAGACTTCCGTCAGAAGCCTGAAGGACTGAGCTACGTGGAGCTGGTCGAACGGCATCGGGGAATCTCCAAAGTGTCGGTCTACCGCATTCTCTGCTCGCTGGAGGCGCTCGGCTACCTGGAAAAGGATGACGATTCGAAGCGCTACCAACTCGGCAGCAAGTTCATCGAATTGGGGAGCCTCACCGAAAAGCGTTTGGACATCATCCGCCTGGCGGAGCCATACATGCGGAAGATCCGCGACACCTGGGGCGAGAATGTCAACCTCGCCAAGATTCAAGCGGGTGAGCTCGTCTATCTGCGATCTCTGGAAGGAACATATCCGATTGTGGTTCGGGAGCTCACCAGCCGGAACGTCGCCGTCTACAGCTCGGCTCTCGGAAAAGCCATTCTCGCCGACCTGGCCCCGTTGGAGCGCGACGCTTTTGTCTCCCGGATTCAGTTCAAGAAACTGACGCCCAACACCATCACGGACAAAGAAACCTTCATGCGTGATCTGGAGCGCAGTGTCCGCACGGGCTACGCGATCGACGACGAAGAAAACACGGTCGGAGTCCGGTGTGTGGGCTCGGCCATCTTGGATGGACGAGACTGTCCGGTCGCCGCTCTCAGTGTGACCGGTCCGGCCACGCGAATGACTCAAATGAGAGCCCAGGAGATTGGGTCTCAACTGGCCAAGATATGCCGGGAGATTTCCGCACGTCGCTATAAGCGTGCGCTGCGCGAGGGTCGTCGTGGTGCGACGCGAGCGCGTTCCGCCGGTCGCGCCTGATCAACACCAGTTCAAGACCAAGTGGGTCAAGGTTTCACCCGCACACGCAAGCTCGCTGAGCCCGATCTGTTCTTCCGCGGAGTGGGCAAAGCGCAGGTGACCGGGCCCGTACACCACCGTGGGAATCTGCAGCAGGTTGCTGTAGAACCACGAGTCACACGACGCTGGAAGCGCCCCCAAAGAGCCGACTCCTCCACTGTCCCGGCAGCTCTGTTGAAACGTTTTGACCAGGGGGTGGTCGACCGGAGTCACGTGGCTGTCATGTCGATAGGTGAATTCCAGCGAGAAATTGTTGGCGAGCAGCGGAGAGCCTTCAGCGTGAAGCTCGCATTCCATTTCCGCCATGACCCACTCCCGGCTCACGTTGGGTAGGAACCCCATAACCCCTTCCAAAACGGCGCGGTCGGGGGCGCTGGTCGGCCAGTTTCCGGAATGCAGCTTCCCGAAATTGATCGGCATGGGATTTTCGAGCTCGTCGAAGAGAGCAATACCACGAGATTCCGTCAGCAAGCGCTGATGGAATTTCTCCAGAATGTGCATCGCTTCCACACCTGCTTTCAGAGCGCTGGCAGTCTGTCCAGGACTGCCGCTGTGGCCGGGCCGGCCACGGCAGACGATGCGGAACCAGACGGCGCCACGAACCGAGGTCACGATCGCCCCGCTGGTGGGCTCCAGGACGACCGCTCCATCCGCTTTCTCACCAGTGCGGATCATCCCGAGCGCTCCGTTGCCACCGATTTCCTCCTCCACCACCAGATGCAGGACCAGCGTTCCCGCGGGCTGGTGGCCAAGCCGCTTCATCACCCGAAGCATCAGAAAGAGTGCGGCGACCTGGCCTTTGGCGTCGCAGGCCCCGCGGCCGAAAATGGCACCGTCGCTGCTGACCGGGTCGAACGCGCGGGGCTGATTCTCGGAGGCAGGCACCACATCGACGTGCGTACAGAAAATGAGTGACTTCCCTGGTCCTGCTTCATTGATGACTGCCCTCAGGTTGAAGCGCCGGTCGTAGGAGAGGTTCGGCAGGGGGCAGGAGTATTCCGGATCCCGCTCGAAATCCACGGGAAAGCCAATCGGGTCGACCCCATCCACCAGCGGCTCAAAAGCTCTCCTGACATAGTCGATGGCCGGTTGTTCCTGCCCTGGGAGGGACGGGAAGCGGATCAGGTCCGTCAGGAATTCGGCGGCGGCCGCCAATTCCTCCCCGACGAGTTTTTTTACGCAATCTCCCATTTCTGTAGACATCTCCTAAGGCCGGACTCGTGATAGATGGATCAAGTTTTCTGTGCGTCCGGCCTTAGGATCTGTCTTAGGCGCGGCCGCGCAAACTAGTAACGAAGCCTCGCACCACCGAGCCTCCGTTCTGACTCGACGATTTGAGGCGAGGCTTCGTTACCCGGCTCACGTCTGATGCAGTCCCTCGTCATCTACAGGGAGACGAGGACGCTTTCCATGATGTCCATGGACTCGTGGGCTTCGTTTTCCGAGATCACCAGCGGAGGCGCCACCCGGATGACGTTGCCGAAAATGCCGACGGCGCCGATCAGCAGTCCGTTTTCAGCGGACCGCTGGATCACGCGGCGTGTCAGATCGGCAGCCGGCTCCTTGCTCTTCCTGTCCCGGACGATCTCCAGACCCATCACCAGTCCCCGGCCTCGCACGTCGCCGAGGTGTCGGCATTTCTCCTGGACCTGGAGCAGGCGCGCCTTCAGGATGGAGCCGATTCGCCGCGCGTTTTCGACCAGCCCCTCGTCCCGAATGATCTCCAGGACTGCCAGTGCGGCAGCACTGGAAACCGGGTTTCCGCCACAGGTGCTGCTCATCTCCCCCGGTCCAACGGTAGCGATCACAGCCGACTCGGCCATCAGCGCCGAGGTCGGGATGCCGCTGCCGATACCCTTGCCAAGGCAGAGAAGCTGCGGTGTCAAATCCTCCCATTCCAGGGCGAACATCTTGCCGGTTCGGCCAAAGGAGGACTGCACTTCGTCGAGAATGAAGATCATTCCGCGCTCACGGGTCCACTGCTCCAGGGCTTTCAAGTATCCGTCCGGGGGGAAGATGAACCCGGCGGCACCCTGGTACGGCTCGATGATGGTTGCCGCCAGGCGGCCAGTGGAGGAGGCGTTAACCTGACTGTCCATCAGCTCGAGGCAGGCCGTGCCGCACGTTTCAGGCCTCAATTTCAAAGGGCAACGGTAGCAGTAGGGAAACGGGGCCTGGATGGTGCCGGGCACGGGCGGACCGAAATGTTTCTTCGGACCCGCGAGACCAGCCACGCTGGCGGCTCCCC
Source organism: Luteitalea sp. (assembly GCA_009377495.1). GTDB lineage: Bacteria > Acidobacteriota > Vicinamibacteria > Vicinamibacterales > Vicinamibacteraceae > WHTT01. The sequence continues at coordinate 22,666 of WHTZ01000061.1, forward strand.
AGGTGCGCCCGTGGAAGCCTCCGTAAAAGGAGACGATTTCCCAGTTTCCCGTGTAGCGCTTGGCCACACGCAAGGCGGCCTCGACAGCCTCGCTTCCGGTCGTCAGGAAGAAGGCGCGATCGAGATGAGGGGGTGTGATCTCGACCATCTGCCGCGCCAGCGCGATTCGGGCGGGAGTGGCGAAATCGTATGAGCTCATCAGGGTGGCGACAGCTTCCTGGATCGCTTGCACATGGCGTGGATGACCGTGGCCCACGTTGGTGACCAGAACGCCGGACGTCCAGTCGTAGTAGCGGTTGCCGTCCACATCTGTCACCACCATTCCCCGAGCCCGGTCCCATACGACCGGAGCCTGCGGTGTCATGGTCTGGGCCTCGTATTGCCGCCACTCCTCGAGCAGTGCTTTGCCCCGCGGGCCCGGAACCTGACGGAGGCCGCGCACGGGATCGGCGGGTCGTGCCTGTAGTTTTCCGCGTGCCATCGGTCAGACTCCTCCTCTCGCCACTTCCAGGTTGATGCAGTTCCGAGGAGGAAGCCCCTTCTGAAAGCGCCTGATTTCCTCGACGATTTTGTAGCGCACGTCCCAGCTGGCCTCCACCGAATACCACGACAGGTGAGGAGTCAGCACGACGTTGTCGAGATCGAACGGCGGTTCGTCGGGCGCCGGGGGCTCACGCTCGAAGACATCCAGCGCCGCTCCCGCAATCCGGCCTTCCCGCAGGGCGCAGTAGAGCGCGGGATGATCGATCAAGCCGGCCCGCGCCGTGTTGATCAGGCAGGCAGATTCCTTCATCCGAGCCAGGCTCTTCGCGTTGATCATCTGCCGTGTGTCCGAGTTCAGCGGGGTGTGCAACGTGATGAAATCGGATTCGGCCAGCACCTGATCACGGGAAACCGTTTCGATCCCCAGTTCCCGCTGTCGCGGCTGACTCAAGTAGGGATCGCAGACCAAGAACTCAAAGCCGAAGCTCCCCAGTCTCTGATAGATCCGCGAGCCGATACGCCCGCAACCGATGATGCCGAGAACCTTATCTTTCAGTCGGAATATCGGCTGCACTCCGGCAAAGTCCCACTCCCCTTTTCGGCTCGACTGCTCCACCACCGATCGGCTCAGCACGATCTTACGGGCTAGTGCAAAAAGCAAGGCAATCGCGTGCTCAGCCACTTCTTCGACGCAGTAATCCGGAATGTTGACGAGCGGAATATTCTTCTCCGTGAGTGCATCAACATCGACGTTGTCGTAGCCGATGCCATGGCGGATGACCAGCCTGCACTTCTTCCAGTGGGCGACCAGAGACGAGGTGATCGGTGCCATGTTGACAACCACGATGTCCGCATCTTCCGTGGCTGAAGCCAGTTCCTCGAAGAAACCGAACTTCAGCTGATGGGCTCGGAAATCGATGTGGCACTCCCGCAGCTCGTTCTCTTCCCAGTCCAGGTCGGGTTCGACGTAGTCGGTGACGACAACCTTCATGAATAACTCCGGCACCTTCAGAGCACGCGATACTTCTGCCAGACGGCCTCCAGCGAAGCGCCCGACTTCAGCTCGTTCCGGATGTCCGTCTCGACGCGTGCCCGCTCCAGTGCCCGCTCCATCACCTCCGCCTCCGCTTCCCGCGGAATCAGCAGCAGACCGTCCAGGTCCGCAAAAATGATCTGGCCCGGATAGACCGTCCGCTCCCCCAGTTGAAGCGCGACATTGAAGTCGACAACCCTGACCCGACCCGCTGTGTCGATCGGAGAAGTACCGCGGCAGAATACGGGGAAACCCATCTGCATTAACTTTCTGCCGTCCCGGGTAAAGCCGTTGATCACTGCGCCGGTTCCCTGTTTTGCCCACACGCGCGTGGCACTCAACTCCCCGAAAATGCCCGTGGGCACAAGAGTGCGCCCGCCGGCTACCAGGACCTCTCCGGGCTGAATGCCGTCCATGGCTTCGATCGCGAGCTCGTACGGATTCTCCACTCGAGAGTCAAAATCATTGACGAGTGTGCGGGCACGACCGACGACCACCTGCTCTGGTCGGAGGGGTCGTAGGCCGAGGGCAGGATCGACAGCTTGGTGGCGGAATCCCAGCTCGTCGAGAATATCCGACACGACTCCCGCGTAAAGCGCCGACGCTGCGTGTTTGAAGAAAGCGGGTTCGTCATCTCGAATCACAATGCTCTCCGCTCCAGAAGCGGCCCCGTTCGCCATTTCCTTATTGAAATTATATTTTCCTACGGCAAAATTCTACCGTCTGCCTGGGCAGAGGGTCAACGCATTTGCTCAGCCGAGGCAGGAGTCGATGCGTCCCTCGTTGACATCAGAGTGAGATTCCTGTTGACAGCTCAAGTTGGACGGTACTATCTTTTTAACGAAACTAATTTTTCAATACAGGAACTCCAGCACTGACGAGTAGCATGTCACCGCTGAATCGGTAACGGTGTCGCAGCGCGCTCATTCACCCGATGTCCGTAGCGCGCGGCCTTCAGGCCGCGCGACGAGAGGCCTGAAGGCCCCTCGCTACACATCCTCTATTCACGCAGGCTATGAGCCGAGCCAACGCGGTTGTACAAGCCGGCGAGACGGTCGCCTCCACTCGAACGGCAGGACGCGTGCATCGAGGAGTCAGCCGCGCGTGATTTCGAAGTGACTCACATGTTGTCCGTTCCGGGTCTGGAAAAGGGCTTGTCTATCCTGGAGCTGCTGGCCGGGTCCAGAAGGGGTCTGAGCCTTTCGGAGATCGCACGCAAGCTGACGCTGCCCAAGAGCACAACCCATTGCCTGCTGGTGACCTTGAAGAGTCTATGCTATGTGAGCAGTTCCGAGAGCACCGGACGTTACTTCGTGGGCTTGAAGTTGGTCGACCTGGGCAACCAGGCGTTGCGCGGGCTTCAGTTGCGGGAACAGACAATCTCCTTCCTACGATCACTTCAGGAAGCGACGCAGCTCACGGTTCATCTGGCTATCCTCGAGCACGACGACATCGTACTGTTGGAGAAGCTGAAGACCGCCGAAACGCGCCGGATTGCTACCTGGGTCGGACGCCGGATGGATGCCCACTGTACCGGCGTGGGGAAGGCAATTCTGGCGCATCTGCCCGACGCAGATCTTCACCGCTGCATCCTGGAGCACGGCCTTCCCCGGCACAACGAGAACACCATCGCTTCCGAGAAGAGACTGGAACAAGAACTGGAAAGAATACGGAAGCAGGGGTTTGCTCTGGACGATGAAGAGGATGAACTGGGCTTTCGTTGTATCGCGGCGCCGATCTTCGATGGTGAGGGCGTGGTCGCCGCGGTGAGCGTGGTTGGCACGCTCGAGCAGATCACAGCCGACAACCTGGCCGCCCTGGCTGTCGAAGCAAAGACGACGGCTGGCGCCATTTCCCGAATTTTGAAGAACCGCCTGCAGAGCGGGGAGCCAGCCGGAATCGAGATGGCAACCCGGCCCTGAATGGCGGCCGACCCTGACCGACCGGATAGCGTTTCCGTTCAGCTAATTGAACATAATCACTCTCCCGGGCGCCTACCTACTTGTGCATCAGGGAGGATTCGGCATCCTTCACGGGGAGGCGCTATGAGACTCTATCGACTATCGCCTTTGTTGACCGTGGCATTCCTGGTGTGCGCCACCATCGCCTGGGCACAGACAGGCACAGGCACTATTCAGGGAACCATCAAAGATCTGACCGGCGCGGCGATGCCGCGCGCGACAGTGAGCATTACGCATACGCAGACCGGCCGCGAGTACAACACGACGAGCAACGAAGTAGGTTTTTACCTCTTTCCCTCAGTACAAACCGGGCAGTACGAGATCACCGTGGAAGCCGCCGGGATGGAAATCTGGAAAGGCGAGTTGACATTGAAAGCGGGTCAGATCGCGGAAGTGGATCCGATGCTGAAGATCGCAGGCGTATCCGACGAAGTCACCGTGGCCGGCGACGTCACGCCGCTGGTGACGACGTCCAATTCGACCCTGGCCAATGTGGTCGAGCGTGCCCGCATCGAGCAGTTACCCGTCAATGGCCGCTTCATCCAGAGTCTGATGTACATGACGACCCCGGGATTTGAAAGCGGAGCGTTGCCCCGTCTTTTTGGGCTGCGTGGTGCGGTCGAGATCTTGCAGGACGGCGCCGTGCTGCAGAACCGGCAGTGGCAGTCGATCCCGGCGCGCCCCCCAGGGTTGGACACAATCGAGGAGTTTCGGGCGGAAACCAGCAACTCCTCGGCCAAGATGAATCGTCCCGGCACCGTCATTCTGACGACCCGTGCCGGTACGAACGAGTTCCATGGCGCGGTCTTCGAGACCCATCGCAACAGCGCCATTGGTGTGGCCCGCGCCCGGGAGGATTTCTACGATAAGCCGCCTCACCTGGTGCGCAATGAGTTCGGCGCGTCACTCGGTGGACCGGTGTTCATTCCCAAGCTGTATAGTGGGAATAACAAGACCTTTTTCTTCGTCTCCTACGAGGGGTTTCGTAACAGGACTGCCACGACGACAGCCGTGTCGGTGCCAACCGCGGCGATGAGAGAAGGCGATTTCAGCGGCCTGATTGACGCCGAAGGCCGCCCGATTAGCCTTTACGACCCGCTGACCACGGATGCCACATGGAACCGGCAGCCGTTTCCGAACAACCAGATTCCGATCGATCGGCGTAGCCCGTTGGCCACTTACCTTTACAGTGTCACGCCCTTGCCGACCGATCCCGACGTGAATCCGCTGGTGGCGCCCAATTGGTTCGGCGTGGGCTTCAACCGCCAGAATCAATCGACGATCACGACCCGGATAGACCACCGGCTCTCGGGGCGCGACCAGATCTTCTTCCGCTATTCGCACAATCCCGCCTACCAATTCCAAACCTCTGCGCTCGGGGACAGCCCGACCACCCTCGATGGCAGAGCCAACGCCAGATTCAATAACGGGGACAACGACAGCGGCGTGGCGACCTGGACCCACATGTTCTCGCCGACTTTCTTCAGCGAAACCCTCTTCGCCGTGCAACGGGATTCGCGCCAGATTCTGCCTGCCGCTCCCCAAAACATCTCAGGCGAGCTTGGGTTGCCCAATCCATTCGGCGGGATAGGATTTCCGCGAATTCAGCCCACCGGCTTCCAGATGGACTATGACAGCGGCACGAACCCGAACATTGACTTCAGCCGGATTTACAACGTGGATCAAAACTTCACCCTGGTCAAAGGCCGACACGAGCTCCAGTTCGGCGGGCGCTGGCGCTATGAGTCGCTGGATGTTCTTCCCGATCAGCAGGAGCAGCAAGGGAGAATCCAGTTCTCTTCACGCGCGACGCAGCTTTACGATCCCAGTTCCGGTTCAGCCTACAGCAACGTGCCATTCACCGGCCACGACGCCGCCAACCTGTTTCTGGGTCACGCTGTCTATAGCGCGCGCTTTTGGCGGGGGTTCTTCCGCATGCGCGGCGGTGAGACGGCCGCCTACTTCCAGGACAACTTCAAGGTGAGCTCCCGGTTGACGTTGAACCTGGGCCTGCGCTACGAATACAACCGCCCGCCCACGGAACGGGACAACAGCCTGATCGGTTTCAACCCAGAAACAAAGGGCATCGTGATGCCGCGCTCAATCGAGGACCTGACCACGCTCGGGCACGTACATCCGACCATTGTGAAGGCGTTTGCCGATCAGGGCGTCACATACGAGACTCCGTCGCAAGCGGGTCTGCCGAACAGCCTCGTGTTCCCGAATCGCTGGGACTTCGGCCCACGCGCGGGCTTCGCCTGGTCCATCGGGCCGCAGGCTAAGCCCACAGTTGTGCGCGGCGGATACTCGCTGTTTTACTTCCCCGAAGAATTGCGAGCCGCCACTGGCGACCTGCGCGCGATTGTGCCCACGACGGCCGTTTTCGCGAACAACCCGAACTCTTCCGAACAAAGCCCGGACGGGTTGCCCAATTATCTGTTGCGCTCCGTGCCCAGGATCATCACCGGCGTCAACAGCGAAGATGCGCTGGACCTTGACAGGGTCACGGGCATCACCCCTGGGACCGCAACGGTTTTCTTCATGGATCCGCACCAGCCGACGGCGCGAGCCCACGAGTGGAACCTGACGGTGGAGCGCGAGATTCTAGACAACACTGTTCTCAAACTTAGCTATGCCGGCACGCATGGCTCCAATCTCAATCAATGGCACTCCTTAAACGAGCCGACGAATCCTTATATCTGGCATGTCACCACGGGGGAACCGCTGCCTACAGGCCCCCTCGCAAACGTCGCCAGAAGGAATCTCGACCGGGAAATTTTCGGCACGATCCGGGAGTTCAAGAAGACCGGCTGGTCGAACAGCAACAACTTTGTCGCCGAAATACAGCACCGGTATTCTAAGGGCTATGCCTTCCAGATGTTTTACGTGTTGAGCAACGCCCTGCGCGTCGCCGGCGACGGCTGGCGCGACGATATTCTGCCGGCGACTCATGAGTTTCTGCCGGGGGCGGTGCCGGACGACGTAGAGGCGCGCAACCGGCTTCTGTTCTACGGCCGCGACATCGCCATTCCCAAGCACCGCGTCGTCTGGAACTGGATTGTGGATCTCCCCTTCGGCCGCGGTAAACTGCTGGGCCGCAACACGAGTGGATTCCTCAATACGCTGATCGGCGGCTGGCAGATCGCCGGCGCCGGACGACTCAACAGCCGTCATTTCGCGTTGCCGACCTCCATGTGGGGCCCAGTCGGCAACGTCGAAGTCTATGGTAAGAAATATCCGATTCAGGACTGCCGGAGCGGCGTCTGCTTTGACGGGTTTCTCTACTACAATGGCTACATCCCGGCTAATCGGATCAACAGCGTGGACCAGAACGGAAACCCCAATGGCGTGATGGGAGTGCCCGATTCCTACACACCATTCCAGACGCCCATCAACCCGACCCCGAGAGACGGGGGAAGTCCGAGCGATCCGCTGTTCCCGTTCTACGAGACCGACACCGTTTTCGTCCGCCTCAAGGACGGGACCAACCAGCGTGTCACCTTCGACGCTAACCTGCATCCGATGCAGAACCAATTCCTGGCGGGACCGATGGTCTGGTCGATGGACGCTTCCGTCTTCAAGTCGGTCCCACTCAAGGACGGAATGTTCTTTCGGTTCAGCCTTGACGTCTTCAACGTGCTCAACATGCCGGGCACGACTATGCCCGATACGACCAGCGGGATCATTTCCAACCAGTTTTCTGAAAACCCGCCCCGCGTCATGCAGCTGACGGGGCGGCTGAGCTGGTAAAAGAAAGCGCGCCCGTGGCGCAATCGCCTGTTTGTGGATGGGCGTTCCTGCGCTCCGCAAACTGGTCTCACGCACAAGGCGTTGATCACAGCATGTTCGCTCGACCTTACATCGTGGTGATCTGGTGCGTTTGTGGCGTAGCGTCTCTCGCCGGAGCAGCACCGCTCGGAGGCCAGACTCCGGGCCCCGAAGGCGGCCTTCTCCCGGAGCGCACCGGGACAGCCGAGCGGCAGGGCGATCTCGAGACGGCGGTCAGCGAGTTGCGGAGGGTGATCGAATCGAATCCGTCAGACGCTGAAGCGCATGGGCGGCTCGGGATGGTCTATCGCCGGCTGGGCAGGCTGCCGGAGGCCATCGAGTCGCTGGAAAACGCCCTGCGGCTGGATCCGACCCTGCCGCGTCTGAACATTCTGCTCGGCTTCAGCTTCTTGGAAGCCGGCCGCTACCAGGATGCCATTCCACTGCTGGCGGCGGCCTTCGAGCTGGAACGGAAATCCGCAGTGCGGTCAGTTGTGGGACAGCGTTTGGTGGCATGTTATCTGGCAGCCGCCGACGAGGAACGGGCGCTGGAGGTGGTTCAGAAACTGCGCCAGGATTCTCCCGACGATCTGGATGTGTTGCACCTCGCGCTGCGCGTCTACATGCGCCTTTGGAACAGTGGGTTTCAGCGTCTGCTGACCGAGGCTCCTCGGTCGCGTCAGGCGCGGCTGATCGTAGCCGAAAGCCTCGAATCCCAGGGGCGATTCACCGAAGCGGCGAATGAGTATGCGCAGATCGTGAGCATGGAACCGGAGGTGCCAGGCATACATTTCCAGTTGGGACGCATGATCCTGCGGAGCGACACGGCGGCTAGCGGCGGCGATGAGAAAGCCATGGCGGAGTTCCGCACAGAACTGGCGATCAACCCGATGCATGTGGGCGCGCTGGTTGAAATTGGCGAAATCCATCTCAAGCGCGGGCGGTTCTCAGAGGCATCGAAGAGCTTCTCGCAGGCCTTGAAGGTGCAACCGGTTTTCGTGGCCGCGAGGTTGGGTTTGGCGAAAGTGCGGATCGCGGAAAAACAGTGGGCCGAGGCTCTCGATCAATTGGAGTACGCCCGGGAACTGGCGCCGGAGGACGAAGCCGTCGCTTACAACCTCATGGTCTCGTACCGTGCGCTTGGCAGAACCGCAGAAGCCAGGTCAGCCCTCGATGCCTTCCAGCAACTCAAGAAACGTAGACAGCAGAGCCGCTCCGGCTTGCCCGCAGGTATTCCGCAACAATGATCCGGTACCTGCTCGTTCTGGTGTTCCTTGCTCTCGCCGCTGTCGTTCGCGGGTCTGGGACGCCGCAGGGCGGAGCGGATTTCGTTGACGTCGCAAGGACTGCTGGCCTGACCGTGAGCACCGTTTTCGGGGGAGAGAAGACCAAACGCTACATTCTCGAAACGACCGGCGGCGGTGTGGCCTTCTTCGACTATGACAACGACGGGTGGCTCGATATCTTCCTGGTCAATGGCGCACGGTTCGGGAGCCAGTCTGGCGCGACCAATCACTTGTACCGCAACCGGCGCGACGGCACGTTCCAAGACCTCACGCGGCGCGCCGGGTTCGACCGAGGCGGCTGGGGTCAAGGTGTCTGTGCCGGAGACTTCGACAATGATGGGAACACGGATCTACTGGTCACCTACTGGGGACACAACGTGCTCTACCGCAATCGCGGAGACGGTACCTTCACCGACGTGACGGAAGCTGCCGGGTTGAAGCAGCATCGAGTCCGCTGGGGCAGCGGCTGCGCTTTTCTCGATTACGATCGCGACGGACTGCTGGACCTGTTCATCGCCAACTACATTGACTTCGACCCGAAGACCGCACCTGATCCGGGCTCCGGTCCGAACTGCCATTATCGCGGCCTTCCGGTGAACTGCGGGCCGCGCGGGTTGAAGGGTGAAAGCAACGTGTTGTTCCATAACGAGGGGCGCGGAAGGTTCCGGGACGTTTCGGATTCATCGGGAGTGTCGGGCGCGCGCCCACACTATGGGCTGGGCGTGCTCACGGCAGACTTCGATAATGACGGATGGGTGGACATCTACGTGGCCAACGACAAGACGGCAAGCCTGCTGTTCCACAACAAACGGGACGGAACGTTCGAGGAAATCGGCGTCTACTCCGGCACAGCCTACGACGCCGACGGGAGCGTCACGTCCGGCATGGGAGTGGCAGCAGGAGATTTCGACCGCGACGGATGGCTCGATATTCTGAAGACCAATTTCTCGGACGAGTCCGCTTCGCTCTATCAGAATAGGCGCGACGGCCTGTTCCTTGACGCCGCACTGCAACTGGGGCTGGGCGGGAACCAGAAGTGGGTCGGTTGGGGATGTGGTTTAGCGGACTTCGACAATGACGGATGGCCGGACATCCTGATCGTGAACGGACACGTCTTCCCCGAACTTGACGGGGCAGGATTGGGATCAAGCTTCAGACAGCCGCGCGTGCTGTATCGAAACATTCGTGGGGAGCGATTCGAGGACGTGTCCGCCAGTGCCGGCCCAGCCATCACCACACCCGCCGCCAGCAGAGGAGCGGCCTTCGGCGACTTCGACAACGACGGTGCGCTTGACGTCGTGATCAACAATATGAACGACAAGCCGGCGTTGCTGCGTTCACAGAACCGCAGGCGGAACCACTGGGTGCTGATCCGGTTGGAGGGCTCTCGGTCCAATCGGAGCGCGATTGGAACGCGGGTCACCTGCGTCACCGGCATCCGACGCCAGATTGACGAGGTTCGCAGTGGGGGCAGTTTCTTTTCGCAGAACGATTTCCGGATACATTTTGGGCTTGGCAGCGCCCGCCAGATTGACCTCATCGAGATCCGCTGGCCGAGTGGCGCGGTGCAGCACCTGCGCGGCTGTGATGTAGACCAGATCATCGATATTAAGGAAGGGGTGAAAGAAGCACTGGCGGGCACTTGCGAAACGACCCCCTGACGTTTTGAGTCACAGCCAGCCCGCCATCTCACAATCCTGACGTGCCCCCTCAGCGGGAACGGCTAGATGCCCATTCGATACGGTGCACACCGGCGTGCACGCGCTGCGGGTACGCGATGACCTCCAGCCGTTGTCGCGCGGGGTCGAACGTGATGCCAGGACCCTCCTTCACCTGCAGGCGCACACCACTATTGACCTGTTCGGCCGCAAGCACCGTGTAGGGATACACCCAGCCGTCCGCCGTCAGCAGACGAACGACCTGGCCCACCTGTGGAAGCTCGCGACCTGTCGGGTCGATAACGAGCGCATCGCCTACGACGGCACGCAGACTGGCGGTTTGTGCCGGGCCGGAGGGTAAGCGGAAGCCGCCGCGGCGCCACCCGCCGAGGCCGAGCGCATAGGCGTGCTCGACTCGTTCGCCGCGCAGTGAGAGTACGCCAAGTTCGCCCTGGAAGGTCGCGTCACCGACGGTGATCGGCCGAGGCGCTCCGTAGATGATCAGGTCCGTTCGATCTTCTGTCCGAACGCGCAGCGCGAGCGTCGCGCCTGGAACTGCAAGACGCTCGATCCCGTTCAGGAACGGCGTGCCGCTGTGCGGCTCCAGGACCGCCGCAAACGTGCTCCGCTCATCCTCCGGTTCATGCCGCAGCATCAGGAACGGCCGCTGGAATTCTTCCAATCTTGCGTCGTCTTCCTTGGCTCCTCGAATCGAGGGGTTCTCGCCAAGTTCATCGGGTATTTGTCGCTGGGGTAGCGGTGGTTGCAGTAGCGACAATAGACTTCGCCAGGGCGCTGAGGCGTCCAGGCGAGCTGCCCCTCCTGCCGACCGCTGTTGCAGTTGGGACATCCCACGAAGCGCAGCCCTGCCTGTTCGGGCACCAGGCTGACCAGATCCGGATCCTCTAGGCCCCGCACAAAAGCCGTGGCCTCGAGCAGCGCGGGAAGGTCTTTGCTCGAGGCATCGGGTGGAAACACCGCGGCCGCCGGGTGCCGATCGACGGGGGCCCCGCAGGCAGGCAACGCAAGCGCACTGGCTAGGATCTTCGCCGCGAGAGCAAGGAAGCGCACCAGACAAGCGCGATCAAGCAGACGCACAATAACGCCTGTCCTCATCGCGTGTGCATCCCCCGCGCGCTCAACTGGGTGATGCGCGGGCATCCGATCTCTACCCTGTTTCCAAGGACGGAAAGACTAGTTTCTAACTGGAAACCGAAACTTAGCACGTCACGTGCCCTGGGTCAACAGGGCCCGGGAGAGCGGGAAGATTCCGCCTTGGCCAAACAGTTGACTTGCGCCCGTTCAACGTGAATAGTTATCTAAATTTCTGATTCAGCTCTGGAGGGAGAGGGATGTCTCACGGCATGAAGCGGCGGGAGTTCTTGCAGATTGCGGCGGGGACGGCTGCGGTTGTGGCGGCGCCGACGATGGTCACGGCCAAGAAGACCGGCGTGCCGATCATTCTCGGTAGTGGCGAGCATCGCTACGAAGTGCTCCACAACTGGCCAGAGCTGCCGGATTCATTCACCTGGCAGACGACACACAACGTTGCGATCGATCGGGCCGGCAACGTGTATGTCATTCACGAGGGCGACCCGAAAAAGAAGGGCCACCCGGCGATCTTCGTCTTCGACTCAGCAGGCAAGTACATCCGTTCGTTCGGCGAGCAGTTCCAGGGTGGCGGGCACGGCCTCGAGGTGCACGAGGAGGGCGGCCAGGAGTTTCTCTACGTCACCGCCTACAAGCATCTCAAGAAGTTTGCCAAGCTCACGCTGACTGGCGAGCAAGTGTGGGAGCGGCGCGCGCCGATGGACAGTCGTCTGTATGTAGCCGGGGAAGATACGCGCCCCGACGACACCTGGGGCCGCGACCGCTTCATGCCCACCAATATCGCGTTTCATCCAGATGGTAGTGAGTTCTACGTGGCCGACGGCTACGGAGCCTACGTGATCCATCGCTACGACAAGGACGCCAACTACAAGTCGACGTTTGGCAGAGCGGGTACGGCACAGGGCGAGTTCGATCTGCCGCACGGTGTGTGGGTCGATCGCCGCCCGGGACGCGAGCCCTCGCTGGTGGTGGCTGATCGCGTCAATGCCCGGCTCCAGTGGTTCACGTTCGACGGCAAGCACCTGGAAACGCTCGATGGATTCGTGCTGCCCGCGAACATCGACACGTCCGGCGCCATGATGGTCGTGCCCGATCTGCAAGCGCGCGTGACCCTGCTGGACGGCCAGAACAACATCGTTGCCCAGTTGGGCGACGACGATGCCGATTGGCGCGATCATGTTTTCGAACGCAAGATCCGCGAGGATCACAAGAAGTGGCCGGGCGGCAAGTTCATCCATCCGCATGATGCGTGTTTCGACGCCGACGGGAACATTTTCGTGGCTGAATGGGTAGAGACCGGTCGGATCACCAAGTTGCGCCGGCTGAGCTGAGCCCTCTCTGATGCCCAGCGAGGGTGGCGGTGCGATGATTTACGATGGCAAGCCAAGCGCCTTCGCCGCGTCCGTCGAAGAGCGCATCCACGACAAGGTCGGCGATCTTGTGCGGACCGTCACCGACACAACCGCGTGAGAACGGAGGACAGCGGTGAAGATCGATGTCAACCGTCGGACGTTCATGGGCGCTGTCACCGCGGGCAGCGCAGCGCTCTTCAGCCGTCGCGCCGCAGGAGATGAGACCTCGGCGCCTGCGATGCTCGGTGGAACGGCCGTACGCCGGGAGCCGTTTCCGACGTGGCCCGTCGCGGACACGCGTGAGACGGAGGCGCTAGCCAGGGTGGTTCGGAGCGGCCACTGGTTCCGCGGCAGCGGTGAGGAGGTGAATCGCTTCGAGGCAGAGTACGGCAAGCTGACCGGGGCGCGGCACTGCCTGGCCACGGCCAACGGGACCAGTGCCTTGATTACCGCGCTTCAAGCGATCGGGGTGGGGCCGGGCGACGAGGTGATCGTGCCGCCCTATACCTTCATCGCGACCGTCAACGTGGTGCTGCTGGCGCACGCGCTCCCGGTGTTCGTGGACACCGATGTCGAGACCCTCCAAATCGACGCGCGCAAGATCGAAGCAGCCATCACCGAGCGCACGCGCGCTATCGTCCCCGTTCACCTCGGCGGCGCGGCCGCCGATCTGGACACGATTCTCGCGTCCGCGCGCGCCCGCAATATCCCGGTCGTGGAAGACGCTTGCCAAGCGCATCTTGGCGAGTGGAAGGGCCGGAAGGTCGGGACCTACGGCCGCGCCGGCTGCTTTAGCTTTCAGGCGAGCAAGAACCTCAACGCGGGGGAGGGCGGCGCCGTGCTGAGCGACGATGGCGAGCTCATCGAAGCCTGCTATGCGTTCCACAACAACAGCCGCGGGCGGAAGACGAGCGGGTACGACTTCTCGTATCGAAGCGCGGGAGCCAATCTCCGGCTCACCGAGTTTCAGGCGGCCGTGCTCATGGCCCAGATGACGCGGTTGGAGGCGCAAGCGCGTGCCCGCGAGGAGAACGCCGCGTATCTGACTCGACTCCTGAAGGATGTTCCCGGGATCACCACGGCGCGGATGTACGAGGGTTGCACACGAAACGCGTATCACCTGTACATGTTCCGGTACGATGCGGGCCAGTTCGCTGGGCTGCCGCGCGCCGCGTTTCTCAAGGCACTGGCGGCTGAAGGTGTTCCGGCGTCGGGCGGTTACGCGCCGTTGAACAAGGAACCGTTTCTCGAGGCGACGTTGACCGGGCGTGGCTATCGGGCGATCTATTCGGCCGCGCAGATCGCCGAGCTCGAGGAGCGCAATCGGTGCCCGAAGAACGACCGCTTGTGCGACGAGGCGGTGTGGCTGACGCAGAACATGCTGCTCGGATCGCGCGGCGACATGGATCAGATTGCGGAGGCCATCCGCAAGATTCAGCGGCACGCGCACCGTCTCGCCACAGCGTAGCTGACCTTCCTGCCTGCCAGAAAGCGGGAGCCCCTTCGCTGCGGCGAAGCGCTCGCGTACCGCCACGAGAGGAGTGTGACGCCATGATACGTCAACGGATTGCGGGATCCGTGTCCTTGGGATTGTGCCTACTCACCTTGCTGCCGGGCCTCGTGTACGGCCAACAGACGGCCGCCGTCGTGGGCACGGTGACCGACGCTACAGGCGCCACGATGCCGGGCACCAGCATCACGGCGACAAGCCGCGGAACCGGGCTCACTCGCTCCACGGTCACCAACGACCAGGGGAACTACGCGCTTGCCTCGCTGCCCGTCGGGACCTACACGATTTCGGCGGAGCTCGATGGGTTCGGCACGCAGGTCACCGAGGCTCTCAGTCTCGCGGTCAACCAAACAGTCCGTGTGGACTTCGCGCTGGAGGTAGGAGACGTCACGGTATACCTTCGCGCGTTGCCTCGACGATACGCCAGGCACCTTCATTGCCGAAGCGGGCGCCGGCTTTCAAGACGCGCGCGATCTCCGGTCAGACTACGGACCGTGCAACCAGGGCGTGCGCCACCGCTTCACTGGTAGCCTCGTGTACGAGCTGCCGTTCGGGCCGGGCCAGGCGTTCGGCGGTGGCGCCACTGGGCCGCTCGCTCACCTGATTGGAGGGTGGCGGATGGCGAGCATCGCGACGCTGCGATCCGGCTATCCCTTCACCGTGTTCGCCTTGGGAGATCCAGCCGACGTCGGCAGTGGTGGCATCCGTGCAAACCTCGTGGGCGATCCGACGATCGCCGATCCAACCATCGAGCGGTTCTTCGACACCGACGCGTTTGCCAACCCAGTCGGCGACTTCGGCGACCTCGGCCGTAACACGATGATCGGCCCATCGTTCAAGAACGTCGACCTGTCGATCATCAAGAGCGTCAGCCTTGGCGCGACCAGACAACTCGAGTTCCGGGCGGAGTTCTTCAACCTGTTCAACCACACCAATTTCGGCATTCCCAGCAACGTGGTCGACAGCGCAACCTTCGGAGAGCTCACCTCCGCGTCCTCCGCGCGCGACATTCAGCTCGGGCTGAAGTTCATCTTCTGAGCGAGCTCTTCACCGTAGTTGGCGTGGAGGGGCAGAATCTGTTGCAGCGAAGTGATAGTGTCCCCTCCTGAGCGAAATAGAAATGTCCCCTAA
>WHTZ01000062.1 GCA_009377495.1 Luteitalea sp.
GTTCTCATCGCCACTGTCATGCTGGCCGCGGTGTGTCTGCAGCACGATCGCGCCGCACGTCAGGGCCGGCCGCGACCGTGGCTCTCGCGGGCGATCGCGGCCAGTTGGGGAGTGGGCGTCACGCTGTACGGGCTCGCGCTGCCCTCGGCGCTCGTGGAAGCCCGGGAGACGCGCACGGGGAGGCTCCAAGGGAAGGCCGCGCTCGAGTTCTCGACGGTCGCAGAACCGCTCGATTACCTTCTGCACATTGACTGGAACCGCGTGCGGGTCGAAGCCGCGGGCCTTCGAAAGAAGGGGTTACTCCCGCCAGCGGGTACGCGCACCCGCTGGATGCTCCACGATCCGCGCGCCTCGGATTGCGCGTTTGGTGCTGTGACTCACGCAGAACGGCTTCAGGGCAGAGAGCTCGACGTCGCTGGGTGGGCGTGGCTGCCGAGTGAGGGCCGCCCAGCCGACGGGGTGATCGTAACCGAGCGAAGCCGGAGGGCGCCGTATCCGAGGCCGCTCCGCTTCGTCTTGCCGTCCGTGCAGCGGCCCGATCTTGCGTTCGGCGACGCCCACCGCACGCCCGAGGCCGAGGCTCCGGTTGGCTGGCGCGGGCAGGTCACGCCGTCTGTATCGCCGCGTGCGGTGCAAGTCTGGGCCATTGACGCCGTAGCAGTGCGTGCGTACCCGCTTTGCGGCAGCGTCGATCCGGCCAGGTATCGGTGACAGGGTCAGCGGCCGTGCACCTTGTCACGATAAACTAGGCGCGACAATTGGCTGCCTGCGCCATGAAACTCTCTGTTGTCATTGCCGCCTACAACGAGCGCGCCACGCTCCCCCAGGTGCTGGAGCGCGCCGCGGCCGTTCCTCTCGAAGTCGAGCGCGAGATCATCGTCGTCGACGATTGCTCGACCGACGGCACGCGGGAATACCTCCAACAAAACACGCACCTACCTAACGTGCGTGTGATCTTCCACGAGCAGAACCGCGGGAAAGGCGCCGCCCTGCGCAGCGGGTTTGCGGCCGCGACCGGCGACATGGTGATTGTCCAGGACGCCGACCTGGAATACGACCCTCGCGAGTATCCCAAGCTGGTGCAGCCGATCCTCGAGGGGAGGGCCGACGTCGTGTACGGCTCGCGATTCACGGGCGGCGACTCGCATCGCGTGCTGTACTTCTGGCACTCGATGGGGAACAAGTTCCTCACGCTGCTCTCCAACATGTTGACGGGCCTCAACCTCACCGATATGGAGACTTGCCACAAGGTCTTTCGTCGAGGGGTGCTCGAGCGCGTGCGCCTCGAGGAGGACCGGTTCGGATTCGAACCGGAGATCACCGCAAAGGTCGCGCGCCTCAAGGTGCGCATCTATGAAGTGGGGATCTCATACGCGGGCCGAACCTATGAGGAGGGTAAGAAGATCGGCTGGCGGGACGGCGCGCGGGCGGTGTGGTGCATTCTGAAGTACAACCTGCGAAGGAGGTCGTCCGCATCATGAGCGAACAGGAGCCGAGCGTCGGCGGCCGGGTTGCGCGTCGCGAGGTCTTGAAGAGCCTCGCGGGGACGCTCAGCGCGGCCGTCCTGGCGCCGGCGTGCGGCGAGACTCCGAAGGGTGGGGTGCGGATACTGCCGGATGTTGCCGCAGATCTCGCCGAGGTGGCGCGAGCCTATTTCGGGGACGCGTTGACCGAAGCGCGCGCCGTGGGTGCTGTCTACATCCAGCAGCTCGCGAGCGCACGCGACGTCCGCGCCGACCTCGATCGCACGTTTGCCCCGCTTGCCGCGATCAGCGCGCCCGAGGCGGTCGTCGAGCGCCTCGAACAGGCGCTCGAGATCGAGCTCGAGCAGGCAAGCGTCACCTCGCTGGCGGGTTGGCAGCTCGGTCCCACCGAGCTGCGCGTTGCGGCCGTCGCCGAGCTTGCGACGTCGGGCGGCAGGACGACGCCTCGAACGTCTTTCTGAGTAGGGCGGGGCTTGAGCCCCGCCAGCACGACTCACTTTGTCCCAATCACCGCGTAGTCGAGATGTGTGAAGAGGAGATCGTTCAGTCGGTCAACGTTTCGATTGAACGCGAAGTGGAGCTCGTCGTCGCCCGCCGCGTACAGGAGGCGGTGCTCTGGCGGAAGCGGGCTGGAGAAGCGGACCTCGACTTGCTGGAAGCCACTCGCACGGACGAAGTGCGTCAGCGTGTCCGGGTGCAGCGGCCGGATGTGCGTGACGTCACGAATGTAACTCTGGAAGAACGCGAACCAGCATGCGACGTTGACGGTTTCGACCACGATGCGCGAACCAGGACGGAGCTTCGTCTGTGCCGCAGCCAGTACCTGTACCAAATAATCGGGCTCGAGGTGCTCCACGACCTGTGCGGCAAGGAGCCCGCCCAGCGAGTCGTCCGGGAGCGACCTGAGGAACGTCAGCGCGTCTCCCTCATCGACGTGCAGGCCACGCTCACGGCCGATCTGTACCATGTCGGGGTTGATGTCGAGTCCCCGCGCTGCCATCCCGCGCTCGCGTAGCAGGTCCAGGAACTCGCCCCGGCCACACCCGAGATCGAGGATGTCACTCGCGCTCTCGAAGAGCGGTAGATACGCTGCGAGGCGTGTGCGGATGTCGTCTGCCTGGCCTCGAAACTTGTCCTCGAACGCCACGTACTTGTAGGCATCCTGACTGCGTGCGGCAAGCTGCGCCGCCGCCGGAGAGGCCAGCGGGAAAAAGGGGACAGGCCCCTTTTCGTCTGCGTCAGTCCGCGAAAAGGGGCCTGTCCCCTTTTTCCCGCTGGCCGCCTTCTCGCCAGCCAACCGTTCCAGTTCGCGCGCGAGTGCCTGCTGCGCGCGCTGCAGCACAGCGAGGCTTGCCCGAAGGTCGTCGTGTGCCGCGGTCACACTCGACACCCGCGCTTCGAACCGGCGCTCGCGCGCACCGAGCAGCTCGAGCCGTTTCTGCAACTCGTCGCCGACCCCACCGACCGCGCCAATGAGCTCCTCCAGGTCTTCGATGCGTCGGCGAGCGTTCCCCTCGAGCCCGCGCTCTTTGGTCTCGACGTACGCCGTGATCTGTTGGAGGAACCCCATCAACAACAGGTGAAAGTGTGCAAGATGGTGAACGTGTTCTCGGACGCGGTCCAACACGTCGGCGAGCGCCGCGTGCGTGGCGCGCGCCACGGGCACGTTGTTGTTCAGGTGTTCGACGAGCGCCGCATTGAAGGCCTGCTGGCGCGCGAGGAACGGCTCGACTGCCCGGCGCACGAACCGAACCAGCCGGCCCTTCCAGCCGGCCGGCACCTCGACGCTCTCCAACAGTGTCCAGCGTTCATTCAGCGTCGGACCGATCCGCTCGTCTGGCTCAGGAGGGGCCGCCGGCAGCTCCGGTGTCGACGGGAGCGCAGCGTAAACGGCGGTGAGGACCTCGTTGTAGCGGCGATCCGCCTCTTCACGCGCGGCCCTGAGTTGCGCGAGCTCGTCAGGCGTGATGGTACGAGTGGTCATCAGTCAACGTATCCCCACGCCGCGGCGAGCCCGCCATTGGCATTGGGCATTGAGCATTGGGCATTGGGCATTGACCATTGGGCATTGCGTATTCATCGCCCAACGACGCCTTCGAGTGGGCTGCTAGCGGTCGCGTACGCTTTGCGTGGGATGCGGCCGGCGAGATGTGCGAGGCGTCCAGCTTCCACGGCGAGCTTCATCGCGCGCGCCATCGCTGGCGGATCGGTCGCGGCGGCGATGGCCGTGTTCATGAGCACGGCGTCGGCGCCCAGCTCCATGGCGACCGCGGCATCCGACGCCGTGCCCACCCCCGCATCCACGATGACCGGCACGCTCGCGAACTCCTTGATGATGCGAATGTTGTTGGGATTCTGAATGCCGAGCCCCGATCCGATGGGTGCGCCGAGGGGCATGACCGCAGCGGCGCCGGCGTCTTCGAGCTTGCGGCAAGCGACCGGATCATCGTTGGTATAGGGGAGCACGACAAACCCGTCTGCCACGAGCACGCGCGTCGCTTCGAGCAGCGCCTCGTTGTCCGGATAGAGCGTACGTTCGTCGCCAATGACCTCGAGCTTGATCCAGTTCGACAGACCTGCCTCGCGCGCGAGGTGCGCGGTGCGCACGGCGTCCGTGGCGGTGTAGCACCCGGCCGTATTCGGGAGGATCGCCAGGTGCGACGCCTCCAGATGGTCCAACAGCGAGCCTTCGGAGCGGTCCTGTACGTTCACGCGCCGGACCGCCACGGTCACCATTTCTGCCTGTGAGGCTTCGATGGCACGCACCATGAGATCGAGCGACGCATACTTGCCGGTCCCGATAATGAGCCGCGATGAGAACGCGCGGTCAGCAATCTGAAGGTCATTGGGCATTGCTTCCTACCCGCCTCCGACGAAGTTCACAATCTCCACCTCGTCACCCTCGCGCACGATCGTCGTGTCGTACTGTCCACGCTTGATGACGGTGAGATTGACCTCAACAGCCACACGGCGCGGGTCGATTTCAAGCCGATCGAGCAGCACGCGAACCGACAGCGACTCGGGCAGCTCATATGCATCCCCGTTTAGCCGAATCTCCACTCCCGACTCCCTTTGTGCATTGTGCATTGGGCATTCGGCATTGACAAGCACTCACCCTGAGAGCACGTCGGTTACGACCCCCAGCTCCTCGAGCGTGCGGCGCATGTCCGTCGTCCCATCAGCCGTGAGGTGGGGCGGAAAATCGAGCGGGAGGGCGGGCTCCGGCTGCTCGGCACACCACTCGAGGGCCTCCATGA
The DNA here is from genome assembly GCA_009377495.1 of Luteitalea sp. Lineage (GTDB taxonomy): Bacteria > Acidobacteriota > Vicinamibacteria > Vicinamibacterales > Vicinamibacteraceae > WHTT01. Next base: position 4,742 of record WHTZ01000062.1, read on the forward strand.
GGTCGGCGTGCATGCGCGACTCTGTGTGGTGGGCTTCCCAGAAGCACCTCGCGTTGGTGCCGAGCACCGCCCGGAGCTCGGTATCACGCGCGAGGCGCAGCAACGCCTGTCGGACCATCGTCTCCTCGCGCCGCACGTCCACCGCCACCGCCACCGCATCACGCCAGGTGGGTGGATCGAGCACTGCCCGAGCGTCCTCACGGGTGTGGAGGAGTGTCCAGTCGATGGGCTCGATGAGCGGCAGGTCGACGAGGTTGGCCTCGTCTGCGACAATGGTTGGTAGTCCCGCTGCCAGCGCGTGCAGCCAGCGTGTGGATGTCTCGCGCCACGTCGGCCAGCGGACCGCCACCGCGACGCTGGCTTCGGCGAGGTGTGGGGCGAGCGCCGCATCCGGGACATAGCCACGTGCCTCGATGCGCGCACCCACCCGCGCATCGACGTCAGGGGGTGCCGCGGCAGGTCCCGCGCCGGGTGCCGTGTCGCGGTCATCCAGCAAGAGCAAGCGTGCGTCGGGGTGATGTCGCACGACCGCGGCAAACGCCCGCACCAACGACGGCAGCCGCGGGACGAGGCGCGGGCCAACTGCCGCGACGACGAACGGCGTCGGCTCGTTAGGCGGGACGAGGTGTGCGTCACCCGCGATGCCAGCGGTCATGAGGCGCAGCGGGGATTCTGGAAACTGCTCGCGCAGGTCTTCCAGAAGGCGCCGGTTGTGGACGAGCACGCCACGCGCCCGCCGCACGATTGCGCGCAGCATCGGCCACAGGCCTGTCGGCCGGTCTGGCACGTCAGCAATCACATACTCCGGCGTGCGCGGGTTAATGCCGGGATGGTTGAAGGCAAACTCCTGGCGATAGTCGGCTGGTCGCGCGAGGTGGAGGAGACGCCGCGCGCGCGCGTCGTGTAAGTCAGCCTGGTGGAGGACCACGAGGCCCGGCCAGCGGAACGCGTAGGGCCAGACGAAGTCGTGCGCTCGGTCGTTGCCCATTTGGTAGACCTTGAGGTCGTAGGCAGCGTGTTGCTCGGCAAAGAGGAACTCCCAAGCTCGGAATAGGCGCGCGTGGCCGGCCGGCGCTGCTGGCGTCCGCGGCCCGCGCCACGTGCTGGGCGCCAGCGTCGCCTCGGCGTGCCGAGGTGATGCCTCTTCACGCGGTATGCTCCGACGCGTGGACCGGGCGTCGACATACGGCAGATCAGGCGTGGGGGCGCCGGTCCAGCGCGCCCAGGGCAGCCAGTACTCGTCGCTCGTAAACACGTCGACGACGTGCGAGGAGACTGCCTGGCGGATCAAGGCCACGGCGAGACCGGCAGCTTCGACGCGAGCGGGCGGGAGCGGAGAGAACCAGGCCAGACGCATACAATTCGACATATCAGGGACGAAGCGGAAAAGGCAAATGGAAAAAGGGGTCAAGGGGTCTGTCCCTTTTCTATTTGCATTTTGCACCATGCTTGAGAAAATATTCACAAGCGTATGGACGGTTGGCTCCCCATCGTCATCTTGCTCGGGCTCGGCTTGGCGTTTGCCGCCGGCAACGTGCTGCTCTCCCAGTTCGTCGGGCCACGGAGCCCGAGCCCGGAGAAAGCGGCGCCTTACGAGTGCGGCATGCCGGCGGTCGGCGATGCCCGCGAGCGGCAGTCGGTTCGCTTCTACCTCGTGGCGATGATCTTCCTGCTCTTCGACATCGAGGTGGCGTTCCTCTACCCCTGGGCGATGGCCCTGCGTGATCTGCGGTGGGCTGGCTACGTGCAGGTGCTCGTCTTCGTCCTGGTCCTGTTCACCGGATATGTCTACATCTGGCGAAAGGGCGCGCTTGATTGGAGCAGCCGCGAAGAGTAACCGACCTCGGCCACCACGGATGGTACACCGGGCCGGCATTGACCATTGAGCATGCTCGCGGAAGCGAATGAACCCATGCCTGAATTTCCTGAAATCCCCGTCCTGACAACTAGCGTGGACCGGATGGTGCAGTGGGCGCGCCGCTCGGCCATCTGGCCCGTGACGTTCGGCTTGGCGTGCTGTGCCATCGAGATGATGGCGATGAGCTGCGGTCGCTACGATATTGCGCGCTTTGGTGCCGAGGTCTTCCGTGCCTCGCCGCGGCAGTCCGACCTGATGATCGTCGCCGGGCGGTTGTCACGAAAGATGGCGCCTGCGCTGCGGCGTGTGTACGACCAGATGCCCGAGCCGAAGTGGGTGATTTCGATGGGTGCCTGCGCCTCCGTTGGCGGCGTGTTCGACAACTATGCCCTCGTCCAGGGGGTCGACCAGGTCGTGCCCGTGGATGTCTTCGTGCCGGGCTGCCCGCCCAGACCCGAATCGCTCATTTACGGGATCATCCAGCTCCAGCGAAAGATCGACCAGCAGCGGGCGTTTGGGCGCACGGCCTGAGGCCGGGCGCACCTTCATGTAGCGCAGTCTCCGCGAGTCGACATACTGTGATGGACGTCAGCCGACATCTCGCCGTCCTCAGACGTGCTCTGCCGCACGTCTCCTTCGAGGAGCTCCCGTCGGTCGATCAGCCGTGCTTGGCGGTCCCTGGTGGGGTGATTGTGGACGTCTGCCGTACATTGCGCGAGCACGCCGAGCTGCAGTTTCAGGTGCTCGCCGAGTTGACCGGCGTCGACTGGTGGCCTCGAGAACCGCGCTTCGAGGTGGTCTATCACTTCGTGTCCTTGGGCCCTGCGGCCGTGGCGGGTGGGCCCGAGCCCGCCCGTCTGCGGCTCAAAGTGCGCGTGCCGGGCGCCGATCCCGAGGTGCCGACGATTTCCTCCGTGTACCCGAACGCGAACTGGTACGAGCGCGAGGTGTGGGATCTCTTCGGTGTGATGTTCACGGGACACCCCGACCTGCGGCGCATCCTGATGCCGGATGAGTGGGAGGGCCATCCTGCACGCAAGGACTACCCCGTTCAGGTGAAGCTGCCGGCGACAACCGCTATGCCACTGCAGGTGACCGAGGAGGAGTTTCGTCGGACGATCGAGGCGCAGCGCGCGGGGGTGGGCCCCGGCCGGCGTTCGCAGTGAGGCCGGCAAGGGTGACAAGGGTGACACGGTGAGCGGATTTGATGCCACACACGGGTACCACCTCATCGGCGCTGGTTGACGAGGTCTTGCGCGAGGCCGCCGCGCTGCACGTGCAGAGCTGCGGAGCGGTCGCGGTCGAGCTCGCTGCTGCCGCCGAGGCGATTAGCCAGGCGTTCGCGGCAGGACACAAGGTGCTGCTTTGTGGGAACGGGGGAAGCGCTGCGGAGGCGCAGCACATCGCGGCGGACCTCGCGGGTCGGTTCGCACGCGACCGCGCGGCGTTGCCCGCCATTGCTCTGACGACCGACACGAGCATTCTGACAGCCGTCGCCAATGATCTGGGCTTCGAGCGGGTATTCGAGCGGCAGATCGAATCGCTCGGCCGTCCGGGTGACGTGCTGCTCGCCCTGTCGACGAGCGGCGCCTCGACGAACGTGCTGCGCGCGGTCGAGGTCGCCAACGCGCGTGGGCTGGTGACGATTGCGCTCACGGGTGGGCATGGCGGATCGGTTGGTCACGCGGCGCGCTTGCACGTTCACGTCGCGCACGGGGTCACCGCACGCGTGCAAGAGGTGCACCTCACGCTGCTGCACGCGCTGTGCGAGCTCGTCGAACGAGGGGTCGATGCCTGAGCTGCGTACCGAAACGATGACCGTCAACATGGGGCCGCAGCACCCCAGCACGCACGGCGTGCTGCGCCTGGTCATCGAGCTCGATGGAGAGACCATTGTCAAGTCTCAGGTGACGATTGGGTATCTGCATACGGGCATCGAGAAGACCGCCGAGCAAAAGAAGTGGCAGCAGGTGATCCCCCTCGTCGAGCGCATGGACTACCTTGCGGCCCAGAGCAATGCGCTTGCGTTTGTGCTCGCGGTCGAGCGGCTCCTCGATCTCGAGTCACGCCTGCCGGAGCGCGTGACGAAGATCCGGGTGCTGCTCATGGAGCTGCAGCGTCTGTCGAGCCATCTCGTCTGGCTGGGCACGCACGCGATGGAGGTTGGTGCCATCTCGGTGATGCTCTACTGCTTTCGCGAGCGTGAGCTCCTGCTCAACATCAACGAGATGATCGCCGGCTTCCGGCTCTTTCCCAGCTACATCCGCATCGGGGGCTTGCGCGAGGATCTGCCGATCGGCTTTCACGAGGCGGTCCGCGAATTCCTGGACCGACTCCCGCCGAAGTTGAAGGACTACCACGGCTTGCTCACGAAGAACCGGATTTGGGAGAAGCGGACGCGCGGCGTGGGCGTGCTCTCGAAGCAGGATGTGCTCGACTGGGGGCTCGTGGGACCGATCGGGCGGGCATGTGGCCTTGACTACGACGTGCGTCGCGCGTTTCCGTACCTGTGCTACGACACGCTTGACTTCGACGTGCCGCTCGAGACCGACGGCGACGTGTACGCCCGTTATCTCGTGCGCATGCGCGAGATGGAGGAGAGCGCAAGCATCTGTCGTCAGCTCATCGACCAGATTGCGCCAACCGGTGAGTGGGCCGTCGACGATCCCCGTCTTGTGCCGCCGCCGAAGGATCGGGTGTACACCGAAATGGAAGCGCTCATTCAGCACTTCCTCATCTACTCGCAGGGCTTTACGGTGCCGGCCGGTGACGCCTATGTGCCGATTGAGGGGCCGCGTGGTGAGCAAGGGTTCTACGTGGTCTCGGACGGCACGAACCGGCCGTGGCGCATCAAGTCGCGCCCGCCCAGCTTTCTGGCTTGCCAGGCATTGCCGCAGCTGATTGAAGGCGGGCTCATCGCCGACGTCATCGCGGTGATTGGCTCGACCGACGTCGTGATGGGGGACGTGGATCGATGAGCTTTCACCCGCAGATGCCGTATGGCGAGGGCTGGCACCGCAGTCAGCGGCGCGTACCCCCAGACGGCCCGCCGTTTGCGTTCACGCCCGAGAACCTCGCGCGTCTCGAGGACATCTGCAGCCACTATCCGCCCGAGCAACGCAAGAGCGCCATCATTGCCGCGCTCTACCTGGTGCAGGAGCAGCAGGGGTACATCACCGGTAACGCCATGCAGCACGTTGCCGGCGTGATCGGCTGTGCTCCGGCCCAGGTCGAAGACGTGGTGTCGTACTACGTCATGTTCTTTACACGGCCTGTCGGCACATACGTCGTGCAGGTCTGTCGCACCCTCTCGTGCGCGCTGCGCGGCGCCGAGCGTGTCACCGAAGCGCTGTGCCGGCACCTGCACGTGAGCCCCGGTGAGACTACTCCGGACGGGATGTTCACCGTGGTCGAGTTCGAATGCCTCGGGGCGTGCGATCGCGCGCCCGTGATCATGGTCAATAACGAGCACTGGCACGAATGCCAAGACCCGGACAAGGTGACAGAGCTGGTTGACGCCCTGCGCTCGGACGGGGTAGCGGCGCTTTCCGGGTGCCATTTGGTGAAGGAGCGATGATCACCTTGTCAATGAGATCGACATGGATCCAGTTCTGACGAAGCACATCGGTGAGCCCAATGCCCAAACCCTCGACTTCTCGCTTCAGCACGGGGCGTACGCGGGTCTGCGAAAAGCGCTGGGCATGGCGCCAGACGAGATCATCGATTGGGTCAAGAAGTCCGGCCTCCGCGGACGCGGCGGCGCGGGCTTCCCAACCGGGATGAAGTGGGGCTTCGTCCCGAAGGACTCGCCGAAGGCGAAGTATCTGTGTGTCAATGCGGATGAGAGTGAGCCGGGCACGTTCAAGGATCACGTGCTCATGGAGCGTAATCCGCACCTCTTCTTCGAAGGGTGCGTGATTGCCTGTCGGGCGATTCGCGCGAAGGTCTGCTACATCTATATCCGTGGCGAGTTCTATCACCTCCAGCGCGTGCTCGAAACCGAGCTGGCGCGCGCGTACGAAGCGGGCTTCGTGGGCGCGAACATCCTTGGCAGCGGCGAGCACGTCGATATCTACATCCATCGGGGAGCGGGCGCCTACGAGGCAGGCGAAGAGACCGCGCTCATCGAGTCGCTCGAGGGGAAGCGCGCGCAACCGCGCCTGAAGCCGCCGTTTCCCGCTGTCGTGGGCCTCTACGGCTGCCCGACCGTCGTGAACAACGTCGAGACGCTCTGCAACGTGCCGCTGATCTTCGACCGTGGGTGGGAGTGGTACGCAGGCATCGGTCCTGACAAGAACACAGGACCCAAGCTCTATTGCGTGAGCGGCCACGTCAACCGTCCGGGTGTCTACGAGGCGGACATGAGCGTCACGCTCAGGCAGCTCATTTACGATTACGCGGGCGGGATCCCAGGTGGCCGCCAACTCAAGGCGGTCATCCCCGGCGGATCGTCGACCAACGTGTTGCCCGCAGACAAGATCGACGTGGCCGCAAGCTTCGACGGCTTGGTCCAGGCGGGGTCCATGCTGGGCTCGGCCGGCATTATCGTCATGGACGAGACGACGAGCATGGTGTGGGTGGCGAAGAACCTGCTGCACTTCTACGAGCACGAGTCGTGCGGCAAGTGCACGCCGTGCCGGGAGGGGACGGACTGGCTCTATAAGATCCTCTCCAAGGTCGAGCGCGGCGAGGGGGAGCTTCGCGACCTCGGCTTGTTGTTCAGCGTGGCGGACAATATCGGTGGCAAGACGCTCTGCCCGTTCGGCGATGCCGTAGTGCCGCCGGTCGCGAGCACCTTGCAACACTTTCGCGAGGACTATGAGACGCACGTCCGGGTGGGGCGGCCACCGCTCCCCCCGTGGCGCGCGCAGGAGGAGCTGATTGGGGCGCATTAATCGTGACAAGGTGACAAGGTGCCGCTGTAAAGCATCGTCCGTGACAGAGACATGAATCCGGCCGTCATTGCTCATCTCGTTCTCATCGTCGCCATCTTCTTCGCGTTGCAGATTTCGGCGGCCGTGCTCGTGTACTTCGAGCGCAAGATTGCTGCACGGATACAGCAGCGCCTCGGGCCGTACCGCGTGGGCCCGCATGGGGTACTCCAGCCGCTCGCCGATATCGTCAAATTGATGTTCAAGGAGGAGCTGCGGCCCAAGGCGGCTGATACGTGGCTCTTCTATCTGGCGCCGATCCTCTCCGCGACGGCGGCCTTCGCGGCGTTTGCCGTTGTGCCCTTCGGGAGCGAAACCACGCTCTTTGGACTGCTCGACCAGCCGATTCGCCTTCAAGTGGCTGACGTCAACGTGGCACTCCTCGTGGTCTTTGCCATTACGTCGATGGGCGTGTACGGCATCGTGCTCGCGGGCTGGAGCTCGAATTCGAAGTACTCGCTCCTGGGAGGGCTGCGGAGCGCGGCGCAGATGATCAGTTACGAGCTCTCGTACGCGCTGGCGCTCGCTGCGGTACTGGTGCTGGCCAATTCGCTCTCGCTGCGTGAGATCGTCGAGCACCAGGCGGGCCACTGGCTCGGCGTGATCCCCAAGTGGTACGTCTTTCTCACACCCGTCGGATTCATCGTGTATATGATTGCCGGCGTTGCCGAGACGAACCGCGCGCCGTTCGACTTTCCCGAGGCCGAGCAGGAGCTCGTGGCCGGGTACCACACCGAGTACAGCAGCATGAGCTTCGCGCTGTTCTTCCTGGCCGAGTACGTGAACATGGTCACGGTCTCAGCCGTGGCGGTGAGCCTCTTTCTCGGCGGCTGGTTCGATCCGTTTGGCCTGACGCCGGAGTGGCTTGGCTGGGTGTGGTTTCTCGTGAAGGTGTCAGCACTCCTGTTCTTCTACATCTGGATGCGGTGGACCCTTCCCCGATATCGCTACGATCAGCTCATGGCGTTTGGGTGGAAAGTGTTGCTCCCCGTGGCCACGGTCAATCTCTTGGCTGTGGCCGGGCTTGTCGTGTGGTGGGGGTAGTTGAGGTGCGAGGGGCGAGGTGCGGGGGTGACGTGCAAGGCTTGAACGGCAGCATCCGAGGGTAACCGACGAACGTGGACATCTGGCTGTTTTATCTGTTCGCGCTGGTGATCGTTGGCGCGTCGCTGGGCGTGATCGGGCAGCGCAGCCCAATGCACAGCGTGCTGTTCCTCATTCTGTCGTTCGGCGCGTTGGCCGCACTCTATGTTCAGCTCGACTCGCCGTTTGCCGCGGTGGCGCAGATCATCATCTACGCGGGCGCCATCATGGTGCTGTTTCTCTTCGTGGTGATGCTGCTCAACGCGTCCCATGAGGATGATGATCCTGGTGCACGGGCGCCGGTACCGGTGGGCGTGAAGGTGAGCGGATGCCTATTGGCGCTGTTGCTGCTCGTGGAGCTCACCTGGGCGCTCACGCGCGTTGGCCGCCCAGCGGTCGAGAAGGACGCCGCCAGCGCCGACAGCGTGTCCTCGGTCCACGAGATCGGGCGCGTGCTCTTCACCGATTACGCGTTCGCCTTCGAGGTGACGTCCGTCCTGATTCTCGTGGCGATGATCGGCGCCGTGGTGTTGGCCAAGCGGAAGGTCTAGCGGACCGCGGCCAGGGCCGCGCTCCCCGACGCTCACTTGAGAACCCTGAAACTTGACACAATGCGTCAAGCTTCGGGTTCTCAAGGGTTCTAGAAACGATGAACGTGAGATGGTGACGCTCGACCACTACCTGATTCTTTCTGCGCTGCTGTTCGCGATCGGCACGGTTGGCGTATTCCTGCGACGGAACATCATTACGCTGCTGCTGTCGGTCGAGATCATGCTGAACGCGGTCAACCTGACGTTCGTCGCCGTCGGCCGCTATCTGGGCTCGGTCGATGGGCAGATCATCGTGTTCTTCGTGATGACCGTGGCTGCTGCGGAGGCTGCTGTCGGACTCGCGCTCGTGATCGCAATCTTCAGGCATGGAGAGACGCTGAGTCCGGACGCATTCACGTCGCTGAAGTGGTAGGAATCGGAGCGTCGGGAACGAAGCCACGCTCCGCAGACTGAAACGCATCGATGCTTGCTCTTATTCCGCTCTTCCCGTTCATCGGGTTCATCATCAACGCGCTCATCGGGCGCCGCTTGTCCAAGGCAACCTCGGGTGGACTCGCGTGTCTCGCGATGCTGGTCTCGTTTGGTGTGGCGGTCGTGGCCTTCTGGCGCTTGCTGGGCCTGCCAGCCGAGGCACGGGTCATCGACGAGACCCTCTTTACGTGGATTGCCTCGGGCCGGTTCCAGGCTCCGCTGACGTTCCGGCTCGATCCGCTCGCCGGGTTGATGTGCCTCGTCGTGACAGGCATTGGGTTCCTCATCCATGTCTACTCGACGGCGTACATGCACGAGGAAACCGACCACGAGTACGCACGCTACTTCTCGTACCTGAACTTATTCGCCGCCTTCATGCTCGTCCTCGTGCTTGGCGCAAACCTGTTGGTGATGTTCATCGGCTGGGAGGGCGTGGGGCTCTGCTCCTATCTGCTCATTGGATACTGGTTCGATAAGCAGTCGGCCACTGACGCCGGCAAGAAGGCCTTTGTCGTCAACCGTGTCGGCGACATGGCGTTCATCGTCGGCATGTGTCTGGCCTTTGCCTCCTTCGGCACCCTCGATTTTCGTGCGATCGCCGCTGCGGTGGCCGCGCTCCCACCGGAAGTGACCTGGGGCGTGCTGTCGACGATAACGCTGCTCTTCTTCATTGGCGCCACGGGAAAGTCGGCGCAAATTCCGCTGTACATCTGGTTGCCGGATGCGATGGAGGGTCCCACGCCCGTCTCGGCCCTCATTCACGCGGCCACCATGGTGACGGCTGGCGTGTACATGATCGGGCGCAACGCGGTCCTCTACTCGCACGCGCCGCTCACGATGGAAGTGGTGGCCGTCATTGGCGTGGCGACGGCGTTGCTGGCGGGCACCATTGGCCTCGCCCAGAACGATATCAAGCGCGTCTTGGCGTACTCGACCGTCTCGCAGCTTGGCTACATGTTTCTGGCGATGGGTGTCGGGGCGTTTGCGGCCGGCATCTTCCACCTGTATACGCACGCGTTTTTCAAAGCGCTGATGTTCCTCGGTTCGGGCGCCGTCATTCATGCCCTGCACGGCGAGCAGGACATGCGAAAGATGGGGGGCCTGCGACGGGCGCTGCCGATCACGTACTGGACCTTTCTCATCGGTGCGCTTGCCATCGCTGGTGTTCCGGGGCTGTCCGGGTTCTTCAGCAAGGATGAGATCCTCTTCCGCACGTTTGCGAGTGGTCACAGCGTGTTATGGGTGCTCGGGACGGCGACGGCGCTGCTCACCGCCGTCTACATGTTTCGGCTCATCTACTTGACGTTCCACGGCAAGCCCCGTTACGAGGGGGCTTACGAGGGCGCGCAGGAAGCCCACCGAGCGCACGATCGCGCGGCTCACGCGCAAGGCACGCACAACCACGGTGGTGGTGGTGTCCTCCATGACGCGCCGATGGCCATGGCCATCCCGCTCGTCCTGCTCGCGATTGGCTCGGTGGTCGCCGGGTACGTGGGCGTGCCACACGCGTTGGGTGGCAGCAACCGCATCGAGACGTTCCTCGAGCCGAGCTTCAGCCCGCCCGCGCACACGGCGCCTGCGGTGGCCGGTACGCACGCCGAGCCAGGCGTGGCGCTTTCGGGTGAGGGGGCTCACGCGGAGGCCGACGCGCACGGCGCCACCCACGCTGACACGGCGCTCGAGCTGACGCTCATGGTGACGTCGGTCGCGATCGCGCTCATGGGTATTGGCATCGCGACGCTCGTCTGGCTGAAGCGTCCGCACGTGGCTGCGGCTCTCGCGGCACGCGTGCCGTGGATGCATCGGCTGTTACTGAATAAGTGGTATGTCGACGAGCTCTACGACGCCACCATCGTGCAGCCCATCAAGAACAGCTCGACGGTCGGGCTCTGGAAGGGCGTCGATGTCGGGGTGATCGACGGTGCTGTCAATGGGACCGGATGGCTCGTGCGCGGTAGTGCGGCCGGCCTGCGCCTGGCGCAGAGTGGTTCGGTTCGCATCTACGCCGCCGCGTTCTTCGTCGGCACGGTGCTCGTGATTGCGTTTTATCTGGTGCGCTAGCGGATGCCAAGAACCAAGACCTGAACAGATGGCGCTTCCTCTTCTCTCGCTGATCGTCTTCCTCCCGCTGGTGGGGGCAATGGCCCTGCTGCTGCTGCCAAACCGCGATGGCGCGCGAGACGAGATGATTCGTCAGCTCGCGCTCGGCGTGGCGCTGGTGACGTTTGCGTTGACGCTCGTGGCCTGGCGCCAGTTCGATGCGGCTGCGGCCGGGTACCAGTTCGTGGAACGGTACGCTTGGATCCCCCAGTTTGGGATCAACTACACCCTGGGCTTGGATGGGGTGAGCCTGTTTCTCGTCGTGCTCACGGGGTTCCTCACGCCGCTGGCGCTGTTGTCCTCTTGGCAGGGCGTCACGAAGAAGGTCAAGGAGTTCTGCTTCTTCGTGCTGGCGCTCGAGACCGGCATGCTTGGCGTGTTCGTTGCGCTCGATCTGTTTCTCTTCTATGTCTTCTGGGATGCGATGCTCGTTCCGATGTACTTCCTCATTGGTGTCTGGGGATACGAGCGGCGCATCTACGCGGCGGTGAAGTTCATCCTCTACACGATGGCCGGCAGTGTCTTGATGCTGGTCGCCATCATCGCGTTGGCGGTGATGCACCAGCAAGCGACCGGCCAGTACTCGTTCGCGCTGGAGGACATCGAGTCGCTGCAGATGGGCTTCAGCACCGAGCTGTGGCTGTTCCTCGCCTTCACGCTGGCGTTTGCGATCAAGGTACCGTTGTTTCCATTCCACACGTGGTTGCCCGACGCGCACGTCGAGGCGCCAACCGCAGGGTCGGTCATTCTGGCGGGCGTGCTGCTCAAGATGGGCACGTACGGCCTGCTGCGGTTTGCGTTTCCCCTCTTCCCGGATGCCGGGCTCGCCTGTGCGCCCTATCTGGCTGCGCTCGCCGTCATTGGCATCATCTACGGCGCGCTGGTCGCCATGGTGCAGCCAGATCTCAAGAAGCTCGTCGCCTACTCGTCTGTGAGCCACATGGGATTCGTCGTGCTCGGTATCTGCGCGATGAATCTGCAGGGGATTCAGGGCGCCGTCTACCAGATGCTGAATCACGGCGTCAGCACCGGCGCGCTGTTCATGATTGTTGGCATGCTGTCGGATAGGCGCCACACGCGACTCATCGCGGAGTTTGGCGGCCTCAAGCACGCCATGCCGCGACTGGTGGCGTGCTTCCTCATCATCACACTGTCGTCGATCGGCTTGCCGGGGCTCAACGGCTTCGTCGGCGAGTTTCTCGCCATCCTGGGTGGCTTTCTGTGGAGGCCGACGTATGCCGTGTTGGCCGCCTCTGGTGTGATCCTCTCGGCCGTCTACATGCTGTGGATGTTCCAGCGTGTGAACTACGGGGAGGTCACGAATCCGAAGAACGCGCGACTGCCGGATCTCTCCGCGCGGGAGTGGGCGGCCATTGGCCCGACGGTTGTGATGGCGATCGTCATGGGGATCGTGCCGAACCTGTTCCTCCGGCCAATGCAGCCGGCGGTCACCCGCCTCGTGGAGCGCGTGCAGGCACAACGCCCGGCGCTTGCGGACATCAACCTCGAGAGCGAAGGAGACCGAGGACCGAAGAAAGCACACCATGCTGACTGACTTTCAAGCCATCATGCCCATCCTCATCGTGACGCTGTCGGCCATCGTCACGATGGTGGCCGAGGCGTTTCAGCCAAAGCAGGAGCGTGCGCCGCTGGCTGGGTTTGGTGTGATCGGCCTCATCGGCGCGGCAGCCGCGTCGGTGCTGCTGTGGGGCTACGACAAGACCGGCTTTGGTGTGGTGCGGGCCGACAACTTCAGCCTGTTCGTCAACCTGATCGTGATCGCGGTCGGGCTCCTCACCATCTTGTTTTCACCCCAGGTGATCGAGCGGGAACGCATCCCGCCGGGTGAGTACTACGCGCTGACGCTGTTTGCGGTAGTCGGCATGATGCTGATGGCCGCCGCCACCGATCTTCTCCTTCTGTTTCTCGCGTTGGAGGTGCTATCGCTCGCCGTTTACGTGCTGACCGGCATCCGGCGGGCCCAGTTCCAGAGCGCCGAGGCGGCATTCAAGTACTTTCTCCTCGGCGCCTTTTCGAGCGCGTTCTTCCTCTACGGGGTGGCATTGACGTATGCCATCGTGGGGAGCACGCGGTTGGAGGAGATCGCCGCGACGCTGGCGGTGTCAGATCAAGCGCCGGACGGGCTCGTGCTCGTCGCCATGGGTCTGCTGGCGGTCGGCTTTGCCTTCAAGATCTCAGCCGTGCCATTCCACATGTGGGCGCCGGACGCGTATCAGGGCGCACCGACACTGGTGACCGGCTTCATGGCGACGGGCGTCAAGGCGGCCGCCTTTGCGGCGTTCCTGCGCGTGTTCTTGTCGTCGTTTCACACCCTCCACGACAGCTGGGCACCCATGCTGTGGCTCGTGGCCGTGGCGACCATGATCCTGGGGACCGTCGTTGGTGTCGTGCAGGCGAATGCCAAGCGCATGCTCGCCTACTCTAGCGTCGCGCACGCGGGATACTTGTTGGTTGGCCTTATTGTCGGCACCCGCGTTGGCGAAGCGGCCACGTTGTTTTATCTGGCGGCTTACGCGGTGAGCACCCTCGGCGCATTTGCGGTGGTGGCGGTGTTGGCGACCGAGGAGCACCCACACGATCGGGTCCAGGACTTTGCCGGGCTGTGGGAGTCGCGGCCGGGACTTGCGGCGTTGATGACAGTGTTTCTGCTGTCGCTCGGTGGCTTTCCGCCGCTCGCCGGCTTCGTGGGCAAGTGGTACATCTTCAGCGCGGCGATCGACGCCGGCTACGTCTGGCTTGCCATCGTTGGTGTCCTCACGAGCGTCATCTCCGTGTTCTTCTACCTCCGCATCGTTGTGATGATGTACATGTCGGATGAGCGAGCACTTGTCCCCACACCAGCCATCACACGATCCGCCGTCGCCGGCCTTACCCTCGCGCTCGTGGCGGTGTTCTATCTGGGTCTCCTGCCAACCCACGCCATTGAGCTCGCCCTCACCAGCGTTCAGGGGATGTTTTAAGAGAAAACGGGGACTGCCCTCGTTTTCTCTACGCGAGGGCTTCTGCCAATGCCGTCGCGACGAGGTCGTCCTCATCCGTCGCCACGGTCCGCAGATCCAAGACGAGGCGGCCCTCGGCAATGCGCGCGACAACTGGCGGGCGGAGATGCCGGAGTCGAGAGGCGAGCTCGTCTGCGCTGAGATCCGGTGCGTGCACCGCGAGCAGCCGGGTCGGCAGTCGCTCGCCGGGGGCACTGCCTCCGCCGATCGTCGATGCGCCGTCGGCGATGGTGAGTGACACAGACGGCTCACGCGCGCTGGTTGCCGCCTGCACCCGCTCGAGGATCAGACGAGCGCGCTTGTCAATCTCCGTCGGCTCGAGTCGTAACATGCGCTGAACGGGCACGGTGTCAGCCGCGCGATCGCGGGCGTACTCGCCGAGCGTGGCCTCGAGCGCCGCGTACGCAAGTTTGTCGATCCGCAGCGCACGCATGAGTGGATGTCGGCGAATACGCGTGACGAGCTCGCGCCGGCCGGCGATGATGCCAGACTGTGGTCCGCCAAGAAGCTTGTCGCCGCTGAAGGTCACGAGATCAGCGCCTGCCGCGAGGCTGTTCGCCACCCCAGGCTCGCTGTCGAGGACCCCGGGCAGCGCGAGCAGGTGGCCGCTGCCCAGGTCTTCGACCACGGCCAGGTTGAAGCGTGTGCCGAGGGCGGCAATCTCGGCCAGCCCTGGACGCTCCGTGAACCCCTCGATGCGAAAGTTGGACGGGTGCACCCTGAGGAGCAGCGCGGTCCGATCGCTGATGACGGCCCCGTAGTCGGCGACTCGCGTTCGGTTCGTCGTGCCGACCTCGCGCAGAATGGCCCCGGACGCACGCAGTACATCCGGCACACGGAAGCCGCCGCCAATCTCGACGAGCTCGCCACGCGAGATCACCACCTCGCGACCCGATGCCAGCACCGTCAGGACGAGCAGGACGGCGGCCGCATTGTTGTTGACGACCACGGCGGCCTCAGCGCCGGTGAGCCGACACAGCAAGGCCTCGGCGTGGACGTCCCTGGCACCGCGCGTCCCCGCGTCGAGGTCGTACTCGAGCGAGACGTACCCGCTAGCCTCCGCGAGCTGCTGCACCGCGGTCGACGCCAGCGGCGCGCGTCCGAGGTTGGTGTGCAACAGGACACCGGTGGCGTTGATGACGCGCTGGAGGGTGGGAGCAAACACGCCCGCGATGCGCGCTGGGAGCCGTGCTTCAATCCAGGTGGCAGCCTCGTCTGCCGTCTTCGGTAGCGATGATACGGCTGATGGATCGGCAGCCAGTGCCGCGCGCAACGCGGCCGCCTCCTCCCTTAGCGCGACGAGCAGTGCCTCGCGCCCGAATTGAGCCTCGAGCGCTTGCGCTGGAGCGCGTTGCCGCAAGCGCTCAATCGATGGCACAATACGCATGAAAATGGAGCGACCTGCCTTTCGTCCACGTGAGCGCCTGTGGCCGTATCTCGATCTCCCCGAGCGGCCAACCGACGAGGAGCTCGAGGCACTCGATCCCAACGTGCACCGAGCACTCTATGCCACGCCCCTGGGCGCGTTTTCCATCACGGTGGTGTTCCCGCGGTTCGACGGTCCCGATTACGAGCGTGCCCTCCAGCTCGCCCATGCAGCCGCGGAATACCGAGAGGTCGGGTCCGGACCACAGATGCGGTCACAGGCGCGGTTCACGCCGGACCAAGTGCAAGCCCTGCGGGATCTATTCGAGATCGTGGATCGCTATGCCGGCTGCGAGGTGCTCGTGGACGATCACCGCGTGCCGTACGCGCGCGAGCTGTGGCTGCCGCTGATGTGGTATTTGCTGCCGAGGCCATAGGAAAAGATGCCTGTCATGACAGGCATCTTTCTCGTTCAACCTAGCTTGATGACGTTGCCGGCCTGGGGCCCCTTCGGGCCGTCCACGATTTCGAACTCAACCGGCTCGCCCTCCTCGAGCGTCCGGTACCCCGAGCCCTGGATGGCGGAGTAGTGGACGAACACGTCACTCCCCGCTTCACGCTCGATGAACCCGTAGCCCTTCTGGTTATTGAACCACTTGACCCGACCTGTAATGCGCTGCATCGACTTCCTGCCTTACTCGCCCGCCGCGCATACGACACGGCGAGGTAGTGCACCCGTTGGCTCATCTGCCGACCGGGCGGTTGCGAAAGGACCCGCTGGCACGGTCCATATCTTCCACGTGCCGGGCGCGCCCTTGCACGACCCTCGACATCCGCGGTGTGGCTCAGGCGAGCTAGCGGGCCAGCGCGGCAAACAATACTGGCGCCTTTTGGACATTGTCAAGTTTGGATACACTCAGGGGTGCTTAACGGAAATGGGGGTCGCGAGATCTGGAGGGTCGGAAAAAGGGGACAGGCCCCTTTTTCGAGAACCAACGCCGACGAAAAAGGGGCCTGTCCCCTTTTTCTCCATCGTTCTGGCGATCGTCGTGACCCGCATTTCCGTTAAGCACCCTACACTCAGGTGGTTCTGGATTCCCCGATTCCCCGATTCCTGCTGACTGCGATGCCACGAGCCTTATTGAGCGTGTCCGACAAAACCGACCTCGTCGCGTTTGCCTCCGGCCTGGTCCGCTACGGATGGGAAGTCGTTTCGACTGGCGGAACGGCACGGGCGCTCGCCGATGCGGGCGTGGCCGTGACGAACGTGGCCCAAGTCACAGGCTTTCCCGAGATGATGGACGGGCGCGTGAAGACCCTGCACCCGAAGATCCACGGCGGCATCCTCGCGCGGCGGCACCGGCCAGACGATCTCGCGGCGGCCGAGCGCGAGGACATCGATCTGATCGATTTGGTTGCGGTCAATCTCTATCCGTTCGCGCGCGCGGCGGCCAACGCGGCGACGACTTTTGATGCGCTCGTCGAAGAGATCGATATTGGCGGTCCCAGCCTGGTGCGGGCAGCCGCCAAGAACTTCCGCGACGTGCTTGTCGTCGTCGATCCGAGTGACTATGCGGGCGTGCTGGAGCGGGTGGTCGATCTCGCCGCCGTCCCACTGGCATATCGTGTGGCGCTCGCGCGCAAGGCCTTCGCGCACACGGCCGAGTACGACCGTGCGATCGCGCTGGAGCTCGCACGCGTCCGCGTCGATGGCGACCTGGTGGCGAGGACAGCGGAGCCTGAATGCGCTGAGCTGCCGGAACATCTCACCCTGCCGTTCCAGCGTGTCCGCAACCTGCGGTACGGCGAGAATCCGCATCAGCGCGCGGCCTGGTACGCCCGACCGCATGCCCGCGGGCTTGGCGCGGCCATGGTGCACCAGGGCAAGGAGCTTTCCTATACGAACCTCCTCGACCTCGATGCTGCGGCACGCATCGCCCTCGAGTTCGACCAGCCTGCCTCGGCTGTGATCAAGCACACGAACCCCTGTGGCGTGGCGGTTGGCATATCCGCAGCTGATGCCTACCTCCGGGCCCGCGATGCCGACCCCTTGTCAGCGTTTGGCGGAGTCGTTGGTCTCAACCGCGCGATTGACGAGGCTGCGGCCAGCGCCATCGTCTCCACCTTCATCGAGGCGGTTATTGCGCCGGCGGTCGAGCCGGCGGCCCTGCAGATTTTGGCGCGTAAGCCGAATCTGCGGGTCGTGACGGGAGAGCTGGCACCCGCCGAGGGTCTAGCAGGCGAGCTCGAAGCCCGCTCGATTCTTGGGGCCCTTCTCGTGCAGGAGCGTGACGGCGTGGGCGAGGCGGAGCCGACATGGCCGCCGAGCACGGCCGTGCACGCGGTGACCACGCGCGCGCCCACTGAAGAAGAGTGGCGCGGCTTGCGCTTCGCCTGGCGGGTGTGTGCGCACGTGAAGTCGAACGCGGTCATCTTCACCGGGATCGATCGAACGCTGGCGATTGGCGCGGGGCAGATGAGCCGCGTCGACGCCGTCAAGGTTGCGGTGATGAAGGCGACGACGCCACTGGCCGGATCGATCGTGGCGTCAGACGCGTTCTTCCCGTTCCGCGACGGTGTGGACGCCATCGCACAAGCGGGCGCGACGGCCATCGTCCAGCCGGGTGGGTCCGTTCGTGATGCGGAGGTGATTGCCGCTGCCGATGAGCACGGCCTCGCCATGGTCTTCACGGCTCGCCGCCATTTCAGACACTGACGAAACGGGGACAGTCCCCGTTTCCCGCGGCAACTGGCTACAGCCGACTCGCAAGCGCCTGCTCGAGCTCCTCGCGTGTCACGGGTGCTGGGCCAAAGTGGCTGACCGCTACGCCAGCGGCATGGTTGGCCATCTCGGCCGCTTCGACGAGCGTCGCCCCTCCGGCGAGCGTGAGCGCGAGCGTGCCAATCACCGTATCGCCTGCGCCCGTCACGTCTGCCACCTCGCGCGTCGCTGCACGCAGGCCTTCCTCACATCTCGAGGTGCGTTCACTCGCGGATCCATCCAGAATCCACATACCGTGCTCGCCGCGTGTGATGAGGACCGACGCACAGCGGACGTGATCGCGCAGCGCGCGGGCCGCGCGGCGCGCATCCTCGTCCGATCGGATGCGAAGATGCGTGGCGACCTCCGCCTCGAGCTGGTTAGGGGTGACGAGCGTCGCACCGGCGTAAAGGTCGAGGTGCGGGATCTTGGGATCGACGAGAACGGGCAACCCACGCGCAGCCGCGCAGCGCATCACGCCCGCCATGACGTCGCGTGTGATCACGCCCTTCAGATAGTCGGACACGACGACGGCATCGACGTCGGCGGCGGCGGTTTCGATGCGCGCGACGATCGCCTCTGCGATTGCTGTTGCGACCTCTGCATCCGATTCATAGTCGACCCGCGCCACCTGTTGCTGCCGCGTGGTAACGATGCGCAGCTTGCGCGTGGTGCAACGTGAACGGTCGTGCACGAGGCTGTCCGCACGAATGCCGCGGCCCTCCAACGCCGACGTGACCCAGTGACCAGGCTCATCCTGACCGACCACGCCCACCAGCGTGGCGTGACCGCCAAGGGCGCACACGTTGCTGGCCACGTTCGCCGCGCCACCCAAGCGGTACTCGTCGTGATCGAACTCGACGACCGGCACGGGTGCTTCCGGTGAAATCCGATGAACGCGGCCGAACACGAAATGATCGAGCATCACGTCACCGACGATCAGCACCGATCGTTCGGTGAGCGAGGTCAGCAGCGCTCGCGCGCGGGCGAGCGAGAGGGCAGGCATAGGGCATTGCTTTTCACGCTGCTGACCCTGAGTCTGCATTCCCCTCCCTCGGTCCTGGCCCCTCACGCTGAGCGGCGTACGGCAGCGCGATCAGAACGAGAAAGAGCATCAGGAACTCGGAGTCGCCGAAGTTGTACTCGAACATGCCAGCCGTCAGCATGCTAATGACGGCCGCGATCCCAGCGGCTGCCAGGGCAGGTGAGCGGCCCGCGCGAAAGCGGCCATACAGATCGCGGAGGAGGGCCGCGATGAACCAGAGCCACACCGCGAGGGCGGGCAACCCGCGCTCGGCGGCAATCTGCATGGGCACGTTGTGAAGGTGGAGGTTGAGCGGCTCCACGGCCTCCGGCAGACGATACTGCTCGTAGACACGCTTGATGTTGTCCGGTCCCACGCCAAGGAGAGGATGATCCCGCACGATGTGCACCCCCGAGCGCAGCATCGCCACCCGATCGCGCTTCGTCGGGTCGTTGCCATCGAACATCGAGTACATACGCGCCGTGACGCCGCTCGGCGCGACCAGGATGACCGCCGTGGCGGCAAGGGGAAGCAGCGCCAAGAGCCGTCGGTCCTTCAAGATGAGTAGGACCCCGATGGCGGCTGATATCCCAACCCACGCGCTGCGTGTGAAGGTGAGCGACAGCGCGACCAGCACCGCCGGCAACACGAGCGCCGGCCACGTGCGGTCGCGCTTCTCGTACAACAGTCGCGCGGCGACAGCGCCGGCCACCAGCATCAGCAGGCCGGAGTAGGTCATGTAGTGCGTGAGCGAGCCCACCGGCCGGTTATCCAGCGTGTCGTATTGGAGGATCCCATACTGGACGATGCCGATAATTGCGCTCAGCGCACCGATGGTGATGATGACGTTCGTCAGCAAGTGTGCGCGCTCGCCCCGCGCCACACGATAGACGAGCGGGAGGATGAAGAACAGCACGAGCTGCTTGCAGTCGACGATGGTCTCGGCAGGATTGGGCGCGGCGAGCGCGGAGACGAGCGTGAGGCCGCCGTAGGCAGCCAGCGGCCAAAACACCCGTGGCACTTCGATCCGCTCGTGCCGGATGCCGACCAGCACCAACCAGCAGAGCACCGTAGCCGCCAGGAGGATGTACGCGCCAGCCACGAAAAGCTGGAGCGCCGCGACGAACAAGAGTGCGCTACCGAGTGCCAGCGCTTCCAGCTTGTCGCCGCGGCTGCCGCGAAACCTCGGTGCCGTGAGCGTAGTCGTCGTCATCGGTCTGGTCTCGTCGCACGGGACGCCTTGGTGCGTGCGAGCACACGCTCCGCCGCCTCGACGACACGCATCGCTGGGATGCGCATCAAGCACCGGAAGTCGCCCGGCGCGCACGTGCGCTGCGCACACGGGCGGCAGGGAAGGCCCTCGATCTCGACCGCTTCGGTGACGAACGCCGGATCCCGCCAAGGCGCGGAGCGCGCGGGGAGCGTTGGCCCATAGAGCGCGACGATGGGCACCGGTGTCGCCGCCGCGACGTGCAGCGGACCACTGTCACCCCCGATGAACAACGCGGCGCGCCCGATCAGACTCCTCAACTCCGCGAGCGTCGAGCCGCCGCACGTGAGGATGGTACCGCGTCGCGCCACCGCGAGGCGCGACGCGCGCGCGAGCACCTCCTCAGCGGCTTCTGCTTCGGACGGCCCCGACGTCAGGATGATACGACGTTCCGCGTCCGAAGACGAGAGGTGCGCGGCCAGCTCGGCGAACGCGTCCAGCGGCCAACGACGAAAGGGGTTGCCTGCGCTGACGTGTACGACAATCGGGGCTGGCATCGATGGCACGTCCTGCTGGTCGAGCCAGGTCGTGATCTGGGCCGAGGCTTCCAGATCCTCCGGCATCTCCACGGGGTCGCGTGCCGGGTCTGGCGCTCCAAGGTTCGGGAGCAGCGGTCCCAAGACGTCCCACTGATTCTCCACGGAGTGCCGAGGGCGCAGCGCGCGCGGTCGCGCGACCACGTCGGTGTAGATCCAGGAACGGCCTGCGACCGCGTAGCCGATGCGTCGTGGTGCGCGGCTCGCTAGGGTGAGCAAGCCTGCTCGCGGTCCGCCGTGGAAGTCGACGACGACGTCGAAGCAACGGCGGCTCAGCTCGACACCGAGCTGCCAGTCGGTACGGAGCCGGTCGATGCCGCGCGGCGCCGGTCGCACCAGCACATCATCGAGATGCGGGTTGTGCGCCACTACCGCCGAGGCTGCCGGCTCGACGAGATAGGTGAGGCGCGCGTCAGGGAACGCCCGCCGGACTGCACGAATAGCGGGCGTCGTGAAGACAACGTCACCGACGACGCGTAGGCGGATGAAGAGGATGTTCACCGAGCCACCCGGCACTATATCAGTGAAAAAGGGGGAACGGGCGCTTTACCCCTTTTTCTCGGGTCACCGGCTGTGAAAAAATCAGGACTATGTCTTCCGTGCCGCTGGTGCTTCTCCTGGGCACGTTGCCGCTGAGCGCGCAGACCGCACAGACGCCGGCTCAGCCGAGCGGTCAATCGGCGGATGCGCGGCTGTCCGACGGCGACGGGTACTATGAGTTCCTGCGAGCCCGACGCCTCGAGGATCAAGGCGACCTCGATGGCGCGGCTGCCGCGCTTCAGCGTGCCGCCGCTCGCGATCCTGCTTCTGCGGAGATTCATGCAGAGCTCGCGGCCCTGCACGCCCGACAGAATCAGGTAGACGAGGCCATTGCGGCGGCTCAGCAGGCATTGGCCATTGATCCCAACAACAGCGAGGCTCATTGGGTGCTTGGCGTCGTTCATGCGGCCCTCGTCCGAGCCACGCAGGAGGGTGGGCAGGCCGAGGCCAAGGAGGCGGCCAGCCGAGCGGTCACGCATCTCGAGAAAGCCCTGCCAGGTCGTACATGGGACATCGGCGCCACATTGACGCTCGGTCGACTCTATCTCGACACCGGCGAGCACAAGAAGGCGATCAGCGTGTTAACGAAGGTGATCGATCGCGAGGCCGGTCTGTCCGAAGCTGTGCTGCTGCTCGCGCAGGCGCACCGGGCAGCGGGCGATTCGGCACGCGCTGTCAGCGTGCTCGACTCGGTGGTGCGAGGGGATCCGCAGTACTTTCGAGCGCAGATCGCCAAGGGAGAGCTGCTCGAGGAGCGTGGCGACTGGGCAGGTGCGGCCGCGGCGTATGGCCGTGCCCTCGAAGACAACCCGGCCGCGGACGAAGTGCGTGTACGTCGGGCAGGGGCGCTGTTGAGCGCGAAGCGCCCCGAGGAGGCACGGACGCTCTTGGAGCAAGCGACCAAGGACGACCCTGAGAACAGTCGGGTCTTGTACTTACTGTCGGAAGCGCAGCGTGAGTCAGGAGACCTGGCGGCAGCCGAGAGCACCGCCCGCCACCTCGTCGAGACGGCGCCGAAAGATGCGCGGGGCGCGTATGCGCTGGCGCAAGTGCTCGAGGAGCGCCGCGACTATCAAGGCGTGATCGACGTGCTCGC
Organism: Luteitalea sp.; assembly: GCA_009377495.1. Taxonomy (GTDB): domain Bacteria; phylum Acidobacteriota; class Vicinamibacteria; order Vicinamibacterales; family Vicinamibacteraceae; genus WHTT01. The sequence continues at coordinate 27,348 of WHTZ01000062.1, forward strand.
GCCGTTTGCCGATGCGGAGCCGACCTCTCCCCAGCCGCCGCCTCAGGTCGAGATCGGCCTGCTACTCCGGCTGGCCCTTGCCAAGCAGCAGACCGGACATGTCGATGAGGCCATCGCCCTGTTCGAGCGTGCGAAGGGCGAGGGACCCTCGAACCCCCTGTTCGACGTGTACATCGCGCAGGCGCATTTGGTGGACGAGCAGTACGACCGCGCGCTCGCGACCGCGCGCGCCGCCCGCGAGCGATGGCCAGACGACGTGCGTCTGGTCCGTCTCGAGGCAGAGGCGCTCCGAGGCAAGGGCGACGTCGAGCCGGCCGTGGCGTTGCTCGAGGAACAGGTGCGCCAGGCGCCTGACGATGTCTGGCACGTCGTGGCGCTTGGCTCGTTGCTGGCGCAGGCCGAGCAGTTCGATCGTGCCGTGACGGTCGTGACCGACGCGCGAAGCCGGTCTCCACGCGAGGTCACACTGGCGTACCAGCTCGGTGCCATTTACGAGCAGGCGGGCCGTTACGAGGACGCGGAACGTGCGTTCCGGGACGCGCTCACGATCGATCCGCGCCATGCGCCGACGCTCAACGACCTCGGCTACATGTTCGCCGACCGCGGCGTTCGCCTCGGCGAGTCCGTCGAGCTGTTGCAGCAGGCCGTGGAGATCGACCCGTACAACGGGTCGTATCTCGATAGTCTTGGTTGGGCGTACTTCAAGCAGCGCAAGTTCGACCTTGCGCGCGAGCACTTGCAGAAGGCCGCAGCGCAGCTCACCACAAACTCGGTCGTGCAGGATCATCTGGGTGATCTCCTCAACGCGCTCAACGATCGCAAGGCGGCGATTCAGGCGTGGGAGCGTGCGCTCGCAGGTGATGGTGCGTCGATCGAGCCATCCACCATCAAGGCCAAGATCCACCGAGCGCGGCAAGAATGAAGGGGCCGGCACGGCGCGTTCGGCGAACGCGCCCTACCATGGTAGAAGGTAGGGACGCCTCGCCGAGGCGTCCGCTCACTCCGGCCCACCTCGCTTTGGTGGTGTGCTTGGGAGCACTCGCCACGGCCTGTGGCGCGCGGCGACTCGTGCTACCGACGGATCCCGGGACACCGCTGGCCGCCGCGGCCACCGTCTACGAGCGCGCCACGGCGGCTTGCCGCGGCATCCGTGTGATGACCGCGGAGGTTGGGCTCTCGGGACGCATCGACGGACGACGCGTGCGTGGTCGGCTGCAGGTGGGCTTGGCCGAGGGCGGCCGCGCGCGACTCGAGGGGGTGGCACCGTTCGGAGCGCCAGCCTTCATCCTGGCGGCGGAGCCCGAGCGGGCCACGTTGTTGCTTCCTCGCGACGATCACTACGTGGAGGAGCGCTCGGTGGCGCGCCTCGTCGAGGCGCTGACCGGGCTGGCGCTCGAGGCCGACGATCTTCGTGCGATTCTGACCGGGTGTGTCTCGCCGGCACGCCGCGTGAGCACAGGGCGGGAGCACGGACGCGACTGGTTCTCACTCACACTGGACGATGGCGCGGTGCTGTATGGCCGTGACGCGCGGGCGACACCCCGGGTCGTTGCCGGTCGACTCGAGACCATTGACGTCGAATACCCGGACATGACGGGACGAGTGCCACGCACGGTCCGCGTCATCGCGGATGGAACAACCGGCGCGCACGCGGAGCTCGCCCTGAGCGTCTCACAGGTCGAGATCAACCAGGAGCTGCCAGAAGAGGCGTTTCGCGTGGAGATACCTAGCCGTGCCACACCCATCACGGTCGAGGAGTTACGCCGCGCCGGTCCGCTGGGGGCCACAGATGGACACAGATAGTGCTCCTTCGCTGATCGCCCGGGCGCATGCCAAAATCAACCTCGATCTCCGAGTCCACCGACATCGAGCGGACGGCTATCACGAGTTGAGCACCGTGTTTCAGTCGCTCGCCTTGAACGATGAGATCATCGTATGCGCGAGCCAGGGAAAATTCACGCTGGCATGCGACGTGCCCGACATTCCAGCGGATGCCACGAATCTGGTGTGGCGCGCGGCGGTGCGGCTTGCTGCCGCTCTTGATCGGTCGCTCGACGGTCTGGCGATCACGCTCCGCAAGCGCGTGCCCGCCGAGGCCGGTCTCGGTGGTGGCAGTGCCGATGCGGCGGCGACACTGCGACTGCTGGCCGCGCGTTGGAATCTGGAGCCGGACGCACCCGTGTTGACACGTGTGGCTGGCGAGCTTGGGGCGGATGTGCCGTTCTTTCTCGTAGGCGGCACGGCGCTTGGAACCGGCCGAGGCGATTGCATCCAGCCGCTTGTGGACTTACCTCAGCACCAGGTGCTGGTGGTGCTGCCGCCGTTTCGGGTTTCGACCCGCGAGGCCTATGTCTGGTTCGACGGGGCGCAGCCCCACGGCCGTGTGCGTCGCGTCGTTCAAGCGCGGGACGAGGCCCCCGACTGGCGCGACGTGGCTTCGTCGACCGCCACCACGCTCGCGTGGCAAACGCTCTTACCGCAGGTACGCAGCGATCTCGAGCCTGTCGTTACGGCGCGGCATCCGGAGATCGGGACGGCCGTCGGCGCCTTACGCGCCGCAGGCGCAGGTGTCGCCATCATGTCCGGGAGCGGCTCGGCGGTCGTGGGTCTGTTCCGAACAAAGGCCGACGTGGAGCACGCCGTGCGTGCCGTTGAGACGATCATCGACCGTGATGGCTGGCGGCTCCTGCAGACGCGCACAATCGATCGGGAGACCTACAGACGCAGTCTGAGCCCCAGGCCCGTCTCACTCGAGCGCGGCCCCCTAGCGGGGCTCCCCTAGCGGAACCCCCTAGCCGGAGCTGCGCCGCTCGATAACCAGGACTTGCCAGTAAGTCGTCGTTCCGTTACGATAAGCGTTTGCCGCTGGCCCGGCGACCGCCCGCCTAGGGGCCTGGGTTCGCTCGCGCTGAGGGCCTGCTGCTGTGCGCGTGTGGTTGCCCGGCGCGTGCGAGTGGTGGGGCGTCGCCAAGTGGTAAGGCACGGGACTTTGAATCCCGCATTCGAAGGTTCGAATCCTTCCGCCCCAGCCAGGATCTGACGTCACGAAGTGTCGCCGAGACCGACGCGCCGGATCGACAGCCGCGGACGCGACGCTTCGTGACTGGTGCCGAGGCTCCGGCGGGTGCGTCGAGCGACGATCATGGGACGGACGGACTTGAAGCTGTTTTCTGGCACCGCCCATCCGCAACTGGCGCAGGACATCGCGGACGTGCTTTGCGTGCCGCTTGGTCAGTCACGATTGGAGCGGTTTCCCGACAGCGAGGTGGCGTTCCAGATCGACGAGAACATCCGCGGCACCGATGTCTTCGTCATTCAGCCGACGTGCCGTCCCGTCGATTCCAACATCATGGAGTTGTGCGTGATGATCGACGCGTTCCGGCGGTCGTCGGCGTCGCGCATTACGGCCGTCCTGCCGTACTACGGTTACGCGCGACAGGATCGCAAGGACAAGCCACGCGTGCCGATCTCGGCCAAGCTGGTCGCGAATTTGCTGAGCGCGGCGGGTGCCAGCCGCATCCTCACGATGGACCTGCACAAGGCGCAGATCCAAGGGTTCTTCGATATCCCGGTTGACCATTTGTTTGCCGCGCCCGTGATCGTCGACTATCTGGCGCGACAGGAGTACGGCAACCTGACCATCGTCTCACCAGATGCCGGCGGCGCCGAGCGGGCGCGCGCCTACGCGAAGCGCCTGGGCGGTGAGCTGGCGATCATCGACAAGCGGCGTAGCACGGCCACGGGCGCCGCGGAAGTGATGCACGTCATTGGCGATGTCGAAGACCGGACGTGCGTCATCACAGACGACATCATCGATACGGCTGGGACGATGCAACGGGCGGCGCAAGCGCTCAAGGACAACGGGGCCCACCGTGTGATTGGGTGCTCCGTACACGCCGTGTTGTCGGGGCCGGCGCTCGAGCGCGTCGACAGCGCGCCCCTCGAGCAGCTGATCGTGACCGACACGATACCGCTCGACGGGGACGCGGCGCGCGCGTCGCAGATCCGGGTGCTGTCGGTCGCGCGACTGCTTGGCCAGGCGATTCGGAGCATTCACGAGGAAACGTCGGTTTCTTCGCTGTTCGTGTAGGCCCGACCTTCAGGTCGGGCGACCCGTGTCCTGACAAGGATCGAGAGATACCATGGAAGCAATACTCGAGGCGGCCAAGCGAGAAACGCGCGGCAAGAACGCGGCCCAGCGGATGCGTACGGCGGGCCAGGTGCCGGCGGTCGTGTACGGCGCGAAGTTGGAGAATGTCCCGGTCGCGGTCGACGCCACGACGCTCTCGCGCATTCTACATTCCGAGAGCGGCGTCAACACGCTCATAGACCTGAGCCTCGACGGGGCGTCTGCAAAGGTGCTCGTCAAGGATTTTCAACTCGATCCGGTGACGCGCAAGATCCTCCACGCGGACTTCTTTCGCGTCGCGATGGACAAGCGTCTGACGATTTCGGTGCCCGTCGTGCTGAAAGGCGACGCCAGGGGGGTCAAGCAACAAAGTGGCATGTTGGACTTCGTCACGCGTGAGATCGAGGTGGAGTGCTTTCCGGGTGACATCCCCGAGCACATCGAGATTGACGTCAGCGAGATGGTCATTGGAGATGGTGTGCGTGTCGGGGATTTACCACGGAATGACAAGTGGGACGCGGTGAGCGAGGCCGAGACGATGATCGTCCACGTCGTGCCGCCGCATGTTGAAAAGGCGCCGGAAGAAGAGGTGGCTGCCGAGCCGGCTGCAGCCGAGCCCGAGTTGATCAAGAAGGGCAAGCCAGAGAAGGAAGAGGAGTGATCGGGCTCCACCGTCTGGAGTGCGGAGCCTGTCATGAAGCTCATCGCGGGCCTCGGCAATCCCGGGTCGCGCTATCGCGACACGTATCACAACGTCGGCTTCGCGGTCCTCGACGAGTTGGCCCGGCGCCACGGGGCCCGGTTCGAGGGGGCGCCCGCCGAGGCTGTGATGGCGCGTGTGCGGGAGCTCGGTGACGGCCTTTTGCTCGTCAAGCCGCTGACGTACATGAACCTCAGCGGCGTAGCCGTCGGCGAGCTGCAGCGCTACTACAAAGTCGCGCTCTCCGACGTTCTCATCGTGCTCGACGATGTGGCGCTTTCGCTTGGCCGGCTTCGGCTGCGCGCGCAGGGATCGGCCGGTGGGCACAACGGCCTCGAATCGGTGATCGACGCGCTTGGGACGACAGCGGTGCCGCGATTGCGCGTCGGCGTCGGCCGAGGCGATCCGCGTCGCGATCTCGCCAACCACGTGCTGTCGAGCGTGGATGCCGAAGAACGCGTGACGCTCGGGCAGGCAATCGAGCGGGCAGCCAATGCCGTGGAGGCATTCGTGCTCCACGGCGTCGAGCACGCGATGAATGAGCACAACCCTTGGGTCGCCGAAACGTGACCCCCCAATGCCTGTGATCGTTTTCGGAGAATACACGCGAAAGAAATGACAGCCGTCTGTGTCAGAACCGACAGCTGACGCACCTCCTTGCCACCTGGGCGTCTTCGCAACGGGTGGCCGCTTAGGCCGAAAGGAGGCCTTTGAATGACCGCACAACGCCAGTACGAGCTCGTCTACATCGTCTCGCCCGAGGCGAGTGACGAGCAGGCACAGGAAATCCAGCAGCTCATCCAGGATGTCATCGCCCGCTATCACGGAACGATTGACCGCACCGACAACTGGGGACGGCGCAAGTTAGCCTTCCCAATCAAGCACAAGCGCGAAGGGACCTATGTCGTCCTGGTCATGAACGGCCTCGGTGACATGGTCAAGGAGCTCGAGCGACGCCTGAAGGTGCACGACTTCGTGCTTCGGCACCTGGTCGTGCGTGTCGACGAGGATCTTCGCAAGGCGGAGCGCGCGCGCACCCGTCGTGAGGAGGACGCCGCGCGGCGGCGCGCGGCGCGCGGGATTCCCGCCGAGCCAGCCCCAGCCGAGCCAATCGGGGACACAGCCGGCGAGGTCGCCTCCTCGCGTGTGGCGAGCGCAGTCGAGCCACCTGTGGCGAGCATAGTCGAGCCACCGACACCGAGCGGCGAGGCGGAGTTGACCAAGGAGTCGGGAGAGTCGGCGGCACAGCCGGAGGAATAAGTCATGAGCGATACCCAGAGCGACACGCAGGGATACGGGCGGTCAGGCGGCCGCGCGCGTGGTGGGCGCGGAGGCGAGCGCGGAGGCGAGCGGGGCGCACGACGACCCTCATCGCGCCGGCGAAAGGTGTGTAAGTTCCGGACGGAGAAGATCGACTACATCGACTACAAGGACATGAGGTTGCTCGCACAGTTCGTCCCGGAGCGCGGCAAGATCCAGCCGAGCCGATTGTCGGGCACGAGCACGAAATATCAGCGGAAGCTGGCTACGGCCATCAAGCGAGCGCGCTTTCTCGCGCTGCTGCCGTATGCCACGGAATAGGCATCCGGAGGCACGATGATTGAAATCATACTCACGGAGCACATCGATCATCTCGGTCAGGCGGGCGATGTGGTGAAGGTCGCCGATGGCTACGCGCGCAATTACCTCTTGCCGCGCAAGCTTGCCTTATCGGTGACCGACACGAACCGTCGGCAGATCGAGCACATGAAGAAGCTCGCGTCGGCACGGGAAACAGAAGAGCGGGCGCAGGCCGAGGAGCTTGCGTCTCGTCTCGCGCAGCTCGATCTGGTGTTTGCGCGGCGCGTCGGCGAGACCGAGCAGCTATATGGCTCGGTCACGTCCGCCGACATTGCCGAGGCGCTTGCCGAGCGACAATTCGAGATCGAGCGCCGGAAGATTCAACTTGGCGAGCCGATCAAACAGCTTGGTGAGGTCACCGTACCCCTGAAGCTGCATCGTCAGGTGACCGCCCAACTCAAGGTGGTGGTCGTGAAGGATGAAGGGTCGCAGGCACGGTGAAGGGGCCAGGTGCCAGGTGCGAGGTGCCAGGGCTGTCTCAGGCTCTAGGTGTGAGCGTCCCTTGCACCTGAGACAGCCCTCGCACCTCGCACCTTGCCCCTCGCACCTTCACAGCTTTTCCACCCGTTTTCCACAAGAAATTCACAGGTCGCACGCGGAGACGAGTCTGGTAAGGTAGTTCGTGGTTCCTCGTCTATGGACCCTGCCACGCTCGAACGCACACTTCCACACAACCTCGAGGCCGAGCGCTCCGTGCTGGGTGCGGTGCTGCTGCGCAACGAGGTGATCAACCAAGCGATCGAGCTGTTACGCCCGGAGGACTTTTTTCGCGAAGCGCATCGTCGAGTCTTCGAGCGGATGATTGGGCTCAGCGAGCGAGCTCAGGCCATCGATCCCATTACCCTTGCCAACGAGCTGGACAGGAGCGGTGACCTCCAAGAAGTGGGTGGGCCCGCATACTTGATGCGCCTGATCGATGGCGTGCCGCGCTCGAGCAATGTCGAGTACTACGCGCGCATCGTCAAAGAGAAATCGATTCTGCGTCGGCTGGTCTTCGCCTCCAACGCGATCCTGCAGGAGGCCTACGACGCGGAGCGGGATCCGACCGAGATTCTCGATGACGCCGAGCGGCGTATCTTCGAGATTGCTGACCATCGTCTCGGCACCGGCTTCGTGCCGCTGCGGGAGCTCGTACACGGCGGGTTTGCCACGCTCGAAAAGCTCCAAGCTCACAAGGGCCTCCTTACGGGTGTGCCGAGCGGTTTCACGGACGTGGACGAGATGACGGCCGGCTTCCAACCGTCGGATCTCATCATCGTGGCGGCGCGACCCTCGATGGGCAAGACGAGCCTCGTGCTGAACATCGCGCAGCACGTGGGCACGAAGACCGACATGACGGTGGGCTTCTTCAGTCTCGAAATGTCGAAGGAGGCGCTCTTCACGCGGTTGCTGACGTCGGAGGCCCGCATCGATGCCCACCGATTCCGCACGGGCCACCTGGCCGAAAAGGACTGGGCCATGCTCGCCCAGGCCGTCAACACGCTCGCCGACGCGCGCGTGTTCATCGATGACACGGCCGCGTTGGGCGTGCTCGAGATGCGCGCGAAAGCACGGCGCTTGAAGGCGGAGCACGGCCTGCACCTGCTGATCGTCGACTACATTCAATTGATGCAGGCACGCGGGCGCTCTGAGAACCGGCAGCAGGAGCTCGCGCAGATCTCGCGATCGCTCAAAGGCTTGGCGAAAGAGCTCGACGTGCCCATCCTGGCGTTGTCACAGCTCTCGCGCGCACCGGAGACACGCTCGGATCGGCGCCCGCAGCTTTCCGATCTGCGTGAGTCAGGTGCGCTCGAACAAGATGCCGACCTCGTGTTGTTCATCTATCGTGAAGAGTTCTACGAACGCGAGAACACGCCGCAGGACGAGCAGGGTGTCGCGGAGATCATCGTCGGCAAGCAGCGTAACGGGCCGACAGGTCGTGCGAAGCTCGCCTTCATCAAGGAGCTGACGCGTTTCGAAAATCTCGAGTGGAGGTCGCCATAGCTGTTCGCCACACGGTGGCCCGCGTGCACCTGCCCGCGCTTCAGGCGAACTACCGCACGATCACCGAGCTGACAATCGAGGCGGCGCGTGCCTCGCAACGGCAGCCGCCTCAAATCATCGCAGTCGTCAAGGCGAATGCTTACGGGCACGGTGCGACGCGCGTCGCGGGGGCGCTGGAGGCGGCGGGCGCTTCCATGCTGGCCTGTGCGGACATCGAGGAGGGGATCGAGCTGCGCCGTGACGCCATCCGGGTGCCCATCTTGATCTTCGGTGCGCTCGGCATCAGCGATCTCGATGGAGTGTTCGCCTACCGTCTGACACCAACCATCTCGACGCCGACCGCCGCGCAGAACCTCGCACGTGCCGCAGCTGCCCGCGGCGAGAGGCTCCATTGCCAGCTCAAGATCGACACGGGCATGAATCGGCTTGGATTCCGGCACGACAACCTACGCCGCACCCTGCCGGCAATCGCCCAGAGCCGACACCTGGCCATCGACGCTGTCTACACACACTTCGCCACGGCGGATGATCCCGAGAGCGGAGACTTTGTTTGCCAGCGCGAGCGTTTCGAGGCGGCGCGGCGTCTGGTCGCAGAGGTCGGACTGCATCCGGCGAAGGCGCATGCCGCCAACAGCGCGGCGCTGCTTCGCGACGAGCAGGTCTGGTACGACGCCGTCCGGCCAGGCCTCTTGTTGTACGGCGTTGTGCCGCCGCCACTCGCAACGACGCTCGAGATCGCACCCGTGCTGTCACTCACCAGCCGCATCGTCGCGGTCAAGGGTCTGCGCCCCGGCGAGGGTGTCGGCTACGGCCTGCGCTATCGTCCCGAACGGCCGTCCACGATCGCCGTGGTGCCGGCTGGTTACGCGGACGGCCTCGACGCGCGTCTCGCCGGCCGCGCCTCGGTGCTCGTCCGTGGCCGGCGCGTCCCGATCGTTGGCGCCGTGTCCATGGACATGATCACGATCGACGTCACGGCTCTCGATGTTGCACCCGGAGACGAGGTCGTGATTCTCGGGCGCCAGGGCGCCGAGCGCATCGACGTGCGCGAGATGGCAGCCGCCGTCGGCGCGGCTCCCTACGAGCTGCTCTGTCGATTGGGGAGCCGGATAGACAGGGTCTATCTCTGACACCTTCCAGTCGCCAACCTTCGGCTTCGGCAGCTCCGTCGACGCCGTCCGCGACTTGGCCGTTTTCGCTGTGCCAGCCAGCGTCGTACTGTAGCCCTCCGGGCCCTTAACGAAGGCGACCGCGGTAATCTGGCTTACGGCTCTTCCCTCTCTCGATACAGAAGAGCTGCCTAGACCCCAAATGGATGGCTCATCGGTCGTCGACAGACGATTCCTACGTACCTTCGTAGTGACCCGCCCGCAAAGAGCGCCTATCGTGAACCTCCACGACAGAAGCCTCGGGGGAGAACATGTCCAAGATCACCGTTGCGTTGACGTTCATCGCGGAGGTCGACCTTGCCGACAACCCGAGCACAGCCTCCCAGTTCGTGATTCTTGTCGGTACCGACGGCCCCGACGAGATGACGGTCGGTGACCTCGGCGCCGATCAGGA
>WHTZ01000063.1 GCA_009377495.1 Luteitalea sp.
AGCGGGGCCTACAACGACGTGCCCGGCCGCGACCCCCAGAACCGTTAAGCACCCGTGCACGTCGAGCCACTTCATTTTGCATTGGTGTGACGTGTATGATATACGACATCGCTGAAGCTAAGCCCTGGAGGATCGCATCGCCGCACTCGAGCGACACCTCCGCGACCTCGCGGCCGCCGATCCCGGCGTCGCCCGTCTGCGGACCATTCCGAGCGTCGGGCTCCTCACCGCGCCATCCTCGTCGCGGCTCAACGCCGCCGCACCAGCACGCAACCGCTGGAGGAGTACCATGAAGAGGATTCTTGGACTCACGGTTGTCATCTCTTTCCTGTGCACTTCCCTAGTGCACGGTCAGACCTCGGCCCAGTTGGTGGGGACCGTGACCGATCCCTCGGGCGCAGTCATTCCGGGAGCACAGGTGACTGTGACCGAGGAAGCGACCGGCTTCACGCGAACTGCCATCACGAACGACACGGGCCGATATACCGTTCCAGCCCTTCGCCCCTCGCGCTACGCCTTGAGTGTGGAAATGCCAGGATTCACAAAATATGTGGAACACACTACGTTGTTACAGGATCAAGTGCTCACCGTGAACGTCCGGCTGGAAGTGGTTGAGGCGAGGGAGACCGTGACGGTGCTAGGCCCGGGCTCCACGGTCAGCCCCGATACCCAAACGCCGACGATCGGTCAGGTCATCGAAAACGAGCGCGTGGAAGATCTGCCCCTGAACGGCCGCAACGCGGCCACCCTGACCTTGCTGACCGCTGGCACATTCAGCGCACCGTCCCGTGGAGCCGATCAGGGTCTTACAAAGACTTTTCCGGGCGCGGTGACCATCTCGAGCAACGGCGCCCGCCAGAACCAGATGAGTTACATGTTGGACGGCGGCATCCACAGTGACCGGATGACCAACGTGAACCAACGTTTCCCCTTCCCGGACGCGGTTCAAGAGTTCAGTGTGCAGACGAGCAACTACAGCGCCGAGTATGGGCAAAACGCCGGAGGCGTCGTGAACGTCGCGACCAAGGCGGGCACGAACGACCTCCACGGTACGCTGTTCGGATTCCATCGGAACGAGGCGCTCAACGCTCGCAATTTCTTTTCCCCCGAGACAGACCCCCTCAAGCGGACCCAGTTTGGTGGCGTTGGGGGCGGACCGATCATCGAGAACAAGACCTTCTTTTTCGGCGGTTTCCAGGGCACGCGCGTTCGAAGTATTGACACAGGACTCAGCGCCTTTGTGCCAACCATTCGAAATCGGGAGGGCGATTTTTCCGCCTTGCTCGATGCCAACGACCCGGCGAATCCGGTCGGGCGAGTCGTTGAGGTGATCGATCCCGTCACGGGACAGCCGTTCCCCAACAACCAGATTCCGGTCGAACGGTTCGACCCGGCAGCGGTCAACTTCATGGAGCTCCTTCCCAGCGTGGGTGGAAATGGGCGCGTGCAATTCGATCGGCCGATTGCCCAGGACACCGACGAATTCGTAGCAAGAGTCGATCACCACATCGACGACAACAACCAGTTGCGCATTCGTTCCATTACGAACGACTTTGACGACGCCTCCGCGTTCGACGGTCACAACTTGCTGACGTTGAGTGGTGCTTCGAATATTCTCAATACCAACCAGCTGGTCGGCTGGAACCACATTGTGAGCCCGAATGTTATCAACGAGCTCACCGTTTCCTTTTCAAGAACTCGAAGCCACAGAGGCCAGCCGAACACCGTTCCGCTGATTACCGATTTTGGCGTGAACATCGACCAGCCACCCAGCTTTGAAGGAGGCATCCGCCAGGTCAACGCGAGTGGCTTTTTCAATGTGGGTGCGTTTCTTCCTGCTAGGTTTATCCGGCAGAGCTGGAGCATCAAGAGCGATTTGACGTGGGTTCGTGGCAGACACACGCTTTCCATAGGCGGCGATTTCGAGCATAGCAGTTATAACCTCCGAAACGAGGACAAGAAGGGTGGCGGGTTCTTTTTCACCAATGACGTCACGAACTTTGCGCTGGCCAGCTTGGTGTTGGGAGACCTGCGCCGATTCGAGCAGGGATCGGACCAGGATGTTGACACGCGTGCGAATTTCTTCAGCCTGTACATGCAGGACACGTTTCAGGCGCATCCTCGATTGACGTTGAGTGTTGGCGTACGGTGGGAGCCGGGATCTCTGTGGAATGATGTCAGAGGTCGCGTAGAACAGTTTCGTATCCAAGACTTTCTGGAAGGAAACAGCAGTCCCCAATTCGATAACGCGCCTCCCGGCCTGTTCTTCGCGGGCGATCCAGGGGTCCCCAAGAAGGGACAAGATGATGACTACGTCAATCTCGCGCCGCGGCTCGGAATCGCCTGGGATGTCACAGGACAAGCCAAGACGGTTGTTCGTGGAGGAGTTGGAGCGTTTTACGACGCGCGCACGAACGCGTTTAACAACACGTTTGTTGGATCGCTCCCTCCGTTCTCCACCTTTACCACCTTCACGGATCCCGAGGGACCCTTTAGCGATCCCTTGCGCGGCACCAATTTCTCGCCTCTGGATTTTACGTTCCCGGCACCCCAGGATTTCGTCTTTCCAGAACCCCTTCTGGTGAGCATGTGGGATGCCAACCAAAATTTCGAGACGCCCGTTGCCTACAATTGGAACCTCACGCTCGAGCACCAGCTACGACCGAGTTGGATGGCCAGAATCGGGTACGTGGGCTCCCGCACGGAGCATCTCCTGACGGCTGTCGAGTTGAATCCAGCCAGCTTCGTTCCGGGCAGCACGCTCGGGACAGACGCGCGTCGTCCCTTCGCGGGTTTTGGCAGCATCCAGGAGACTCGGCAGGACGTGCAGGCCGAGTTCCATTCCTTACAGCTCGGCGTGGAAAAGCGTCCCTTCTCGGGCGATCCGGTGTTGCTGAACCGGCTGACCGTGCTGGCCAACTATACCTTCTCGAAGAGTATCGATACCTCGCCATTCGGGTTTACGATCTCGAATGCCAACAACAACGGCAGTTCCAGTGGTGGCGGACGCTCGCCCATTTCGATCACCGAGCCCAACCCGTTCGCACTCGACCGCGGCCCCTCGGAATTTGATCGCACGCATCGCGTGGTCGTGTCGTACATCTTCCGATTTCCCGATCTGGAGGACTCCTCTCATTGGTTCTCCAGGCACGTGTTGGGAGGCTGGCGCACGACCGGGATCTTTCAGGCCCAGTCAGGAACGCCCCTGACCATTCTGGCCGGCCAAGATACCAACCAAAACGGGTTGAATAACGATCGTGGCCTGTTCCTTGGCGGTTCCGATGAGTTGGGCACGGGCTCACGAGGGTCAGGCGGCTGTGGAGCAGGAGAAGAATTCTGTGTGGATTTTCTCGATCCAGACCGGTTCGCCGTTCCACCCGCCGGTTCACCCGGCAATATCGGAAAGGGCGCGTTCCGAGGCCCTAATTTCTGGAACTTTGACATGGCGTTTTTGAAGACGTTCTATGCCACCGAGGCTCTCCGTGCTGAGCTGCGCGGGGAGCTCTTCAACATCTTCAACCACGCCAACTTCGCTGATCCCAATACCAGCGTGACAGCCGCAGGGTTTGGGGGTATCCGAAGTGCAAGCGATCCGCGGATCGTACAGGTCGGATTGAAAATCATTTCTAGTCGGATGCTGGCATGCTTCAGAGAAACCGTCTTGTCCTTTGTGCAATATGTTTAGCCGCTCTTGGGACGGCTGCAACCGCTACCTGGAAAAGCGCCGATGGCCATCTCTCGGTCAGTCCCACAAAGGCCGTCGCGGGCAATTTCGGAACCTGGACCGTCACCTACCGCGTCGGCTCACGTGGAATCGCCGAGGGGGGTGCAATACGCGTTCAGTTACCCGATTCCTGGCATGCGGGCGATCGAAACTCCGCGAACCGACTCCAGGCGACGGACCCGGAGGGCGATCACTATATTTCCAGTCGGTCTTCTCGCGAGGATGTGCGGCTGAAGACCGAAGTCGAATCGGAGACTCGGGACTATCTCGTCAAATCGCCGCGCCCTGGATTGGATGGACGGTTGGAGCGCTATGTTTTTGTCGTACGAATCATCGTCGAGGAGGGCGAGCTCCAGGACGGCGATACCCTCTCGGTCATGTACGGCGACACCTCCAAGGGCAGCCGAGGTATGAAGGGCGGCATCGTCAGCACACCGCCCGAGCCGATCCTGGCCGTTGTCGACAATGATGGAACGGGAGAGTTTCAGCGCCTTCCAGATGACCCGACCGTGCAGATTGTCAGCCGCCCCGCCGCCGAGCTGCGGCTCTCCGGGCCTTCGGCTCTCGTGGTCAACAAGCCCGCTACTCTCTTATTGTCAGTGGTAGACGAGCATGGAAACCCGTCTACTCCTTTTGCCGAACAAGTGGGTCTCCAGGTGGTCCAAGGAGAAGCCGACGTTCCTCCCAGCGTTTCATTCACGCGGGGACAGGGCTGGGCACGCGTGGACGTCACCCCGAAACACGCGGGAGTCGTACGGATTGAAGCCACAGCAGAAGGGGGGATTCTTCAAACGGTTGGCAATCCGATGATGGTCCATGAGAGTCCACCGGAGCGCCGAATCTACTGGGGCGATCTTCACTCACATTCTCATTACAGTTGGGACGGCGTGGGGCGAAATCCGTACGAGTACGCCCGGGATATTTCTCACCTGGATTTTTACAGCCTCACCGATCACAGCCGGACCTCCGAGAAGGGATTCACCCGGGGCCTCGGGCCGCACGTATGGGAAGAATATGCCCAACTGGCTGAAAGGTACTACCGGCCCGGAGCGTTCGTGACTTTGTTCGCCTATGAGGCGTCGTTTGGCGCACCCTACGGACACCGCAATGTATATTTTCGCGGCAGGCCTGGGCCCCTGCTGGCTCCGGAGGCCGCCACGCTCCCGGAATTGTGGAAGGCCCTAACGGCAGGAGAAGCCCTGACGATTCCTCACCACACGGGGGCGTTTCCGGGAGGTGTTCGCTGGGAACATCACGATCCGGAATTCCAACGGAACTTCGAAATCTACTCCGCACACGGCCTCAGTGAAGCCTACGAGCCGGATCATCCTCTCGCTTTCGAGCAGAGCGACTTTAGCGCACCGCGCCAGTCGGCCCGTGGTCCCCAATTCGCCCAGGATGCCTGGATGGCTGGTCTGGTTCTCAGCACGATTGCTGCCACCGATGACCACCGTGCTCACCCTGGCCGCCCCCACTGGGGTCTGAGCGCAGTTTCCGCCAACGATCTGACCCGGGCGGAGATCTTTGATGCTCTCTACGACCGTCGGACTTACGGGACGACGGGCGCACGGATCCTTCTGAATTTCAGAATTAACGGCCAGTCTATGGGAACGCAGATCAGTGCTCAGAACCTCCCTCTGCTGGAAGTGGAGGCGCATGGAACGGATGTGATCGAGGAATTGGAGGTGCTGCGCTATTGCCAGACGGACGGTGGTTTTGAGGTCATTCGCTCCATCAAACCGCATGCGCTCGACTTGCACTGGACGGATACGGATCGGACGTTTCGTGAGGACTCCATCTACTATGTGCGTCTGCGACAGAAGCGGATGGTGCAGAACCGTATTGCCATGGCGTGGTCCAGTCCCATATGGGTGACGAATGACGCGAGGACTAACGGAGATGGCCGAGATCGTTAGATTCGAGCCATTCACAGTAACGCCCAACGCCTTCCTCAACGCTGCGGAATGGCGCCGTGTATCCCGCCGCACGCAGTCTGCCGATGTCCGCCTGGGTATAGCACTGATACGTCCCGCGTAAGCCATCCGGAAACGGGACATATTCAATGAGCCCGTCCCGCACCAGTCGGTCCAGCGGCATGGGTGGAGCGCCTTCCGTACGGCGGAGCGTGTTCACCACGGTCGCGGCCACGTCGTTGAACGGCCGCGCCTGCCCCGTGCCGACATTGAAGAGACCGGACAGCTCGGGACGATCGAGGAAATGCAGGTTGACCGCGATCACATCCTCAACCGAGACGAAATCACGCATCTGTTGCCCTGGCCCATACCCGCCGTGCGCTCCGAACAACCGAACCTTACCCTCGGCGCGAAACTGGTTGAAGTGGTGAAAGGCCACCGAGGCCATCCGCCCTTTGTGCGCCTCATGAGGTCCATACACGTTGAAGTAGCGCAAGCCAACGACTTGGCTCGGCGACTTGCCTCCCGCCTCCCGCAACAGACCTCGGACCACCTGATCGAAGAGATGTTTGGAGTCGGCGTACGCGTTGAGCGGTCGCTCGTGCTCCGGCGCTTCGACGAAGGTATCGGAACGGCCGTAGACAGCCGCGGAGGACGCGTACACGAGCGCGACGCGTTGCACCAAGCACGCCTCGAGCAACCGTCGGCTGTAGCCGAGGTTATTGTCCATCATGTAGCGCCGGTCGGTCTCCATCGTGTCCGAGCAGGCCCCTTCGTGGAACACGGCGCGCACGTGGCCGAACGCACCCCGCGCGAAGCGACCGACGAAATCGGTCTTGTCGAGATAGTCCCCAATCGTGCACTCGTGGAGATTCGCGGACGTTGCCGCGCGAGTCAGGTCATCGACGGCGACGATATCGGTCTCGCCTCGTCGGTTGAGCGCCCGTACGATGTTGCTGCCGATGAACCCGGCAGCCCCGGTCACGACAACCATGCCTGATCCAGGATCTCGATGGTGTGAAAGACCGGCACGCGCGCGCCAAGCGTCGCGAGGTGCGTGCGCAGTTGCATGATGCAGCCGATGTTGCCAGTCACGATGGCTTCGGCATTCGACGCGAGAGCCGCCTGCGCCTTGCGCTGACCGAGCTCCCGCGCGATCTCTGGCTGGTCGATGTTGTACGTCCCTGCAGACCCGCAGCAGATGCCAGGCTCGGCTATCTCGACGAGCGTGAGATTGGGGATGCGCCCGAGCAACGCTCGCGGAGCAGAGCTCACGCCCTGCGCGTGCACGAGATGACAAGCGCCATGGTACGCGACACGCAAGGATGCAGACAGTGGCGGCAGGTCGCCAACACCAAGTTGCTCGAGGAAGACGGTGACATCCATCACGTGGGAGGCGAGCCGCTCGGCCTCGGCTTCTTCGGCGAGACCCTTGAACAACAGGGCGTACTCCTGCATGCCGGAACCGCAGCCGGCCGCGGTCGTGATGATCGCGTCGACGTCGGTCGGAAAGGCACCGAGGTTCGTGCGCGCGAGGCGCCGCGCCTGCTCCGCCCCTCCCACGTGCATGGCGAGCGCACCGCAACAGGTTTGTTCGGGCGGCACCACGACCTCCACGCCAGCCCGCGCGAGGACGCGTAGCGCCGCCCAGCCAATCTCGGGTGCCAGGACCTGCTGGGCGCAGCCGGCCAGCAGCGCAACCCGCGCCTTGCGAACACCGGCTGCGGGATGGACTCTTGGCAGCGGGCGGGCGGGTGGAATCCGTTCGGGCACCAAATCGAGCATCGGCCGCAGCCCGCGCGGCACGAACGTCCGCAGCGGACCAGCGAATCGGCCCAGGCTCACCGCACGCCGAAACCGGCGCGGATACGGGAGTGTCGCCAAAACGAGCGCGCGGCGCAGTCGCTCGACGATGCTGCGCGATCGGCGCGGCTCGGCGTGTGCGCGAAACGGCATCAGCAACTCGCCGTAGGCCACGCCGGATGGACAGGCGGGCACGCACGCCAGGCACCCGAGACACCGATCGATGTACAGCTGCGCCTCGTCGAGTGCCACCTCTCCCTCGAGGACACCCTTCATCAGGAAAATGCGGCCGCGTGGCGAGTCCATCTCCTCGCCGAGCACGCGATACGTGGGACACGCCGGCAGACAGAAGCCGCAGTGCACACACGTCGCGATGGCGCGCGCCATGGCGTCGCCCTGAGGGCCGAGCTGGCTGGTATCGATGCGGTGCAGCACAACCGGATCAGGTTATCCGAAAACAGGGGGTCAGGGATCGCGAACCCCGCGCGCTACAATACCGTCCAATCAGCGTAATACTCATCGAGCGCTCTCACTTGCGGAGGGAAACCACATGACGGGCTGGTCTCGTGAGCTTCGGTACACCGTTCGCGTGCTGTGGAAGGCCCGCACCGTGACCCTGGTGGCCTTCGTCACCATGGCGCTCGCCATCGGTGCGACCACGGCGATCTTCACGGTGGTCGATGCGCTGCTGCTGCGCTCGCTCCCGTTTCCCGAGGCGGACCGCCTCGTCCAGGTCGGACGCGCCTATCCCGATTCCTTCGAGTCCTACACGTCGGTGCCAAAGTTCATCCATTGGCGCAATCAGGGCCAGCAGATCTTCGTCGAGGTGGCCGCGTACAACGACCTGGGAGCGGGGTTCAACCTGATCGGCCTGGGTCGTCCCGAACGACTGATTGGCTCGCATGTGTCGGCGGGTTTCTTCGACGTGATGGGCGTTCAGCCCTCCCTCGGGCGAGCGTTCCGCCAGGCAGAGGACGTCCCAGGAGGCCCCAGACTTGTCGTCCTGAGTCACGCCCTCTGGACGAACCGTTTCGGCGCCCGCCCGGACATCGTCGGGCAGGCGATCACGCTCAACAGCGAGCCGTACACCGTGATTGGTGTGATGCCGGACGGGTTTCGGTATCCGGACGTCGCCGATCTCTGGACGCTCTTCCAGTTCGACCCGGCAAGCCAGGAGCGCGCCAACAACTTCAAAGTGACGGCGCGGTTGAAGCCTGCGACGACGCTCGACCAGGCACGCGACGCCATGGAGATCGCCGGCAGCGCGCTGCGTCGTACCACGCCTGACCTCATGGGCGACAACGAAACGATCGGCGTCCGGCCGCTTCGGGAGCAGCTGTACGGTGACATGCGTCCGGCGCTGCTCATCCTGCTCGCCTCGGTGGGATTCGTGCTGCTCATCGCGTGCGTCAACGTCGCCAATCTGCAACTGGCACAGGCGGCGGAGCGGCACCACGAGATCGCGCTGCGCACCGCGCTAGGGGCGAGCACGTGGACGGTGGTACGGCAACGGCTGCTGGAGAGCGTCCTGCTCGCTGCGGTCAGCGGCGCGGCTGGTGTGGCGCTTGCGTATGTGGGCGTCCCGGCGCTGCTGGCACTCAGCCCCGTCCACGTGCCCTACGCTGGGACTATCGCCGTGGACTGGCGCGTGCTCGGTGCGGCTCTCGCGATCTCGCTCGTCGCGGGCCTCGCCTTTGGCCTACTGCCTGCCTGGCAGTCGGCACGGCCGAATCTCGACGAAGTGCTGCGCTCTGGAGCGCATCGCATGATCGGCCGAACGAGCCGCTGGACACGGCGTACGCTCGTGGCGGGCGAGGTGGCGCTCGCGCTGATGCTCACCATTGGCGCATTCCTGCTGGTGAAGAGTCTCGCCGGCCTGCAATCGACGAATCCAGGTTTCGTTGTCGAGAACGTCTTGACGATGAAGCTCGCACTGCCGGAGGCGAGATACGGGAGCGGCAAGGCACTGGCGCAGTTCCAAGAGCATGTCGAGGAGCGCCTCACGGCGCTGCCTGGCGTGCGCGCGGCCACAGTCGCGCATACGCTTCCGCTGGAGTTGGGATCAGACATGCCATTTACCATTGAAGGCCGGTATGTGCCGGGCACAGAGGAAGGTGTCGGGAGCGCGGACTACCGGGCCGTCGGCCGAGGTTACTTCGACGCGCTGGAGATCCCGTTGCGTCGAGGCCGCCTGTTCGATGCCCGCGATCGCCGGGGCACGCTGCCGGCCGCGATCATCAACGAGGCGGCCGCTCGTCGGATCTGGCCGGGTTCGGATCCGATCGGTCAGCGCGTCACCGTGGGCCAGCCCTTCGTGCCGGAGCTCGCCGAGTCCACGGCTCGCGAAATTATCGGCATTGTCGGGAACGTCCGAGAAGAAGGACTCGGCACGGATCCTCCGCCCATCCTCTACGTGCCGTTCTCCCAACAGAACGACGCCTACGCGTCGCTTTACGCTCGCCTACTGCCTTTCTCGGTCATTGTCCGCGGAGAGGCCTCAGTGGCAGCCCTGACGCGGTCTGTGCAGCAGGCCATTTGGTCGGTCGACCCGGAGCAGCCGATCTCCGACGTGCGCCTGATGCGCGAAATCGTGGCGGACTCCCTAGGGCCGCAGCAGTTCAACACGGTACTACTCGGAGGGCTTGCGGCACTCGCCTTGCTCCTCGCGGCCGTGGGTCTCTACGGCGTGATTGCTCACATCGTCAGCCAGCAAACACGTGAGATCGGTGTCCGCATGGCGCTTGGTGCCACGAGAGCCGGCGTGCTCGGCCTCTTCCTCCGGCAGGCCCTGTTCCTGGTGGCGGTCGGCGTCGTCGTAGGACTGGCGGGGGCGTTTGGTGTGACGCGTGTGCTGCGAACGCTGCTGACGGGCATCAGTACGACAGACCCGTGGGTCTTCGCGCTAGCGCCGATGTTGATGGTCGGCGTCGCGGTCGTGGCTGCGCTCCGGCCTGCCCTGCGTGCAGCACGAGTGGATCCCGCCCGTGCGCTCCGGGCCGAATGACTCGTTTATAACCGTCTGCTCCGCTGCTTCGTCCCCATCGACCATCGTCATCTCTCTTGCTGAGTTGACATCATGAGGGTTCACTAGCCGGACCACGATCTGTTCGACCTCACGGCGACTCCGGTGCCGGGCCTCGGCCAACAGCGCCGCGTGATTCTCGGGCGTCAGGTGCGGTGCGAGCAGCCGAATCGTGGTCAGCGTCACCGCGCCCGCCGCGAGCTGCTCGAGGATGACGGGAAACCGGCGCGCGGCGCGGGCGACCTCGATGCGATCGTACGCCGCGTGCTCCGAGAGGTGGAGGATGTCGACGCAGTACGTAAAGAGCGAGGCACAGCCTTCGCCGAGATAGAGGCGTCGGGCATCGACCTCGGCAAGGCAGGCGATGAGGCGCGCGGTCGCCTCACGTTCACGGACAGCGAGCCGCGTCACCTCGCAGAGCAGATCATGATCGGAAAGGTGTTGAAACGAGAGGTGTGGCGTCCTCATAACCCATTATACGACCGCGATTTTCGACCCGCAGAACGCGCGTGGAGGACACGCCGGCGGCCCGATCCACCTCGTTTGTTGCCGACACCTGCCAGCGCCGCCTCTTGGTCAACGTTGCGCGCACAGCCACCGATTCTCACGAGCGTCCGAACCAAAACGCGCGCAGGCCAAGCATCGTGTCAAGTGTTTTTTACTGGCTGTCGCTCGCCATGGTTGCCCTGGCGTCCGGATGGCTGCCGGCGCGCCGCGCCAGCCGCGTGGACCCGATACGCGCCTTGCGGCAAGAGTGATATATACGGAGGATCTGTGTGGATCATTCGCCTCGCAACGCAACCGCAGGATCGATACGGGTTGCGCGCCAGGCGGGACCGGCAATCGACACGGCGGCAGTGAAGGTCAGCACGATCGTCACAGACGCGAACGTCATCGGGTCCAAAGGCTGGACGCCGACCAGCATGGTCGCAAGCAGCCGACCCATCACCGTCGACAGGGCCAGCCCGATGACGGCACCGATCGCAATCATGCGGACGGCGCTCCCGACGACGAGGCGGAGCACGTCGCGCGTGGTGGCACCGAGCGCCCTCCGCACACCGAAATCGCGCACGCGCTGCTGGACAGAGTATGCGAGGATGCCGAACACTCCGACCATAGCCAGAAGGAGCGCCAGGCCGGCGAACGTCATCACCAGCACCGCCCGGAACCGATGACGTGCGGTGGCTTCCCATGCAACGTCGTCAAGCGTCATCACCTCCCTGATGCTTACCAGCTGCTCCTTGTCGATGCGAGCGATTGCCGCACGGACGGCACGCGCAAGCCCTTCAGCGCGTCCTGATGTTGGTCGGACGAGCAGATAGATGTCGTCCCTGAGGTTCTGAGCCAACGGTGCGTAGATCTGAACGAAGTCCTCTGTCTCATCGGGCCGGCCCTTCACCTGACGGGCAACACCAACGATCTCTCTCACAAAGGGCTCTGCTTGCGCGGACGCTGTCGACCGGAACGCCACCCGCAGACCGATCGGTGATCGGCCCTGAAGGTGGCGGCGGACGAACGCTTCATTCACGATGCAGACGGGGACGCTGTCACCTGTATCGCGGTCGTTGAAGGCCCGGCCGGCAACGACAGGAAGATCGAGAGTCTCGAAGTACGTGGGGCTGACGATCTGATAGTCGGCCGCCGGGCGTTTGCTCTCCTCCGGTGGCGGGTCGCCGACGATGTCGTAAAAGGTCTGGCCGGCGTCCGAAGGGCCCAGCGGCAAGGTGCTCGCCCATCCCACGTTGCGCACTCCGGGAAGAGCCCTGATC
Organism: Luteitalea sp.; assembly: GCA_009377495.1. Classification (GTDB taxonomy): domain Bacteria; phylum Acidobacteriota; class Vicinamibacteria; order Vicinamibacterales; family Vicinamibacteraceae; genus WHTT01. Next base: position 12,232 of record WHTZ01000063.1, read on the forward strand.
TCACCCTCGACGCCCTCGAAGAACTGAACCAGGGACGCTGGAGTTGGATAACGCGAACCCAGCGGATCGACCATCATCGTCAGCACGCTCTCGGCACGATACCCACGGTCGACATTTTCCACGGCCAAGAGGGTCCGTAGCAGCAGACCAGCGCCAAAGAGCAGCGCCACTGCGGTCGCGACCTCTCCGACAACGAGCACACGTCGGATTCTCCCGCCGTGCCCTGTCGCGGTCCGGCTGCCGGAGGTGATCAACTGCGCAGACGAGAGCTCCGTTGCGTGCCACGCCGGAGCGACGCCAAACAACAGCCCGACGAGCAGCGCGGCCGCGGCACAGAACGCGACCACGCGCATGTCGAAGGAGAGCGTCACCGCCCCAGGCAGCAGCCCCTGCGGAATCACCGATGGCGCGATATTCAGAATCACCGCGCCGACCCCCACTCCCAATACGCCCCCTATGGTTGAGAGCACAAGGCTTTCGGTCAGGAGCTGGCGGATGACGCGCCGCCGGCCAGCGCCCAGCGCTGACCGTATCGCCAGCTCACGTGCACGTACCGTTGCGCGTGCCAAGAGCAGATTGGCCACGTTGGCGCAGCAGATGAGCAGCACAAAGCCAACGACGCCGAGGAACAGCATCGACGTCAGGCGGAGCTCGCTGCCGATCACTGCATCGTGCATTGGCTCGAGCGTGACGCTGCGCCCCTTGTTCGTCGCGGGGAGCTCTCGCGCCAGGCCTTCAGCGACGGCTGCCATGTCGGCATCCGCACCGTCGAGCGTCACGCCGGCCTTTAGGCGTCCGATCACCCGGAGAAAGTACGCACTTCGCGCGGCGGCCGGTGCACCCTGGATTGGGACCAGCGCCCAGATACTGCTCCGACCGAGCAACTGAGACTCGTTCGGCACGACGCCGACCACTGTATACAGCGACCCATCGAGTCGGATGTCGCGGCCCACCACACTCGGATCCGCGTTGAAACGCGTTCGCCAAAATCCCTCGCTCAGCACTACAACATTGGAGCGTTGGCGGTCGTCGGAGGGAAGAAACGTACGACCGACAATGGCCCTGACGCCGAGCACGTCAAAGATTCCGGCGAGTACCCACTGGCGAGGAACGGTTTCGGCGGTGCCATCCGCCCCGCTCATCACCATGCCGCCCACGCCAGGAATGAACCCGGCCATCAGATCGAACGTGCGATTTCGCTCGCTCCAATCGAGAAGGTTGAGCGGCGCAACTCCGCCCCGGAGCGACGTGGGGTTTCGCTCCCAGACCATCACGAGGCGCTCAGGCTCGCGGAATGGAAGCGGACGCAGCAACGTCGCGTCGACCAGCGCGAAGATGGCACTGTTGGCGCCGATACCGAGCGCCAGCGTCATCGCCGCGATGAACGTGAAGGCGGGCGAGCTTCTCAGCTGGCGAATCGCGAACCTGATGTCGTTTCGGAGCTCCTCGAACCAGTGCGTGAGGCGCATTTCACGATCTCTCTTTCAGCCCAGGTTCACACACGTTCGTTTGGGCGGCTCGCGAGATCGCCCAGGCGGGCTCGGGGAGGTCCATCCGGCGGCGCGTCGCCTCTTAGGGCTCGAATCCTTACTCGACAGCGCCAACAGACTGGAGGAATTCCACAACCGGCGTGTGCTGATTCTGTCGAGCCATGCTCAGCGGCGTTCGCCACTCCCCGTCGTTGCGAGTCCGCGGAGCCCAGATGCGAGCGTTCACGTTGGCACCGCGCGAGACGAGCAGTTCCACGACTTCGAGACGTCCGTTGCCGCTCGCCTGAATCAACGCGTTCTCGTCACCCGGCACCGCATAATCGATGCTGGCACCGTGATCGAGCAGAATCGTGACCACGTCGACACGTCCCTCGCGCGCGGCCATGATGAGCGCGTTGCCGTCCCCTGACACGCCCATGTCGACGTCGGCTCCGCGATCGAGTAGTAGACGAACCGCATCTAGCTGGCCCTCGCGCGCGGCGCCGATGAGCGGACTGCCATCTCCACTGATCACCGCATTGACATTGGCGCCGGCATCGAGCAACTTCGTGATCGAGTCGATGTCCCCGTCCGATGCGGCTTCAAAGAGCCCCACGGCGAGCGCATTGGGGCGGGCCGGTCTCGATGCTGCAGCGTTTCGACTCGGGGCGGAAGCCGTTTGGACGCCGGCATCACGTGTCGGCGACACACCGATAGCACGCGCCGGTGCGATCGCACCCACGACGAGCACCGCCGCGCAGATCGCGCTCGCAGCCGCGAGTGCCCCAGCCCGTCCTCGCCGCTGCGTTCGGTCGAGCACCGCCGCGACACGGCGTGCCAAATCACTGCGGTTCGCCATACCGAGCACCGGCTGTGCATTCGCTCTCGACATGCGCTCGGCCATCGAGACAAGTTGCTCTGCGTAATCGGTGCGCTCGGCTCGCTGCACCACGGCATCGTCGCACGCCCGCTCGGCGTCGAGGCACAGGCCGCGCCAGGCCACCCAAACCAGCGGATGACACCAATAGCAGGCGCACGTCACGCGCGCGGCGACCTGAACCGCCCAGTCGACCCGGCGGACGTGCTCGAGCTCGTGAACCAGCGCGCGATCGAGATCCGCGTCGCTCCACGCCGTCGCGGCAGCGGGCAATACGATGGCCGGCCGCCACGTTCCGCACATGAATGGTGCAGCCACATCTTCATGCCGCAACACGTCGACGGCTCGGCGCACACCGCCCTCCGCCGCCAACGAGCTGACCGTCTGCCGCAGCTCGATCCACGGCAGACCCTGTCGGACGATGCGGCGGACCCGCCACAGATCGAAAGCGACCGACATCAAGAGCAGGGCCGCTCCGCCGACCCAGACACCCACAGCGAGCGTTGCCCAGGACGTGCCAGCAGATGTGCTGCTGGCCGATCCGATGCTTGGGTTGCCTCGGGGCGGCGTCGATACTGAGTCACGTGCGGCTGTCGCGTTCGTCGCCGCGAGAGCGTCATCGCCAGCGCCGATCGGAATCTCGATTGAAACCGCCGGTCCCAGAAGCACCAGAAATGGAAGGGCGAGAAGCGTCGCGAACGTGGCGGCCAGCAGCACGTGGCGCACGGATGCCCTTCCGCGCCTCGCCAGCCAGGTCGCCGTGAGGCCGAGCGCAAGGAAGAGCGTGGCCTTCAGCAGAATGGAGAGCCCGGCCGCACTACTCAGAAACAGTGCCGCGTCTGCAACGGTCGGCGTCATGGCTTCGTCCTTTCTTTGCGAACGCGTTCGATCTCGGATCGGAGCGCATCGAGCTCTTCGTCCGTCCAGCTCTCCTGCTTCAGTAGGGCCGTTAACGTCTCTCGCGGTGAGCCGCCGAAGAACACTCGCACGAGCTTGGTGAGCGCGTTTCGCTGGGCGCTCGCGCGCGATTTCGTCGGGGTGTAGACATATCGCAAGCGTTCTTCGCGATGGCGCACATAGCCCTTCGCCTCCAGCCTTGCAAGCATCGCTCGAACCGCCGAAGAGGTTGGCGGATCCGATAACCGTCCGCGGATCTCTTCGGCGGAGGCTCGATCACCAAGTGCGAACAGCGTATCCATGATCTCGCGTTCGCGGCGGCTCAATTTCTCATGCGGGGGCGACACCATCCTCGAAACCTCCTCACACTCGACATGCTACAAATGTAGCTTAGCGCTACGTATGAAGCATGTCAAGTGCGTGCAGTGCACGTTTGTGAGCCGGACGGGCCGGCGGTGCCGCGCGCGAGGCTTTCTCGAGTTTCATCACACGGTGCCCTTTGCCCTGGGTGGTGAGGCGTCAGTCGAGAATCTGCGCTTGTTGTGCCGCGCGCACAACCAGCAGCAGGCGGCACGAGACTTCGGTCCGTGGGACGCGACGCGCGTACGGGAGAGCTCCCCGGCGTACGGAGCCAGCCCGGAGCAACTCGTGCCGGCACGAGTTCTCATCAGGCAACAGAACCTCGCGTTACGACACGCTCTTCTCACGGCTCCCGGCGCCGCGGCGCGCGAAGCTGCCGAACGCGACGTGATGAATCCAGGTGAGATCGCGATCGTATATCGCCGTGACCGCCGTATTCGAGGCACTTCACAGAAAGGTGAGATCGACCTCTTGGCCTGCGAGCACGGCACCCGCGTGGGTGAACGTGTCTGGCTTCACCGCGAAGTGTTGCGTCAGGGCGTGAATGTCGCGAAAACGACGCTGGAGTGGGCTACGGGCGTAGATTGCGCTTCCCCCACCAGCCGTGTACGCCATATCGACAACGGAAGTGGCCGCCCTCGTCACCCACGTAGCAGTCGTCCGAATCCTGGCGCGATGCTGGGGCATGAACGGTGTCCCTCCGACCGCCGTGGCCCATGCGAGCTCGGCTTCGGTGCGTAGTAACGCCCGCGCAGCTCGCAACTGGGCGTCCGCCTCGCCAAGCTGACACTGGAACAACGCATTCGACGCGAACGCTCCGCGCGTGAATGCCGGCACCTTCTTCGCGGCAACCGCGGTGATCTCGTCGAGCGCCCCCTGGGCGATGCCGATCGCAACGTTGCCAATCTGGAGCGTGCTGAATGAGAGCTCCGGTATCCTCAGCAGCGGCACGTCGAGGCACGGCTCGTCACCCAGACAGAAGGTGCGTTCGGCCGGCACGAATACATCAGTGACGATGAAGTCGTGACTGCCGGTGCCGCACAGTCCGGACACCGACCACGTGTCTTTGATCTCCACGTCCGCCAGCGGCAGGACCATCGCGCGCATCGGTGGCTCCCGACCATCGTCTACCACGCTGTTGGCGAGGAACCAGTGGCAATGCTGGCAGCCGCTGGCGAACGTCCACTGCCCGCTGATCTTGAAGCCGCCGTCGACCGGCGTCGACGCTCCGGTCGGATTGAATGCGCCGCCGAGGATGACGTCTGGTCCTCCAGCGTAGAGGGCGTCGAACGCCTCGCGTGGCAACAAGCCAAGCAGGACCGGCGCGGCGCATCCAATCATCACCGTCCATCCGACCGAGCCATCGGCCCTCGCGAGCTCTTGGATCACCTGCAGCTGCTTGGTCAGCTCGAGCTCGGCCCCGCCGTGGCTGTGGGGCACCAACATCCGGAAACAACCCGCGGCCGTGAGCTGCGCAACGAGATCCAGAGGCAGTCGCCGCTCCTGCTCGATCTCGTCGGCACGGGCCGAGATGCTCGGCGCCATTAGTCGCATCGCTTCGACGATCTGGTTTCCTTCAGTCGACTGCATCGTCACTCGCTCCTCGCTTCCCATCAGGATCCGTCAACGTCTAAGGCATCCGCCGCACGCCCTCCGGCACGGCCAACACAACGGGCGGAGGCGCACGGGCAGGGTCCGCCCATCCTTTGAGATCACGACAAAACCAGGCTCCGGCCGCCAGGCTGCTACCCCGGTCTCGGCTCTCGGGGGCACTAATGCCCTCATTTGGTCGGTTGCGGAATGCCGCGTGCCAGAATCGGACAGCCCAACGGGCTGCGCGTCATCGAGAAGCTCGGCCTAACGTACCGCGGCCGGACCACAGGACGTGCCTTCGATCAAGTCTGGTACGGCATCGAGGTCTCACCACCGGCCTCATCCAGCTTGGACGGGACGAGGCTGAAGGCGACCAGGCCGACGCGACGCATTGTTTCAGTCGTTGAATCGGCGCAGGTCCACCGGTCCAGTTCGCTGCGGCTCGATGGTTCGTTGACAACTAAGTGACAGGTGCGATCAAGAGCCTTCGAAGACGATGATTCCCGGCCCGGTCGACCGCCTCAGCTTCTTCGCTGAGCAGCATCGTCGCCGCCGCCAGACCTGGCGTCACACCGCATTGTGCGCCGTGGCCGCCGCGGTGGTGGGGATGCCGATGGCGATGTTCATCTCGCCAATCGCTTACTTGGTGCTGGTGCTCGGGCTGCGACAGGTGCAGAAGTTCGTCGCGATTCCAGCGTCCACATGGCAGGCGTTGCGCGACATCGCCGGCGTCATCCCGGCCATGGCCGACTCCCTGGGCGACGTACCCGACATGGGCCTGTTCGACACGATTCGCTACGTGGCTCGCGCGTTCGGAACCGTGTCGTACCCATTCGACTCCTGGTGGCTGACACTCGCGGCGCTCGTGCTTCCAGGGATGGCCACCACCACCCTGGTCTGGCTCGGTTATCGCGCGCTGCTCCGTCGCGCCGGTGTCGGCGGCATGCTGCTCAAGCTTGGTGCACGCGCGCCGCATTCTGACGATCTCGAGGAGCGGCAGCTCGTCAACCTGGTCGAGGAGATGGCCATCGCCGGCGGGCTGCCAGCGCCCCAGGTGCGAGTGCTGGACTCACGGATTCCGAATGCTGTCGCCATCGGCAGCGGACCGGATCGCGCGGTGGTGATCGTGACGCGAGGGCTCCTCGATGAACTGGATCGCGACGAGACGCAGGGGATCATCGCGCACGCGGTGGCATCAATCGGCAACGGCGACCTGCCCATCGCGCTCTCGATCACGACGGTCTTCCAGACGGTGGAGCTCATCTTCACCGGCTTCGACGCGCTGCTCAACCTGAGCGGCTCCGCATGGCGCGATCTCTTTCTGGTCGCGCGTTGCGCGCTGTTTGGCGGACGGAATGCACGCGCGTCCGAAGCGGTCAGCCACCTGCTCGACCGCCGGATCGGCGAATTCCGCGACGATGGCATTCAGGGTGTGCTCGCGGACGCCGGACGGGACCGGCCACAGACTTTCCTGGGCAAGCTGTTCAAGCGCCTGCCCATGTTTCAGGTCGTGTTCTTCCCCTTCCTCATCTTCTATGTGCTCTCGTTGCTGCTGCGCATGCAGGTTTGGCTGGTGCGATTCACCGTCGTCGGTCCACTGATGATGCGCGTCTGGCGCACGCGTCGCCACCTGGCCGACGCCACTGCGGTCCAGCTCACCCGCCACCCCGACGGATTGGCGCGCGGGCTGGCGCACCTGGCGGCGGAAGGGGGCGTGGTGCCAGGCGGACAGTGGTTCTCACACCTCTTCGTGGTCGGACCGGAAGCCGCGCAGATGCGGAAGGACACGGCGCTCCAGCAGCGCTTGCGGTCGACTGGACAGGAAGCGGGCGATCGCCCGATGGCAGCGGCGGCGCAGGTGAGCCGGATTCTGCTCGAGCATGCCGCGGAGGAAAGGACGCGAGAGAAAGCGTTCACCGAGGAGCTCGGTGGCGCGCGTTCACACCCGCCCATTAGTGCACGGCTGGACCGCCTCGCGGCGCAGGGGGCGACGCGCTATCGTCCCGACCCGTTGCAGGAAGCGCGACCACCCGCTCGGGCGGGTCTTCGGCCGGTGGTGAGCACCACGCTCGGCATGCTGATCATCACACCACTGGTGGCGATCGCCGGAGTGCTGAGCGTCTTCGCCTTCTCAGCGATCTTCATGTTCGGCGTGCTGTCCGCGATGATGTTCACGGCCGCGACGATGGCGTTGTTGGTCCCGCTCATGAGATGACCACGGCGATGATGTCACCCTGAGGATTAACCTATTGACATCGCAAAGGTCAGTCTTTGCGAGGAATCCGGCGTTTGCCGCGGTCGTCGTCATGACGCTGGCGCTCGGGATCGGTGCGAACACGGCGATCGTCAGTGTTGTCTATTCGGTGCTCCTCAAACCGCTTCCGTACGCCCAACCTGAGCAAATCTATAGCGTTGAGGTCGTGGTGAGGCGCCATCCCGCTTCCCCCGGCGTTCGTGGTCGCGGCACCCGACGCCGACCGACGGCGCTCGCCAAGCCCATGCCCGCCACTCCACCCCTGACTGGCGGCCGGCTTGGGAGCCTCGCAACTGGCCGCGCGGCCAGTTGCGTGCGGGCCGCACCACGACAGCCCGCCGGCCTGACGCTTGCCGCGCGGACCCTCGCCGTCACGAGACCGTCTCGTTGCGCTCACAGGAGCGCGCCTAACGTCTCGGCGGCACCGGCTCGCGCGTTATGAACGCGTTCTTATCCATTTCTCACCCCCAGGTGCGTCTCGAGGAATGCGTTGCGGAACTTGCCCTGAGGATCGTACTCGGTCAATAGATCTCGAAATGCTGGTAGCTGCTGATATCGAGCGCTCAGCCGTGACGAGGAAATCGTGAACAGCTTGCCCCAGTGCGGCCTTACGTCGAACGGCTCGAGCGCACCTTCAATCGCTGGGAGTACGTTCCTGACGGCGGGCCAGTCCGGTTTCCACGTGAAGTGAATGGCCAGACAGGGCTGCTGGTAGGACGGGCTCATCCACAACCGGTCGGCGTCGATGGTTCGCACCTCGGAGATCAAGAGGTGCGGCGCAATGCGATCGCGCAGACCGTCGACGGCGGTCAGCGCCTGCAGCGCGTGCGCACGAGGGACGAAGTATTCGGACTGCAGCTCTTCACCGCTGCTCGGAGTGAAGTTCAGTCGGAAGTGTGGCAGCCGTTCATGCCACGGCCCGGCGACACCCATCTGTTCGGTACAATTTTCAGCCGAGAGCTCTGCGATGGGGTGCAGGTTCTTCGTGGCGAGCTTCGCGTCGAACAGCTCGGGCTGTCCCGTCTCCTCGCCGACTCGAGTCTTGACCCACACTTGGTTGACCGTGTCCTGCCGCCAATCCGTGAACAGGCTGACGCTATAGCCGCTCGCCAGAATCTCGTCGAGGTGCGTGCGCAACTGCTCCAGCGGCAGGTTCCGGTAGACATCCTGCCTCACGCTGAACGTGGGCTGGATCTCGAGCGTGACGGCGGTCACGATCCCCAGACCGCCGAGCGCTACGACGGCGCCGTTGAAGCGATCACCATCTTTGTCGCGCGACAGCGTCAGGAGCTGGCCATCCGCCGTGACGAGATCCAGCCCCACCACCGCCGTGGCCAAGTTACCGTTCTTGACGCCGGATCCGTGCGTTGCGGTCGCACAGGCTCCAGCAATCGAGATGTGTGGCAGCGAAGCCAGATTGTGCAGCGCAAAGCCATTCTTATGCAGATACTCACTCAGCTCGCCGTAGCGCATACCGGCCCCGACAGTGACGGTGCGCGACTCTTTGTCCAGCGCCAACACCTGGTCGAGATGCCTGAGCGACACCAGATTCTCGGTGCTGTCTGCGATCCGGTTGAAGGCATGGCGCGTGCCCAGCGCCCGCAGCTTGCGGCAACTCTTCACCACCTGCCGGACCTGATCGCGCGTCTTCGGATGGTGGATCCGTACCGTGCTGTACTCGACGTTGCCTGCCCAGTTTCGTTCCGTGTTGCGTTGGCCGCCGTCCAGGTCGCGCGGCAGGGCAGCCCCGGTCAGCAGCGCCGCCGACATCTTGAGAAATGCTCTCTTGTTCATGGGCATGCCCTACGGTTCCCGAGCCAATGACGATCGCTTCTTCACAACTCTGCAGCCGTTCACGAGCCGGTACCGCTCGCCCCACGCGCTCATGGCCTGCATCACACCACGCAAGCTTTCACCCGTGACGGTCAACGAATACTCCACTCGTGGCGGCACCTGAGGATACACTCTCCGCGTCACCAATCCGCTGCGCTCCAGCTCTCGCAACTGCTGCGTGAGCATCTTCTGCGTGACGCCCACGATCCCTCGCTTCAACTCCGAGAATCGCTTCGTCCCTTCGAAGAGTCGGTAGATGATTAGCGGCTTCCATCTCCCCCCAATTGCGGCGAGCGTCATGTAAATCGGGCAGGTTGCGGCTTGTACTTCGACATCCATGCTCACGTGAAGCGCTCCTATTAGGTTTCCTTAAAGATACTACATTACAACAAAGTGCCTACTTCCTAAAGAGAGGTCTCCATGCGATAAAGTACCTAGGAGGTTAATAACCGTGTCGTTGAATGGAAAGGTCGCTCTTGTCACCGGAAGCTCACGTGGAATCGGTCGCGCCATCGCCGAGCGTCTTGCCGCGGCCGGCGCGTCCGTCGTCGTCAATTACACGCAAAGCGCCAGCGCCGCCGAGGAGGTCGTACACGCAATCCTTGCGAAAGGAGGTAAGGCCGTCGCCGTCCAGGGCGATGTCTCACACGCCAGCGAGGTCGCGCGGCTCTTCGATGAAGTAGAACGCGCCTTTGGTCAACTGGACATCGTCGTCGCCAATGCGGCCATCTTCTTTACCAAGCCCCTGGCAGAAAGTACGGAAGAGGACTTCGACCGGATGTTCAAGGTCAACGCCAAAGGCGTATTCCTGACCCTTCAGCACGCGGCCAACAGGATCAAAGAGGGAGGGTCCATCGCCGTGGTGTCGACAGGCGCTACCAGGATGAACATGGCCGGCACGGCCCTTTACACGGCCAGCAAAGGGGCCGCCGAGCAGCTCGTGCCGACGCTCGCCCGTGAGCTCGGGCCTCGTAACATCAACGTCAACACCGTATCTCCCGGATTCACCGAGACGGACATGATGCCGAACGACGAGGTCCGTGCCTACGGCGCATCGCTGTCGCCGTTCAGCCGGATCGGCAGCGCGGCTGAAGTGGCCGCGGTGGTTGCGTTCGTTACGTCACCCGATGGGCATTGGGTCACCGCGCAAAACGTGCAGGCGGGCGGTGGTGTTGCCTTCTGACTCCTGGACTGGTCGTTATGCGCAGAAACGCGAGTACCGTGACCCACGATAGCCGCACTGGTGCGAGGCCAGCGTCTATCTCATCACCCGAGTTCAGGACCTTCGCGTTCACCATCGCCGGGATTGTCGTCGTCACCTGGCTGTTCAACAATACTGTGGGGTCGCTCATCCCGGTTCTGCTCTTTCACGCCGCGCAGAACTCTGCCAGCGTCTTCGAGCTCCACTTTCCAGCTCTGGCGGGGTCAGCGTGGAGCTGGTGTCCACACTGGTCTTACTCGCTATCGGGACGGTGACAGGCGTGTCGATGCGGCACCGACACGAAGCAACAGCTCTCCGAGCGCAGCAGGGCGTATCTGATTAGACGCTTCAGGTGGCCGACGGATATCGTATGTCGACGCGCATGGAACGACTGTCGTGCTGTACCTCTCCTACACCCCACGACCCCCACTGAGTGAGTTCGTGGAGCGGATCTGGCTGGCCGCCGACGGTCAGTCGCCGCGCAAGGACCGTATCCTACCGAGCGGGACGATCGAGCTCGTGGTCAATCTGCGCGAGGACCGGGTGCGGATTGATGGCGCGGGCGATTCCACACGCGCCAGAACGTTTTCCGGCGTGGCTGTTTCCGGAACGTACTCCGGAGTGTTCATCGTCGATGCGATGCAGCACGCGGCGATGATGGGCGTGCATTTCAGGCCGGGCGGCGCCTTTGTGGTCCTGGGAGTGCCGTCTGGTGAATTGACGGATACGCATGTCGATCTGGCTGCGCTCTGGGGCGAAGCCGCCGCTCGGGAGCTGCGCGATCGCCTGTGCGCAGCCGCGACTCACGGGGAGCGCTTCCAGCTCCTTGAAGCGGTGCTTGTCGCGCGGCTCCAGTCGACCCTGCGACGACATCCCGTCGTTCCGTTCGCGCTCGAGCGCTTCGGATCGTGCGGCTTGGGTGCGTCCGTCCGAGAGGTCGCGCGGCAGGCAGGTCTCAGCCATCGGCGCTTCATTACTGTCTTCACAGCCGAAGTGGGTCTCACGCCGAAGTTGTTTTGCCGCGTTCTCCGCTTCCAGCACGTGCATGCGCTGGCTCAACAGACAGGACACATCGACTGGGCCCAGATGGCCCTCGCCTGCGGGTATTTCGACCAATCACATCTGTCGAATGAGTTCCGCAAGCTCTCAGGTCTGAGCCCGACGGAATATCTGCGGGACGTCCAGGAAAAACGCAACCTGTTGCGCAATCACATCGCGATTCGCTGAGAGTTCAGTTTTTTCCAAGAAGGATTCCTTACTGTCTCTGCAGAATGGATCGTGAAGAGCGGACGCCCATGTCCTCAACAAGGAGTCGCGCTCGTGAACAGTACCGCCGACTTGTGTCTACCACAGAGGCCCAGTCTCCTTCGACAACTGCTCTTGGGGGTCATCCTCATGACCGGATCGACGTTCCCTGCACAGGCTGCGCAGCCGACGGGCGCGCCACCAGAAACCACCCCGTGACCGTTCGCTACATCGTCGACGATGTGCCGGTCTAGGGACCTCGCAAGCTGGGTTCGAACACTCTGACGCGGCGGAGCCAACGCGACGCTAGTCGACACCAGGCGGTTTGCCGAATCATGCGCTTGACTTATTGAAGCGATGCATTTGGCTTGACGGTTGAAATCCGCACGTGATACAAGAAACAGCAGTATGGCGACTTCCTTGATCGTGCACGACGGTCGGAACCTCCGACACGAGCCCGTGTGCCACGGCGTCGTCGCCCCAGTCTTCGGTTTCGTCATTCCGGTCCTGGTCCTTGTCATCCGGTTGTTGACAACCGGACCCCCGAGCGGATGACGGAGCCAAGCAGCATCGAAGCAAGCAACACCAAGGGCCATCATCCTCTCAGGGGTGATGGCCCTTTTGCTTTTGATCGGCCTGGGGAAAAGGAACCGGGCTTCGTTCCGGTGAAGGGATGACCGTATGGAGTTCTGGGATCTCCAAGCCTTCGTGACGGTGGCAAGCGAGCGCAGCTTCAAGCGTGCCGGCTTGAAGCTCGGACGGACACAGCCTGCCATTAGCCTCGCGGTCCGTCGCCTCGAGGAAGACGTCGGTGGGCAGCTCTTTCACCGAAAGCCGAGCAGGAGTCCGGAGCTCACCGAGGCTGGGCACACACTGCTCGACTACGCGACCCGCGTGTTGGCGCTGCGGGAGGAAGCCCAACGCGCGCTCGACGGGTTGAAGGATGTTCGCACTGGGACATTGGCGATCGGCGCGGACGAGTCTTTCAGCGCGCTGTTGTGGCCGGTGATCGAGTGCTATCGTGCGCGGCATCCCGACGTGCGCCTCGAGGTGCGTCACGTCTCACCGTCGCACCTTGCCGCGTCGCTCATGGCTGGCGAGATCGCCCTTGGCGTGTCGGACGTGCCCGTGTGCGACTCGCGGTTCTCCAGCGTGGTGTTGTCTTCGGAGGATGTCGTCCTGATTGCCCCACCGGCGCATCCGCTGGCCGGTCGTCGGGTCGCTCATTGCGCTGATCTCGCAGACCAGCCGTTCCTAGCGCACGACCGCGCGTTCCCGACGGTCGGTTGGTTGACACAGCTCTTCGATCGCCTGGATACGCCGTTCACGCTGGCGATGACGTTGCCGAGCCTGCATGCGCTGAGGCTGGCGGTGCAGCGCGGGTGGGGCTTGACGTTTCTGCCGCGCTCCTGTGCGGCCGACGCGATCGATGCGGGCCTCATCGGCGCCATCCGCCTGCGTGAGAGGGCCCCGACCCGCCAGTCATGGCTCGTGCGCTGCAACGAGCGCCAGTTAGCACACGCCGCCCAAGCGTTTTGGAACGCGCCAAGTGGAGCGGTTGAAGCGCGCTGAAGGTGGGGGCCTATGAGCGGGGCGAGGGGGAGGGGCGAGGAACAGCGAAGGCTAGCGGCCGTAGATGACAGCACCTTCAATCGCGATCGTGGTCCCCACGGATCGTTCGTTCTTGTCCGGACGCGTACGGATGAGCAACGTGTGCGATCCGGACCCGAGGCCCGTAACGTGCCAGTACACGTTGTCGTATGTGCGGGGGACCTGCCAGGCGTCGATCTCACCGACTTGCTTTCCGTCGAGCCACACATCGGCGCGTCCGCCGTGTTCGAGATATCTTCCGATGATGGCGACACCCGTGCCATGGAACTGCAGTGTCGCTTCGCCGTTCGGTCGGTCGATGCTCGTGAGATGGCCCTCGGGGCCCGACCCGACGTCCCAGCCGTTGCTCCAGGTCCACGCTCCGCTGGCTGAGTCGATTCGCGCCGTCGGCGGGTCGACGTCCCACTGCTCGAGTGCGGGCGCTTGCGGCTCCTGCACGGGAACGACTATTTCGGTTGCTGAGACCGAGCCCCCAGCCCGTTCCACGATCTTCAGAGCACGCGCGGCGGTTGATTGGACGATGGCGTTCAGGGAGTAGCTCGTGTACTCGAACTTCGTGTCCGCCAGCTTCGGAATGCCAGCCGTGAACTCCGTTGGAATCCGGTCGTAGCCGAGCATCACCCCGAGGATGCCCGCAGCGCTCGACGGGTTGCAGTCGGAGTCCTGGCCGGCGCGAGTCGAGATCTCGAGCGTCTTCGCGAAGTCGCCATTGCCGTAGATCAACCCCAGGGCGATGAATGCGCCGTTAATACGGGCGTCGATGTTGAAGTCCACCAGCGCGCCAGCCGGGCAGGCATCGTCGCGGTCCCACTTGTCGGTCAGCTTGCGCCAGACGGCTTTCCAGTCCGACGGCTCTTCGGCAGACCAGTCGAGCAGGTCGCGAATGACCTGAGCGTAGCCGCTGCCGCGCGGAATCGATCCCACGCCAGCCTCGACCACCTTGCGTGGATCGGTTTCGAAGAACGCCGCTGCGTACATGCCACTCACGAACAGTCCACCGTAGAGGCCATCGCCGTAGTTCATGACCCGGCCGACACGGTCGGCGTACTCATTGGCGACCTGCGGAAGGCCGGGCGTCATGAGACCGATGAAGTCCGACTCGATCTGGAAGTCGATGTCGTTGGCGTGCGCGTTGTATCTCGGGTGGCCGGACCAGGGCGCCTCGATGCCACGGTTGAGGAGCTGGCGTGCGGCAGCGTTCGCGTGCCAGAGCGAGTATTTGGAGTCCTTGAACATCTCGCCAAACTGCTCTGTGGTTGCATCGAGGCCTACCGTGTCGAGCACTTCCGCGAAGGTCATCTCGACGTAGAGATCGTCCTGCTCGAGCGCGTTCGAGACGCGGTCCGGCGCCCATTCGAGTGGGAAGCGGATGATGCGACGGTTCGAAACGAACTCGGTGGGGGCGCCGTAGGAGACCCCGATCATCTGCCCGGCCCAGCCCCCTCGAATCTTGTTCTCCAGGTCGGCGCGTGGCAGGCGCCGTACGGCGGTGGTCGAATCCGTCGTGGCCTTTTGCGCTTGGCCGCCGGGTTGCGCGTCGCCGTGTGCGGCTCCGACCGTGAGCGCCGCGAGAAGCCCCGCCATCGTCGCACGTCGTCGCATGATTAAGTCTCCTCGGGCCCACGCTCGACGAGGTGACGGCACTCATGAGCGCGCAGTGAAGCGGCCGTTCGGATCCAGCGCTTGGCGGGCGCGCGCGAGAAACGGCTCGCCCGGTCTGACGCCCATCCGCGGATCGAGTCGCGGCCGCGTCGCCCCAGCGGCATCGATAACAAGAAGCCCTGACAACTGGAGCGTGTCGAGCAGCGTGTCCAGCGTGGCCAATGGCCCGGGCCACGCGATCCAGGCTACCTCCCCACCGCCACTGTAGCGCCGCGCAACGCCGTCGGTCGCGAGCGCTTCGTCGAGAGCCGTCATGCGTGCCGGCGTGACGGGAATCTTCACGAGCGCCGCGTCTGGCGCCACCCACGCGAGCTGGCGCGCATCGCGCCAGAAGGTTTCCTCTTCGAGACCGTTCAGTCGCTCCGTGTCGACGTTCAGGTATCGCTCGAGCGCCTCGGCGCGTTTCGGCAGTGTCTCGGCGATGCCCGCGAGCCTCGTGTACAGCGTGCCAGGCGGCAGAACATCGATGGCCGCTGGCTCGAAGCTGGATCGTCGAAGCCCATCCAACGCCGCCAGCGCCTCTGCCAGCGTCGGGTACGATGCAACCACAGTGGTCATCGCTTCGGGTAGCGGGAAGACCTTGAACGTGAGATCGAGCAACACGCCGAGCCGTCCCAGGCTACCGATGAGCAGATGGTGCAGGTAGAAGCCTGCGGCGTTCTTGACGACCTTGCCGCCACTACGCACAATCTGCCCCTCGCCATCGACAAAGCGTGCGCCGAGCAGGAAGTCGCGAACCCCACCGTAGCGATAGCGTAGCGGTCCACTGAGGCCAGATGCGACGGTGCCACCCAGCGTGGCGCCACGCACACTGAAGGGCGGATCGAACGGCAAGTACTGCCTCTGCTGCGCGAGCGACCGATCGATCTCCGAGACCGGGGTACCCGCGAGCGCCGTGAACGTGCACTCCTCTGGCTGATACTCGATCACGCCCGAAAGCGCCGATACATCGACCATGGTCGCCTCGGCGCACGCCATCGACAGCGCCGGCTTGCTCCGGCCGGCGACCGGCCGCAGCGCGCGGTGCGCACGCACGATGTCAGAGACTTCTTCAGGAGTGGTGGGTTTCAGGATCATGGGCACACAACGATGGCGCCCCTAAAGGGGCGCCCTACAAGACCGGGGAAGCTACGATGGCCTCCGCAAACATCTTGCCGCGGTTGGCAATCTCCTGCGGGTCGATCGCGCGGCGCAGCCGCTGCATGCAGGCGATGTCTGCCTCGCCATACATCTCGGGCAAGAACTGACGCTTCTCCATGCCGACACCGTGCTCTCCTGTGATGGAGCCACCAAGCGCAATGCACAGGCGTAGGATGTCACCTGCCAACGACTCGGCGCGCTCGAGCGCGCC
This sequence comes from Luteitalea sp., assembly GCA_009377495.1. GTDB lineage: Bacteria > Acidobacteriota > Vicinamibacteria > Vicinamibacterales > Vicinamibacteraceae > WHTT01. Next base: position 28,585 of record WHTZ01000063.1, read on the forward strand.
TGGCTCACGACCATCGAACATGATGAGCGGGTGCAGGTTGCCATCGCCAGCATGGAAGACGTTCGCCACGCGAAGTCCATACTCTCGCCCGAGCCGTTCGATCTCTGCGAGTGCCTCACCCAAGCGACTGCGCGGCACCACGCCATCCTGGACGATGAAATCTGGGCTCAGTCGGCCGATGGCCGAGAACGTGGATTTTCGGCCCTTCCAAATCAACATCCGCTCGTCGGCGCTCTGTGCGATGCGTGTCTCGTACGCGCCCGATGTCGAGAGCACCTGCATCAGACGGGCGAGGTCTGCGTCGACTGCGATGGTCTCCCCTTCGAGCTCGACGATGAGGATCGCGGCGGCATCCATTGGATATCCGGCGTGCACGGCCGCCTCTGCCGCTTCGATCGCCAATTGGTCCATGATCTCCATCGCGCCTGGCAGCAATCCCGACGCGACGATGTGTGACACCGCATCCCCTGCGGCTTCGAGAGACCGATACGCGGCGAGCACCGTTCGATAGCACTCGGGCCGTGGCAGCAAGCGCAGCGTGATTTCGAGCGCGATCCCGAAGAGACCTTCGGATCCCACGTACGCTCCCACCAGGTCAGGTCCCACGAGCTCGAGGCTCCGGCCGCCCATGGCCACGACATCACCAGTGGGAAGCACGGCCTTCAGCCCCAGCACGTGATTGAGCGTCATCCCATACTTGAAGCAGTGCGCCCCGCCCGAGTTGAATGCCACGTTGCCGCCAATCGTGCAGACCGGTTGGCTCGATGGATCCGGCGCGTAGTAAAGGCCGCACGATGCCGCCGCGTTCGACACGTCCACGTTGATGACGCCCGGCTCCACGACCGCCACACGATCAACCGGGTCTAGCTCGATGATGCGATTGAGTCGATTGAGGGCGATGACGATGCCCTCGGTATGCGGCACGGCGCCGCCGGAGAGACTCGTGCCGCTGCCGCGCGCAACGAACGGGACGCCCGTCCCGTGGCACAAGCGCACCGTCTCGATGACCTCGTCCTGCGACTCTGGCAGCACCACGGCGCGCGGTCGCGCGCGGAACACCGTCAGCCCGTCGGACTCGTATGGCAGGAGGCCACCAGGTCGCGTCAGCAGCCGGGCAGGCGGATAGAGACGGGCCAACGACGCGAGCAACGCGCTCGTATCCACGATGGCTTCATCATATACCTGCCCCTATATGTAGCTGTGCGCGCGTGACCGAACGAGCTAGACCGAGCACTCGGCACGACGACCCTTGGAACGTTCGGAACGGCTCCTGCGGTCGTTGCCATATAGAGAACCTCCCCAGGCGGCCTCGCGCGCCAACGCGAAGCGCTGGCGGGGCTGCCCCGCGTCTCTCGACCCTTCGAAGGGCACGGAGACCCGAGGGAGGAGGCACGATATGTCGCCCGCTCGACCTGTTCACATGCGGAGGTTGGCTCCGGCGGTCATCGGTGTGCTGCTGATGACGGCGCTGTGGCCCGAGGCCTCGTCCGCCGAGCCCACACGGTTACGGGTCTCGGTTGACGCCACGTCGGTGACCATCGGCAGCCGCACGCCAGTGGTTCTGGAGTTCCTCGATCGCGACTTTCGACCTGTCGATAACGATCGGGATCGCAGCGTTCGATTGGAGACCCGGAGCACGAAGGGAACCGAGCAAGGGCACGGGGACGTCTCGCCGACGCCTGTCAATGTTCCCGCTGGAGCACGGCGCTTTTCGGCCATCCATTTCACCGCCAGAGCGGCGGGCACGGTTCTCATTCGGGCAACATCGGACGGGTTGGCGCCGGGCGAGGTGGTTGTGCGAGTCCGCGCGGGCGAGGCGTTGGTGTCACGCCTTCTCTTCCCCGTCGTCCACGCCCAGGCGTCACGTTCGTTCGAGATTCTGCCTCGCGAACATGAGCCGTTTCCGCTGAACGACCAGTCGACGGCACAGTTCTCGATTTGCGTCGATGATCCAGTACCTCCTGGTCGGCGCATCAGCTACCGGATCGATACGGAGCCAGCGGTTCGTATCCGATACGGAAAGAACCTGCAGTTGGAGGGCGTCGGCATCGCAACCATCGAGATCGCCGAGGGCCAGTTTCAATCGGAGCCGTTCCACGTCTCCGCGCCGGCGGGCCCAGGAGCCGTCTCCATTCGGGCGAGAGTGCTTCCCAATGGAGAGACGCAGCAGACGCAGGTGTCGTTCGTCGCCCCACGCCCGGTGCATGTAGGTCTGGAGGCGCGGCATTACACGGTCAGCTCGCATGAACGGGTCGTGCCCTTGCAGGTCCAGCTTCTCGATGCTGACCGGCTTCCGCTGAACGCCGTGACGGGATCACACGTCATCACGCTGGAATCCGCGTCGGGCTCCGAGAGCTTCGAGCCGCCGAGCGTCACACTCTCTTCGACGAAGCCCAAGGGAAGCGCCGAGCTGCACCTTCCGAGCGTGCGCCTGGGAGGTGCGCTCAGGATATTGGCGAGATGGGAGGACGTCGACACGGCGGAGGTGGAGCTCAACGTCATGGCCGCCGTATGGGTCCTGCTCTTCTTGGCGACCTTCGGGGGATTCCTGGGGGGCCTTGCCCGACACGTGTACCGCGTGGGGACTCCTCACATCTGGCCTCAATTCATCAACGGCCGGCTCGAGCCGGGCCTGCTTGGCAACGCGCTCTTCAGTGCGCTTTCGGGACTGGTCTTGTTCCAAGCCATCGAGCTCGGCATCCTCCACTCCCTCGATCAACTCCAGCACGTTCACGGCAGCGCCACGCTGGCCTTCGTGCTCGGCGTCACAGGGGGATTCGCCGGGGTCGTCGTCTTCGAGGTCCTGACCAGCCGCGTGCTCCCTGCCAAGGCTCAGGCACAAGCCTAAAACGTAAAACGGGGACAGCCCCGGACAGCCCTCGTTTTTCGTTTTTTCGTAAAGCGAGCGAGTACAAAGTTTTAGCAAGAAATGGCAGAACCGGCCGAGGTATACTCCGCCTCAGGTGTTGCAGTCCCCTTGCTCGTCGGCGTTCGCTCGGGCGCCTTGAATTGTTTCAGTGCAGGAGGCCGTCATGAAGAACCCGCAGCGGTGCTGCCTCGCGTTGTTCGTGTCACTCGCATTGGCCGTGCCCGCGTTGGTGAGCGCACAGGGGGCCACTGATGCGCAGATCAGGGGAACGGTCGTCGACGACAGCCACGCGGCGCTCCCGGGGACAACGATCGTGGCGACGCACCGTGACACCGGTGCCGTCCGCACAACCGTGACATCGGACAACGGGAGCTACATCCTCGCGGCGTTGCAGGTGGGAACCTACGACCTCAGGGCGGAGCTGTCTGGCTTTGCCACGGTCACCCAAGACGGCATCCGCGTCGGCGTCGGCGCCTCGGTCACCGTGGACGTCATCCTCCAAGTGGCGTCGCTGGCGGAAGAGATCACGGTGGAGGCACGAGCGCCGCTCCTCGACACGAAGAGCTCCAACATCGCCGGTCGCATCGAACCGGCGCAAATCGAGCGCCTGCCCTTGAACGGCCGGAACTGGCTCGACCTCGTTGCGCTGGTGCCAGGCGCCCGCGGTAATCCGGGGATGATCCAGGCGGGCGCGTCTGGCGGCGATATGGCCAAGTACAACGTCGACGGCGTGGACGTGAGCAACCAGTGCTGCGGGGGATCCAACCAGGGCTACAGCCAGGAGAACGTGTCGGAGTTCCAGGTGCTCACGAACCGTTTCGACGCCGAGTACGGCCGTGTCGGCGGCCTCGTCATCAACGCCGTCACCAAAGCTGGCACCAACCAATTCAGGGGGACGGGGTTCGGCTTCTTCCGGAACGACCGCTTCGACGCGGAGAACCCCTTCACGAACGAAGTCTCGCCGTTCGACGAGCGGCAGGTCGGCATGAATGGCGGCGGACCCCTCGTCAGGAATCGCGCGCATTTCTTCGGCAGCTATGAGCATCAAAAGCGCGCCGTGACGGCTATTCCCAACACCACCATCCCAGAGTTCGACGTGGCGGCGTCGCAGGACATCACACGGCACTACGCCACGGGGCGGTTCGATGTGCAGCTCACCGACGCGCACCGCCTCTTCGTGCGCGGCTCGATCTACAACTGGGAGCAGTTGAACGTCGGCGTTGGCGGACGGACAACCCTCTCGGGCGGGTACGCCCGTCCGTCGGACAACACCGACCTCTCCGTGGGTGATACATGGCTGATCGGCTCGCGCGCCGTGTACGAGATCCGCGGCGGCTTCTCACGCATCGACAATCGCCTACTCTCCAACTCCCCGACGCCGCTTCTGAACTTTCCTTCCGCCTTACTCGGTTCACCGACCAACTCACCGCAGTGGTGGAAGGAAATGAACATCCAGGTGAACCAGGCGTTGTCGTACTTCCTGCCGGGCGCGCTCGGCGAACATGCGATGAAGGCGGGCTTCCAGTACTTCCGGCCAAGGTTCTGGGGCGCGTTCCAGCCGGCGTACGGCTCGTACCGCTTCGACGAGGACCCGGCTGACTTCAACGACCCGATGACGTATCCGCAACCGACGTCGTACACGATTCCGCTGGGTGACACGTCCCACGACGTGGTGAATCCCATCTACGCCGCGTTCGTTCAAGACAACTGGACAGTCACGCCCGCGCTGGCGCTCAACCTCGGTCTTCGGTACGACCTCGAGACCGGCACGAAGAACGACGATGTCGAGCATCCGCTCGAGCCGGGAGAGCGGCCACTCGACGCGAACAATGTCTCGCCACGCCTCGGGCTCGCGTATGACGTGTTTGGCAACCAGCGCACGGTGCTTCGCGGCGGGTATGGCCGTTACTACGACAAGGTCATGCTCAACCTGACCAGCAACGAGCGGCGTCTGGTGCTCGGCGAGCTCATTCCGGTCACCGTGATCGATCCGGTGTTCGGTGATCCGCTCGGTGGTCGAACCTATGACGACTTCAAGGCGCAGGGGATTCCATCGGACACGATTGTGATCGCGCGCGACTTCAAAACGCCGGTCAATGATCAAGTGTCGGTGGGGCTCGCGCAGCAGCTCGGCACTCGGTACGCCCTACAGGTGGACTACGTCCGCAGCCGCGGTCGCGACGAGCCCATGTCGCCGTCCGTCAACTTCTTTCAGGATCCCGCGACCAACCTGCCGCGCGATCCCACCATCCACGGGCGTCCGCACCCGGACTATGTCCGGGTGACGCGGTATCAGAGCACGGGCGGCTCGGCGTACGACGGGTTGCAAGTGGGCGTGACGGGACGGCCCGGCGATGGGGCGTGGTGGACGCGGGTGCAGTGGCAGGGCAGCTACACGCTCTCGCGGACGAAGGATGATCACGGCAGCAATCGAGGCGGTGTGCCAACCAACCCATTCAACTTGGAGGATGAGTGGTCGTACAGCAGCACCGACCAGCGGCATCGGTTCGTCCTGAACGCCGTGGCCACGCTCCCGTACGACGTGAACCTCTCGATTATCTTCTTCGCCGGCTCCGAGCGTCCGATCAACATCGGCACGAACCTCGATCCGTTCCATCTCGGGTACACGGGGCGCTGGCTCGACGCGGACGGGGACACCCTTCCGCGCTACGGTGAGCGTACGGAGAAGTGGGATCGCAAGCTCGATCTGCGCGTGTCCAAGCGCGTCAACCTCGGACGCGTCGACGTCGAGGGCATCCTGGAGGCCTTCAACCTGCTGAACACGTGGAATCTCACGAGCTACGGCACCCGGTTCGGGACCGACTCGTACCTGCAGCCGGCCAGCTCGACAGATCCCTTCTACCAACCGCGACAGGTCCAGTTGGGGTTTCGCGTCTCGTACTGATGGTTCTTCAGCGTCATGCTTACTTGTTGGCGACTGCGACATTGGCGACCCACGGTATCGTCCAGGAGTCCCCGGTCTTGTACTTCTCGAGCGCGGCCAAGATCTCACCAACCAGCGCGTCCTTCTCCGCGGTGCTCCAGCTCGCGATCGTCCTGCCCGTGGACGGGTACGCCAGGAGGTCGTTGATGATGAAGGTCGTCAGGTCTGGCTCGCGCATGTCGAGCGTGACGGCGTCGGCCTGCACGTTGCTGAAGCCTGCGCTCTTCAGGGTCTGGACGAGCTCTCTCTGATTGTCCCAGCCGAAGGGTGATCGTGTTTCAGCGCCGGCTTCTGGGCCGACCTGTTTGTCGACCACCTTAGCGAACTCGATCGCGTAGGGATTGAGCTCAGGTGACCGCCAGGAGCTCACGGCGATCCGTCCACCTGGAGCAAGCACACGAAACATCTCGCGTAGGGCCTGCGCGCGGTCGGGAAAGAACTGCAAGGCCTGCTGGCAGAGGACGACGTTGAACGTGGCGTCTGGGAACCGGAGATCGAGCGCATCGCCCTCGATCCACTCGATGATGGGTTGTGCCGGCGCGGGGGCCTTCCTCGCCACGGCGAGCATGTCCGGGCTAATGTCCAGCGCTGTGACTGACCCGGACGGCCCGACGATCGCTGTGGCCCTTCGGGCGACGATGCCTGTTCCCGTCCCCACGTCGAGGACTCTGTCCCCTCGCTCGAGGTGAGCCCGGTTGACGAGATCGTCCGCCCACGGAGCAAACAATGGCGGAACGAGGATCTTCTCGTACAGCTCGGGGCCACTGCCCTCGAGCGTGTATTCGGTGCGGGTCTCAGACGCGGGCGAAGCGGGCGTCGTGCCGCTCGGAGACGGCGAGCACCCGAGCGGGAGGAGCAGCGAGAGCCAGAGCGAAAATGATTTTGAGTCTGTCATAGCGATGCGCTGGAACGCTTGAGGACCCGCCAAGCTGCCGATTTTTCGGGGAAATACCCTTCCGGGGATGCGAGCGGAACGCTGACGTGAGTAGGCAGGAGGCGAACACGGCGGCCAGGATGCTGTACGAATCGCTCGGGATGTACGCGACCGGACGGACGATGGTTCGCGACCTCGCCGATCGAGGGCCATAACCCACGCGCGCTGCCCCGACGATCGCTGCACACGATCCTCTCGTGCTCGGAGAGCTTTCAAGGAGGCCTGATGGAAGGCGTACCTCGGCTCGTTGGCTTTCCACAGACAACGGAAGGAGATTGTTTTGTGTTGTCGTATGCGCGATCTAGATGAACTCGTTCCGGCCGGAACGAGTTGACACGGTTTGACTCAACCTGCCGCTATCGCGCGTGTCATCATTCCCGGGTCCACGTCCACCTGCACCGGGAGATGTATCGCGTTATCCGCATGTGACCCGCGTTAGGTCGTTGATATCACTCGACGGCTGCCAGCACCCGCCTCAGCACGTCGAGCGAGCGCCGCTGACCATAGCTCGTGTTATAGGCCGCGCTCTGCACCGCAACGACCATGAGGCCCTCCGCTATGGCGATGCCCACCACGGCCGAAGTGAGGCTCTTCGTAGCGGAACGAATGTCGTGAAGGGAGTCGCGGCCGTGGCCGTTGAAATAGCGCTCGAAGACGAGCCGACCGCTGCGAGCGACGATCAGGCTTCGAAAGTCGCCGTGTGCATCCTCACGGATGAACTCCGTCACCTCCACCATCGCCGCCGCATTCAGCCCTTCCGCTTCAAGCGAAGAGCTGCGCCACCCATCATCGACGGCTACAAGTGCGCCGGCCGCCTCATTCGTCGGCTGTGCCGGCGTACACGCAAGGGTCAAGAGCCCCACGAGCAACACAGCGACGAATCGCATGGCGATAGCAAGTGTCGTGGCCCGGATACGGCCTGCCGCTGAGCCGCCGACGTACGAGCGCCAGCGACAATGCGGACCACGTCACGCCGCTCGGCGGCTGCAGCGGCTCTGAGATGCTCAGCATTTTATGCCTGTTTCCACGTCTGGCTGTGAAGGTCCAACGGCGAATCGTCGTCCACGGGCATCGGTCGCCGCGCGGCGGGCACGGCGACCGATGCATTTCTCACCGCGCCACGTGGACCGTGGCCTGCTGATCGCTGCAGGGATTGGCGTCGGTGCACCCGGCGTTGTACGAGCCGATGGCCAGCAGCGGCTCGGCGGCCTCCTGGCCGTGGCCGCGCAGCACGAAATGGATTTCGGTGGGCCCACCGTCCAGCAGGCCGGCGCCGAACAGCGTGTCGGTGGGCTTTACGCCGTTCTTGGCCCGGTGCAACCGTGCTTCTAGGCGCATCGTCCCGTCGGCGCCGCTGAAGCCGCCGGTGACGTAGACCACCGAGGCTCGCACACGCGGATCGTGGCCTGGGCTGACGGGAAGGTCGCCCTCGCCGCAGGGCGACGTGGCGCAGTACTCCCGCCTGTTGAAGATCACGCCCCACAGCGTGTAGGGTGTCGACGGATCGAGACCCGAGGTGTTGATCGCCACGTCGACCCAGTCGTTGCTGCGCAGCAGCCTCGAAACGTCGTCGGGACCAGGGACGCGGCCACTGTTCATGAATTCCATCATCGGGCTGGTCGAGACGCGGTGGTTACCGTGGGCATTGGTGGCCGATGGCGCCAGGAGGAGGCCGAGACCCAGCACGGCCAATGTGATTGCGGTTGCCTTGTTCTTCATGCTGCTTACCCCCTTCGGGACGATAGCAACTGTCTTTGATGTCAACAGCTTTCTACATCCGCGCGGCCGCTGC
>WHTZ01000064.1 GCA_009377495.1 Luteitalea sp.
TCTGCGGAAAGAGGCCAAGCGCTGGTTGAAGCGCATCCGCGCCGGGAACGCTGAAGCGACGGCACGTTTGCGGCGCGCCTACCCGGACGCACCGGAATCACCAGGGCTGCGTGACGTTCAGCACGCACTTGCGCGAGAGCGCGGCTTCGAGAGCTGGCGGAGCCTGCAATCGCGTCCATCCAGGCCCTCGACGGCTCACGCCCAGTCGTCGCGCGAGGAGGCGATCGCCGCGTTGCTCGCCGCTGCCGACAAAGGGGATGTCGCACGGGTTGCGGAGCTTCTCGACGCCTATCCGGACATCATCGACGAGCGGGGCCTTCTGAAAGGCCATTCGGGGATGCGCACAGCGCTTCATTTTGCGACTGGCGCCCCCCATGACGGCGTCATTGCTCTGCTGCTCGAACGCGGGGCCAATCCGAATGTGCGTTGCGAAGGGGACTGGGCGTTTCCGCTGCACTTCGTCGCCGAGAAAGGAAGGCTAGATCTCATTCGCCTGCTGATTGAGCGCGGCACCGATCCGGTTGGCGCCGGTGACTACCACGAGCTAGAGGTGATTGGTTGGGCCACAGCGTTCGAGTACGTGACTCCGAGTCGCGAGCTCGTCGAGTACCTGCTTGCTCACGGTGCCAGGCACACGATCTTCTCGGCGGTGGCCACCGGTGACAGCGATGCGATTCGCCACATTGCGAGCTCGTCTCCCGCCGACATCGATAGGCGCATGGACCTGACGAATCGTTATCGGCGGCCGTTGCATCTCGCCGTCGTCAAACGACAGCAGGAGGCACTGACGACGCTCCTCGAGCTCGGGGCGGATCCGAATACGCTGGACGAGGCGGGGCTGGCGCCGCTCGATCAGGCCGTGCTGAGCGGACAGCTATTCCTCGCACAGACGCTTGTCGAGCGTGGCGCGGACATCACCCTGTCCGCTGCGGTCGCGCTGGAACGAGAGGACGATATCAAACGTTTGATCGCCAAAGACCCCGACGGCTTGAAACCGGGGCATCGCTGGGGAACCCTGATCATTCGGGCGAGCGAGTACTCGAGCGGCCGAGTCGTCGAAACCCTGCTGCGACTGGGCGCGTCGCCCAACGCGGTCGATGACATCAAGACATCTGTTGACCTGACGGCGCGATACACCGCGTTGCACGCAGCGGCGTGGCGTGGAAATCTCGCTGCAATCGAAGTCTTATTGCGGCATGGCGCCGATCCGCGGGTCAGGGAGGAGAAGTATTGCGCCACACCAGCAGGATGGGCCGATTACGCCGGGCAAACTGCGGCTCGTGACCTTATTCTGACTGGCGCTATCGATATCTTCGACACGATCGATTTCGACGCGCTGCATCGCCTCGACGAGATACTGAGTCGAGACGCTCAGGCATTGAACCGACCCTTCGGCGAGTACGCGGCGTGTGAACCGGAAGGTTCTTGGTGCACGCCGCTTGCGGCCGCCGTCATCCTGAACAAAGCCGAAGCGGTGCGTCTTCTCCTCGCTCGAGGTGCTGAGCTCGTGAATGCACCGGATGGCCGCTCACTCCATGACATCGCACGCGAGAAAGGCCACGAGGAGGTCTGCGCCGTGCTCCAGGAGTTCGTTGACCCCGGAATATCACTCGTCCCGCAACGCAGACCTCCTTATGGCTAAACACGGACATCGGCCGAGGCGTCAGCTACCGCAGCGCCTCCCGCAGTACGCGACCATCGACGTCGAATAGCTCGACGCGCAGCAGCGCGGCGATCGTCGGCGCGACGTCGACGTTCCGAACGTGGCCAAGCCGCACGCCCGGTGAGATCCCGGCGCCGGACAGGACGAGCGCCGGGTACATGGCCGGGTGATCGGGCAGGTAACCGTGGCCGTGATACGGTTCCGCCATCAGCCGGCGCACAGTGGAGGGATTGTCAGGGTCGAGCACCAAATGCGTGTCGATGTCGGCGGCGACGATGTAGTGGCCGCGAGCGTAGGGATTGAGGTCGTAGTCCGGAAAGCCCAACGCCGCCATGTCGCCGGGTCCGATCACACGCGCGATGCCTGGCGCGGAGCCCAAACGCTTCAGCACCCGCTCCAGAACAGGACCGTCTCGCGCCGGGTCGAACGACTCGGTTTTCTCGGCGAAGAGAAACCAACCGTTTGTTCGCCACCTGACGCGCCCGTCGAGCGACGGCTCCGCGACGAGCGGCGCGACGTTCATCTCGTGCCGCACCGTGACGAAGCCGTGGTCGGCGGCGATGACAAACGTCGTTCGATCGGCCAGGCCCGCCTCGGCCACGGCTTGGCGGAGTAGCCCGACGCAGCGGTCCGCCGTCGTGAGCGCTGCCCACGACAGATAGTGCGCCGGGCCAAACTCGTGCTGGACCTTGTCGGTGACGAGGAGATGGGTTGCCATGAGCGCAGGCGTCCGGTCGGCGAAGACATGTGCGGCGGCCTGCGTGAGCGCGAGGTCTCCCGCGCCATGGCCGAACGGGTCGTCGTAGAACGCATAGTACGTGTCGATCGGCACGCCGGCCCGACGGAGCTCATCGAGCAAGCCAGGCGTCACTGCTCGGGGATCGGCTCCGCCCTCCGGCAGAAAGACCTCGGCAATGTTGTCGTCGATCGCGGAGTCGTCCCTGGTCTCGGGCCAGAAGAACGCGGCGGTGCGGTGGCCTGCACGCTTGACCGCGTCGAAGAGCGTTGGCACGCGAACCGATTGACGACGGGGCAGGTTGGTGATGTGAAACCGCTCGCCGGTCCGCCGATCGGTCACGTTGTTGCCGACGACCCCGTGCCGGCGCGGCGTGACGCCGGTAACGAGCGTCGTGTGCGACGGATGTGTCACGCTCGGAAACACCGTCTCGCTGCTCTCGGCCACGGCGCCTGCCTTCGCGAGCGCCCGGATGTTCGGCAGGTCGATCGCCTCGTTCGCGAGATGAAAGGCGGCGAAGCCGTCGATCGAGATGAGGATGACGTGTCGGTTGGCCGGGCTCGACCTCTGACCGGTCGCGTGCATATGGCCGGTGAAGCTGCCGGCGCCGGTTACGACGGCGCCAAGCAACGCCGCGATCAGCGCCGTACCTATCGATGCCGTCAGGTCGCGTCGGCTCATCGCAGCCGCCAGTCTACGCCGGCGTACAGACTCCAGGAGTAGCCCTCGTCGGCCGTGCGGCGATCGGCGACCCCCGCGTACTCGAACCGGTGCTCGTTGTTCATGTTTGAGACCTCGAACAGGCCGCGAAGGCTGCGGGTGATCGGCGCGCTGAGCTTCAGGTCCACCACCCGATACCAGTCGTCGTAGCCGTCGCTGTCGGTGTCGGAGCCGACCCCGCCCAGCGCAGGGCTGTTGAACGACATCGAGATCTGCGTGGCCAGGCCGAACTTCTCGTAGAGCAGCGCGACGTTGCCGATGTGGTCCGACTGCTTGAAGAACGGCAGCTCATCGTCGCGCTCGAAGAGCGTCACGGCCGAATCGGTGGCCGTGTAGTTGACGTTCACGCCGAGGCCGTCGAGCGGTGATGGGAGAAACGAGAAGTAATTCTGGTACGTCAGCTCGACGCCCGCGATGCGGCCGGCGTCCGCGTTCTCGGGCCGTGCGAAGCCGAGACGTTCATAGAACCGGTCGTTGTAGGTCACGTTTGTTTCCGTGAAGCGGAGATCGTAGATCGGATTGTCGATGCGCTTGTAGAAAGGCGCGACGGCAAGCAGTCCGGAGCCCAGGTAAAACTCGATCGAGGCGTCGATGTTCATCGATTCGTAGGGCTTCAGCCTCGGGTTGCCGGAGGAGAGGCCGCCGACGAAGGTGCCGTCTTCGTTCTGGATGTCATCGAGGGCGGCAATGGGCGCCAGGTCCGCATACGACGGACGGCCGAGGGTGTTCGTCCATGCCACCCGCACCACGAGGTTCTGCCGCGGAAAGAAGTTCAGGTGCACGCCGGGCAGTACGTCGGTATACGACGTCTCGCCCGTGGCCGGGCGGATGTTCCCGGTGAACGTCCCATCTTCGTAGAGGAGCTCGTTGGCATGGTAGGTACCGCTCGTGCGCTCGACCCGGATACCCGCGAGCAGGTTCCAGTGCTCGAAGTCGAGCTGGCCCATCAGGAAACCGGCGACGACCGTCTCGTCGGCCTCGAAGTCCTGCGTCAGCGAGTCGTTCTGGCTGCCGAGCGCGTCGAAGTCCAAGAAGCTTCGGTTGGCAGTGAAGAACTGCTGGAGCGCCGGTAGGTTCAGCGTGGGTCCGAAGGGCCTCAGGCCTTCGAAGAAGTCGTCGGGACCCTGGCCGCCCAAGCCGAAGTCCGCGAGTGAGAAGCCGGACCCTGTGAAGTTCTGATTTTCACGATCCTGTGTCTTGTCGCGGGCCACGACCTTTGCGCCCGCCTTCCAGGACGCCCGCCGTTCGCCGACCGACGCCTCTCGCCGCAGGCTGGTCTCGGCCGTGATCACGTCCTCGCGCTCGAGATCGGTCCGGAAGCGCACCCGACGGAACGGATACGCAGAGGCGGTGTAGAAATCAGGGTGCGGCGTGACGATCGGTCTCGTCGGGTCCGACACGTCGTAGGTGTTCGGAAACGCGTCGGCGCCGGAGCGGAATTCCCAGTCCCCGCGCCGCGGCGTGTCGCGCTGCCCGCGGCTGAAGCCGACGCTCCAGTCGACGAGCGACCCGGCGGCGAGGTGATCGCCACTCACCATCAGCGCGTTGATCGTGTGCTCCTGCTCGTAATCGCGATACTCGCGCGATGCCCGGCCACCGCTAAACCGGCCCGACGTGGCCGTCTGGTTGCTGAGCGTGCCGCGCGTCAGGTCGAACTCCACCTGCTGCCGCCCCTCGATGTCTCGAAACAGGTTGTGATTCACGTGGAACGTCAGCTCGTGGCTGCTCGCCGGGCGGAAGGCGAGCGCAGCGTTCACACCCTGGCGCCGCCGCTCGACGTCGTAGAGGAAGAGCGCCTGGTTCTGCGGGACGAAGAAGCCGTTGAAGTTGGCCCAGCTATCGCCCGAGATGCGATAGAGCTCCGAGTCGAAGCGCCGCTGCGAGAAGCTGCCGCCAATCATCAGGCCCCACTGGCGGTTCGCACCGAGCACCCGGCCGTACGACACGTTGGCGCTGAACGGCGCGCGCCCACTCAGCTCGTTGTACCCGGTGCGTAGTGTTCCCGAGAACAGACCGTCCGGGCGATCGAAGGCGCCCAGCGTCGCGATGTTGATGTTCCCACCGATCGCGTTGGCGTCCATGTCGGGCGTCACGGCCTTGGTTACTTCGAGACGCGAGATGAGGTCGGCCGGTACCGAGTCCATCGACACCCCTCGCGTGCCGAACTCGGCGGGCGTGCCCACGATCTGGCCGTTGAGCGTCACGTTGTTCAGCGTTGCGTCGATCCCGCGCACCACCACGAATCGGCCTTCGCCCTGATCGATCTCGAGCGAGACGCCCGGAATCCGGCGCAGCGCCTCGGCTGCGTTCGCGTCCGGAAAGCGCCCCACCGCGTCCGCGGAGACGACATCGCCGATGCTGGAGGCGGCGCGCTTCCGCTCGCGGGCGAGCGCGGTGCCCGCCCGGACGGTCAGCGCGTCGGAGATCCTGGCGAGCTCCAGCGTGAAGTCCTGCCGCTCGTCGCCTCCGGTGGAAACGGTCATCTCGGCGCCGGCCTCGCGGAAGCCCGGTAGGGTCGCGGTCACGGTGTACGGCCCGCCAGGTGGAAGGCCGCGCACGGTGTACCGGCCGTGGGCGCGTGTCACGGTCTCGCTGCGCGCACCGGTCGGTGCGTAGACCACCACGACCGTGGCGCCTGGCAGGGCGCCGCCCTGCGCATCGGTCACCGTACCGGTCAGCGTGCCATTCGCCGTCTGACCGAGTGCGGAGTTCGCCGCGGCCAGCGTGGCCGCGACGGTCAAGATCGCCAGCAGAAGTCTCATGCGATGCGCTGCTCTACTCATCACGCCGCTCCTCGGGTGCCGTCCGTTTACAGGTCGCCCTTGCTGTGGAGCGGACGACGCCAGTCAGGCTAGGCAAGCGGCGCGACGGGACGGTGTCGGCGACGTATCTTCGAGGTATCGACCACTTGACGGATGTGTGAAGGTCAGCGCGATTAAGTGAATGTGTTGCTGTATACCCGACATAGACTTGCTTCCGATGCTGATCGTTCTGAGCGGCCTTCCTGGCGTCGGCAAGACCACGATCGCGCGCACGCTGGCGCGCGCCGCGGCCGCCGTGTATGTCCGGATCGACTCAATCGAGCAAGCCTTGCGCAACGCCGGATGGCGGGTGGAAGGTGAGGGGTACTCCGTCGCTTACGCCTTGGCGGAGGACAATCTGCGCCTTGGTAGTATCGTTGTTGCTGATTCCGTGAATCCCTGGCCACTTACCCGGAGTGAATGGCGGTCCGTTGCCGGCCGCGCGGGTGCTCCGGCACTCGACGTCGAGGTCGTGTGCTCAGATGCCGACGAGCACAGACGTCGCATCGAATCACGTGCTCCGGATATCAGCGGCCACAGATTACCGACGTGGCAAGAAGTGACGGAGCGGGACTACCGCGCGTGGGATCGGGAACACCTTGTGGTTGACACTGCCCACCTCGACGTGGAGCAAAGCGTCCGCACGATCCTGGAAGAGGTTGCTCGGTCCGCCGGCAAATGCGGTGTGACACCACCGCGCCATGCTACAGATGAGGTGGCGCTTCCAGGGTTCGCGCCACGCGTATCACGCGTCGCGACGTGGCTCGAGTCCAGCCTGGTTAACCGCAGCGGACCCCGAGCGCGACTAGGCGAGACGGAGTGCGACCAAGATCCAACAGATCAATGAGTTGGGGGAGATCGCGTCATCGTGATCGATCGCGTAAATGACCGTCGATCACCATCGCTCGAGGGGGTCAGGTCCCAGTTCATGTCACAGCGCACAATGCAGAGGGACGGACAGCATCCGGCGGGAGCTGGCTCATCCATTCGCGTGATGTGATTGATGCGCCCGCTGATGCGATCAGGCTCACGGATTCTCAGCGGGAGCGACTGTCACGCCCTCTGGGTGCCTCGCCTTCACATGCGACGCTTGGGTGGAGGGCCGCCTCTTCGCGCAGAGCTTCGCATTCGGCGTGATCGAGACAGCCAGGCTCCTGACGCTCTACGCGCAGACCAGGACGGCTGGAGTTGCCGCGAGAGCTCCAGGGATGCTTGCTGTATCACATGCGCGGCTTGCGCCGCATCACGGAGGATGATGTCGATGGCCAGTTGTACGGTCGGAACGGCACATCGGTGAACACAGACCTCGAGCGCCTTCGCCGGCGCACACAGCTCCTCGAGGACCAGCTTTACGTCGCGCCCCCGCCCAGTCGAGCGTCGACGCCCGTTGTGAATTCGTGCAGGCATCACCTCTCCCTCATCGTTTCCTGTTACCATCTATAGTTGGTATCACCGTACTTGACACGGCGTCGAATCGGCGCGATGCAATGCGACAGTCCCAAGCAGGCGTACCTCGTCGGAGGTCACCCCGGAAGACCGAGCAGGCCGCTTTCCCGACGCTCGAGCCGTTCGCCAGACGACTGGAGCGTCTCCGCCTTGAGCGTGGCTTCACCCAGCGGGCCCTCGCCGAACGCGCCAAGATCAGCACAAATCACTACCAGGACATCGCGCACGCACACGCGAACCCCACCGTTATTGTGGTCCTGAGCCTCGCCGACGCTCTCGGCGTGTCGGTCGTCGACCTGTTCGAGTTACCTACGCAGCCCCCCGACAATCATCGCGTCGTCTTCGTCCAAGACCTCAGGGACCTCTCAGCCGCTCATAGACACCTCACAGATATCGTCGAGCGCATCGCGAAGGACGAAATGCGACCCCGCTCTCGACGGGCCAAACCTCATCCCAGTCGCTGACCGCCGTACCGTCACACTATACCACCTATAGATGGTATTTGGCAATTTCTGCGTACAAGTGATAGCCGTTTAGAAGTCCGGCGCTTGCAAGGCCAAACCACGTAGAGCTTGAAGAGCCTGATGAGCTTAAGGTTCCCGTCGCGCCATGCCGAGCTTCGGCTAAACCTTTGGCGACTACTCGTGCCGAAGCGCGATGAGGCGATCCATGACATCCTCGGCAGGGGCCACTAACCCGGGTCGGCGTCACGCGTCAGACCGTAGACGCGATCGAGCGGAACAAGTACTCGCCGTCGCTGGAAGTCGCGTTCCGGATGGCGCGGGTGTTCGACATCCCGCTGGAGCGGGTTTTCCAGTACGGGGAGGAGTGAGTCAGGCGGGGAAACTTGCTTCATTCGTTTGTCATCCAGGCTTCGGCAACGTCACCACAAATGACGCTCCACGCTTGGCACTATTCTCGACGGTAATCGTGCCGCCGTGCGCCTCGACGATGCGTTTCGAGATACTGAGACCGAGACCGTAACCGCCCGTCTTCTTGGACCGCGAGCGATCCACGCGGAAGAACGGTGCAAAGAGGCTCGGCTTGTCGCGTTCGGGGATGCCCGGACCATCGTCGGTGACGCGAATGACGACCCGACCGCCATGCTGAGCAGCGGCGACCTCGACGGCACGGCTGTCAGGTAGCGAGTACTTGATGGCGTTCTCCAAGAGATTTCGAAGGACCGTCCGCATCCGGTCTGCATCAATCTCCACGAGGATCTCCGGCATCGTCTGGGCCACGTGAACGCCCGGTGGCCGATCGTGAAAGTTCCGAGCGACCTCGTCGAGAATCGAGACCACATTCTGACGCGCCGTTTCGATCCCATGACCGTCACGCAGTCGTTCGAGCTCGAGCAGCTCACCGACCATGGTCTCCATCTCGGCCAATTCGGCGGACATGCGCGCCCTCATGTCGACATCGCCTACGAGCTCGAGCGCGACTTTCATGCGCGTCAGCGGCGACCGGAGCTCGTGACTGACGTCGAGCAGCAGTTGATCCCGGGCGGCGATCATCTCCCGGACCCGACCGACCATGTGATTGAACGCCTCGGTGAGTCTGCCGAATTCGTCGCGGGTGTGATGGGGCAGCGCCACATCGAGCTCACCGGCGCCCAGCCGGGCTACGCCGTCGCTCAGTTCACGTAGGGGCCGCAGCTGGCGCTTCAAAACCGTGTGGGCGGTGAGCACGACCGCGGTTATCACCAGCAAGAGCAGGATCAGCAGCCTGGTGTGAGCTCCCTGCATCGCGCGCGAGAGATTCCAGGCAAACAGGTAGGAGCCGCCATCCGGTCCCGGCACGACGTAGTAGGGACGTTCGTGGATGATACGAGCCCATCCTCGCAGTCGGCGCTGCCCGACGTCGTCAATGGTCGGCAGATCGCTGGCCGTCGACCAACTGCCGGCCGGCCCCTCATAACGCACCTGGACACCGAGGCGAGCCCCAAGTTTCGTGGCCGTGTCTGCATCAGGCGACGTGGCCGCGATCGTGCGGGCCTGCTCCTCGAGCACGCGCTCGATCGACCCTTTGGTGGGGCCCCCGACGAGCCAGAAGAAGCCGCCCACGAGGAGCAGGAGGCTCGCGGCCATCGTGACCATCACCGCCACGAGCTTGGCGAACACCGATTCGCGGACCCCAGAGCGGCGCCGATTGGCGTCGTTCGAGGGAACAGCGCGACCCGCGCTGAGGCAGGCTGACGGGCGGTCAATCACGACCGCCTCCCGTGAAGCTGTAGCCAATCCCGCGCACGGTCCGAATGAACGTCGAACGTTTCGCATCGTCGCCGAGCTTCTGGCGCACACGACTGACGAGCACATCGATCGAGCGGTCGTACGCGTCCCAGTCGACGCCGCGCATGGCTTCCATGATGCGGTCCCGACTCAGCACACGTCCGCGGTTTCGCACGAGGAGCCCGAGAATCTCGAACTCAGCGGTTGTCAGCGCGAGCGCTCGCCCGTTCAGCGACGCCGACCGGGTTGTCCAGTTCACCTCCAATGAGCCCACTCGCACGATCTCCTCGCCTTCGTGTGCGCCTCGGCGCAGCACCGCCTGCATCCGCGCGACGAGCTCACGCGGCTCAAACGGCTTGGGCAGATAGTCATCCGCACCCAGCTCGAGCCCGACGATGCGATCGGCGACGTCGCCACGAGCCGTGAGCATGATGATCGGAATCCGACTGGTTTCTCGAACTTTGCGGCACACGGCGAGACCGTCCATCTCCGGGAGCATGATGTCGAGTATGACGAGATCGGGCGGATTGGCCTTGAGCGCGCGGAGCCCGGCATGAGGATGATCGACCGCGCGCACTGAGAAGCCGAAACGACCGAGATACTCCGTCAACAGCGCGTTTAGTCGCTCGTCATCATCGATGATCAGGACGCGCGTGCGCGCAGAATGCCGGCCGGTGGCGCTGCCACTGCCGCTGTCCATCATGTCCTCAGCAACGCCTGGATTGGCGGGATCTGCGCCGCGCTCCGAGCGGGCAAGGCCCCGAAGCCAAGTCCGATGATGACGGCCATCCCGAATGACGCCAGGACCGCTGTGACGGGGACGCCCACCGTCCATGTCGTGCCGAGCGCCACAGCCAGAGCTGCCGCGCCCCCAAGCACGATGCCGCTCGTCCAACCAGCGAGCGCCAGCGCGCTGGCCTCGACGAGGAACTGGGCCAAGATGTCCCGCGGCTGCGCCCCGACGGCCATCCGCAGACCAATCTCACTCGTGCGCTCCCGAACCGAGAGCAGCATCAGCGCCAGAATACCGATTCCGCCGACGAGCAGCGCGATGGCCGCGAGACCTGCCGCAAAGAGGCTGAGAGATTCGGTCATCTCCTGTTGGACGCTTCGGATCTTCGCCGTGTTCTGGACGGCAAAGTCATCGGTCCTGCTGTCGAGACCACGCTGATGCCGTGCGCGCAGGAGGTCCTGAATGTCGGTCTCCGCGTCGTTCATCCGGGCCGGCTCCCTCACGCTCACGTAGACGGTCGTCAGCCAGGTCGTGTTGAAGATGCGACGCAAGGCGGTCCGGATCGGCACGAGGATCTGATTATCCTCGTCGGCGCCATCGGTGGTGGTGCCCTTGGCCTGCAGGACGCCGATGATGTCGAAGGGCACGCCACGAATTCGAATCTCTTGACCGACGGGCTGCTGACCCTCAAAAAGGGCATCGGTGACGCGGGCACCCAGCACCGCGACGCGCCGCGACCGACGAACGTCTTCCATGTCGAAGAAGCGTCCCGCAGCGATCTGAAAGCGGCGCACCGACGGGAAGACAGGTGTGGTGCCGCGCACGGTCGTCATCATGGCGATTGTGCCCACCTTCACCCTTGCATTGCCCTCGACGCCCGGCGCGGCGGCTGCGACGAGCGCCAGTCCTGCGATCGCTTCGTAATCCTCGATGCGGAGCGTCGTCGCGAGTCCGCTCACCGCCTGTCTCGCCACGAGCCGCTTCACCGGAAGTGGTTTGACGATGAGCAGGTTCGTGCCCATACGCTCGATTGTCCGGACCATTTCCTGCTGCGCCCCCCGGCCGATCGCACTGGACACGACGACAGCCGCGACACCGACGGCGACACCGGACAACGCAAGGATGGTTCGAACCTTATGGACGAGCAGCGGCCTGAGCGATGATCCGAGACGTCGGCCCGCCTCATCGAAGCGCATCGGCAGGGAGCAAACGCGCGGCCCGGCGCGCGGGGACGACGCCGGCCAGGAGCCCCGTCAGCCCGGACATCAGGAGCCCAAGCAGCACGGCGCTCCACGAGAACACGGCGCCGAGCTCCAAGCGGGTCGCGACGAGCTGGCCTGCCGCCAGCCCGAGGACGATGCCACCCAGGCCGCCGCCAGCCGTCGTGACCGCGGTCTCGACGAGGAACTGCAATCGGATGTCCTGCGGGTGCGCGCCGACGGCGCGGCGCAATCCGATTTCGCCGACGCGGGCGTTCACCGAGGCCAGCATCAGGGTGGCCGCGACGATGCCTCCTACGACCAGTGTGACGGCTGCGGCCAAGGGCAAGTACAACGACAGCACGCGTTGAACCGTGCCCACCATCCGTTGCACTTCCACGGGCGTGAGAATGCTGAAGTCGTCTGGTTGGCCCACAGCGAGGGCGTGCCGGGCGCGCAGCAGTCGGGTGATTTCACGTGCGGTGTCCTCGATGCGCTGGGGGTCCTTCACCAGCAGCCTGGCCGCGGCGATGGTGTCGACATTCGTGAGCCGGCGCATGAGGGTGGAGACAGGCACCACAATCTCGTTGTCGCGATCCATGCCGTGGAGGTCGGTGCCGAAGGGCTCGAGGACCCCGATCACCGTAAAGGGCACCGATTCGATCAAGATCCCGGCATCCAACGGATCCTCGTCTTCGAACAAGTCCTTGGCCACGGTCTCGCCGATGAGCGCCACGCGCTCCAAGCGCTTCACGGCCCCCGCGTCGAAATACACGCCGCGCGATACGCTGCGCCCCCGGACGCGCTCGGATCGTTCAGACTGCCCGAGCACGCGTGCCGTGGCCGTCGCATCACCGCGACGGACGGACGCCGACATGGTTTGTTGCGCATCCCAGAGCTCGACCTCCGGCAGGGCCTTTGCCACAGCCTCGATGTCGTCGAGCGTCAGGCGCGCGGCACCGGGGCGAGGGCCCCCCATCATCTGATGGCCGCCAGCGCCGATCATAATCGACGACTCTCCAAAGATCTGGCGGACGGTGGTGAGCATCTTGCGCTTGGCGCCTTGACCAACCGACACGACGAACGTCAGCGCAGCCACGCCCACCAGGCTACCCACCATGATGAAGCAGGTGCGCAGTCGGTACCTGGCCAAGGCTTGAACGCTATGGGCGACCAGGCGTCTCGTACTCATTGAACCTCCTCGAGCGCGTCCTTCGGCTCGGTGGGGCGCGCGTCTGCGACAACACGGCCGCCCTTGAGTCGCACAACCCGACGCGCGCGTGCTGCGACTGCCAGATCATGAGTGACGAGGACGACGGTCCGGCCAGACCGGTTCAGGGCATCAAAGATGTCCATGACCTCACTCGCGGACTGGGCGTCGAGATTGCCTGTCGGCTCGTCCGCGAGCAGCAGGTCTGGTTCATTGACCAGCGCCCGCGCGATCGCGACGCGCTGCTGCTGACCGCCGGAGAGCTCTGACGGCGTATGGTACAGGCGATCAGCAAGCCCAACCGCCTCCAACGCCCTTCGTCCGAGGCCGGTGGTCGACGCTCGATCGGAATAGAGGAGCGGCAGCTCGACGTTCTCGAGGGCGCTCGTCCTTGGAAGCAGGTGGAAGACCTGAAAGATAAAGCCGACGTACCTGTTGCGGAATCGTGCCTGATTGGCCACGTCGAGGCTCGCCACATCCCGGCCGTCGAACAGGTACCGACCCTCGGTGGGCCGATCGAGCAGGCCGAGCAGATTCATCAGCGTGGACTTGCCCGATCCAGATGCGCCGACAATGGCCACAAATTCACCGCGGTCGATCCGAAGCGAGAGATCGGACAGCGCGTGTACGGTGTCGCCGCTCGGTCGCGTGTACGTCTTACTGATCGCGTGCAGCTCGATCATCGATGACCACCTCGTTCTTCACGTCCCCGATCAACACCTGGTCGCCTTCGCGCAGACCGTCGACGATTTCCCAATAGCTCTCGTCTCGGCTGCCCGTGGTCACGAGCCGCCGTTCGATCGCGTCGCCACGTCGAGACAAGACGAAGGATCGGTCACCTTCCCGGCGCAGAGCACGAATGGGGAGCGCCAGCACGTTCTCACGCGTGTCAAGCGCGATCCGCACGGTCGTGGTCATCTCTGGACGGAGGGTGCGATCATGCGGTGGCTCGAATCTCACCACGGTCACGTAGTTGACGACGTTGTCCAGAATCTCCGCTTTCGGGTATACGGCGGTGACACGACCCTCGAACTCGTGATCGCTATAGGTGTCCACCGTAAATCTGGCCTTCTGTCCGACGCGAATCCGTCCGATGTCGGTTTCATCCACGTAGCCCCAGACTTCGAGGCGGGAGAGATCGAGGAGCGTCACGAAGGTTGGCGCCTCAAAGCTCGCGGCCACGGTCTCACCCTCTTCTGTCGAGACCGACGCGACGACGCCCGCGATCGGCGCGACGATCCGTGTGTAAGCGACCTGCGTCGTCGCGTACGCCAGGCTGGCCTGTGCGGCCGTGACTTGCTGTTCGGCCACAGCGACGGCGCGCTCCGCGAGGTCCAGGTCGCTCCGTGACAGAACGCCGGCTGCACCGAGCGCGCGTTTGCGCTGAAGGTCGGTCTGGGCATAGCTCAGATTCACGTCGGCCTGTTGCAACGCGGCAGTCGCTTCATCGCGGCGAGCGATCAGGTCACGGGCGTCGAGCTCTGCGAGCAGCTGTCCCTTGTTGACGCGGTCTCCGATGCGGACGTAGAGGCGCTTGACTTCGCCGGAAACCCGGGAACCCACATTCACCTCGGCGCCCACGCGCGGCTTGACAATTCCAGTCGCTTTGACGACATACGCGATGTCACGCCGAACCACGCGTACCACCTCCGCTCCAGCCGCGCCGCCCTCTGATTGGGTCCAGGCCGCTCGACTCCACAGGAGTGCGGTGACACCGATCGCAATCAGCGCGGCGACGGCAAACGTAATCTTTGTCAATCGCCCCCCTACCGGTCGGGCAGGCACTGGCCTCGCACTGCCCTGACAGATCTAGAGTGTCAGGAGCGAAGGTTTCCCAATTGTTGCTGGAATGTAACGAAGTGAAACGGTCGCTCTCCGCACGGAGAACGGCCATGCTATATTTCGGCCGTCCAGATGCGCTCGTGCTGTGCCGTCCTGGTAGGGCTCACGATGCAGATCAGCGCGCAAGAGCAGCCCCCGCAGATCCTCCAGATCTACCGCGAAGCGATAACGCCTGGAAATGAGGCCGCTTACACGGCCGTCGAGGAGGAGATCACCCGCATCTGTTTCGAACTGAAATGCCCGCATCCGTACCTCGGGATCGAATCGCTCACCGGTCCAAAAGAAGTCTGGTTCTTCAATGGCTATCGTTCAACCGCCGAGCAGCAGCAGATCCACGACGATTATGCCGGCAACACGCCATTGATCGCGGCGCTCACCGAAGCGTCGAAACGTAAGGCTGTACTCACTCGAGCGCCAGTTGAGGTGTTCGCGAACTACCGTTCGGACTTCACGCGGGGCGCGCCATGGCTGCTCGGTCGCGGACGGTTTCTCGTGATCAGCGTGACGAAAGCCAATCCGACGAACGGTGGCACCGTGTTCGAGGCGCCGGATGGCACCAGCTTTACGTTCAGGACAGCGTCCAGCCGCGAGGAGGCCGACGCCGCCGCGGCGAAAGCCGGGCCAGAAGCTCGGGTATTTGCGGTGCGTCCCAGGTGGTCAACGCCGGCAAGAGAATGGATCGAGTCGGATCCAGTGTTCTGGCAGTTGTATCCGCCTGGCAATGAGAAGTAGGAAGACCCCACCGGTGCACGACATCGATCGCGATCCTCGCGTGCGATTCGCCGGTGAGCGCGAGGAGCTCAGCGCCGCTACGCTCGAGCGTGCCGCCTCGCCGACCGGCGAGGCGAAGGAGCGTCGTCTTATGTATTCCCGAAGCGAGCTCGCGAACGGCTTCCGCCAACTCGGTGTGGTACCGGGCGACACGATCATGCTGCATGCGTCGGTGCGCGCGGTCGGGGAAGTGGCTGGAGGCCCCGACCAGATCCATCTGGCATTGAAGGACGCGCTGACGACCGACGGCACGCTGATGATGTACGCGAGCTGTCCGAGATACTACGACGAGGTGGGGCGCGGCCACCTGACGCCCGCAGAGGAGCGCGAGCTCGTCGAGAAGCTTCCGGCATTCGACCCGTTGACCGCGCGCGCCGATCGCGAGAACGGCGCGCTCGTGGAGCTGCTGCGCTCGTACCCCGGCGCACTTGTCAATCCCCACGTGGCGCGCTTCGTCGTCTGGGGCCGGCACGCGCATCATCTGATCGAGAGTCAGCCGTGGGATTATGCGTTCGGCTCCGGATCGGCGCTCGACCGGTTCACGGCGCTCGGCGGGAAGGTCCTCCTGCTCGGCTCCGATCACGACAACGTGACGTTCCTCCACTACGCCGAGCACATCGTCGATATTCCCGAGAAGCGGGTGGCGCGATACCGCGTGCCGATCGAAATCGACGGGAGCTGCACGTGGCGGGCCATGGAGGAAGTCGACACCAATCTGGGTGCGCACGCCAACTGGCCGGACCGTTTCTTCGCACGCCTGGTCGATACCTATTTGACGCGGACGAACAATGCGGGGGCGCGAGTCGGCGATGCGCCGTCGTTCCTCTTCGACGCTCGCGGCCTGCTCGCGCTCGCGCTGGACGTCATGAAGGCCGTGGCCGCCGACCCGCGGGCTGCCGACACACTAGTGCCGTCGCTTTCACCGCCGCCCGTCACGACATCCGCGTAAACGGCGCCAATAGAGGTAACCAAACGGCAAGTAGGGGTAAAATGACATTCTGATTACCTCTATTGACGGCTCATGCCTTCATTCTCTCAGCAGTACCTCAGCCGCCTGTCCTTTGCCTCTCCGGCGCTTGAAACCATCCGCCGCTTGGGCGAAGCCCGAGGCCGTCAGCACCATTCACGATCTCAGATCTAGAAGCAGACTGTCCTGGCGTGAGCCGAGACATGGTTCGACACGTACTGCGTCAGATGAAGCAGGAGGAGGCTATCACGGTGGAAGGCCACGGGCGCGGGGCACGCTGGAGACGGTCGTAACGCTGGTCGGTGACGGCGCGCCTGGGACTCGGGCGCAGCGGCGCGGCCGAAGGCTGTCGCGCGAGCGGCGGGACTGGGGTGAACCGCGCGAATGCAAAGAGCGTGGTGACCCGAACCTTGACACTCACGCGCACGCAGGGCGACCTTGACATAGGCTGCGATTAGAACCGCAATGTGATAGTAATTATGCTCGGGGAGTTCGAGTACCTGATGCTCACCGCGGCTGCACGCTTGGGCGAAGACGCCTATGGCGTTGCGATCCGGCAGGAGATCGAGGACGCCACTAGGCGCCGTTGCTCCATCGGAGCGCTCTATACGACCTTAGATCGTTTGGAGGCGAAGGGCTTCATCAAGACACGGATGGGGAATCCTACGCCGCAGCGGGGGGGCGTCCCAAGCGAATGGTGCGCGTGACCGCGAAGGGTATTCAGGCAGCAGCCGATTTCTATGGCGCCGTGATGCGAGTGAGCCGCGGTGTGGCATGGGCGACGAAGTGAGTCGCGGTCCGGCGATGCGCCGAGTCAGCTGGTGGTCCGTGGACATGGTGTCCCGACTGCTGGAGGCC
Organism: Luteitalea sp.; assembly: GCA_009377495.1. Taxonomy (GTDB): domain Bacteria; phylum Acidobacteriota; class Vicinamibacteria; order Vicinamibacterales; family Vicinamibacteraceae; genus WHTT01. Next base: position 17,175 of record WHTZ01000064.1, read on the forward strand.
GACGAACGGGACGCCGTGCGCGGCGATTTGACGGAGTCAGGCGCGAGTGGCGAAAGGGCGCTTCGCGATGTGCTGGGGCTGGTCATGCGGCGGCAGGCCGTGGTGATCGTACACCCTGGCAACTATCGCCCCCTGACGGCGTTCGACGCGAATACCGGTGACGTCAAGTGGACCGCTGGCGGCGACGGGTTCTTCGCGTCGCCAATCGTTGTCACGCTCGGCGGAACCCGCCAAGTTGTGTCTGTGACTCAGAAGAACGTCATTGGTGTTTCGGTAGCCGACGGCGGTCTGCTATGGGAGTATCCGTGGCCCGGCGGCGTCGGCGGGACCATGCCAGTTCTGTACGAAGAGACGATCATCGTGAGCGGTCTAAACGTGGGCGTGACCGCCTTCAGGCCAGCGAGGCGCGATGGCAAGTGGGTGGCAGAGACAGTTTGGCAAACGAAGGACGTCTCGATGTACTTGAGCAACCCGGTCGTGATCGGCGGCGCGTTATTCGGCTTATCGCACCGCGCCAGCGGGCAGTTCTTCGCGCTCGATGCTCGGACCGGCAAGACCCTCTGGCTTGGCCAGCCACGCGAAGCGACGAACACCGCGGTCGTGAAGGCGGGCGACCTCCTCTTCCTCTTGAACGACGATGCCGAGTTGATCGTGGCCAAGAGCGGCCGGACTGGATTCCAACCACTGAGGCGGTACAGGGTCGCAGACAGTGCGACCTGGGCTCAGCCGGCCATCTCAGGCAATCGCCTGTTCATCAAAGACGTGTCGTCGCTAGCGTTGTGGGCACTGAACCAGCCAAGGGACTCTGCCCCTTGATATCCCCGCCGCTCACGCGGATACACCGTGGGGCAGAGCCCCTCGGCTGGTTAGGCAGTGCTTACTGGGCGCGCTCCGCGCGCCTCGCCCGTTATGCGGCTCGGGTCGCATCCTCCTGGGCATTGCCATCGGCACAGCAGCCACAAACGAGTACAAAGCTCTCGTAACGAGCCGCATAACGGGCTAAAACACCGAACCATGTCGCGCTTCGTGGCGGCGTATGCCCCGGCGCGCCGCAGCACGCCGCGGTCATCGAAGTGGACTGTTCCCCCTTCGTCCTGTTCCCCCTTTACGACGCGGTGTAATTAGTGCAAGCTGAGCGGCCATGTTCGTCATCGAGCTCACCTACAAGGCCGACCTCGTCGAGGTTGACGCGCACATGGCCGCGCACGTCATTTTCTTGAAGAAGTACTACGCTTCCGGCAATTTCCTGGTCTCGGGTCGAAAGATACCGCGCGATGGCGGGATCATCCTAGCGGTCGGCCAGAGTCGACGGCACATCGAAGCCATCGTCGAGGAAGATCCGTTCTACGAGCACGGCCTTGCCGACTTTCGGATCATCGAGTTCCGAGCCAGCCAACGTGCGGACGACATTCAGACGCGGATCGGGAGCTACTGATCAACAAGACCGAGCAGGCCAGGAGGCTCGGGCTCTCTCGCGTGCGACAGGGTTATCGCGCGAGATGGATGATGATACCTGCGTAGTTGTCTGCCCAAAAACGAGCAGCTCTTGCAGCCTTCGCTCCGGGTGGGGTCGAACATGAAGTGATACACGAGCAGATGGCTCCTGCCCTCGAAGAGGCCCGCAAGGCTTTGCTTTCCGCCTCGGCGCGTCGAACAGGTACTCCTTCATCCGGCGAGGCCTCCGTCTTTACGTGCGCGCGGCGGTTTCCGCGCTCCTGCGAACCCGCTCGAGCAGAAGTGTCCAACCACTCGCGAGACCGGTCCGATGATCGTGTGGAATCAGCCCCATCGCGCTGTGCTTGAAGGTGATGAGCGTTGCACCGTCCACGGGGGTCAAGCGGTACTGAATGTTCGAGACCACGGCGTACGACATGAACAGCGGTCCCGTGATCTCGAGCAGCGTAGGCCGCTTGATGGCCTGGACATGTCCCCATAGGTGTCCGTTGTCTTGGCCCAGGTCGCGCAGCCAACGTCCTCCCGGTCTCGCCTCAATCTTCATGGGCATCGGGGCACCGTTTTTCGCCACGTTGTGTGGTCCCATCTCCTCGAGAAGCGCGGCGAATGTCGCCTCGAGCGGAGCGTTGACTTGGACCTCTTGAGTGACGCTCAACGTCAGTTCGTCAATAGTCGATGTGGTCGGGGCCATATATTCCTCCTTGGAATCCCGCGCGTTCCCATGCCGTAGCGAAAGCGCCTAGTGCTTGTGTTTCTCAGGCTTGTGTGGCCGATCCCCGCCTTCGCGCGCCGGACGATGGCTCGATTCGGCGCGTTCTTTAATCCGGCGAAGTTGCTGACCCCAGAAGCGCTCGAACGTGCCGGCCCATTCGTACAAGGGCCTGATGGCCGAGGCGTTCGTGCGATACAGGATCTGACGCCCGTCGCGTCTGGCCCGCACCAGACCGACGTCGCGGAGCACCCGTAGATGTTTCGAGACTGACGGCTGCGCCAATCCAAGAGCATTCACGAGATCGTTCACCGGGCGCTCGTCCCCGGCCAGGAAGTCGAGGATCGCCCGCCGCTGGTGTTCGGCGACAGCATTGAACACATCAGAGCTCGTCGCGGCACGGGGCATGGTGTAATCATATTCCTATATCGGAATCTGTCAAGCACTCTCACGTCCTTGGTCTGGACCGCGATCATGCCCGCGCCGGGCGTGTATCGGTTGGGCGCAAGCCGTGCGCTGGAGGAGGCAGGATTCGGTCTGAACGGCGAAGTCACCCCAGCACAATGACCACCGACGGTGACCGTGCGGGTCACATACGGAGGACTCAGACGTTAGGCCTCGTTGATGGCATCAGCCACCCGATTGGCGGATCTCGTGGCCGCCTCCATCCCCCAATTCAGATTGTCCGCGTAGGCGCCGGCGAAGTAGATTCGCCCGACCGGCTCGATAACGTGCGGCCAGATTTTTCGAAGCTGCCCCGGGGCGTAAAGCGTCGTCTCACAGAGAGCGGCCCAGGGGTCCAGCGCCCAGTTGACGACGTAAGCCTGTTCGATGTCCTGTGATTTCCCAGGATAAAGTGCCCGAAAGGTCTTCAGCGCTTGCTGCGCCGAAACGACGCCGGGCGCTGCCCCTTCCAGCAAGCCCCTTCCCGTATCCACTTCCGCAGCCATTTGCCAGACCGTGGACAGGCCGGGCTGTCCGAATACCCGGTTCGGGCTCAACTCGTCTCTTTCCCAGAAGCGGCTCCGGGACTGGAAGATGACACGAGTGTTGGAATAGTAGGGAACGTGCCGGATGGCGTAGCTCTTCCCCTCCGGCCACTCAGGTGTGACCGAGATCTTTCGGAGCATCGAGAGATTGATGCAGGCCACCGCATAGTCCGCTTCCAACTGTTTCGTCCGGCCGAAGCCGTTGTATGTAATCGTTACCCCTGTGTTGCCGTGCTCGATCGCGCTCACGGGACAGCCCAGCAACAGATTGTCGCCCAGCCTTTCGGCGAAGCTGTCGGTCATCCGCTGATTGCCGCCAGTGATGCGAAAGACCTCTTGCGGGAAGAGCGCAACGCCGCGAAGTGCAAGTATGGCCGCGTGCCACAAGACGTGAAGCGCGGAGCTGGACCCGCCCAAGTGACGTATTCCGACCGCTGACGCTCCATCCCTTTCGAGGAGCTCGGTAATGGAAATGTTGTCCAGCTCGTCGAGCCCGGCTTCGAACGGGCGATACTCGTCCGTGAAACGGTCCAGATACGGCCGATAGTAGAGCAGCCCCAGCTCCGACCAGGGATGGTCTGCAAGATATTTGCGTTCCCGCTGATTGAAACCCAGCCGCTCCAGAATGCGAGCATCGCGCAACATTTCTTCCGCATACCACCGGCCGTCGATGTAACGGGAAGTATGGTCACGTTGGGCGCAGTGCGAAACGGGCAGATTGAACTCCTGGACGTAGCCCCAGAACCGCTCGTATCCAGGCCGCGTGAAATGCTCCGCGCCACCGTCTGCATATAACCCGGCGGCTAGCGGATCACGAATGGTGCGAACGTGACCTCCGGGCCGCCCGCTCGCTTCCAGGACGGTTACGTCATGACCGCGCTTCAGCAGCTCGTAGCCCGTGCAAAGGCCGCTGATGCCTCCCCCAATGATGACAACCCGTTTTGGTCTGCGGGTCTGCAACGACGCCGCTGGGCCGGCGACCAGAGGGGCAGCCATGATCTCTCCGGTTAATCGGAGGAGCTCCCGGCGATTCATCGAGCCTCCAGGCCCTTGTGGTCGGCTATTCCACGCGCCTGATCGATCACGACCAGGCTATCGACCCTCGGCCCTGGGTACGTCTCGGTAGGACCGTTCGCCCAGCGCACCTCGATACGCGAGATCTTGGTGGCCGAGCCGAGACCGAAGTGCACCCGCAGGTCGGACTGCGACAGGTAGCTGCGCCCGCTCGCGACTTCACCACGGAGCCGGCGTTCGGCCGCGGTCACGAACACCACCGAGCCGATGGCGTCCCTCGGACACTGCTTCTCTGGGTCGCCGCGGAGCTCCACCGTGAGCCAGTGACCGCGACCATCACCCTGGTTCCGCGCGACGAGCGGCGGGCCGTCGAGCGTGTTGACCGCAATGTCGACGCCGCCGTCGTTGTCGAAGTCGCCAACGGCGGACCCGCGAGCCGCCCGCGGCTCGATGAGCGCTGGCCCGGCAGCCGATCCGATCTCCTCGAGCCTCTTGCCATCGAGGTTGCGATAGAGCAAGGCGCGCTGCGTATACGAGTTGTTCCACTCCATGGAGTCCGCCGCCGGATACACGTGTCCGTTCATCGCCAGGAGATCGAGCCAGCCGTCGTTGTCGTAGTCGACAAAGTGCGTGCCCCAGCCGAGGAAGGGAATCGACGCCGCCGCAACGCCGAATCTGGCGCTTGCCTCCGTGAAGCTTCCGTCGCCGTGATTGCGGTAGAGCGCGTTGAAGTCGTCCGAAAAGTTCGTGATGTGAATGTCGTCGTGACCATCGTTGTCGACGTCGCCGATGGCGACGCCCATGTGCGCCTGCGACCGGCCGTCGCCGTCGAGCGCCGCACCGGACGCGTAGCTCACATCCTCGAAGCGTCCCGTGCCGAGATTGCGAAAGAGATGGTTCGGACCGGAGTCGTTGGCGACCAGCACATCGAGCTGCGCGTCATTGTCCATGTCGAACCAGGCGACGCCCAATCCGTAGCGTGAGGGATCGGCCCACACGCCCGCCTCACGCGTGACATCGGTGAACGTGCGGTCGCCGTTGTTGCGGAAGAGATAGTCGCGTGCACCCTTCAGCCCGCGCGGGCCGCACATTACCGGTACACCCCGGTACGTGCAGACGGCAGCGTGTGCCGAGTACGAGGCGCCCATACCGACTGCGCCGCCCTGGGAGGTCGCGGCAGTAGCTGCCGTGGACGCCTGCCTCATGCCCCCTACCGTGCTGCGCTCAGGCGCAGGGGGAAGCGCCGCGATGTCCAGGTCCACATAACCAGCAACATACAGATCGAGCCACCCATCGGCGTTGTAGTCGCCGAACGCGCATCCCGTCGACCAGCCGTCCACGCCGACGTTCGCGTCCAGTGCCACGTCGACGAAGCGCATCCCGCCGGTGCCGCGGTACAACCGGTTCGGCCCGACGTTCGTGACGTAGAAGTCCACCGCGCCGTCGTTGTCGAAGTCTCCCGCGCAGACACCTTGTCCCCAACGCTCGTTGGCGACACGGGCCTCGTCGGTTACGTCGAGGAACGTGCCGTCGCCGTTGTTGCGGAAGAGCGCTGCCTTCGGCGCACCCACACCCTTACGCATCCGGTCGAGCGACGAGCCGTTGACGAAGTAGAGATCCAAGAAGCCGTCACGATCGAAGTCGACCATCGCCACGCCCGAGCCCGTGGTCTCGATAATGTAGTCCTTCTCGGCGCTACCGGACATGTGACGAAACCCGGAGAGCCCGGCGTCATCCGTGACGTCGACATAGCGCACGTCGGGCGCGGCGTGCGCAGACGAAGGAGGAGCGTCCTTGGTCGGCGGCATATCTTGAGCTGCCAGACCGGCCAGCGTGAAGAGGGTCGCTAGAGCCGTTGTCAACCGACACATGAGCGTACGCTAAAGTGGTGGCTCAGTTTACGTAACGTACGTAGCGCGCGGCCTTCAGGCCGCGCGTCGAGGCGTCTGAAAGGCCCCTCGCTACGGCACCACCTCGATGATCCTCAGGAAGTCCTGGGCCGTGTCGGCTCGCTTCTCCTGCAGAACGTTCAGGCGCCGCTTCAAGTCTTTCTGCCGCGGATCCTTCGTGCGGGCGTAGAGCGTCGCCAGGTTCAGCGTTGCCGTGTAGTTCTCCGCATCGATCGCGAGCGCTCTCTCGAGCGACTGCTCTGCTTCCGCGTAGCGCCGCATCCGCAGGCGCACGAGCCCGAGCTCGGCCCAGGCATCTGCGTAATCCGGGTTTGCCCTGAGCGCCTCGTCCAGCTCCCGCCTGGCCCTGTCGAGATCGTTGGTCTGGCGCGCAATTCGCGCAAGCAGGTAATGCGCACCCGCGGCGGTCTCGGGCGCGTGCGTCGCCTGCATGAGATCCTGGCGCGCCTCCTCGAACAGATTGCTGTAGAAGCGCGCGGCTCCGAGCGCAAACTTGCCACGCGGATCATCCGGTACGAGCTGGACGTACTTCTTGAAATGCGGGATCGCCTCGGACGGGTCGTGACGATGGATCGAGACCGCGCCAAGGGCGTAGTTCGCTAAGGCGTTATCCGGCTCGAGCGCGACGGCCTTCGTGAGCGCGTCGTATGCCTCCGCGCCCAGATTGAGCTTCACGCAGATGACGCCGAAGAGGAAGTGCGTGGTGGCGTTGTCGGGATCCAGCGCCCGCGCGTGCGCGAGGTACCCAAGGGCTCGCTGGCGCTTGCCCAACTTGTCGTTCATGCGCGCCAGGTCCAGCAGGATCGGCACCGAGGGCTCCCCGCGCGCGGCACGATCGAGCACCGCGTTTGCTTCGACGAACCGGCCGTGTGTCGCGTGGATCCGACCCAGTCGATGCAGCAGCTGAGGCGTCGCGAGACCACGACCATCGAGCGCCTCGAACAGCGCTTGCGCTGCCCGGTCGTCGGACGCGCGATCGAGCGCCGGTAGCACGCTCGTGACATCTTCTGCGGACAGATCCGGGTGTGCGGCCAGCCTGGAGACCACTTCGGCTGCGGCCGCCCGGTCCGAGAGTCCCGCCAGATCGGCCGCCAGCACCGCCAGCGCTTGCGGTCGCGCCCGCACATCGTCGGGCAGCCGGCCGACGAGCTCGCGTGATTCCGCGAACTGGCCTTCGAGGGCCAGTAGGAATGCCGCCTGATAGAGCCCCTCGACGTTGTGTGGATCGACGCGAAGAAGCTGCCGATAGGTCGTGAGCGCTTTTGCCCGCGCCTCGTCGTCTACGCCCGACCGCTCCTGATAGAGGCGGCCAAGGTTCTCGTACGGGCCTGCCGACTGCGGCGCAAGCCGAATGGCCGTCTTGAAGTGAACCTCGGCAGCCGCATAAGCGTCCTGCCGTGCGCTGACCACGCCCGCGAGGTTGTGAAGCGCGGCATCCGAGGGATACGACGCGAGGGCGGTGTCGACCGCCGCCTTGGCGGCCGCGGGGTCGTCGCCGCCAACGAGATCCGCAATCCGCTGCAACGTCGCCGGGGGCGCCGCCGCCGTTCGGACGGCGGGGGGCGTCGCCTGCCAAACGTCAGCCCCCGGGGCCGCCGCTACGAGCAGCCACAGGAACAAGACGGGCCAGCGTTGCCTCACGGTCTCCCCTCCTGCCGGACCGCGTCGAGACGCTTGAACGTCGCGAGCGCCCGACTGGCCTCCTCCGAACGTCCCTGCGCGCGATAGATTCGCGCCAGCGCGTAGTGCGGCTCAGGATACGACGCATCGAGCGACATGGCACGCTTCAACGCGTCAACAGCAGCGTCCACGCGCTCCAACTCCTCCAACAGGCGGCCCAGCTCGTAGTGTGCCCGCGGAGAGGCCGGGTCGTATCGGACCGCCTCTCCCAGCAGCGCTTCGGCCTCGCGCAACTCGCCGCGACTGCGCAGCAACACGGCCAGATTGAGTGGCGGCCAAGGCGACTTCGTCGCCGCGCGGCGGTTTAGATCGATGGCCTTCCGGTAGTGCGCAATCGCCGTGTCCGGCCGATTCTGCGCCTCGTAGCAGAGGCCGAGGTTGTCGTGCGCACGGATGAAACCGGGATCCCGGGCGATGACGCTCTCCAGCCGCTCGATGGCCGACGCGTACACGCCGCCGTCGTAATCGAGTCGCGCGAGCCAGTACTGATACCTGGGGTCACCGGAGTCAGAGGCGACCAGGCGTTCGAGCTCGGCGCGCGCCCAATCGCGCCGCTCGATCGCCACGTAGGCCAGCACCAGTGCGTACCGTGTGCTCTCATCGAGGGGCTCGAGCGCTTCGGCTTTCTTGATGGCAATTGCGGCGTTGAGCGGCTTTTGGTCGATCAAGAACACGCTCGCGAGAAGCTTGAGGACTTCTGGAGCGTTCGGACGCCGGTCGATCTCCTCCACGAGCAGACGCTCGACACGCGCCCAGTCGCGCGCGTGGATGGCACGGTTGACGTCGTCCTTGCGGGGGATGTCTGGCACGCGCAGCGTGGACCGGGCACCGAACGCTAGCAGAGCCGGTGATTGCGGCGCCGTCTCGACGCGTGGCATTGCCAGGACGAGCAGCACCGCAAGCGCGATCCACGTGCGCATCTTCAGCAGGGCGTAGCGAGGGGTCTGAAGACCCCTCGCTACGTACGAAGTGAACGGTATTGCATCAAAACTCGAAGCGCGCCGCCACCTGGATGTTCCGCGGGTCCGACACCGCCCCGTTCCACGTCCCGAAGTCCGCGCTCGCGAGGTCCGTGTTGAAGGCGGAGCTGCCGTACGCGCCCGAATCGGTAAACATGTGCCAGTTCCAGAGATTGAACACCTCGACGCGTATCTGTAGGTTCGTATTGCCTGGCAACCTCGTGTTCTTGATCAGCGAGAGGTCCTGGTTACGATAGGCAAAGCCGCGGATGGTTTCTTCGATCCGATTACCGCGCCCGTAATTGAAGTTGAACGTGTCCTCTGATTCGAAGGCATCCCGGTTGAAGAGCGGCCCTTCTGCCGGGTCGAAGCTTCCCAGATCCTGGGCAAAGACCGCAGAGGCGTCCAGGATCGCCGGGATGCATGCGGCCTGGAACTGATCGGGAACGTTGCAGAATTCGCCGGAGCGGAAGAAGAACGGCAGCGCGGAGGAATAGCGGAAGATGGTGCTGACCTGCCACCCGCCGAGCAGTGCGTCGGCCAGGCGGCTCGCGTTCAGGTACCGCCTCCCCCGTCCGAACGGCAGCTCATAGACGAACGCAGCCGACAGAACGTGTGGCGTATCGTCCACGGCGATCGCTTCATTGCGCTCTCTTTCGAACGGCGAGATGACACCCTGCGCGTCGTTCGCCGTCGCCGCTTCTCCCCGCTGGACGTTGTCAGACCCGCTCGAGACGGTCTTGGAAAACGTGTAAGAGACGAGCCCGTAGGTGCCTCCCGAGAACCGTTTCTCGAGCTTCATCTGCAGCGAGTGGTACCTGGACTCGCCGTAGTTCTCGTTGAGGCCTTGCAGGCTGCTGCAGTACTGCGGATACGGCAGCAGCGCCTGGGCCACCGATGGCGCGCAGCCGACCATCTGCTCGGCCCACCCTTCGTAGGGCGCCTGCACGCCATGGAGGCTCGTCATGCCCGGCTCGAACTCGTCGTAGAGCGCCGAACCCATCGACAGCAGCGCCGGGTCGAGCGCGTTCAACGGCTCGATGCTCGAGGGGAGCCGCCGGCCGAGCGTGCCCACATAGGCGGCGCTCAGGGCGAGGTCGTAACCAAGGTCGCGGTCGACAGTGAGGTTCCACTGGTGCGAGTAGGGACGCTCGTTGGCATCGATCGGTCGATACAGGATGTCCTGGCCGTTGCGGTAGTCGGCCTCGATGATTGGCGGCGCCTGGAAGTTCTGCGGGAACCCCTCGTCCAGGAAGAAGGCCGGCCGGATGCCACCCAGGGACGTGTTGAACGTGACGTTGTTCGAGAAGCCGTCCTGTGACATGCCGCCGCCCCACCCGGGATAGAAGGCCTGCGTGAAGAACACGCCCCATCCCGCGCGGACGTTCGTCTTCTCGTTGAGGGCGTACACAGCGCCCAGCCGCGGTGCCAAGCCCCCGTACCACGGCTCCTCGGGGTAGGGCGCGCCATAGCTCGCCGCGCCGTACCCATCACCCGCGAACGCCAGGCGGCCTGGCCGGCCGCCGGCACTGGGATTGGCCCCATCCGGGTCGAAGAAGGAGAAGCGGTCATACTTCTCGCGAGAGGGCGAGAAATAGTCCCACCGCAACCCGTAGTCGAGCGTCAGCTTGTTGCCAATCCGCCAGGTGTCGCCGGCATGGACGACCCACGCCGACTGCCGCGGATAGGTGGTGCTGACGTCGTAATAGGTCACGTCGCCGCTGTCCACCGCGCCCAGGAGGAGGCTGGCAATGGGGCTACCGCTGTTGACGCCGAGGATGCCCGTCGAGCCGCGACCAAACGAGAACGAACCCGCCAGATTGCTGTTGGTGTGGATGTTTCCCATGATGCTGCGGTACTCCATCCCGATCTTCACGGTGTGGCTGCCCTTCATCCATGTGACGATGTCGTTGATGATGAACGTCGGGCGCGTCGTCACGTTGCCCACGTTGACGCCGGCGTTGCAGCCAAGCTGCTCGTAGCCGTCGGAGAATTCGATCTGCGGTGGTACGTTGTAGCCCGCCACGCCTTCAATCTGTGGAAAGTCGCCGACGAAGCCCTGGTTCACGCAGCCGTAACCCTCGTTTCGGTTCAGGTACCCCATCGACAAGTGATTGAGCACGGTGGACGTGAACACACGGTCATAGTTGAACCGGTTGACCCACGAGTTCTGGGGATCGGAATACGTCTCGTTCGCGATGGATTGCGGCAGCAGCGACAGGAACTTGGCGGGTGCGCGCTGATGCCAGAAGCTCGCGAAGAAATGGTCGTTCGCGCCGACCTGGACGTCGACGCGCCCGAGGTAGTAGTTCGAATCGCCGAGAATCGTGTCCGGAATCGGCGCCGGCGGCTGGTAGTTGTTCAGCGCCTGGCCGTTGGTGGGAGTCGGCAGCGCGTCCAGCCACGGCTGGACAATGGGATTGATGCGATCGGGGCAAATCACGTTCGGTGTCTGCCCGTCGCAGCCCATGAACTGATCCTTGGTGAAGCCGCCCTGACCGTTGGGCCGCAACGTGGCAGGGTCGTAAATGGGAATCAGCCGGCCGCTGGAGTCGCGCCAATCTCTGAAGTCGCCGCTGCGCTGCGCCAGTGAGGGAATGGAGATGGTGGGAAGATTCGTTCCCCCTTTCTGCCGGTACCCCTCGGCGTCGAAGTAGAAGTAGGTCTGCCAGCGGTCCTCCCAGAGCCCGGGCACCTTTGCTGGTCCGCCGATGTTCGCGCCGAAGTTGTGGCGCTCGAGCGGCGCCTTGTGATCGGCGCCCCACTGCGTCGCATTCAGCGCATCGTTGCGGTGGTACTCGAATAGCCCGCCATGGAACTCGCTGCCGCCCGACTTGGTGACCGCCATGATCTGCCCAGAGGTCGAGCTGCCGTATTCGGGCGCGTAGTTGGAGGTGAGCACCTTCACCTCGCTCACCATGTCGGGCGACATCGGGAAGTCCTGAAAGATGGATACCATCCCACCCTGGCTCATGAAGCCTTGCTGCATGCTGACGCCGTCCAGCGTTGCCTCGTCGCCCGACTGCAGGCCGCCGTTGATCCTCGCGTCGAAGGCGTTCGCACGTCCTCCCGTCGACACGCCCGGCATCAAGGTGGCGAAGGTCGCCGACGAGCGCGGACCGGAGGCGAAGAGCAGCGGAAGCTGCTGCAGGGTCTCCGGCGTGATGCCGTGCGCTTGCGTGCCGCTGTTGTAGCTCAGCACCGAGGGGGCCGCGGTCACCTCCACCCGCTCCTGTTGTCCGCTCGCCTGGAGCTCGATGTCCATGCGCTGCAGTGAGCTCAGCGTGACCCCGATGTCGGGCACCACGGCCTCCTGGAAGCCGGGCGTGGTGGCCTGCAGCTCGTAGGTCGCGGGCGTCAGGTTACGAAACGCGTACGCTCCGTCAGGGCCGGACACGGTTGCCCCGACGACCTGGTCGGTGGCGACGTTCCGGAGCGTCAGCGCCACACCGGGCACGACGGCTCCGCTCGTGTCTGTGACGACACCGGTGATCGCGCCGTTGAAGCTCTGGCCCCCCACCGTGCCAGCGAGCGCCACGAACGCGACCAGCAACCCTAGAAGACGACCGCATGCCTGCATCGGAACCTCCCCCGGGCGGTCTGCAATGCACGCTCGATGAGAACCGGGCGCGCGCTCGCCGCCTCACCGGCGACGTCGTCCGGCGTGCGGATCACACCTCACCCGTTTGAAGAGTCGAGCATGGATTTTAGTACTTCGCCAAGCGTCTGTCAAAGTGCGGAAAGACTGGACAAGCGCTGTCTTTGGTTGATGATCCTGCCGTTTCACTCGCTTCGGAGCGCTCCAATCGGATCCGTGGCCGCGGCACGCCAAGCCGGCACGAAGGACGCGACGACTGCGATCGCCGCGACGAGCGCAGCGATTGGCATCACGGTGACGACGTCGGGCGGGCGAACGCTGACGGGCAAACCCTGAAGCAGTTGACCGCCGGCGAACGCGCCGAACACGCCAAGCCCCAGTCCGATCGTCATGAGCCTGACGCCCTGCCCGAGGACCAGCCCGATCACGCGTGGTCGGTCCGCGCCAAGCGCGACGCGTATCGCGAATTCACGCGTACGAGCGGTCGCCATATGCGAGATCATCGCGTACGTACCCGTCGACGCCAGCACCAGCGCCAACACCGCGGCCGCCGCAAGCAGGTACAAGTACACCGTGAAGCTCGATAGCGAGTCGTCGACCACCGCATCCATCGTCTTGATTCTGAAGACGGCCAGATTCGGGTTGACGTCGTGAACGACGGCGCGCACGAGCTCGCGGATGGGATCCGATCGATCCGTCGTACCGACGACAAGTGTCAGACCGAGGTCTGAGAGATGCGACCAGTTCTGCGCAATCGCGGTATAGAGCTCCGGCATCGACGGACGGTCGAGATCCGCTTGCCGGACGTCGTCGGCAACTCCCACAATCGTGCCGCGCGTCGTGACCTTACCGAGAGGATCTTCCCCAGGAAACGACTTCCGCGCGAGCGTCTCGTTGATGATGAGCACGGGAGGCATGTCGCCGGTGTCTTGACTGGTGAAAGCGCGTCCCCGCACGGAAATGCCCAGCGCGCGAAAGTATCCGGGCGTCACGAAGCGCAGCTCAATCGGAAACACCTCTCTTTTCGGCACTCGGCCGCGCACCTGAAAGGTACTCGAGTTGAAGGTCCACCCCCAATTCTGGAGGGGGAGCAACTGCGTGAATCCTGCGGCCCGTACGCCCGGCAGCTGCTCGACGCGATCCGCGATCTCGTAGAACGGGCGCACGTCGCTGTCCGAGGTTCCCAGATTGCCGAGATGAAATGTGACGACGTTTTTCGTGACCATGCCGGGATCCGTGTGTCTGAGGCGGACGAGCTCGCGAATCAGCATCGCAGCTCCTACGGCGAGGATGAAGGCCAGCGCCACCTCGGCGACGACCAGGCCGTCGCGAACGCGCCGCGATGACGCGCTCATCGTGCTGCGACCGCTTGACTCCTGGAGAGCAACCTGAGGTTCTCGGCGGCCGACCGTCAACGCGGAAACCAGACTGAGACCGAGGCCAATGACCGTGCAGGTCGCGAGCAGGAACGCGAACACGCGCCAGTCGAGTCCCACTTCATGCGATCGGGGGATGTGCGCACCGGCGACCCGCATCGCATATGTCGTCCCCGACCACGCCAGCCCAAGGCCCGCGAGGCCGCCCGCTGACGACAGTAGGAGACTCTCGGTCAGGAACTGCCGCACCAGCCGAAGACGACCGGCGCCGAGCGCCCGGCGTACGGCAACCTCCCGGCCGCGAAGCGTCAGACGCACCAGCACTAGGTTCGCGACGTTCGAGCAGGCCAGCGCCAACAGCAGGCCGACCGCGCCGAACAACAGGAAGAGCGACTGCCGAACCGCCGAAGACACGACGGCGTCCGACAACGGCACGACCCGGATGCGGTGCGGGTTGTTCTCGGGATACTGGACCGCGAGCTGTCTGGCAATCCCGCCCAGCTCGCTCTCGGCGACGGCCCTTGGCAGGTTCCGCCGAAGGCGTCCGATGACGTCGCCGATCTGACGGCGTGGCGGCAACGGCGGGTCCAGCGGAATCCAGAGATCGATGCGCTCGTCGGCGGCGCGAGCGGGAAACTGAAACGACGCCGGCATGACGCCGATGACGGTGAACGTTTGATCGTCGAGCGTCAGCGGGCTCCCGACGACTGACGGATCGCTCCCCAGGTGCGTGTTCCAGAAGCGCTCGGACACGACCGCAACCGCCGGCGGATCATTCGGGCCGAACGTGCGGCCGCGCAGCGGTGGCGCGCCCAGGATCGAAAAGAAATCGGGCTCCGCTCTGAGCGTCATCACGCGCTCGGGCACGCCCGCCAGCCGAACGTATCGTGCGGAGACCTCATAGCCGGCGATGGCCTCGAACGATTGGCTTTGGCGCCTGAACGTCTCGACGCCCAGGACCGGACCTCCCTCCGGGTTCAACGGGCTGACGCTGTCGATCTGAACCAGACGCTCGGGATCGGCGAACGGAAGCGGTCGTAGGACCAGGCCGCTGACGACGCTGAACACGGCGGTGTTCGCGCCGATCCCGAGCGCGAGCGTGCACACGGCCGTCAGCGTGAATCCGGGGCGTCTCGCGAGCGTACGAAGCGCAAAGCGGACGTCCTGGATCCCCTCCTCCAACCAACGCCACCGCCACGCATCCATCGCGTCCTCGCGCAGACGCAACGGATCGCCAAACCGCCGCCGCGCAGCGGTGGCCGCCTCGTCCGTCGACATTGAGCGGCGCTGCAGTTGCTCCTGGCGCAGCGCCATGTGCAGCCGCATCTCCTCGTCGAGATCCCGCGCGACACGCGACCACCGCCAGAGCGCACGCAGCCGCTGGGCAATTTCCTTGAGATGCGTCATGATTGCCGCCAATTAACAGGTGCAGCGTGCCCAAAGGAAACTTATGACATAGACAGACTATGTCAAGAAGGCGGCGTCACGTCAAGCGCGTCGTCGAACCGAAGCGGTAGGAGGTTACTTCTCCAGCACCCACGTCGTCATACACCTCACGTTCTGCACGTTTGTCGTCTTCAGGGGATCAGCAAGCGTTCCGCCCAGCGTCGACGTCCAGTTCAGAAGAGTCCGCTCGTCGGTCACGAAGCGCTCCGAGCCGTCGGGCAACCGCATGCGACCTGTCGCGGACGGAAGGTGACGTTCCAGGCCGATGCTGGTCGTGAGACGCGCGAAGAACAGGCCGCCGGGCGCCAGCACGCGCCACATTTCCTGAATCATCGCCGCGAACTCCCTCTCGTCGCGGGCGAAGTGGAGAACGGCACTGCTGATGACCGCATCTGTCGAGCCGTCCTCCCAGGGAAGCGACTCGAGCGACCCGTGCTGAATCTGCTCGGGCGGAATAGCTGGATTCAATGAGGCCACGAGCTGACGCACCGAACGAATCGCGGCGGCATCGGCATCCACGGCGCGCACGTCGAAGCCGTGCCGCAGAAAGAAGGAAAGATTGCGCCCGGCCCCGCAGCCGGCGTCGAGGACACGCCGGCGAAAATCAAATCGGCCGCGAAGGACTTGATCGAAGAGGTAGATGTCGATCTCTCCGAACTGCGTTCGGATTTCGGTGGACACTCCCGCGGACACCGGCCAATCATAGCGTGCCAGGAGCCGGCGTAGATCCTCTCCGAGACGCCTCGCCTAGCACGTTTGCGGTGATAGCATGATTGTCGTGCGAGAGCCGGCGACGCGCTAGTGCAGCAAACACTGACCATGTGGCCAGGAGTGAAAAGGCATGTCTGACACGGATCTGGTCCGCGCTGCCACCTACGTGAATCGGTTCGAGGCAGACCTCGCCAAGACGACGCTCGAGGCGGCCGGCGTGCCCGTCCTGGTCAGAGCCGATGATTGCGGCGGCATGCGGCCGCATCTCTGGCTGGGCGGAATCGAGCTCTTCGTTCGATCGGAGGACGCCGAAAAGGCAGCCGAGGTGCTGGCGTGCACGCCGATCAACCTCGAGGCGGACGACAGCGCCGCAGACGAGACGTGAACCCAGGATCGCTCGATGAAGGCTGCGGTGGTCGGAGGAACCGGTCTCGCCGGTCGACATGTGGTCGACGCCTTGCAAGCGAGAGGGGTTGACACGGTCGTCCTGTCGCGCAGAGGCGGGGTGGACGTGGCCACCGGCGCTGGGTTGGACGAGGCGTTGTCCGGCGTGCAGCGCGTCGTCGACGCGAGCAACGCGGGCACCACGGACGAGGCGGCCGCCCGCGCGTTCTTCACGGCCGCGGGGCGGCATCTGCAGCAGGCGGGAGAACGTGCCCACGTGGAGCGCCTGGTCGTGCTGTCGATCGTCGGCGTCGACCGGGCTTCGGGGGGTTACCTGGCGACGAAGCTAGACCACGAGCGCACCGCACGGTCTGGTACCGTCCCGACGTTCGTGTTGCGATCTACCCAATTCCACGAGTTCGCCGGTCAGACGCTCGCCTGGGGCCGACAGGGCGACGTGTGCTGGATACCGGAGTTTCTGGTGCAGCCGGTCGCGGTTGCGGCCATGGCTCGCGTCCTGGCCGATCTGGTCCTTGCCATGGACCCGCGGCCGGGCGTCAGCGAGGTCGCGGGCCCCCAGCAGGAAAAGCTGGTCGACATGGCCACCCGCCTGGCCGCCCGACGAGGCGACCCGGTCGAGGTGCGAGGAGCGCCGGACGACAGCGCGGACGGCCGGGCCTTCGCCGGCGGCGCGCTCCTGCCCGACCCCGGCGCCACAATCACCGGACCGACGTTCCAAGAGTGGCTCGACGCCGGAGAGCGCGACCGCTTTGAATAGCATGGCGGGCGGGCACCGGCTCACGATCGCCGGTCACTACGATGCCGAGCTGCGCCAGCACAACGCGCGGCTGCGGGCGGCCACGGCCATCGGCCCCGGCGACCGGGTGCTCGACGTCGGCTGCGGGGCTGGGCAGTCCACCCGTGACGCGGCTCGCGCCGCCGTGTCAGGCAGCGTGCTCGGCGTGGACGTCTCCGAGCAGATGCTCGAACGCGCCCGCCGGCTCACCGCGGAGGAGGGCCTGCACAACGTCACCTACGAGCTGGGCGATGTTCAGGTCCATCGCTTTGCGCCGGAGCACTTCGACGTTGTGATCAGCCGGTTCGGCACGATGTTCTTCGCCGCCCCGGTCGCCGCGCTCACCAACGTCGCCCGCGCGTCGCGGCCCGGGGCGCGCCTGGTGATGATGGTCTGGCAGAGCCACGACCGCAACGAGTGGGCGACCGCGATCCACCGGTCGCTCACCGCCGGCAGCGCGATGCCCGCACAGCCGCCGAGCGGCCAAGATCCATTCTCCCTCGCCGACCCTTCCACCGTGGAGGCGATCCTCGCCGGGGCGGGCTTTACCGAGGTCGGCTTCGCCGATGTGCACGTGCCGGTCTACTACGGTCCGGACGTTGCCGCCGCGTATGACATCGTCTGCAGCATGAAGAGCACGAACGACATGCTCGCGGAGCTGGACGCAGCCCCGGCAGAGCGCGCGCTGGAGCGGCTGCGCGCGATACTCGCCGCACATCACACCGGCCACGGCGTCATGTTCGACTCGCGCGCCTGGATCGTCACTGCCCGCCGCCGCGGACCGACTGCCTAAACCGGCATACGGCCGTTCACCCTCCACGATGTAGTCGATCACCGCCGCCCGGTCGGACCGCATGGCTTATCTTTGGGCGCATTCACCACTTGACATCCTAGTGACGTGCGACGATACTGAGCCCGTCGGAGAACTTGGACGTCTAGTGAACAGAAGGCGATTACGCTCTTGCAGGGTACCCTCGACCTGATCCTGTTGCGCGTGCTGGTCACGATGGGTCCCCAGCACTCCTACGGACTGGCGGCGCGTCTCGAGCAGATGTGCGACGGCCCGTTTGCACTCAATCAGGGCACGCTCTATCCAGTCGTTGAGGAGCCTAGCCATGGCCGTGATGCGACGGTTCCTTCTGCGGTTGTACCGGTTACTACGATCCCGATCCGCCGAACGCGACCTCGACCGTGAGCTCGCGTCGCACCTGACACTCCTTCAGGACGAATTCGTGCGTCGGGGTCTCTCGGTCGACGCGGCGCACACAGCCGCGAGGCGCGCACTTGGCGGAATCGAGCGGGCAAAAGAAGCTCACCGCGACGAACGGTCGTTCCGCTGGCTCGAGGACCTGTGGAAGGACAGTCGGTTTGCGGCGCGCTCGTTGATGCGCGCGCCGGGATTCACGGCCGTTGTGATCCTGATACTCGCGCTCGGGATTGGCGCGAACACGGCGATCTTCAGCGTCGTCAATGCGGTGCTCCTTCGATCCTTGCCATATCCCGACGCGGATCGTTTCGTTCGAATCTCCACCCAATTCGAGCCCGATGACGGGAGTGGCACGAAGACCATTCCGTCTGGGGTGAGCTTTGAGGCTCTGGAATTCCTCAGAGCTCGCGCTCACACGGTTTCGCACCTGGGCTCATACATCCCTGAAACCGTCACACTGAGCGGACGAGACGAAGCCGTTCGGGTGAGCGGCGTACGGATATCGCCGCAGGTCATGGCGATGCTCGGGGCAACACCGCTCATGGGCCGCTTGTTCGAGTCGCGCGAGGAATATGCCGGCCGCGACCGCGTCGTCATTGTCAGCTACTCGATATGGCAACGCCATTTTGGCGGTGACAAGGACATTCTCGGAAAGGCCCTCAGGCTGAATGACACTCAGTACACGATTGTCGGCGTCATGCGCCCCGGATTCCACTTTCCGGACGTCGACACCGAGCTCTGGGCGCCGTTCGTCTGGATGCCTCAGGCCCGACCCGTGGTCGTGGGACGCGTCAACCCGGGCGTGTCATTCCAAGCGGCTAGCCGCGAGGTCACACATCTGCTGCGCCTTGCCGCCGCAAATCAGCCTACCGGCCCCAATGGACCGATGGCTCCAGGAACTCCGCTGCCGCCCGGTCCGCCGCAGACCCCGTCGTCCGCAGGGCCGGCACCTCCGGCTCCACCGCCTCCGCCAGGACCGCCGCCCGCTCCGCCGCCGCCCCCGTCGTCGGCGGGCCCAGACACCGCGCCGCCAGCGCCATCGAACGCTGACGCGATGAGAAACGCTGAACCGGTCAACCGCCGCTATGCGGTTGTCGGCCTGAAGCACGATCTCGTCGCGCACGCGACGACGCCACTGATGATCCTGTCGTGCGCGGTTGGTTTCGTGCTGTTGATCGCATGCGTCAACGTTGGCGGGTTGTTGCTGGCGCGCGGAATCAGGCGTGAACGGGAGATTTGGGTCCGGCTGGCACTCGGTGCGGGCCGAGGCCGCGTCGTTCGACAACTGCTGACCGAAGGCCTCGTGCTCACATTGATGGGCGGCACCGCTGGCGTGTGGCTAGCCGTGACGGGCGTGCACGGGCTTCACACCTTGGGCGCCGCGATGCCGCGCCAGGACCTTCAGGCGTCGTCCATCGTGCCTCGCCTCGACGAAATCGGCGTCGATGGGACGGTGCTGATGTTTGCGTTGGGCATCTCGCTCGCCGCTGGGCTGGCGTGCAGCCTCTTGCCAGCGCTCTGGCAGACGCGCGTCGAGGCCCAAGGGGAATTGGCTCGCGACGCGGGCTCGTCACCACGCCGGAAGAGCTCAACGGGCAGGCCGCCGGACTGCTCAGCCTCGA
>WHTZ01000065.1 GCA_009377495.1 Luteitalea sp.
GGATTGCATCGAGCTAATGGAGCGGCGCAACAACACGACGATCACTTGCTTGAGCAGCGCAGCGCTCATCGCACCAAATCCAATCTCCTGCGAGACGAGTTCCGCGAGCGCCGATTTGAGCTTGTGATCGAGCTGGTCCCTGGCGTCGAATCGTTCGACGATAGGCGAGGACAAATTGCCGAACAGTTCGAGTGACGATCCGTACGACGCGTGGAAAAACCCACAGATCAGCACGATTTCAGGATCGCCGTCGCCAGCCACATAGCGGCGGAGAATTCCCTTCGACCTCGTTTGCCGCTGGCCGTCAACGTGCGTCAGCGACGAAAATCCCGTTCGCGGCGATCGCACTTCAATGCGAAAGGGGCAATTCGCGGGAACAACGATCAGCGTGTGAGGCCACAGATCGATTGGGGGATCATCACGGATGAAGATCCGGCCCATGCCAGCGATGTTGTAATGGATGCCGGGCGCGTCGATGCCTCCCATCTCAAGGCGAAATCCCGCGCTGACGAGGCACTCCGAGAGGGCGACGAACCGTACGTCCAGAGTACTCAAGAGAGTGTCCAGATCGCGTGGCGATACCCTCAGAAGCGGTTGATCAACAGAATGGGCTGGCCGAACCTTCTTCGCGCGCTGGTTCATTCACTCACTTCTCGCGCCTGCGGCAGCAGGTCTTGCGAGCTCCGCTTGCTCGTCCCTTGGTGACGCCACGTGGCCACAGGCGATCGACCAAGATGTGCGTCCCATCGGACGGATCGGGACGCTCGTAAATACGCGTGGTTCGGAATCGATCAATCGCCTGCTGCGAGCCGACCTGTTCCTTGTTCATTCGTGCGTCAGCACCGGATAACTCTTGACGTAGACCCAATCGGTGGCGCGCGCGGGCTGCTGGCACCCTAAACAATCCTTCCGATAATCCGTAGCGACCTGCTTGTCCGGCGCATCGCCTTTGAAGAGCGCCCACCCCCAACCGTCGCCCCAGAGCGGATTCCCAGGGTACCGCCCCTTTGCGTCCTTGATCATGACGAACCAGACTTTCGTGGTATCAGACGCCCAATTCGCCTGGCCTGTCTTCATTCGGCCGTGCTCGCCCGCGAGGACCTCCTTTACCAACACCGCGTCGTCAGCAAATCGATTGTCCAGACGATACGCCGCGGCCGTGCCCGGTGAGGCCCACACGAGGTGCATTCGCCCTCCGGGGTACCGTTGACCCAGACTGCATCCAGCGAGGGAAAGGTGTCGCGCACCCGACCTGGTCGGCGGATGTTTCCTTTGTCGTCAACGTACTGGAAGCCACTCGCGCTGAGAGCCAATCTCGAATCCGCCAGTCGGTGGCGACTGCCGTTGGGCCATCAGGCCACTTCCAGCCAGTGCGGCCACCAGCACCCCTAGCGCTGTCAACAACGGCCTCCACATTCCGTCCTCCTAAGCACTCGACACTGCCTCATCGGCTGATAAAAAGAACAGAATGCGATGCCGCGAACCTGGTTCTGTGAGTGTTAGCGGAGATCGCGGCTGCCCGGATTCATCGATCCAATGCGGAACGAGGAGCTTTGGTGCAACGCTACCCAGAATGCCATAGGTCATGTCGAGCCCGCGCACGCCTCTGCATTAGACATCACGCTGCGTTTCGCCGCGGCAACTTCCAGTCCGGGCGAGCGAAGTGGCAGGTGTAACCACCCGGGATGCGCTCAAGATAGTCTTGATGCTCCGGTTCCGCTTCCCAGAAATCGCTGGCCGGCGCAACTTCCGTAACGACGCGCCCCGGCCACAAGCCGGACGCATTGACATCGGCTATTGTCTCTTCGGCCGTGCGACGTTGCTCGTCACTCGTGTAGAAGATCGCGGAACGGTAGCTCGTGCCGCGGTCGTTGCCTTGGCGGTTCGGCGTCGTCGGATCGTGGATCTGGAAGAAAAACTCGAGCAGATCCCGATAGGTCGTCTCGTCGGGGTTGAAGACGATCTCGATTGCCTCCGCGTGGGTGCCATGATGTCGGTAGGTCGCATTCGGCACGTCGCCACCGGAATAGCCGACTCTGGTCGAAAGGACGCCTGGGCGGCGCCTGATCAGTTGTTGCATTCCCCAGAAGCAACCCCCGGCAAGAATGGCGCGTTCAGTGTTCGTAGCCATCACGAAGCCTCCTGAGTGAACAGTTTGAGGTATTCGCCATATCCCTCGCGCTCAAGCTGATCACGATGAATGAAGCGGAGGGACGCGGAGTTCATGCAGTAACGCAAACCTCCCCTGTCCTGAGGTCCGTCAGGAAACAGATGGCCGAGGTGACTGTCGCCGTGCTTGGAGCGAACCTCGGTGCGGGTCATTCCGTGGGACCGGTCGACGTTCTCGACTACGTTCGCCGGTTCCAGGGGCTTTGTGAAGCTCGGCCAACCGGTGCCGCTGTCGAATTTATCGACGGACGCGAATAGCGGTTCGCCCGACACCACATCGACATAGAGTCCTGGCTCTTTGTTGTCCCAGTATTCGTTCTGAAACGGCCGCTCCGTGCCGTCTTTCTGCGTGACCCGGTGCTGCTCCGGCGTCAGCAGCGACACGGCCTCGGGATTTTTGTTGTATGTTTTCATCTTTCGAACTCCTTGCAGGCAAGCAATAAATAGGACCGCGACACTCCAGGGCCCGTCCTGGCCACGCGGCCGACGATGATCCACGAGGAGGGCAGAACCGCTCGCCGTCCCCGAGTCCTCACGGACGAACGCGGATGATCGTCTTCCCCTTGATCCGCTCGGTCGGGTTGAAGGCGGCGACGGCGTCGTCGAGGGTCGAGACGTTGCCGATGTGCGTGCGCAGCCGTCCGTCACGCACCCGCCGGACGACCTCACTCAGTTGGGCGCGATCGGACTCGACAACGAAGTCGACCGCCAGGCCGTCGGCGGGCCGCGCCTCGGGCGGGCCGGCGATGGTCACCAGCGTCCCTCCGGCGCGAATCAGGCCTTCGGACCGCTTCCCGATGTCGCCGCCGAGGACATCGAACACCAGATCGACGCCGCCGACGTCTTCCAGGGCGTCGTTCTCAAGGTCGACGAACTCCTGCGCGCCGAAGTCGAGCGCCGTCTGACGGCCGGCAGCGCGTCCGGTGCCGATGACGTAGGCGCCGGCCTCACGGGCGAGCTGCGTCACCATTGAACCGACGGCGCCGGCCGCGCCGTGCACGAGGACGCTCTGCCCCGCCTGAAGGCGGCCGTGCTCGAACAGTCCCTGCCACGCGGTCAGGCCCGGCATCGTGAGGCTCGCGCCCACCGTGAAGTCGACGTCGCCCGGCAGCGGCGCGAGGTTGCGTGCCTCGACGGCTACATACTCCGCCAGGGTGCCGTCGCGAGTCCAGTCCGTGAGGCCGAACACCCGCTGTCCCACCGACAGCCCCGTCGTGCCATAGCCGAGGGCACTGACCACTCCGGCCAGCTCGTGGCCCGGGATCGACGGCGTCCGGTCACGGCCGAGGCGATCGGTCCAGGTCGAGGGCCACGCCAGCTCATCCCAGGTGAATCCCGACGCATGAACCTGAACGATGACATCGCCGTAGCTCGCGCCCGAGAGGCTGGCGAGCCTCGCCGCCTGCGGCTCGGGCCGCTCCACCAGCGTCATCCCGGCTGTTCCCGCAGCCTGGTCCGTCACCACGATCGCCTTCATCGTCCGCCTCCCTGTCCCGTCTCTTTGTTGTCCCAGTATTCGTTCTGAAATGGTCGCTCCGTGCCGTCTTGTTGCGTGACCCGGTACTGTTCCGGCGTCAGCAGCGATACTGCCTCGGGATCTTGTTGTATGTCTTCATCTTCCGACTTCCTTTGCAGGCAAGCTAAGAATGGGACCGCGACACTCGATGGTCAATGACCTGTGGCTATGGAATCGATGCCATCGACGCAGCACGCTGACGGCGCTCCGAACGCACCGCTGTGTCACGGTCTCACAGGTGAAGTGGGTATCACGCGCTTGGCCTACGTAAGCACAACCACACTACCCCACGCGTAAAGGCTAGATCGCAGTGCCGAGCAGATCGTCTCGAATGCGTCGCCAATCGTCCGGGTCCCGCAACAGTGAAGGAGATCGGCTCTAGAATTTGAGACGCGCCCGCTCGTCCGCCGTTGCAACGGGCGACATCGATCCACGTGCGGTAGGGCCGCGTATGACGATTACCGTTCTCACAAGCGCCTGCATCACTTTTGCGCCACGCGGCCTCGCTCAGGATGCTCACACAACTGGAGGCGCCCGGTCGCGAGTCGTGGCTTCGCATCGCTTGCCCCGTCTGGATGGCGGCCAACTGCAGGTCACGCTCGTCGAAGTCACGTACGCACCCGGCGAGTCCTCACACCCTCATAGTCACCCGTGCCCCGTTGTTGGCTATGTGCTCGAAGGCGCCGTGCGCATGCGCGTCGGGGACACGCCTGAAGTCATCTACGAGGCGGGCGAGGAATTCTATGAACCGCCCAACGCACACCATGTGATATCGGCCAACGCCCGCCCCGATGCTCCAGCACGGTTTCTGGCGGTCCTCACCTGCGACCATGACGAACCACTCTCACAACCCATCCGCCATACCGGCCGCTGAGCGCATCGGCTTGCCTGGAAGCAGCGCGCGCACGAAAACCATCCGCCCGGATGGTTGGGTATACGTCTACGCGCGGCTTGCGTTAGGCGCCGCCTTTCTCTCGGCCGTGGCGTCGCGCTTCGGATTGTGGGACCGGACGCTCGACCTGAAACACTTTGCGACGTTTCTCGAGTACACGGCGGAAGTGAACTCGTTCATGCCCCCAGCCACTATCCCGCTCCTCGCGTGGGCGGCGACGGTTGCCGAGACATCGCTCGGAATCCTGCTGATATCAGGATGGTGGTCGCGATGGGTCTCGCTCGCGAGCGCCGTTCTGCTGGCGATGTTCGGGACAGCGATGGCGATTTCCTTTGGGCTCAAATCACCGATGGATTACTCGGTGTTCTCGGCTTCGGCCGCGGCGGCCTTGCTGGCGCAGCGAGCGTTCAGACAGCACCGGCAACAGTCTTCCCCACATCGAATGTGAGGACCATGACGATGATGAGGCCCCAAATCGGATCAGTTCGATAAGTGTCAGCTGAGCACATGAACATGGATGATCAGGTCGCAAGGGTAGTGGAGGCGCGGATGAAGTTGCGGGCGCGCCTTCCACATGACGTCGAGGCGACGCCCTCCATTGCGGACGACCGCCCCATGGGAAGCGGCACCACCAACCGTCACGGGATGCCGCGATTGCCGCCCGGGCAGTACGAGACGACGAAATGGCCTGTGCTCAACATCAGCGGGCATCCGTCGGTGACGACGGAGCGCTGGCGCCTGCATGTTGTCGGGACCGTGTCTTCACCGTTGGCCCTCACGTGGTCGCACTACATTGACGGCTTCGAACAGGTCGAGGACACGAGCGACTTTCACTGCGTGACCAAGTGGTCACGAATGGACACGCACTGGGGCGGTGTCAGACTCGGCGACGTGATCGCCGCGGCGGAACCAGCCGATACCGCACGGTTCGTACTGTGCCACGCCCTCGACGGCTATACGACGAATCTGCCGTTGGCCGAAGCCCTGAAAGCGGACGTCTTGCTCGTGCATACGGTCAACGGACAGCCGTTGCCTGTCGAGCATGGCGGACCGTGCCGCATTATCACGCCGCAGCTGTGCGCCTGGAAAGGTGCCAAGTGGATTTCGAAGATCGAGGTGCTAGAACGGGATCACGCGGGCTTTTGGGAACGGCGCGGCTACTCGAACACCGCATATCCTTGGCGCAATGACCGCTATTCTCGATAACGCTCAATAGAACAGGCCCTCGTCCAACGGCCCCTTATCTGGCAATGCCCATGTTCGACAAGACTCATATTCGCGACACGCTTCTGGCGATGGAACGGGCGGATATCGCTGCCGCCCAGCGTAGTTACGATGCGTACTTCGGTGAAGCCACGACGGTCGGTGATCGCGTCTTTGATCCCGAGCACGCCGCCACGGTCGTCCGAGACCGCCCTGTACTCGAAGGCATCGAGGCGTTAGAGCACGAACACGAGCACCACGTGCGGACCATCGCTGCGATTTCTTTCGGGCCCAGTGTCACCGTCGGCCCTGGTGCCGTCGTTCAGATAGACGATCGATTCGTGGTTGTGGCGGTGCCGGCGCCAGAATTCGCGTATGGGGAGGTCCGCATGATCGGCATCTCGACGCGTGCCCCGCTGTTCAGAGCGATGAAGGGCCTTCGCCTCGGGGATGCGTTCGAGTTCAACCACCGCACTTACGCCATCCGTGGCCTCTGGTGACGTTTGTGGGCATGGGCGATGCCCACTTCTCGAGACGTGATGTCGATCGGTCTGGACGCATCAGTTCCTCTTCCGGACTTCCAGCACGCAGACGCGGTGTAGCCTCTTTCTAGAGGGCACGCAGTCGAACTACGCCAATAGGTCAACGCCGATGGCAACCTGGGCGGATATCACTCAATGTCGTGGAGAAAGAAGGTATGCGTATTAACCTGCTGATCGCCGGAGCGGCTTCCAGCGCAGTTGCTATAGCAGTCGTAACAGCCGTATTCGCCCAGTCAGAATCCAATGACGGCAGTGCACTGACGAGGAAGCGCTATCTCCCTGAATATACCGCATCGGGCGATCTGATCCTGCCGAAGAATTTCAATGAGTGGGTGTTCGTCGGCTCACCGCTCACTCCCAACGCGCTCAACGACGGCAAGGCCAATTTTCCGGAGTTTCACAACGTCTACATCGAACCGGGCTCATACGAGATCTACAAGAAGACAGGTGAGTTCCCGGAGGGAACGATCTTCTTCAAGGAACTGCAGCTGACGCTTCCAGCCGAGAACCCGGACGGATCGCGCACCGAGCCCTCCGGACGAGGCTACTTCCCCGGAAAGTTGAACGGCGCCGACGTGACGGTCAAGGATACCAAGCGCTATGCCGACACCGGAGGCTGGGGTTACTACAACTTCAATCACCACGAGCCGAAGGCACCGACGGCCAAGCTGCAGCCCAAATCCGAGTGCGCGTTCTGCCACATGGCGAGCGCGAAGAAAGACGACGTCTGGACTCAATTCTATCCGCTGCTGGACAACTGAGATCGTCAACGAACGCTACCGGTTCACCAACACAGGGAACAGTGCCATGAGAATCGTCGGTGCCTTGGGTGTCGCCCTGGCAGGATTGTCCGTGATCGGCGCCGTCACTGCCTACGGGCAGGTCGATACGCGCTCACAGTACGGCGGAGCGACTGCGGCCGTTGTCGACGACAAGGGAAATCTGCGCGTGCCTGCCGACTATCGGACCGCTTATCAGATGCTGGGCAGCTGGGCAGTGGCTGCAGACGACGGTCCGGGCTCAAAGGAGATGCACGTGGTCTATGCATCGCCCGGAACCATCGTCGCGTATCGCAAGGACGGACACTTTCCCGATGGCGCCGTTCTCGTGAAGGAAGTGTTCAAAACGACTACCAAAAATATGACAACCGGAACCGTAAGCAGTGCCGGCGCCCTCGCTGGCTGGTTCGTCATGGTGAAAGACAACGTCGGCAGATTTCCCGGGAGCAAGCTTTGGGGCAACGGCTGGGGTTGGGCCTGGTTCGAGGCAACTGATCCCCAGAAGACCACATCCACCGACTACACGACGGACTGTCAGTCCTGTCACGTGCCGGCGCGAGAGTCAGACTGGATCTACACTCACGGCTATCCGGTTCTGACCCGGTAGGCGGGGGTGCAGCCGCGCCGGGCAGTGCCACACACATAGCAGCGCCGGCACACGATCTGGTCGGCCTTCGCATCCCATCGGGTGTCGATCAAGCCTCTAACTGACGTCCAAGCCACAACGTGCGTATCATCGCCGCATCGCAGTTCAACCAACACGAACAGGAGACCCCTGATGTCCGAGTCCTATTCACTCCCTACTGAACCCGAAGGCATTGTCGCGTCGCTGCTTGAGCGATTTAACTCCGGCAAGGTCAGCGCGATGATGACCTTGTACGCCCCGGAGGCCGTGTTCATCGCGAAAGACGGGCGAACCATCACTGATCACACCGAGATCGCTGCCGAACTCGAGCGCGATCTCAGCCTCGGCCTGCCGCTGGAGGCCAACGCGCGCCATGTGTTCGTTGCCGGCGATATCGCCCAGATCGTGCTGGACTGGTCAATTGATGGCACAGGTCCCGACGGCGAGCACGTGCGCCTCGGAGGCTCGGCAAGCGATATCGTGCGCCGCGGCGCGGATGGACTCTGGCGGTACGTGATCGACAACAATCTTGGGACAGCGGTGCGACAGCCCGCCTGACATATGTGCGCCACGGCAGCTCTCGGCGATGGAGCCACTCTTCAGCCTGGCGTCGACGATCACCGCGATACCGTGCTGGCGCTGCTGCTCGGCCGGCCCAATGCCCGAGTGCATTAGGACCGTCAGGCTATGGACGGTCATGGTGAAAGACAATGTCGGCCGATTTCCAGGAAACAAGCTTTGGGGCGCCGGCTGTGGTTGGGCCTGGTTCGAGGCAACTGATCCCCAGAAGACCACATCCACCGACTACACGACGGACTGTCAGTCCTGTCACGTGTCGGCGCGAGCGTCAGACTGGATCTACACTCGCGGCTATCCGCCCCTGAACCAATAAGCGGGGCATGGCGTCGATGATGTGTCATTGGTCAAGCCGCTGCCCTGCACCGAGCAGTTCGGGAAGCGAGGTCACGTCGACCACTGGCAAGGCGCCATTCCACCTTCGCTTTCGGAAGTTACCGATGGCCACTGGCATGAGATGTCGAACGGGCTTTCCAACTTTGCAACATTTCCACCAAAGAGACAAATGACCAAGGAGACGATTCACATGAAGGCGATCGTGGTGACGGACCAGGCTGCGGGAACGGCCGGGATGAAGCTGGTGGAGCGGCCCGAGCCGCAGGCAGCGATAAACGACGTCGTCGTTCAGGTTCATGCGTCGGGATTCGTCCCGACTGAGCTGACGTGGCCCTCGACCTGGGCCGATCGCCTCGACCGTGACCGAACACCGTCGATCCCCGGGCACGAACTGGCCGGAGTGGTCACCGCCCTCGGCTATGGCACGAGGGGGCTGTCGGTGGGACAGCGGGTGTTCGGCCTCACGGACTGGACTCGCGACGGCACCCTGGCGGAGTACGCGGCCGTCGAGGCACGCAACCTCGCGCCGCTGCCGGGCGAGGTCGACTTCACGGTGGGCGCGAGCCTGCCGATCTCGGGCCTGACTGCGTGGCAGGGACTATTCGAGCACGGCCGCCTTCAGGCGGGGCATAGCGTCCTCGTGCACGGCGCGGCCGGCGCAGTCGGGTCGATGGTGACGCAACTCGCACGAGAGGCCGGCGCCTACGTCATCGGCACCGGACGCGCCGCCGACCGTCAGACGGTGCTCGACTTCGGCGCGCAGGAGTTCGTCGACCTCGACAACGACGCCCTGGAAGACGTCGGCGAAGTCGATCTGGTGTTCGATGTCATCGGCGGCGACATCGGGAAGCGGTCCGCAGGCCTGATTCGAGCCGGAGGAACACTGGTGTCCATCGTCGGGCCGCCCGAGGCACGGCCCGCCGACGGCCTGGCGGTCGACTTCGTTGTCGAGTCCGATCGTGCCCAACTGAGTGCGATCGTCCAGCGGGTGCGGGACGGACGACTGCGGACGAACATCGGCAACGTCTCGACCCTCGACGATGCCGTCGCCGCCTTCAACCCGACCGAGCGACGCAAGGGGAAGACGATCACCCGCGTTCGTCCGTGAGGACTCGGGGACGGCGAGCGGTTCTGCTCTCCTCGTGGATCATCGTCGCCTTTAGATCGTGGTGATCGTCTCGACCGTCGTCGCCTCTGCAATCTGGCTGATCTCGCGCGTCATTAGCGTCGACACAGATATCACCGAAGAACTACACTAACTGTACAAATGACCGTTTACAGTCCACTAGCTTAGCTAGGTCATTCCGTTCGTTCGGTCCCAAAGGACCGGGTAGTCCGCGCCGACATCCCTGGAGCGCCCAGTGCGCGCCTGTCAATCCCTCAGTCAGAACGAGCGCGAATAGATGGGGTCGTGACCATGCACACGACTGTCGGAGGCGGCCATCTCCTCACAACTTGGAGCACTATGTGAATGGCTATCACCGATCAATAGGGGTGAGCCTGACATGCTCTACAAGCGTGGCACCGTCTGGTGGTATGAGTTCGTGATTCGTGGTCAGCGGATTCGCGAATCAACATATTCGCGATCTCGTTCGCTCGCCCGTCGCGCGATGGACCAACGGAGACGCGCACTGGAGGAAGGTGCGAATGGAATCACGAGGCGTCCCGCGCCGCTCCTGTTCAGTGCCGCAGCCAGAGAACACCTCGCCCTCAAGCGACTGAAGTGGAAACCGAGCACGCAGCGCATCGAGGCCAAGAACGTCGAACATCTGATTCGAGGATTCGCCAGACGCTTGCTCTTCGACATCACCGCGGGTGATGTCTCAAAGTATCAACGACAGCGAAGACGAGATGGGGCATCCTGCGGGACGATCAACCTTGAGATCGCGACCCTTCGCGCGATTCTTCGTCGTCATCGATTGTGGGCCGCGTTGCAGCCAGATATCGAAGCATTGCCAAGACGTGACGATGTGGGAAAGACGCTGACACTCGCCGAGGAGGCACGCCTGTTGTCGGCGTGTCGAGCGAGTCATTCGCGGCTCCTGTACCCCGCGGTCGTCGTTACACTCAACACTGGACTACGCCGGGGCGAACTCCTCTCACTGCGATGGTCTCAAGTGGATCTGGCGGGATTGTGTTTGACGGTGGGAGCCTCCAAGAGCCTTGCGGGGCGCGGACGCGTCATTCCTCTCAACGCAACGGCGACTGCGGTCCTCGGCGCATGGGCAAGCAGCTTTCCAGAGCGCAGGCCGGAGCATGCCGTCTTCCCTACGGAACGCGTCGGTGCGAGCGGAGATTCGTTCAGTGTGTACATAACTGGCACTGATCCCAATACGCCAGTTCGGTCTCTCCGAGCGGCCTGGACCAGCGCGAAGAAGGTCGCGATGGTGTCGGCGCGCTGGCATGACCTGAGACATACGGTCTGCACCCGGCTGCTTGAGGCTGGCCTCTCCTTGCCGCTGGTGGGACGCATTCTTGGGTGGAGTCCATCGACGATGGTTCTCATGTCTCACCGTTATGGGCATGTCGACGTCCTGACTCAGCGGGAAGCGATGTCGAGGCTCGACCGGCTCGCGGTCCCCACTACGGCCACCACAGTGCTCGGCTGAGTGAAATTCAAAGACTGGCGGGATTTCCTAAAGAAACGAGCGACCTCTCGACGGTTGCCTGTCCGGCAAGGACGAGAGTCCCCACAAATTTCCCCACACTCAGAGCCGGTTCCGACTAACTGAACAGTGTAAACTGTTGAAAAGATTGGCTCCTCAGGCTGGACTCGAACCAGCAACCCTCCGGTTAACAGCAGCGAACCCCGAGCGCGACTAGGAGAGACAGAGCGCGACCAAGATCCAACAGATCAATGAGTTGCGGAAGATCGTGTCATCGCGATCGATCGCCGTAAATCACCGTCGATCGCCATCGTTCGAGGGGGTTGCGTCACAGTTCATGTCACAGCGCACACGCTTTCGCTTCCACCCACTTCGAATGGCACCACGAACGTCATGCGTGGAGATCGCCTACCGTCCACAGAACGCCGGCGCGCCGCGCTGTTCTGGCCAGGGCTGCGGAAATCGGAGGCGCGGCAAGGTCTTGGTCTGGGCCATCATTGTGGCGTATAAGAGCCACGACTACGAATCGGCTGTGGGAACATGCCATGATCAGCCTCTCACGTGAGTGCGATGCCCTCTGCGAGCGCGTCGTCCAGATTGTCGAGACCGCCCGCGGACAGGTCGCTCGCACGATCAACACCGCGACCGTCCACGCCTATTGGCTCATCGGCCGGGAGCTTGTCGAGGTCGAACAGAAAGGACAAGTCCGCGCCGAGTACGGGGAACAGCTCATCGAGGGAGTCGCCAGCCGGCTGAGCCAGCGCTTCGGGCGAGGCCTCGGTGTCGCGACATTACGCCGTGCGCGGAGTTTCTACCTGACGTACCCTCGAGGCTCTGCAATCCCTCCTGATATTGGCGGTTTGGAGATTCGATCAACGCCGTTGATCGAATCGGGCAGCAGTGAGATTCACTCAACAGCGTTGATCGAATCCGCAGGTGCAGGCAGAGGCGTGTTTCCGCCCTTGCTGGGCTGGTCGCACTACCTCACACTCCTCCGCGTGCAAGACGACCGGGCCCGCGCCTTCTACGAAATCGAAGCCGCGCGCGAAGGGTGGTCGGTTCGCGAGCTTGAGCGGCAGGTCGCCTCGCTTCTCTATGAGCGCCTGGCTAAGAGCCGCGACAAGGAGCAGGTGTTGGCGCTCGCCAAGAAAGGCCAGACCGTCTCGGCGCCACGGGACGTCATCAAGGATCCGTTCGTCCTCGAGTTCCTAGGACTCGAGGAGCGTCCGAACTGGCGAGAACGTGACCTCGAGCAAGCGATCATCGATCGCTTGGAGTCCTTCCTGCTCGAGCTCGGCAAGGGCTTCTGCTTCGTTGCTCGCCAGAAGCGTGTCACCCTCGACAGCGACCACTTCTACATCGACCTTGTCTTTTATAACCGTCTGCTCCGGTGCTTCGTCCTCATTGATCTTAAGCTCGGCAAACTCACTCATCAGGACCTGGGACAGATGCAAATGTATGTGAACTACTTCGATCGCTACCAACGCGCGGAGTACGAGACAGCGACGGTCGGCATCGTCCTCTGCTCGGACAAAAACGACGCAATGGTCAAGATCACGTTGCCCCAGGACAATCAACGGATCCACGCTAGTCGGTACCGGCTCTACCTGCCTACCGAAGAGGAACTGCGCCAAGAGCTCGAGCGTGAACGTGAAGACGCCGAACGGGCCCTCCGTGTCGCGGCCAAAGAAGGGCGCGATCGGGAGAGCTGAAGCCTGCATATTCACGATTGTCAGCGGGACGATGGGAGAGGGGAGAGGAGAGGAGAGGAAACATTCGGCGGGTTTCACGGAGTTAACCGAACGTGCGTCATCGAATCGCGACTGCGGTCCACGCCTCAGTCCACAGCAGCACCGCGTTGCACAGCGAGCCCCACGGCCTCGGATTATGAGCCCAATTGCACGGGGCCACTGCGATCCACCGGAACCCACTCCACGCGATTTTTCTAAGCTTTTCGACCACTCGCCCCGACTCGGAACTACCCCCAGCCACTACCGATTGTCAGCCGACTTGACTTGGGCGAACCGTTACCGCGGGATACGCTCTCAGCTCCCGATCTTCACCGCCTTGACGTTTTGGTCCTCCTCCTCCAACTCACTCAATAGGTGGCGCGGGTCGATGCCGGCTCGAGCCGGCTTCTGTGGCACCGTGACCGTAAGCGTCTGCGTTCCGGAGTGGATGCGGTGCTTCTGCAGGTACGATTCCCCTTCGTCGAAGACTCCGACCTCCAGCCAGTCATCCATTGGCACTTCCGTCTCAAGGCCCGCTTCATCAACCACTACCTTCCGCGCGCGCACCGCCAGCGTCACCTGCCAGGTGCCGGCTTCGGTCTGCTGCGCGGTGGCTCGCTCCGTCTCGAGTTCCCAGAACGTGTTCCTCTCGAACAGGTCCTGGAGCAGGTATTGGAACTGCTCCGGTGTAACTGCTTGAAGCTCGCGGTAGAGATCCATCGACGTCGGCAGCGGCGGTGTTCCCGATCGATGCTTCTCGAGCAGTTGCCGCAGTGCCTCGTCGACCCGATCCTTGCCGATGTATTCGCGGATCGCGTACAGCGCAAATGGACCCCTACGGGAGTAGGCGAACGAGTCGCTGGCGCGAAGCAGTGGCGAAGCGGCGCGCGTACGCGGCGTCAGGTATTCCAGGCGCATGAACTGCAGGTATTCGCGGAGTTGCTCGGGACCGAGAGTCTCCTCGACGACCCGCATGGCGGAGTAGGTTTCGAGGGTTGTGTTCAACAGCCCTCCTCCCTCGACAGCTGCGGGCACGACTTGCATGCCCCACCACCCGCGCGCGACCCCGTGTGCGACCACGGCAAACACGAGATCGAGATCCTGCGGAGTGTTTCCTCGCTTCAGGAGGGAGAATCCTTCGCCGTATTCAATCGTCGCGGCTTCAGTCTGTACTCCCATGCCACGGGCAGGACTCTCGATCAACCTGAGATAGGGATACGGATACGGACCAAACTGCCGCGTGTACAGATCGAGCGAGGCTCGTACGCTTGCCACCATGCGCCCCAGGGGCCCGGTATGCTCAGGATGATGGAAGATTTGAATCGCGATGGCCTGCCCCGAGCGAGCCTCGCGAGTCGAAGGGGCCTGCGCTACGCCCGCCGAAGAAGTCCACTGTTCTTCGTGCACGGCGTAGTCGGCGGAGAACACGCCGTACGCATTGTTGATGGGTACATCCGTGACGTAATGGAAGTAGCGTCGCCCGCCTTCCGTCCACGTGCGGCGGAGCGTCCCCGGCGCAACGGCGACCTGATCGGTGCTCGTACCGACGATTGCCTCGAAGGCGATCGGGTCGCCGCCGACTCGAATTCGACGCGCCTTGTCGTCGTCGAGCGATCGGAAGGGGCGCCGCGGGGCGAGTCCATACTGTCGTCGCACTCCCGCCGCGTTCAGCTCTCGATTCCGTTGATACCCGATTGCCGGCAGCCAATCCAGATTCGTGAAGTGCGTCCCGTTCGCGACGACCGAGGGATCGGCTCCGCCGTTGGTGAAGCCTTGCGGCTTGAAATCCACCTCGAACGTCAGTTGCAACGTGTCGCCGGGCCGGAGCGGCTGCTCCAGTGCGTAGATCCGATAGCCGAGTTCATCGTCCTCCAGCCCGCGAGCAATCCGCCGATCAAAAGACACCGCTCTGGTGCCGATCTCTGGGGCCGTGGCCAGATGGATGGACTCAATAGCCACGCCGGTGTCGTTCACGAGGCGGTAGGTGCCACGGACCTCCGCCTGCCGTCGCTCCGGATAGATCTCGACGCGCAGCGTCGTCGCGGTCAGCCGGGGCTGCGGGATCGCGGAGTACCGTCCGTATCGCTTCTCGTACTCGGCGCCACTGTTCATCCGATCGGCGGTCGTGACATAGGCATGCAGCACGTTCGTGTTGTAGAAGATGAAACCGCCCAGCGTGACGATGAGCGCCACTGCCGTCGCGGCCACGCCGATCGTCGCGCACGTGGAACGGCGGCGTGCCAGGTGGAGTCGCGACCATAGACTGCGCTCGGTGCCACGCGGCCACAGTAACCTTGCCACAACGGCCAGCAGCACTGCCCACGCCGCCCAGTAAAGCTTGAACCACAGCCACGGTCCGAGGAACGGGCCGAAGCCGCGAATATCCGAGTAGGACCACCCCGGATCGGATCCATAGATCAGCAGGTGGTGTTCGAGCCCGAGAGTGGAGGGGAAGCTGATGACTCCAAACGCGATGAGTGACACGAGGTAGCCGAGGTGTTTCCGATTCACCACCGCATGGACGACGAAAATGAGCAGTGCAAAGAGGACGTAGTCGACGAGTTGAAGCCCAAAGAGGATCCGCAGGTAGAGCCCCATCTCGAAATCGAAATAACCCATCCGCATCTGACCGAGCACTCCAGCTGTGGTCAGGAGCGCCATCCATACGACCAGCGCGAGAGTGAGTCCCAGGAATTTGCCCAGGAAGAGGACCCAAGTGCTTACCGGGGTCGCGTCGGCAATCTCGCTCAGTCCGGCGTCTCGTTCACGCCAGACCAACTCACCTGCGCAGAACACGATGAGCAGCGGGATCAGCACCCAGGGAGGCCGTGGATTGTCAGCAACGGGTGCGGTCAGAACGGTGAGAACCTGCGCTGTTCTGGGGAGCAGCGGAACTCCCCCGAGATCCATGAGTGCAGGCATCAACAGGACCACGAGCATCGTGACCGCTGGAAGAACGAGAACAGCCGCACTCTTCGCGATCGTCCCAAACGCAGTCCCCGCGATTGCGCACGTCTGCCGCGCGTGGGTGGCGAAGCCGAACGTCCGCCGGACTTGGGGAATGGAAATCCTGCGCATCACCCTGCACGGTGATCGAGGCGAAAACGGACATGGGTGAATGCGAGTATGGCCAAAGCGAGGCCGACCCATAGGAGTCGATTCGCGAGCATCCAGCTTTCCAGTCCGATCACAACGGTATTCATCTCGAGCGGTGTCAACGTCCCCGGCAGGAGTCGAAGGACGCTGATGAAGCCTATGGGATCCAGCAGCTTGCCGAGGGTCGGCATTTGCAGAAGGTTGATAACCAGGGCGGTTACGACAGAAACAGTGACGAAGAAAAACACACTGCCGAGGTAGCTAACGATGGCTCGGCGGTTCAGCGCCGCCAACGAAAACTGGACCGCCATGACGGTGAAGGCGGTCGGCAGCGCAAGAACACCGTAGGAGCTGAGGTATACGGCCGGCCGAAGCGGACCAATAATCTCGGGGTCCATGCCAGGCAACAACAGGGCGGCCAGGATGCCCAGTGGCACGGCGAGCAAGATCAACGCGTTGAGGACAAACGCCGCGAGAAATCGCCCACCAAGGTAGTCGCCCTTGCTGATGGGAGCAGTGTAAACAAGGGGATGCATCCGCGTCTGCACGTCCCGCGCCGCCGCACTGCCGGCCACGGCAGGGGCCATCAGAACCCAGAGCAGGCCGGTTAGGACAGTCTGCTGGGCAATGGCGTACGGGGAATTGACGAGGACCTCTCCACCACCCGCGGTCCTCATAAGCCGATAAGCGACGACAAAAAGGACCGCGAAATAGAGCCAGGTACGGACGCGGCGCGCTTGGTACACGAACTCAAATCGGAAGATCTCCCGGAACTTCACGATCTTCCCTCTGACTCCTGGTGCTGACTTCGCCGGCCGATGCGTCCTGCCACCGCGCTGAAGTAGACATCTTCGAGATCGGGCTTCGCGGGCTCAAAGCCGGGACCTGGCGTCGAATCGCAGTAGACGTGCGCGACGGTGCGTCCCGCGTAGAGCTTCGTCGAGATCACCGCATGCTCTCGTTCGAGCTCAGGGAGAGCGTCCGTCGAAATCACGCGGCGCCAGATCCGGCCCTGTAGCTCCTCGACGGCGCTCAGGGGCTCGGCTTCGAACAGGATCTCGCCCCGATCGATGATCGCCATCCGAGTGCACAGCTCGGAGACATCCTCGACGATGTGCGTGGAGAGGATGACGACGCTGTTCTGTCCGAGTTCGCTCAACAGGTTAAGGAATCGCACGCGCTCAGCCGGGTCGAGCCCCGCTGTCGGCTCGTCCACGATCATCAGCTTGGGACTGCCTAGCAGCGCCACGGCGACGCCGAAACGCTGCCGCATACCACCCGAGTAGCCGCCGAGTTTCTGCTTACGTACGTCCCACAGGTTTGTCTGCCGGAGGAGCGCCTCCACGACCCCTTGCGCGCCCGCCGCTCGATGATGCCCTTCAGCACTGCGAAGTGATCGAGCAGGCTCTCAGCGCTCACTTTCGGATACACGCCGAACTCCTGCGGCAGGTAGCCGAGCGTCTTTCGTACTTCGTCCTTCTGCGCTAGTACGTCGAGGTCACCGAGCATCGCGCTGCCGCTGTCTGCCTCCTGCAGAGTGGCGAGGATTCGCATCAGTGTGGACTTGCCAGCGCCGTTCGGACCGAGCAATCCGTACATGCCGGCCGGAACGGTGAGCGTCACATCCTTCAGCGCCCGCACGCCGTTGGCGTATGTCTTCGAGACCCCGTGAATCTGCAATTCCATATCGCCTTTTACTGGCGCTTCAGGATGAAGTGGTCTCCGCCCGTGTCGAACCGCAGTTCCGTCGCAGGACCACTGGTCGTGCTCCGGCGGAACGTCAGAAGCTCACTGCCTCGGCGGAACGTCCAGGTCTCGACCCACGGGAGCGGGACCGCCACCGCGCCGTCGAAGGAAAACGCGATCCCCTGCGGCGTCTGCGTCACGTCGATGACCATGTCCTTGCCGGGCGAAAACCCCTTGTAACTGCCGACGAGCAGTGCGGCGTCACCCGTGAACGAACGCGGCGGGCGCGGCGCCGGCAGCACCGCGGCCGCCAGACGCTCGGTCACCGCCGTCATTTCGTCGGGTTCGCTGTTCGTCAAGACAACAACGGCCAGCTTCGCCTCGGGATACCACCTCGTCACCGATGAGAAGCCGAAGCCGCCGCCACCATGGCCGATGAACCTGGAACCGTTGGCGTCCTCCCCGACGATGAGCCCCATCGAGTAGCGCAGGCGTGTGCCGTCATTAAGCGTCGCCGGCTTGATCATCTCGGCGTACGACTTCGGCGTCAGCACCTTGCCTCCGTGCAACGCCTTCAACCACGTGATCACATCCTCCGCCGTCGTGCAGATCCCACCGGAGCCCTGCGCCCCCGTGTACACGATCGGCGGTACGAGAATGGGCCTGCCACTCCGCATGCCGTACCCAGAGGCACGTCGCGCAACCTTCTCGGCGTTGGTGCAGTACATCGATCGCGTCATGCCCAGCGGCTCGAAGATCTTCTGCTCGACGTAGTCCGCGTACGCCATCCCGCTCGCCTTCTCGATGATGAGGCCAAGCAGCCAGAAGTTGGTATTGCTGTAGATCTCCAGCGTCCCGGTTGGGAACATGAACGGATACCGGTTGATGACCTTGTAGACGTCGTCGCGAGTGGCGGTGGGATTCCTCATCAAACGCATCGCGCGAAGCTCCTGCATCCCGCCGAGTTCGGCGATCCCGGACGTGTGATTGAGGAGGTGGCGCAGCGTAACTTTGTTGCCCCGCGTCTCGAAGTCCGGCAGCCACTTCGTAATGTCGTCGTCCAGGGTGAGTTTCCCCTGGTCACGCAGCTGCAGAATCGCCGCAGCGGTGAACTGCTTGGTGTCGGAATTCAGCTGGAACACGGTGTCCACCGTCGCCGCCGAGTCACTCTCGACCACGGCTTTGCCGTACGCCTTGAGGAGAAGCGTGTCGTTCCCCTTGACGACGGCGGCCACGATGCCGACTGCGCGATTCTCGCGGACGCCGGCGCCGGCAATGGAATCGAGCTGTTGCTCCAAAGCCGCACCGGTCTGCGCGATTGCGCTGGAGGCGCCAATCGACACGAGTACCAGCAGTCCGCAGAGGATGGGGCACGGTGCACGCCTGTACGGGCGCGGCGCGGCAAAGAAGACTGCATTCATGCATAACCTCCGCGTTAAACTTTACACTACAAAGTCCTCTGCGTCTAGTCGTAAATATGGGAATCGGCCACGTCGAGGATCGTTTCTCGGTGCGAACGCGCTGGGCGCTCGTCATGGTCTTCGCCATTGCGATGGCCTGCGTCGAAGCGGCAAGCGTCTTCTACATCCGCGCCCTTGTCGATCGGGTTGAGCCGTACCAGGAAAACCCGCTGCCGTTGCAGGAAGCGCTTGGCAGTGTCGAGTTGTGGCGCGAGGCTGCCACGCTGGTGATGATTGCCACGTTGGGGATGCTCGCGGGACGCACGTGGCGCCAGCGCGCCGGTTACGCGGCACTTGCGTTCGGCGCATGGGACGTCTTCTATTACGTCTTTCTTCGGCTCATCTCGGGCTGGCCGTGGACGCTGCTGGATTGGGACATCCTGTTTCTGCTGCCGCTTCCATGGTGGGGGCCTGTGCTCGCGCCTGTCAGCATCGCGGTGGTGATGATTCTGTGGGGCACACTCACGACCCAGGCAGAGGATGTTGCGAGCGGCGGCCGCTGGCCATGGGCGTTCGGCTCGGTCGGTATCTTTATGGCACTGACCGTCTTCATGATCGACGCCTGGTGGGCGTTGCCGAATGGCCGTGACGCCGTTCTGCAGGTGTTGCCGAAGACATTCAACTGGCCGCTGTTCTGGGTGGCGTTGCTGCTGATGGCATTACCGGCACTGCATCAGGTTGCGATCTTCGCCCGGGACCTGTCACCTCCGAGCACGACCGCACGCTAGCTGTTGCGCGCGGCCCGAATGATGGCGTTCATGTGGTCGAGGTACTTTTCGAGTGCCCGGCGTCTCGATGCGGTCAGCTTGTATGCAGTCCGCGGCGTACGGCCTGAAAACGTTTTCTCACACGACACATAACCGGCTTCTTCGAGCTTGCGGGCATGGACGCTAAGGTTGCCGTCCGTGGCATTCAATGCCGATTTCAAGTCGGTAAACGACAGGTCATCGGCGGCCGCCAGAGCGCTGACGATACCGAGGCGCATGCGGTCGTGGAGCAGCCGATCAAGCGACGTCGCGATCTCCGAGGCCGGCGCGACGCTCAATCGCCGCGTCGAGCTCTCGTGCTGGACCTTCGTGCTGATCTTTCGCGCCGCACTTGATCTAGCCACCGTGATTCCTCGCGATGTAAGCGCCGAATCCGACGTGCAGCCCGCCAAACCCCACGGCGAGCCAAATATTGCCCCATTCAGACGGCGTCACGATGGCGGCGATCCCCGCCGCCATGAAACAGACGCCGATCGCGCGAACCACCGGCACGGTGAACATCCCGCCGATGAGCACGCCCGCGCCGTACAACAACAACCACACCGGCACCATCACGGTGAAATTACGCACCCTCCACAGTTCATATGTGATCGCCGCGCCGGCAACCAATGGGGCCGCCATCCCCAACGCAAACCTGCGCGCGTTCGTGCCAGTGAGCATCATTCTGGCGCGATGCGCCTTCATCGTCATCGCCACCAGCTCCACGATCACAGCGACGGAGGCCGCGGCAAGCCAAGTCTCGAGCCACCGATCCGCAGTCGGTTGCCTCGCGCCCACGACCGCCGCGATCAGCCCGATTACGCCCGTCACCACACCGCCGACGCCCGGTACCACCGTAAACGTCGACGACCGTTCCATCGCCGAACGGATGAACGTAAGGTTGTCGGCCGCCTGGCTGCTGACGGAGCGAGGCTGTCGGTCGGACACCACAGACACAGTGTAGCGCCTCATACTTTGAGTCGCTAAGTAACGGCCAGGGCCCGTTCCGAGCCCCCGATTGACGGGTTTGCCGCAAGCAGGTGGATCCGCCTGTGTTCGCGTCCTCGCTCCTCGCTATTTGTTCCACGAGTGGCCTTGCACCTCGCGTTCCACATCCCTCCTCGCATCAATGAGCTCGCTCAAACATGCCGTCGCTCCAATAAATGCCAAAACGCGGAAGCGCGTCGGGCGGATCAAGGGCGCGACGAACGGCTGCGTGGAGCGGCGAAGCGGACCCTTGAGCCGCCCAAGCGGTTCCGCAGAATTTCGGGTCGGAGCGACGCGCCCCGTCAACGACTGATCTCCATCGTCTGGCCGACGCTCCTGTCGCGTGATTCGTGGCTGACGCTGCGACTGGAAGACGATGGGGCCGACTTCTGTTCTAGCGCTGAGCGATGCGACACGTCCCGGTCAAGGGCGCGCGCGAGCTTTAACTTATCGTCGGTGTAGATCCGTGCGTCGTACTGACCGCGTGACACCGCAACGTACGCCAGTCGCTGGTTCACGAGCTTCTCGCTCGCGCGGTCCGTCTCGACGTGCACGAGCACACGGCCGGCGGTCTGCCCCTGGCTGCTGTGGCTCGTGACGGCGTAGCCGTAATCGAGATGGCGGCGTTCGTCTATCTCGAACGACGAGCTTCGACCGGAGTCCCAGCGAATATCCATGCGCCCGCTCCTGTCGATCTTTTCGACTGTGCCAAGCTCCCGGTTGGGCACGCCACGCTCGCGTTCCGGTGCGGTCATCTGCACCCGGTCGCCTCCGGCAAAGTCGCGCTCGACCTCGCGATAGAGCGTCACGCCCTGAAGACGTCGCGGGTCGTAGCTGAAGGTGCGGTCATCGTCGGTTCTGACCGTGACCTGATTGGCTTTCGCATCGACCTGTTCGACGCGTGCGTAGTCGCCCGGTTCGACGCCAAGTGCTTTGCTGCCGCGGCTGTACCGCACGACGTCGCCCTGTTCGTACCGTTCCGCCCATTGCCGATCGGCGCCGGTGATTTCCTGACGCGGCACGAGGACCGACGTCCGATGCTCGTCTCGATTAACGTGACCCTCCCGCTGCATCGCTCGGTGAATCACGTCGTTCAGATCCTGGCGCGACTGGTTGTCCGGCGCGACGACGAGCGTCGCCTGCGGATCGTTTGTGTACTCATTGGCGACTGCGGCCAGGCGGGCCTCGCGGGGACCGATTTCGTGCACACGGCCTTGACGGTCGAGATGTTCGACGGCCCGTTGCACATCGCCCCGCGACAGCTGTTCTACAACCGCCTTGAGCTCCGGATCGCGCTGCCGAACGATTTCGTCCAGATGCGCGGTGCGAATGCTGGCATCCTGGAGCTGGTAATACGGTCGGCCGGCGTCGACCGCTTCATGCTACCGAACGTCGCCAACAAGTAGTACGCGGTCGTCGGGTCCAAGCCGTTCCAGAAACGTGTGCATCTGTTTCGTGCTCGCCAGGCTCGACTCGTCAAGGACGTACAGCCGTTTCTGATCCGCCGCCGGTGTGTCGTGTTCGCCGCGTGTCAGATGATGCTGCAGCGTATGCGATTCGATTCCGGACTCGGCTAGCTTGTGCGCCGCACGCGAGGTCGGCGCGAGGCCTTCGACCTGGTAGCCTTCTCGTTCGGCGGCATCGCGAACCGCGGCGAGCGCCGTCGTCTTGCCCGTGCCGGCGCCGCCTTCGAGCGCCGTGACCTGGTCTCGGCTGGCCAGAATCTCATCGACCGCGGTACGCTGGCTTTGATTGAGGTTGCAGTAGTCGCGGGCGATCGCTTCCCGTGAACGCTCGGTCACGAGCTCCGAGTGCTGACCCTGGCCGGCCCGCATGGTGTCAATCGTTTCTCGCTCGAGCTGCATCATCGCTGGCGTCGTGAACGACCGTCCCGGCGCGCCTGATTCGTGCTGCACGTCGAGGAATTCGCCTCGTTCGATCCGGCGATTGACCTCCGTCTTGATGTCATCGACGCGCCCCTCACCGAGGGAACGCTGGAGCGCGTCGCGCAGGATGGCGCGTTCCTCCACGACGGCTTCACGCTCCAGGTTGCGATCGCGCGCGAACGTGACGGCGTGCCGCGCGACGTCCGCCGGGTCGCGTTGCTGCTCCACGTGATGCGCGCGCCCGTGTTCAGCGGCTTCAACGACCTTTGACGGCTGGTTCCCAAACTGCTCGGCGAGTTCCCGGTGTCGCCGCTGCATCTCGTCATGCGAGATATCCAGCTTGGCGTCGCGCGTCTGGTGCGCCGCGATCTGCGCGGCAGCCGCACCAGCTCGATCCGCATCGGCCAGGTAGGTCTCGATCTGCTGACGACGAGGGCTGGAGGCGTCGAGGTACTCACGTGAGTAGCCGGCGATCTCGGGTTGACCGCTGCGGCCGCGTTCAACCTCGTACCCCAGCGCGATCAATCGCGCCGCCAGCTCGGAACGGTACACCGCGGTCGCGTACTGCTGCGTGCGATACAGCTCTCGCGGCTGAAGCGGACGCACCGTGCCGTCGGCGCGCTCAGTCAGGTTGAACAACACGGCGTGTGTGTGGAGTTGCGGCGCGGCGTAGCCGTTCACCGGCCGCGCGCTGTCGTGTTCGAACAGCGCCGCCACGAAGTTGCCGGTCGTCTCCGGTCGCCGATTGCCGCCGAGCCGCGCCTGGACGTACGGCTC
The DNA here is from genome assembly GCA_009377495.1 of Luteitalea sp. GTDB lineage: Bacteria > Acidobacteriota > Vicinamibacteria > Vicinamibacterales > Vicinamibacteraceae > WHTT01. The sequence goes on from WHTZ01000065.1 coordinate 23,613, forward strand.
GAGCTCGTTGAGCGCCACGGTCACGCTTTCGCGATGGGCTTCGCGCACTCGGTCGTCGCCACCGACCAGGGCGGCAATCGACACGCTCTTCGGCGCGGAAAACGTCGCGTCCCACCCGGCCCGATGCTCCATCGTCGTGACGGTATCTCCACGGGCGTTCTTCGTCTCACGGGCGGTCTGGTGGCGGACCAGTTGTTCACCCGTGATCGGATGCTGACCTTCGGCGAGCCGCTCGAAGTGCTCCTCACGAACTTCGCCGATAAGGCCCCACCGGTCCGCGAGCTGTCCGTGCCACCGGCCACGAATCAGCTCGCCTTCGCTGTAGTAGTTCTCGCGCGCGTTCTGGAATTCCTCTTCGTGATAGCGGCGGGCCTGTCCGGCGCTCAACGGCTTCGAGATCGTGAGCATGGCCGTGCGCTATTGGAAGAACGGTTGTTGCCCGGTAGCCGGCGACGACGGCCGTTCGTGAGCGATGACCGTCTCGGGAACTGGCGACTGAATGACCGGTGCGGGAGGTCTCGCGGGTGTCGTGGCGACGGTCGGCCGTCGCTTCGTCTCGACGATGGACCGTTCGACGAACGCCGGATGGCGTGCCGGCAGATCGAGAAATGGAAAGTGCAGTCGGACGACCAGGTTCTCCAGCTTCAGGTAGCCCCGCAGGGACGGGAGCCCGCTGATTTCGCTCGGCATGACCAGCGGCTCGACCTGCCGCTCCAAGCCGAAGCTCCGTTGGCCGTACTTCCCTCTCGACCGGCTCTCACGCATGCGCTCGATCTCGACTTCGCCGATCGTGTCGGAGATCCATTTCGCCGCATGGGGTTCGCTGGTGCGGAGGAAAATCTTTGTCGCGGGCTGTGACAGCATCGCCTCGGCGTCGTGACCATACCGCGTCTCGAGCTGGCTACGTCCCTGGAAGCCGAGCACCACTGGATTGTTCGATTTCCGGTTCTCGGTCACAGCCGTGTGTAGCTGCGGTAGTCGCTGCAAGCTGGCGAGCTCGTCGAGCACGAACCAGACCGGCCGATGACCGGGTTGGCCGCGGTTCATCAGCCGCAACACGAGCATGTCGAGCCACAGGCTGGTGAGCGGGACGAGACGCGTGCGTGTTTCGGGCGTGCTCGTTAAGAACAGCCATCCCCGGCGGTCGCGCGCCCACGACGCGGCACTCCAGCGCCCGGTCGTCTCCGATTCGCGCGGCAGCAGCTTCAGCGTGTCGGCCACCATGTTGAGCGCTGCCAGGACGCCGCTGCGCTGCGCAGGCGCCTGCCGGTCGATGATCGACGCGTACGGCGTCGCCTGGACACGGCGATCGAGTTCCTCGTCATGACACAGCCAGAACGCCAGATCTTCGGCGGTCGGTTGGAACGTGAGCAGGTGCGCAAAGATACGCCGCGGGCCTTCGGTGAAGAACGGATTCTCGTTGGCGCGATCGGGAAACAGCGACGTCGCCAGCGTGAGCGCTTCGGCTTCGTGACGCAGCTCGTCGCCGGGACTCCAGTACGGTGACCGGGCGTCGATGGGATTCAAGATCATGTCGCCGCGTTCGGGCAGGTAGAACTGTGGCGTGTATTCCAGCGCCGGGTCGTACACGATGGCCGTGTCGCCACGCGCTTCGAGCTGCTGAAGGAGCTGCCGAATCAGCGCGGACTTGCCCGTCCCAGAGTCACCCATGACGAGGAGATGGCTCGACTCGCCCGCACGTGGAATCTTGAGCACCGGCTGGATCCCCAGCAGCTTGGCAGCCAAGGGCGGCACTTGAACGAACCTGATGCCGTTCGCGCGCGTTCGCCGGTTGAATCGGCGCACGGAGACCAGCTCGGGTCCTTTCAAACGTCGGCCGTGACGCCGCGATCGCAACCACTGCACGTCCTTCGGAATCGCGATCAGCAAACCGGCAATCGCGACCACGACCGCCGTGATCAGCGACGGTCGCGCCAGGTCCGTAAGCGTCTGGTCGGCGTAGATATAGACCCTGAGCTGCGCGTTCAGACTAGCGTGGTTGACCACCCGATCCCGCCAGCCGAGACGCCCACTGCCGGCCTGACGCGCAAGGTCCGACAGCGCGAAGTTCGTCTCGCCTGTGGGCGTCGATATCGGCACAACCTCTTCGTCAATGGCGAGGCGGTTCCCGCGGCGGTTCTCCATCAGGAGCAGGCGATAGCGTCCACTCCGAATCGCGAGTGAGCTCGCGAGGGCGCTCCGCTCGTAGGCCGACAGATAGAACTGCTGCAGCGGTGTCCAGACGAACGTCTGACGTACCCACCAGGCGCCGATTCCGCTGCCGAGCGCGATGAGGACGACGCTCATGAACCAGACCGGCACAGCCCGCTGCCATTTCCCGGCCTCGGGCGCGCGGCCCCATTCGTAATTCATGGATTCCTCCGCGTCGTTGCGCTCAGCCGGGCTTCTGCCTGTTCGTGCTTGTTCTGGTCCGCCCGCTCGATCAGGCGCTGCATGGTCTCGGTGGTGACCGCTGCGCCGCTGCATACATGGAAGTGGAGGTTGAGCAGGATGGCCCGCAGTGCGAGCACCTCGGCGAGCACCGTCGCGTCAGCGGCCGGTGGGTTCGCCGCCTTCAGGAGCGCGGCGCGCACCCATTCGCTGACCGGCTGTTCGCCGGCGAGCGTCTGAATACGCGCGTACTCTTCGGGCGTGACCTTCGTGCCGATGGACCTGGTCCGTCGCGATGCCATGCGAGGACTCCTTTGCAGCGTGGGCGCCCAACAACGTGCTGCGCACCGTCGCAACGTGGTTATCCGCGGTTCCTATAGGGGAACCGGATCCAGCAAGTGCCGTAACTTTCGAACAATTTGCGCGGTTCCTATCGGGGAACCGCCGTTCCTGTGCAGCACCCGAGACGGGGTGACGTGTCACCAGTCAGCCGCTGCGAAGCAGCGTCGGCGCGGGCTCACCCATGTTCGCCATACTCCTGATGCAGTTCGTCCAGCCAGCGCTGCACATCCGGACTGGCCCACGCACGCCGAAACAGATCGCCGAGCGCGGCCCATTCAGTCGCGGACAGGTCCACGCCGACGGAGCGCTCGACCGACAACGTGCGCGTGGGCGACGCCTCACCCTTCGGCACGACGGCGAGCATGTGCCGTCCGTGCCACGAGCGATCGACGGGGGCATCGAGCATCGCGCGGAACTCGACCAGCTTGGGATAGCTGTCGATGAGGAACACGACTCCGCGCCGGTCGAGCCGAACTTGCGCCGCGAGTTCTGGCCCCGCGGAAACGAACGAGAGGGTCACGTCGTCCGTCGTGAACGGGTCGGGGAGGATGAAGCGCTGGCGGATATCGTGATCGTACGGGCGGGCCAGCCTGACCGGCTGGTGCTCGTGTCGAATCCAATGGCCGCGCGCCGCGAGGCCCCACAGGACCGGCCAGTACGGCGCGAGCACCTGATCGAGCTTCTTCGGCTCGACCCCCTCGTCGCGAATCGCCACCAGCAGATTGCGGCCGACGTGGCCGGGATACTCCCATCCCTCGGTCACCTGAAGCCGCTCGCGCCGAAGCGCGAGGGTCGACATCAGCGCCTCATGGCGCTGGTCGCCCTCGTTGGCCGCGTCGGACAGCCGCGCGCCGGTGCGGTAGCCATCGAGATTGGCGAAGTAGGCCCAGACGTGCCGAGAGTCCTTCTTGGCGCGCTGCTGATAGACGGCCTCGAAGGCGTCAAGAAGGGCGAGATAGGAGTCCCGAGACGGGACGGCCGGCTGCTGGACAGGGGGTATCTGCCGGTCCTCTTCCGCGCCGATCTGCACGTACTCGGCGAGCAGATTCCACTCAGCGCGAGGCAACGTGTGCTCCGCGTTCCACTGCTTCCGAATTCGATCCAACGAAGAGGTAGGCGTCCGGAGCAGTTCATGCCGCGCCGTCTCGCGCTCGACCTCGTCCGCCACGCCCTCGATCATGAGAAAAGCGACTTCGGCGATCGACACGTGACGCCCGAGCCGCTCGGACAGTTGAGCTTGGTACCGCTCCAACGTCTGCAAGCGCTCTTCGTTCAGCCGAATTGAAATGATCTCGTTCCGAGGCGCCTTCTTGGCCATTGACACCACTCTCCTAGCCAAGGCATACTGCGAACGTAAACAGTTTGCGTTAACTGTTTTCGCATGTCAAGAGGCCAGCGCAGAAACTCAGAGGAGCCCCACCATGCTGCTCGATAGTGAAGGCAGCGCGTCTCGTCGGACAGTCGGCGCTGAACCGCTCACCGAAGCGGAGGCGGCAGGCCGCCTTGGCCTAAAGGTCGCGACACTGCGCGCGTGGCGGCACCGCGGCGTCGGCCCGCCGTTCGTGCGCCTTGGTCGCGCGATTCGCTATCTGTCCAGTGACCTGGATGAATACCTCGGGGCCAATCGACACACGCCTGCGGCGCACCCACACGAGTAGTGACCTATCATCGGAAGTCGCGGAGACTGCAATCATGGCTCTGTGGAAACGAGGAAAGCAGTACTGGCTTGATGTCGTGATCCACGGTCACCGATATCGCGAGCCGTTGAACACGACGGATTGGCGCGAGGCGACGCGCCTGGAGCGGGAGCGTGTCGAGCAGCTCGAACGCCGCGCCAAGGTGCCGACCGCCGACAGCCGCGCGTACGCGGCGCTGCCCGTGGTCGCGGCGATCACAGCGTACGCCGAAGAGCGGCGCGCGCAGGTCTCGAAGCGGATGGCCGCGTATTGGCTGGAGAACGCAAAGCCCCTCGGTGCATTCTTCGAGACGACAAAGCTCCGGCAGATCAACCCCGCGCAGCTCGCGGACTATCAAAGAGCACGCACGGATGCGGGCATCTCGCCTAAGACCATCAACGGCGAGCTATCGGTGCTTCGACAGGTCTTGAAGCACGCGCGCCTCTGGCATCGGTTCGTCGATGACTACAAGCCGCTCAAGAACTACAAGCCGCCCATCGGTCAAGCGCTGACCGTTGAGCAGCAAGAGCAGCTCTTCGCGATGGCGAAGACGCGGCCGGCGTGGCTCTACGCGTACGTCGCGGCAACGCTCAGCTTCTACTGCGGCATGCGTGCGTGTGAGATCAAAGGACTACGGTGGCGCGATATCGAATTCGACAAGGCCCTACTCTACGTCCGACGTTCGAAGACACCGGCCGGCTGGCGCTCACCAACGTTGAACACGACCTGTCTCGACGTGCTGCGGTACTTACACGATCGAGCGTCCAAGCTCCAGTTCACCGAGCCTGACCACTTCGTGTTCCCGTGGCACGGTCGCGGCAAGAAGATCGACCCGACGCGCGGCATGATCTCGTGGCGCACGGCGTGGCGCTCGATTCGTCGGGAGGCCGGCTTGAACGAAGTCCGGTTCCACGACGGCCGACATACGGCCATCACGACGCTGGCGGAGAAAGGATTGCCCGATTGGGTGATTCAGGCGCAAGTGGGACATGTCGCGTCCGAGATGATGAAGACCTACAGCCACATCCGGCGCGAGGCACTCAATCAGGCCGCCGCTGCGTTAGAGCCGCCGAAATCGGCTGCGCCGAAGGCGCCGACGCCGCCGTCAGGCCAGCCCGCCGACGAGACCCCAGAGCAGCTATGTCACAGTCCACGTCACAATTCGACCCTTCCGACAGGTCGCGTACTCAAATTTGCTAGAGAAATTGGCTCCTCAGGCTGGACTCGAACCAGCAACCCTCCGGTTAACAGCCGGATGCTCTACCATTGAGCTACTGAGGAACACTGGCACAATGCGAGGCGCGTTGACCACCAGACAAGAACATCAATTCTAGCGAAGCTCGGTGCGGGGGTCAATTGACGTTGGCATCGGCACCCACGCCGACCGCAGCCGGCGAAGCAGAGGCCGACCACGTGCCGTCCGTCAATGGCGCAGACCCTGGATTCCTACGAGGCCAGCCTAGACCCACAGCGCGCACGGGTTGGCTGAACTATATCGGCACCACACCGCACGCGTTCAGAACGGCCACCATCAGCTCGCCTTGCGAGGTCTCGACGTCATGATGTGCGTCGGGCCGCGTAGCTGAACGAACGTGCCGAGCACGCCCACCAAGAACCAGACCAGGAGCATCCACTGGTATCCGACGGCAGGGCGAAGGGGATACGTCAACCATTCGGTCACCCGATCCATCGCACCCATGAGCGCGTCCTGATGCCAGAGTCCGAGACCTCCCACCACCAGGAGCCAAGCGCCGCCGAAGGCCGTGCAGAGCACGATCACGTACCGCTGGAGCGCGAGCGCGGCGAGCGCACCTGCAACCGTGCAACCGAGCACGAGCAGCGCGTGCGGTTCCCGCCCAAGGTTCGCCGCCCCGAAATGGATGATGATGGCGGCAAGAGCCGCACCAATGAGGGCGACGCCGACGAACTCGGCAAGCACGAGCAGAATCGCGCCGGCCGCGCCCCCAGCGAGCATGGCGAGTATCGCCTTGGTCCCAGTTGCGGTGGGGACGAGCACGACGCTAGTGAACAGCGCGCCCAGGAGGAACCCGCTCACCGCGAGCACGAATCGAAAGATCCGGTGGCCCGCAAAACAAGAGACCAGCCCGCCGATGAGAAAGAACAGCGCCGCCGGCGCGTGAAGTGACCCGGGCAGCATCGCCCGCATTATACGCAGAGGTCAGGGGTCAGGGGTCAGTAGGGATCAGGGAATCAGGGGTCAGGGCTGAGACAAGGGGGCAGGAACTGCACGTGTGAGGGGTCATGCGCCTGCCCGAAGGTCCCAACCCGCTATACTGGGCGCTTCATGAGCGCGAATGCGACGTCCGCTCGTACCAGGCTGACCCTGGGCGGCGTGGCCGCGGCCACCTTCGGCCTGGCCCTCTTTATCTATACCGTCCACCAAACGGGCTTCGACACGATCATCGACGGCATCCGCCGCGTCGGCGTCTGGTTCCTCGCCATCCTCCTGCTCTCCGGCTTGCGATACCTTGCTCGTGCCCGCGCCTGGTCGCTCTGCTCGGAAGACCCACGCGCGCTGCGCGTGCGTGACACGTTCCCAGCAATCGTGAGTGGCGACGCGCTCGGCAACCTGACGCCGCTCGGCCTCATCGTCAGCGAGCCCACGAAGGCGGCCTTCGTTCGTCATCGCGTCTCCCTGATGACCGCGCTCGCCGGGATTGCGGTGGAGAATCTTTTCTACACCTGGAGCGTGGCGGTGGTCATCGTCGGCGGGAGTGTCGCGCTGCTGTTCAGCGTGGATGTGCCCGCGACGTTGCGCGCGGTAAGCCTCGTGGCGCTCGGCGCGATGGTCGCGTTCATGCTCATCACGCTGACGATGATCGGCGGCGATGTGCGATTGATCAGCCGGACGCTGGCGTGGCTGGACCAGCGTGATCTCTGCCCCGCGCGCTTGCGAGACCGGCTCGACAAGCTGCGTGCGCTCGAGGCACGCATCTACGGCTTCAATCGCCATCACCCCAACCGGACCCTCCCCGTTCTTCTCCTGGAAGGTGCCTATCATGCTGCCGGGGTGGCGGAGGTCTGGCTGACGCTGAAGCTCTTGATGTCCATACCCGCCACTCGTGGCGAGCTCGACCTGGGAGGGGCGAGCGGCGCGATGGCGACCATCGCGACGCCGTCGTTGCTGACCGCGTTCCTGCTCGAGTCGGTGAACCGGTTGATCAACGTCGTCTTCAAGTTCGTGCCACTCCGCCTCGGCGTGGACGAAGCGGGCACCGGCCTCCTCGCCCAAGTGCTTGGCCTCACGACCGCGACGGGGGTCACGCTTGCGATTGTGCGGAAGGCCCGCATGCTCACCTGGACCGCCGTGGGCGTCGCATTCATTGCGCGGCGCGGCTTGGCACCGATGCGCGCAGCAGAAGAGGTAGAGAGGCTGGAGGTGCGAAGTTAAGAGCAGGGGTGAGGGGCGGTAGAAAACGGGGACGCTGACGAGAGCGAGCGCAGTCTCCGCTTTCCGTTATCCCGTCTGGCGGGACCGCGTACACGCACTATGGCATAATGCCACTGGAATGGCCGGCCAGTTGACGGGCGTTCTTTCGCCGCTTCTCCAGAACCGCCGCGTGGCCGCCGCTCGATCGTACCTCGGCCAGGGGCTACTCTTGGATTTTGGCTGCTCGGCGGGAGCGCTTGCGCGATTCGTCGAACCCGCGCGGTACGTTGGCGTCGACACGGACCGGGCCGCGTTGGCACAGGCTCGCGCCCTCTATCCTACGCATCGCTTCCTCTCGCTCGACGAATTCGACGCCTCGTCCGCCGATCAATTCGACATCGTCGCGGCGCTCGCGGTGATCGAACACCTCCCTGATCCGTTGACCTGGCTGCAGAGCATGCGTGCGCGACTCAATCCGGCTGGGCACCTCGTACTGACGACACCGGATCCTGCCCTTCAGTGGGCCCACGAAGCGGGTGCCCGAGTGGGACTATTCAGCCGCGAGGCGGCAGCGGAACATCAGACACTGCTCGACCAGCGTGCACTTCGGGCGCTGGCCGATCGAGCAGGATTCCAGCTCACGCGCTATCAGCGGTTCTTGCTCGGCGCCAATCAACTGTGCGTCCTCGAGCCGACCACACGCTGAGGCGTGACGTGGCGAAAGGGCCAGCGCCGCGCCGCGTCGGAGAATCGTGAAGGTCATCATTCAAATTCCTTGCTACAACGAAGCCCTCGCGCTTCCCGTGTCCGTCGCTGCCCTGCCGCGCGAGGTTCCGGGCTGCGACCAGGTCGAGTATCTGGTTGTTGACGACGGCTCGACCGACGGGACGGCGGAGGTCGCGAGGCAGCTCGGTGTGCATCACGTGATTGCACATCCCGGCAATCGTGGTCTGGCTGCCGCGTTCATGACCGGCTTGACCGCCGCTCTGGAACATGGCGCCGATGTGATCGTCAACACCGACGCCGATAATCAGTATTGCGGCGAGGACATCGCACATCTGGTCGATCCGATCCGCGAACGCCGCGCTGACATGGTCATCGGCGCTCGGCCGATTGCGGCGACGTCTGACTTCTCGCTCCTGAAGAAGGCGCTGCAGCGACTTGGGAGCTGGGTGGTTCGTGTGATCAGCCGCACGGCGGTCGAAGATGCGCCGAGTGGCTTTCGCGCCTTCAGTCGTGAAGCGGCCATGCGACTGAAAGTCTTCAGCCGTTACACGTACACGCTCGAGACGATCATCCAAGCGGGGCACAGCAACATGCGCGTCGTGTCGGTGCCCGTCCGCACCAATGCCCCGATGAGACCGTCGCGTCTCGTGCGGAGCATCCCGAGCTACGTGTTGAAATCGGTCGTCACGATTGTGCGAATCTTCGCGACCTATCGCCCACTGGTCTTCTTCTGGAGCATCGCGCTGCTCTTCGGAGGGGTCGGCCTCGTCTCCGGGGGCCGCTTCCTGTATTTCTGGACCATAGGCCAGGGCCAGGGCCACGTGCAGTCTGTGATTCTCGCGGCTGCATGCATAACCTTGAGCTTCATTGCGTTGGTCATCGGCTTTCTCGCCGACCTGGTTGCGGTCAACCGCAAGCTTCTGGAAACGGTCGACTGGCGCATTCAGCATCTGGACGAGCGGTTGCACCCGCGCGTTCGCACGACTACACCGCGGCCTCACACACCATGGACCGAGTCAGCCAGCCAGCAGGAAACTACTACGACAAGTACCACACCAGGAACCCGATCGCACGATGGCTGATGAACGGGTTCCTGGGGGCTTTCGACGATTTCGTCGGCCTCAGCGGCGCCACATCGGCCATCGAGGTGGGATGTGGTGAAGCGGAATTGTCGATCCGTCTCGCGCGTCGTGGGTTGGCCGTGCGAGGTTGTGACGTCGCGGACGCCGTCTTACCGATTGCGCGCCAGCGGATCGCGGAAGCGGGGGTCGACATAGACGTCTGGCGCGCCGACGTCCTGTCGCTCGGTCCCGAGCACGCCGACGAGATGGTGGTCTGTTGTGAGGTGCTCGAGCACGTGGACGATCCCCGTGAAGCCGTGCAAAGGCTGTCCGTCTTGGCCAGGCCGTTCTTGCTCACCAGTGTCCCGCGGGAGCCGTTGTGGCGCGTGCTCAACGTCTGCCGCGGCAAGTATCTCGGGGCGCTCGGCAACACCCCAGGCCACGTCAATCACTGGAACCGCGATGGCTTCCTCGATCTCCTTCGCCCGCACTTCGAGATCATGGCCGTCCGCTCGCCCTTTCCGTGGACGATGGTTCTGTGCCGGGTGAAGCGCGAAGGGTAGGGGCGGCCTAGACCTCTCGGCGGCCTTCGAGCGCCTTGTGCATCGTGACCTCGTCGGCGTATTCGAGGTCGCTCCCCACGGGCACGCCCATGGCGATGCGTGTCACGCGCACACCGAGCGGCTTGAGCAAACGCGCGAGGTAAATCGCGGTGGCCTCCCCTTCCACATTCGGACTGGTTGCGAGGATCACTTCGTCGACGGCCCCGTCCTGGACGCGTGCCAGCAAGCTCTTGATCTTCAGGTCGTCAGGACCGACACCTTGGAGCGGTGAGAGGACGCCCATCAGCACGTGATAGACGCCCTTGAACTCGCGCGTCTTCTCGATCGCCACGACGTTCACGGCCTCTTCGACCACGCAAATCTGGCGCTGATTGCGGCTTGGATTCGTGCAAAAGGTGCACAGATCTTGGTCGGTGATGTTGCTGCAAATCGAGCAGTGCCGCACGCGTGCCTTCACGTCCTGGAGCGACTGCGCGAGCCGCGCGACGTTCTCGTCGGCGGTCTTGAGCAGATGAAACGCGATGCGCTGTGCGCTCTTCTGGCCGATGCCGGGCAAGCGACGAAGCTGCTCGATGAGCTCGTTCAGCGGTTCCGGGTAGGACACGGGCCTCACATGCCGGGCAGCTTGAGTCCGCCGAGACCGCCCATCAGGCCGCCCATCTTGTTCTGAATCGCTTCATCTGCTTTGCGGTGCGCGTCCGCCATCGCAGCCACGATGAGATCCTGCAGCATCTCTACATCATCCTTCGAGACGACGTCGGGGTCGATCGTGATCGAGAGAAGCTGCTTGTGCCCGTTGACGACGACAGTGACCATGCCGCCGCCGGCAGACGCCTCGAGACGAAGCTCTGCCATCTCCTGTTGCAGACGCTCCTGCATCTGCTGCGCCTGTTTCATCATCTGTTGCAGGTTCATCGACCTTCCTTCAGCAAACCGTGTCCGACGTGCCGACCTCGCGCCCGACCTAACGCTCGCGCCTACTTTATCTCTTCCACGTCGTTGATCTCCGCTGGGAAGACATCCAGGAGCGTCTTCACGGCCGGCTCACTCATCACCGCCTCGCGCAAGCGCGCTTGCTCGGACACCTGTGGCGCTCCGGTCTCCCGATCCGGTACGGCGTCATGGCCAGGCACGACCTTGACCGTCATGGCGTGGCCGAACTCGTCTGAGGCAATCTGCTCCAACCGCTGGCGCTCGGCGCGGCACCGGTCCAACTGCACCCGGTTCGACGCCGCGTACTGGAATGTGATCACGTTGCCCGACACGTCGATGCGCTGCGCCGGGAGGACGATGGTGCCGTGAAGCATACGGCTATGCCGACGTACCGCGTCCGTAAAGGCGCTCAGCCGATCGTCGGTCTCCGACGGAGAGGGCATCGAAGCCGGAACCTGGGAGGCAGCAGCAGCAACAGCGGCCGCCGATCGCTTCGGTGGCTGCGGGGGCGGCGTCGGTCGCGTGCCCGCGAGCGGCGCGCCACTCGGCCGTGCGGGCGCAGCGGCGGACGACCGCGGTGTCGCGGCGGGGCGCAGCGCGGTACTGGTCGACGCCCCGACGGCAGATCGCGGCGACCCGGTGCCACCGCCGAGCGCATCGAGCAGCTCCGTGAGTGGAACGAGCCGACGCAGATGCATCCACCTGAGCAACGCCATCTCGAGGTGGTACCGTGGCTGCGACGAGTACCGGATCTCACTCTCGGCACGCGCGAGCACGTCGAACGCACGAAGCAGATCTTCCCGCGAGAAGCGGGCCGCAAGGGTTCGCAGCCGCTCCGCGTCGGCTGCGAGCTCCGGGTCGTCCAGGCGTGACGGGTCGATCTGCACGACCATGAGGTCGCGGACGAGACCGATCAGCTCCTTGCAGGCCAGACGAAGGTCCTGACCCGCTTCCACGATGCGCCCAACGAGGTCGAACACTGCGGCGGCGCGCTCATCGGCCACCGTTTCGACAACCTCGAACAGCACGTCGCGTCCAATGAGGCCGAGGACCGTCGCCGCTTGCTCGGCCGTGATGCGCACCCCGGCGAACGCAATGACCTGGTCGAATGCGCTCAGCGCATCGCGCACGCTACCTTCGGCAAAACGCGCCAGCAAGACCAGCGCTAGGTCGTCCACCTCGACATCTTCGGCGGCGGCTATCTTGCGTAGGTGCTCCGCAATGGCGCGCGTGCCAACGGTTCGGAGCTCGAACTCCTGCGCCCGCGAGCGAATCGTCTCCGGGATCTTGTGGAGCTCCGTTGTCGCCATCATGAATACGACGTGGGGCGGCGGCTCCTCGATCGACTTGAGCAAGGCGTTGAAGGAGGCGCTCGAGAGCTGATGGACCTCGTCGATGATGAAGATTTTGTAGCGGTCGCGGACGGGCGTGATGCCGAGGCCCTCGATGATGATCTCGCGGACTTTGTCGACCTGTGTATGTGTGGCAGCGTCGATCTCGAGGACGTCGAGGTCGCGGCCTTCCGCAATCTCGATGCAGGCGGCGCACGTCCCGCAAGGCTCGGGCGCAGGTCCCCGCTCGCAGTTGAGCGCGCGCGCAAGGATACGCGCCGTGGTGGTCTTGCCAACACCACGCGAGCCGGCAAAGATGAACGCCTGCGCAATGCGATTCCTGGAAATGGCATTCCGCAGCGTCTCGGTCACGCCCTGTTGGCCGACGACGTCGTCGAATCGCTTCGGGCGCCACTTGCGGGCAAGGACTTGGTAGGTCAAGGGGTTAAGGGGTGCTTACGCTTGTCAATGCACAATGCCCAATGACCGGGGTCGTCGAAACGCGTTGGGCTAACGACGTTCGCTTCAGCCCCTCGCATCGCCCAGATTCCTCTTGCATTGGGCATTGGGCATTCCCTTGGCCGGTCCCACCGCGACCCGGAGGATCTGCGGCACACGGCAGAACACTCCTTAGCGCTGCTACCTTCCGGTCCTGACGCGGTTCGAAGGCTGGCGTTGCACAGGCTCCGGGCCGCGGTGCGGCCGGCCACTGGACGGGTCATGTCGATTGACCCAGACTAGCGAGTCTAGCGTGCCGAGCACGCGCGCGCAAGCACACGCGCGTCCCCGGGTGCTTAACGGTTCTGGGGGTCGCGGCCGGGCACGTCGTTGTAGGCGCCGC
>WHTZ01000066.1 GCA_009377495.1 Luteitalea sp.
ATATGGATCCGTGGGGCGCCACCGAGCCCATGGCATGGTGGACGATTGTCAATCGCTGCCGCGCCCTCGAAAACACCGCCTACGTGGTGGCTGCCAACCAAGGCGCCAGCTTGCGACACTACCCGCCGTATTCATGGCCAGGCGGCAGCCAGGTGGTCGACTTCGACGGCCGGCTCCTCGCGGACGCGTCACCTGGTCCGGGCGAGCGCATCGTCATCGCGCCCATCGACATCACGGCGCTTCGTCACGAGCGCACTACACGACGCGGCCATCACATGCTCGCGCATCTGCGAACCACGGCATACCCGGTGTATCAAGAGCGAGGCTATCCGCCCGAGGATGGTCGCATCACCGCGCCGCATTCGCCGCTGTCGTTCGAGCGAAACAATGCGCGAATCGATCAGGCGAAACGGCTTTGGACGGACCGACGCGTCGGAACCGATTGACTAGAACAGCACGCGGAAGCGGAGCTGGACCTGTCAATCGGTGAGGCCACGATCACAGTACGACGAGACCAGCGCCGACACTGAAGAGAGGAGGGACCCTCTCTTACCCTGATCAACGTCCAGGCCTGCCAGCGGGTTAACGACCTTGCGCCCTGAGAGAATGGTCCCCGGAACCTAGGACAGCCCTGGCACCTGGGTTCCTGATCCCCGATTCCCGATCCCCGATCCCTGATTCCCGATTCCTGATCCCTGATCCCTACTGACCCCTGACCCCTTACTCAGCGCCCACTCCGAGGTACGTCCGCAGCTTCTCGTCGTCGAACTTCGCCTCAGCGTCCGGTTCGCGGATCGCGAGCGACACGAGAATGCCCACGAGAAATGCAGCCGTCATCGAGACGATCGCGGGATTCCGCAGAGGAAACAACGCATGGGCGTGGCCGAGCACGTCAACCCACACCGTTGGGCTGAGCACGATGAGGAGCACCGAGAGGAACGCGCCGGTACTGATCGACCAAACCGCGGCCGGCGTGTTGAAGCGCCGCCAGACGATCGACAGCAACAACGCCGGGAAGTTGGCGCTGCACGCGATGGCGAAGGCCAAGCCGACCATGAACGCGACATTTTGGCCCTGGAACACGATGCCCAGGATGACCGCCAGCACACCAAACACCAGCGTGCCAATCCGCGCGACCCTCACTTGCTCGCGCTCCGTGGACTCACCGCGGCGCACGACGTGCAGGAAGATGTCATGGGAGAGGGCGGAGGCGCCGGCGAGCGTGAGGCCCGCGACCACAGCAAGGATCGTCGCGAAGGCGACGGCGGCGATGAATCCGAGGAACGGCGTTCCACCGAGGAGCTCGGCCAGCAGGGGAGCGGCCATGTTGCCACCGGCGTCGATCGAGCCGATGACATCGCGACCGACCAGCGCCGCGGCCGCGAATCCGACGAGTGGAATGATCAGATAGAAGTAGCCGATGAATCCGGTCGCGTACAACACTGACGTGCGGGCCGCCTGTGCATCTGGCACCGTGTAGAACCGCATCAGGATGTGCGGAAGGCCCAGCAGTCCAAGCATCAGGGCGAGGCCAAGCGACACCGCATCTACCGGATCCGAAATGAGACCACCGGGCTCGAGCGCGGCTTGGCCGTAGCGCTCGGCGACGGCCCCGTACACCGCACCAACGTCGAAGTTGAAGCGCGCCAGCACCATTAGCGTTAGGAGGCTGACCCCAAATAGCAACAGCACGGCCTTGATGATCTGGACCCACGTTGTCGCAATCATGCCGCCGAGCAACACGTAGGCCAGCATGACGGCGCCGACCGACACGACGGCCCACTCGTACGGGATGCCAAAGAGCAGCATGACCAGATTGCCCGCGCCGACCATCTGGGCAATCGTGTAGAAGAGCACGGTCAGCACGCCGCCCACCGCCGAGGCGATGCGAACTGGCACCTGCCGCAGTCGGAACGCCACGACGTCGGCAAACGTAAACTTGCCAAGATTGCGCAGCGGCTCGGCGATCAGGAACATCAGCGCCGGCCAGCCGACGAGCCAGCCGGTCGCGTATATCATTCCGTCGTAGCCCTGCAGGGCCACGAGGCCGGCAATCCCGAGAAAGGAGGCGGCGCTCATATAGTCGCCGGCGAGCGCGAGGCCGTTCTGGAAGGCGGTAACCGAGCGCCCCGCCGCGTAGAACTCGCGCGTCGAGCGCGTCCGCTTCGCCGCCCACCAGGTGACGGCCAGCGTGAGCGCGACAATCAGGACAAAGAAGAGGACCGCCGACAGAGTCGGTGTTCCAAGCGTGGTCTGCATGATTGACGTTATTCCGACAAGCGTTGACGGAGCCGCCGAGCCTCGACGTCGTACCGCCGGTTCGCCCAGACGACGTAGATGGCTGTGAGGAGCCAGGCGCCGAAGATCACCGCGACGCCGAGCAGGATACCGAGCGTGACGACGTCTCCGACGCGCTGCGCCAGCAGGGCTCTATTGGTGGCGATCAGCAGGATGTAGCCGTAGTAGAGCAGCGACAAGCAAGCCGTCAACACCAGCGACACGCGCCAGCGTCGCGCGACGAGATGATGAAATTCTGGAGATTTGAGGAGTCGAGCCGTTGGCGAATCCACGATGCGTGCTCCGTCCGAGAAGCGGTCCATGCGAGAAGAGGGTCGTCTGTTCTGTGGATGCAACCATACTCGACATCTTGCCGATACTCAATATACTCACCACAGGTGGTGCCTTATGGGACATGTGCTGAGGGTGACGATGAGCATGGGAGCGCTCGCGATCGCGCTGGCGGCAGGGTCGGCCAGACCGCCGAGTGCCGCCGCGTTGGTGGCGCAGGCTCCTGAAACGGCGCTGCGATTCGAGCCGGAGGAGATCCAGCGCGACTTCGGTGTGGGCTATGCCGTGTCGGTGGTGGATGTCAATCGCGATCGGCGTCCGGACGTGATTGCCATCAACGGCACACAGCTCGTGTGGTTCGAAAACTCCGCGTGGACAAAGCACGTCCTCCTCGACGGGCAGACGCCAGAGGACAACGTTGCGATTGCCCCGCAGGATATCGACGGTGACGGCCGGCCGGACATCGCGCTTGGCGCTGGCTGGAACCCGCGCGATACGACCGGCGGCGGGGCGCTGCACTGGGTTCGCCAGCCCGCCAGCGGCGACGCGTGGCCGCTGATGAAGATCGGAGCCGAGCCCACGCTACACCGTATTCGTTGGGCGAACGTGGATGGACGCGGCGCGCCCGAGCTGATCGTTGCGCCGCTCCACGGTCGCGGCACGAGCCCACCCGAGTGGGCAGGTGCTGGCGCACGCGTGCTCGCCTTCCGGATTCCCGCCGACCCGGCCCGCGAGCAGTGGGAAGTGGAAGTGGCTGACGACTCTCTTCACATCCTGCACAACTTCGCGGTCGTGCGCTTCGACGAGGACGAGCGGGACGATCTCGTGACGGCCAGCCGCGAGGGTGTACACGTGCTCAGGCGCGGTCCTGATGCGACGTGGACACGTACGCGCGTGGGCGACGGCGCGCCCGGCGAGATCGCGCTCGGCCGCGTCGGGGGTCGGCGTATCCTTGCGACCGTCGAGCCGTGGCACGGTCATTCGGTCGTCTTGTATCTCGAGCCTGACGCGGCCCAGGTCCGAGGGGCCACGAGCCAGGAAGCCGCCGCACGCTCCACTTCCGACACGCTGTGGACGCGCCACGTCATCGAGGAGCAGATCGATGAAGGCCATGCACTGCGCTGGGCAGACTTCGATGGTGACGAAGACGAAGAGCTCGTGGTGGGATGGCGCGGCGACGAAGGGGGCGTGGCCATCTACGAGGTCGACCGCGAAGCGAACGTGCGCGATAAAATCATGATCGATGACGGTGGAATGGCTGCCGAGGATCTCGCGATTGCCGACCTCGACGCCGACGGTCGTCCCGAGATTGTCGCCTCTGGCCGCCGGACCGAAAACGTGAAGATCTACTGGAATCGCACACCGCGGTAGGAGCTATCCCGACTCCAACCCATGATCTCGCTCACACATATTCCCCGGCCGCCGCTGACCGAGCTGGTCGACCTGTTCTGGCTGGTGGACAGTCATGAGGTGCCCCACGAGAAGGAGCGCGTGCTGCCCAACGGCTGCATGCAGATTATCCTCAGCCTGCGCGACAACGGATTCCGTGTGTACGATCGCGCGCACCACGGTCACGAGTCCAGGCTGAGCGGGTCCATCCTGACCGGTCCGTCCTCGGAGTTCTCCATCATCAACACCGCTGACGTCATCTCGACCATCGGTGTGTGCTTCAAGCCTGGCGGTGCCCGACCGCTCTTTGGCTTACGTGCTGACGAGATGTACGACCAGGACGCGGATCTCGACACGCTCTGGGGCGCGTCAGCCACGAGCGAGCTGCGTGAGCGAATCCTGGCAGCGGATTCCCCGGACGCGAAGTTCCGTGTGCTCGAAGACATCTTGCTGGCGCGGGCATGTTGGGAACAGGTGCGTCACCCGGCAGTGGCCTTTGCGTTGCGGGCGTTTGACCGGATCCCGCACACGCGCACCATTGGGGATGTCACCACACAGGTTGGCTTGAGCCGGCGCCGGCTGATCGAGTTGTTCCGCGAGACGATTGGGCTCACGCCGAAGCGCTTCTGTCGGCTGCGACGGTTCCAGGAAGTGCTGGGTCTCGTCTGCCGCGGCCAGCCGGTCGACTGGGCGGAGATCGCCTCGGCCTGTGGCTACTTCGACCAAGCGCACTTGATCCACGATTTCCGGGCATTCTCTGGCCTCACCCCGAGCGAGTACACGCGGCTTCGAACGGCGCACCAGAACCACGTGCTGCTCGAGTGAGGCGCCCCTTCCGTACGTAGCGCGCGGCCTTTCCGCCTTCGCGCTGCGCGCTTCGGCGGACCCGCCGTAGCCTTGGCGAAGGCGGGCAGGCCGCGCGCGAGGGGTCTCAAGACCCCTCGCTACGCAGTGCCATATACGGGTCAAATTCTTCCAAGACGTCGCCCGATACCACCGACGAGGATAACCCCAGGAGGAGCTTGCCATGGCAGTGAAACCCATTCCCGAAGGCTACCCGCAGGTCAGTCCCTATCTCATCGTCCCCGATGTGCCTCGCCTGATCGACTTCTTGACGCAGGCCTTTGGCGCGACCGAGATCCAGCGGCACGAAGACTCCGCGGGTGCGGTGGCGCACGCCGAAGTGCGGATTGGTGATTCTGTGATCATGATGGGTGGCACGACCGACCAGTGGCCCCCGTTTCCCGGCGCCGTGTATGTCTACGTGGAAGACGTTGATGCGGCATATCGGCGTGCGCTCGAGACCGGTGCCACCTCGTTGAACGAGCCTGCCGATCAGTTCTACGGTGATCGCTGCGCTGGCGTGAAGGATACAAACGGCAACATGTGGTTCATCGGCACGCGCATCGAGGACCTCTCGAAGGAGGAAATGGCACGACGAAATAAGGTCGAGATGGAAAAGCGTGCTCAGGCGGCCGCGAAAGCGGCTCCTCCGGCGACGTAGGGCCCATGGCGCCCCTAAAGGGGTGCCCTACAAAGGGGCGCCGTACAAAACGCCGCCCAGTAGGGCGCGGCTTCCGCCTTCGCGTAAAGCTTCGGCGGACCGCCACGGCGGCCCGCGAGACGCGGGCCGCCAGCCAGCACTGGCTTGTCGGGTCCCGACCGGGGCGGAGGCGGTTAGCCGCGCCAGTCATTCCGCTCTGAGCGCGTCGGCTGGATCGATGCCCGCGGCACGCCGCGCGGGGATCAGGCATGCGATACAGGCCACCACGAGGAGCAGGAGTGGTGCGACGGCGAATGCCACGTGATCCAGCGGCGTCACGCCGAACAGGACGCTGGCCATCGCGCGGGTGGCAAATGCAGCGACCACCACGCCAACCACGAGGCCGATGACGGTCACCGTGAGTCCCTCGCGCAGCACCATCCTGACGAGATCGCCACGCGTGGCTCCGAGCGCAGCGCGCACGCCGATCTCCCGGCGGCGCTGCGCGATGTTGTAGGAGAGGACGCCGTACAATCCGGTGGCGGCGAGAGCCAAAGCCAGCGCCGCGAACACGACCAGGACGAATGTGGTGAAGCGTGGCGCACCGACGGAGGCGGAAATCTTGGCAGCCAGTGGTCCCATTCGATTGAGCGTCGCACCGGGCTCTAGTTGCTGCACGATGTCCTTCAGGAGCGGCGCCGTGGACGTCGGGTTACCTTCTGTTTTCACGACGAACGTCGCGTTACCCATGTCCATCCCTGGTCCGTGCGCGACGAAGATCTGTGGCTGTGGTCGTGCATCGAGGCTATCCGGTAGCATGTCTTCTACGACGCCCACGACCTCGACGACCGTGTTGTCGTTGTCGAGCCATTCTGGGAACATCCCTGTGAACCGCCGGCCGGTTGCTGGTCGCCCGTCCGCAAAGTAAGTCTTCGTAAACGCCTCGTTCACCAGCATGGAGCGGATGGCGGATGTCGTGTCGTCGGCCCGGAAGAACCGCCCTTCCTTTAGCCGCATGCCGAGCGCTTCGGCATACCCGGGCGTGATGACCGCACGGAGCGCGGTCGCCACGATCGGCCGGCCGTCGGCGGTCGTCATCCCGGGCAACGTGAAGCCGAAGCTAGAGAGCACACTTCCAAACGGAGCCATCTCGCCGGCGCCAGCCGCGCGTACGCCGGGTGTCGCGCGCAGGCGCTCCAACGTGGCGGCTGCGACCTGCCAAGTGCGTTCCGGTGTGCCGGTGGCTTCAGGCATGCGCACATCGGCCGTCAGGACATTGGCCGGTTCGTACCCGGCGTCCACCTTGACGAGTTCAACGAAGCTTCGTGCGAGCAGGGATGCGCCGACCAGGAGCACGACGGCCAGGGCGGCCTCAACGACGAGGAGACCCCGGCGCATGCCTGCGCCTGGCGTTCCCACGCTTCGGGCACCGCCGGCCTGCATGGACGCGGCAAGATCAACGCGCGAGCCCCTGAGGGCAGGAGTGGTACCCGAGAGTGCGCCGACGAACACGGCGGCGAGCGCGGCCACGGTGAGAAACCGGGCGTCTACCTGGATCTCCTCGAGGCGCGGGAAGTCCGCTGGCGCGAGAGCAGGGACGGCGGCCGTCATCGCCCATCCAACGAATGTTCCCAGGGTCCCGCCAATCAGCGAGATCACGAGACTCTCGGTGAGGAGCTGCCGTATGAGTCGGCGTCGGTCCGCACCAAGCGCAGCACGCACCGCGAGCTCGCGTGCGCGATCAGTGCTGCGCGACAGAAACAGATTAGCGACGTTGGCACACGCGATCAGCAGCACGAGCCCAACGCCAGCCGCCAGCACGATGAGTGCTGGCCGCACGCTCGTCGTCATCTGATCCACGATCGAGCGGACCCGCACCTCCACCGATCCGCCCTTACCGAAAAACAGGTCAACAACCCACGGGCGCTCCACGCTTCGCGCGTAGGACGTTCCCTCGGCCTCAGCCTGTGCTATCGTCACGCCACGCTTGAGGCGCGCGATGGCGTTGACGGTGATGATCTCGTTCGCACCACGTGTTACGTGTTGCACGGCGAAGGGCGTATAGAGTGTCACCGCGCGCCGGTCATCGCGCAGACCGACTTCCTTTGCTGGAAACGCGAACCCGCGAGGCGTAACGCCGATGATCCGGTGATCGACATCGTCGATCGTGAGTGTCCTGCCTATGGCCGCCGGATCGCCGCCGAAGCGGTCGCGCCATATGCGGTGCCCGAGAACGACGACGGGCGGCGCACCCTCCTCAGCGTCCGCTTCGGTGAAAAAGCGACCGACGGCCGGCGAGACACGGAGCAGCCGGAACAGCGACGGGGTGACCCTCGTTCCTCGAAGCCGCTGTGCCACGCCGACCGTGGTCACCGTGTAGTCGCTGCCACGAAAGGCTCCGATGTCCTGCAGGCTCTGGGACGAGCGCGACCACGCGTGGTACGTGAAGTGGCTCAGGAGGGGACCTCCGATTGGCGCGTTGGCTCCTGGATGCACCTCCCATAGGCGCACGAGCCGTTCCGGCTCTGGATACGGCAGGGGCCGCAGCAGAACACCGTAGACGACAGAGAAGACCGCTGCCGTACCGCCCACGCCCAAGGCAATCGTGGTGAGCGCCGCGGCCGCGAACCCGCGGTTACCCGCGAGGAGGCGGAAGGCTTGCTTCACGTCCCGAACCAGCCCATCCATGACTCCTCCACGTGAAGCTCACTTCACATCGAGTAGCTCCACATCGAAGATCAGCGTTGCGTTAGGAGGGATGACGCCGCCAGCACCCGCGGCCCCGTACGCAAGGTCAGGCGGCACGACCAATGTACGGCGCCCGCCGACCTTCATCCCGGCCACACCTTGGTCCCAACCGGCAATCACCTGCTGAGCGCCGAGTGAAAAGTCGAACGGCTCGTTGCGATCCCGCGAGCTGTCGAACTTGGTTCCCTTGTTCTCGGGCTGCGAGGAATCGAACAACCAGCCCGTGTAGTGGACCACGACCTGCCGGCCGGCCGTTGCCTCCGCGCCGTTCCCGATCTGCGTGTCTGTGATCATGAGCTCCTCCACGGCGGGGCTCTCGCCCCGGCAGGCTACGGCGCCCAGCAGGCCGCCTGCTATGAGAAACATCGAGACGAATCGAGTCATAGGCTTTCAAGTAGGGCGCGGCTTCCGCCTTCGCGTAAAGCTTCGGCGGACAAGTCCGCCGTAGCCTTGGCGGAGGCGGTTAGCCGCGCCTCTTCCGCTCAGTTGAGGCTCGAAGGCAGCCGGGGTGATGCGAGGAGCCGTCCAAAAACCTCCCATCGACGCTCCAGCTGATCCTTCGTTCCGCCCTGCGCGGTGACGTAGTCGCGCACCATGTCCTTGCCGAGGTTGTAATTGATGACGTAGCTCCGGTATTGATCGATGAACTGGACGCGTTGCTCGGCGCGCGGCCGCGGCATCATGGCATATCGCACGAGCCAGTCCGCGGCTTGGGGTCTGTCGATCTGCCCGTTCAGATACCGGCGCGCCGCTTCGTTCCCCGCATAGCTCAGCTCCTCGGTCAGTCGGACAATCCGATAGTAGCGCTCGGCCTCGTCCGGAGCCAGGCCAGCGAGCGGAAAGAGCGCGTCCTTTTCGTACGCCACACGCTCTTCGCCTGGGAACGCTATCTCAATGCCGAAGTTCGCGGTGCCTTCGGCAATCAGCGACTGCGGGCTGAAGAGCGCGTAGATAGACGCCTCGACCCACCCGCGATCCCGCACGAGCTCTCTTTCGAGCAGCACATTGTAGACGTGGTGTCCTGGATACCCCTCGTGACAAGCGAGATCGATGGCGCGATCGATGTAAATCGGGAGATCGGTGTTGATCTGGATGACGCTTCGAAAGCCGCCCTGATACCAGTTGTAGCCGCTCCACGACTTGTCGGTGACGTACTCGACGCGAAACTTCTCCTCGGCCGGAAGGGTGAGGTGTTCCACGGTTCTTTCGCGGCAGGCGTCAATTGCCGCCTGGAACACCGCGTCGAGCCGGTCGGAGGGGATGACGAAGTCCTCTTTGTACGCCTCGTAGCGATCGATCAGGTCGCCCGAGCCGGGCAGCTCGCCCTCCAGACGTGCCAGCACCTTCTGGAACTCGGCTTCGGTGTGGCTTGGCGGTACCGCATCGTAGAGCGCCTTCGCCTCCTCGTCGAACGAGAGCGTTTCCCCCGACAGCATCCGAACACGGCTGACCAGCGCCTCGAGCTGCCGCCGCAAATACTGATGCCGCAATCGCACCATCTCGTCGTCTTCCGCGGCGGGCACCGCCGATCTCAACTGCGCGATGAGCGAGTCGGCTTGCGAGCGGATATCGCCGAGCGAGATCTTTTGTCGCTCGCTGGCGGTCTTCCACTCGGGCGGACCATAGTAGGCGTCGACGTAGTCAGGGTCGTGCTGGCCAACAGCGAGCACCAGCTTCACATAGGATTCAGCGATAGGGTTCATCGATGTGGCATCGGTCGCATATGGACGGAAATCGCCCTGACAAGCGGACACGACGAGGGTGGCAATGCCGAGGAACGAGAGCCAAAGTGTGCGTCTCATCATGAGTCACCAAGCGACCACGTCGTCCCGCGGCCGGTGGGAGGTGTCAGGAGCAATTTCTCGCCATCCATTCTGGCAACCGGCGGCTTCCAACCGGCGCGCTCATCACGCCAGAATATCCACCACCGGACGCCGCTGCCTTCGGGAAGACGAGACGTCGGCGTCAGTGTGAGCGGTCCGCGGCTGCCGGCGTGACGGGCCAATGCGGATGCATCCAGGTGATCTGGCGAGCTGCCCACCCAGAGCGCTCGCTCACCGTCGCTCAATCGGGCCCAGCCGTCGACAAACGCCCACGCGAGATGCGCGCCGCCCGTCCAACTCGTGCCGACTTCGGCATCCTTCGTCAGCGAGCGGAAGGTGTCGCGCACGACTAGAGCCGTCGCCTCGCCGGTCGTGAGCCACACATCGCGCCGAACGACAGCGTCTTCTCGCAAGCCGTCATAACAGCTGCTCAAGTCAATGGCCACGTGCTGCCATCCTTGCCGGTCCGTTTCCAAGGCGCGCAGTCGGGCGGCGGGCGTCTGCTGCGCCTTGCCGTTGATCACGGGGCTGTTGTGCGCCTGGGCTCCCAAGGTGTAGTCGCGCTCCGCTCCCGGCCGATACTGCTGATAGCCAGGGTCCGTGATCCAGAAGCGATTCTGCCAACCCAGCGTGACCTGTCCGCCATCGGCGTGCAGATGGCCCATCGCGTTGCGCGTGAGACTCACCATGGCGGCGGCGTCGCCACTGGTCCAGCCCGTGCGAAGCGTCACGGCATGGGGGTGTTCGCGCGGGGCCGCGACCGGCGGCGCCGAGACCGACGCTTGCTCGAAGAACCGGGAATCGCTCAGCGCCGCGACCACCGCAGCCGCGGGCAGGCGTTCGGTGGGGACACGGGTGAGCAGCCACGCCGCGTCGCGCCACTCATACCAGCGCGCAAGACGTAGCAGCGCGCTGCTCCAGAACGGCATCTCGGGTTCGACATCGCCCAGCGGCGCGTGCAGATCGGGCCGGCCTGGCAGCGTGAGATTGATCCACTGGTCCGCCAGGCTACGGAACGCATCGCGATGCTCCTGCAAGAGTCTGTCTCGGCCCGGAAGTGCCGCCATCCATTCGGTCACGCTGTCCATCAAATAGCCGTCATAACTCGTGCCTTCCGTGTGATGTTCCTTTCCCGTCCGAAAACGGCACCACGCGCCGAGAACTTCCGTCATCTTTTTTTCTAGAGCATCGGCTTCTGGCCTACCGATGACTCGAGCGAGTTGGGCGCTGCGCGCGAGCGTGATAACGGGAATATTGTGCAGTCGTGCGGGAGCATCAGGTTTCACGCTCCACTCGTTCTCGAACCAAGGCCAGACGTCGCGCACGATCAGTGCCTCGGCCGCGGCGCGGGCCTGGCGCAGCATCGCCGGATCCCAATTGCTCGAATCTGCCAGGGCCAGGGATAGCGAGGCTGCCAGGTGCGCCGTGACGAGGCCCGCCTGGTTGGTCATTTCGTAGAATCGGTCCCATCCCGCCAGCGCGGCCAGCTCGCGCTGGAGCAGGCGCCCGGCCTCGGGGTCGTCGTGGACACGCCAAGCCGCGTGCAGGACGCGCCAGCGCTCCTCCAGATCCCACGACAACCAGATCAGCCACGGATACGTAATGGTGCTGATCCCGGCGGGCAGCTCCTGCGGCGTCGGGCGCCGCGCCACCGGCAGCGGAAACGCGAGCGTGTACCCGATCCGGTAGTAATAAACATCCAGCTCGCCGCGGCGTTTCTGCCGTGCGGCGCGTTCTAAGATCGCTTGCCGCAGCCCCGCACGAGTCCAAGGCCGAGCATCGTGTGGGATAGGAGCGAGCTCGTATGCGGACGTCGCGTAGGCGAGCGGTGCCTGCGGCGGGGCAGACGTGTCTTGGGTGGGAGCGTTGCCCGCAGTAAGCACCGAGCCGGCCGCGAGCACGCCGAGTACGAGGGCCGCTCGAGGATAGCCGAGGGACGATTTCATGAGACCCATTGAGATGCGAAACTCCCGTCAAAGTCAAACATGACGAGGAAAACGGGGACAGTCCAGACTCGGCCTCGCGACCCTCGTGACCCCCATTTCCGTTAGGCGCCCCTCGCGAAGAGTTGAGTTGACACGACAGGGTTCTTCCAGCCACAATGCCCGTCTCGGACACTACATCTTGGGGCTCACCACAGTCGAGTTCTGGCGTTGACCCCAATGAGACGCTTACTGAGGAGCTATTCCATGTCGATTCGCTCTTCAATCGTTATGTGCGTCGTTGTGCTCGCCCTGACAGGCCGTATTGTAGGCGCGCAATCTACGTTTGGCACCATCACCGGCGTGGTCACCGATGGATCCGACGCTGTCATTCCCGGCGCAACGGTCGTGGCTACGAACAGCGCGACCGGCGTGCGGGCAGAGACCGTCACGTCGAGCACCGGCAACTATGTGATTCCGAACCTGCAGGTCGGCTCGTATGAGATTAGCGTTTCACTGACGGGCTTCCGAACGTGGTCGCGGTCAGACATTAGCCTCGCCAGCAACGACAACGTTCGCGTCAACGTGATCCTAGAAGTCGGCGCGACGAGCGAGCGCATCGAGGTCACGGCCGGAACCCCACAGCTCAAAACAGAATCCACCGAAGTCTCAACCACGATGGAGAACAAGCTGGTCAGTGATGTGCCAGTGGCCGTCGCAGGCATTGGTGGAGGCTTGCGGAACGCATTCAGCGTGATGATGATGATGCCGCAAGTCAAGAGCGGCAATGGCGAAGGCGCCTGGGATGACTTTCAGGTCGGCAGCGGCCAGCAACACGACTGGAATGTCAGCGTCGACGGCCTCTCCGTTGAGATGGGTTGGCGCAATCACGTGGGCTACATGAATCGTGTGACGCCGTCGATTGATGCCACCGAGGAGTTTCGCATCGACACCGCCGCCTTTAAAGCGGAAGACAGCCGCGCCAGTGGGGGCAAGATCACCGTTGCCACCAAATCAGGAACCAACGAGCTGCGTGGAAGCGTATACGAATACTATCAAAGCGACGCCTTCAACGCGAACACCTGGGTGAACAACAAGTTCGGCGCACCGAAGGCTGAGCATGAGCGCCATGATTTTGGCGTCACAGCTGGTGGGCCTGTTTCCATTCCGACGTTCTACGACGGTAGAAACCAAACGTACTTCTTCTTCTCTTATGAAGGGTATCGGGAGCCGCAGACAGCCGGAGTCACCGAGACGACTGTGCCCCTTCCGGAGATGCTCAACGGCGACTTTTCCAATTGGAAGGATGCCGCCGGCAACATGATACCCATCTACGATCCGGCCACTACCCGCAGCGACGGCCAAGGCGGCTTTGTCCGTGATCCCTTCCCCGGCAATTTCATTCCCACCGACCGGCTGAGTCCCTTGGCGAAGTCCATCGCCCAATACTATCCAGCACCGAACGCGGAAGGGCTCGTGCGCAACTACATCGCGCCTGGGGCAGAGCCCAAGAAGCGGATTGAAAACGCGTTCCTGATCAAGATCGATCATAACTTCGGCATCAAGAATCGCCTGTCCCTCACCTACAATCAGAACGGCACGTACTTTACCAACGCGTACGATTCAGATGCGACCAATCCCAATAACTGGGCAGGTCTTCCGTACCCGCTTTCGGGACGGAAGTATTACAACGGCGATCAGTACTACGGCAAGGTCTTTCGCTTGAACGATACTCATGTCTTCAGTCCGACTGTGGTCAATGCGCTGACGATCGGGGTACACCGCATCACCCATCCGGAACACGACATCACCGCAGAGCCGTTCGGCCAGAATTGGGGCGATACGCTTGGCGGGGCGGTGGGGAACAACCCTGGCTACAACACCAGCTTTCCGTCCGTCAATTTTCGAAACGATAATTACACCGGCTGGGATAGCTCCAAGCTGTGGGATGAATATCACACAGTCTACGGCCTGGATGAAAACATCACCTGGGTGAAGAACAACCACAGCTTCAAGTTCGGCTACAGCTTCCAGATGATGTTTCTGAATACGAACAACCGAAACACGGCGGCAGGCAACTTTGGGTTCGACCGGTTGAGCACGGCGGCCCCTGGCGACAACAGCGGCGCTTCAGGAAGCTCGTTTGCGAGCTTCATGCTGGGCGAGGTCTATGCCGGCGGTTTCAACGTACCGAATACCCAGATGTTGCGCTTCCCGTACCACGCCTTCTTCGTGCAAGACGATTGGAAGCTCGGGCCACGCCTGACGATGAACGTCGGTATCCGCTACGAAATCAGCATGAGCGCCTATGAGAAGCGTGATCGGATGTCGTATTTCGATCCCGAGCTTCCCAACCCCGCTGCAAGCGGGTATCCGGGAGCTCTGCGATTCCTCGGCGACGGCGAGGGACGCGAAGGTCGCCGCAATCTCTATAGCAACGCGAGCGGTTGGGGTCCTCGGCTTGGCCTGGCATACCAGATCACCGACGAGACAGTGATCCGCACAGGCGCGGGTATCTTCTACGGCACGAACAAAGCGCCGGGCCTCGCCGGCGCCAACGACGGCTTCACGAATGCTCCCAACTGGGAATCACTCAATCAAGGCGTGAGCTCCGCGTTTCAATGGGACAATGGCTTCCCCGCGTGGGAGGCGCCGCCGATCGTCGATCCGGGCTTCCGGGCCGGTTTCAGCGTGCCATGGTATGACGCGGCGGAAGCCGGGCAGCTTCCCCGCACCACGAGCTGGAACCTCGCGATCTCCCACGCGCTGCCCAACGACTTCGTCTTGGACCTGACGTATACGGGTAGCCAAGGTACGCATCTCGCGTCGGACCGCGTGAACGTCATGCAGATCGATCCAGAATACGCATCTCTCGGCGATCTGCTGAACAGCCCGATCGACGATCCGGAAGTGGTGGCGCTGGGATTCGAGCCGCCCTTCGCGAACTTCAAAGAACTGCTCGGCGACAATGCCACGCTGGGGCAATCGCTACGCGCCTTCCCCCAATATCGAGGCGTCGGCACGGGCGGCATGATGAATCACAGCGGCAGGTCCTCCTATAACGCGTTGATTGTGAAAGCAACCAAGCGCCTCTCGGGCGGCCTTTCTATCCTCGCCAGTTATACATGGTCGAAGCTACTGACAGATGCGGACTCTTCCGATCCCTGGATTGCCGGCGTCGTGGGCAGCGGACGCGGGGCGGGAGCAGCGCAGAACCACTACGATCGGAGATTGGAAAGATCCTACGGCGTGCTTGATCTACCGCACGTCTTCAAGCTCACCGGCAGTTACGATTTACCGTTTGGCAGAGAGAGAAAGTACTTGCGGTCCGGAGCCATGAGCTATCTCTTCGGCAACTGGAATGTCGCCACGTTCTTGTTCTACCAGAGTGGATATCCGATGGGCGTTGTGGATACGGCTTTTCAAAACAACCTTCGAGGCGGCACGCCACGGCCCAATGTTGTGACCAACGACTGGCGAGGCGAAACCGCCGGGGATAAGTTTGATCCATCGGTCGACAACTTCTTCAACCTTGACGCTTTCGAAAGGCGAACCGACCCGGCTGCCGATCCGTTCGGCAACGCGCCGCGCTTGAATGGTGCCACGCGGTCGTTCCCGGTCTTCCGTACGAATCTGTCGGTGACCAAAGCGTTTCCGATTCGGGGCCAAATAAGGGCAAACTTGCGGCTGGAAGTCTTCAACCTCTTCAACCAAAAGACCTGGGCCAATCCGGTCACAGATCTTGCCGATAGTCAATTCGGCATAATCACCGGTACCACTGGCAATAGCAACCGAACCATGCAGCTCGGTCTGAAGCTCAATTTCTGATTCAGGGCTCGAGGTGGGACCCTCCCCTGATCGGTCCTCCTGCAGCTGTCACAATCCGGTTGACTACAAGATAGACTTGATCTACAAAGTAGTCTCGCGGACACGACAGGGAACATCCCGTGAAGGACGAAGAGCAGCATAACCGGAGGCTACGGGTGCGGCCGCCGCGTCTGGCGCGGTGGCTGCTGCGCCGCGCGCTGCCACGTGACACTCGGGCCGCGAGCATTGCCGGCGACCTGTTCGAGGAGCTCAACGCAGACGCCGCGACGCGCTCGCGCGTGGTGGCGACAGGCCGCTACTGGTGGCATGCGCTGTCGATCGCGGCACGCTATATGTTCAGGAGCCGGCGTACCCATGCTGCGGCCGGTCACGCCGCGCTGCCTGTGCCTGCTGGGAGGAGGGGATCCATGTGGCTGGGAGCACTACGAGACGACCTGCGTGACGCGCGTCGATCCCTGTTCAAGCACCCCGGCTTCGCCGTTGTCGCCGTGCTGACGCTGGCAGTCGGCGTCGGGGCCAACACCGCGATCTTCAGCGTCCTTCACGCGGTGGTGCTGCGAGATCTGCCTTACCACGATGCGGATCGCCTCGCGCTCCTTTGGACGTTGAAGCTCGGCCAAAATTCCCGTGATGGCTCGTCGTATCTGAACGTTCGCGACTGGCAGGAGCAGAGCGGCACATTCGAAGACATGGCGGTCTACTTTCGGCCGGAGCACACTCGAGCGACGATCACGGGCGGACAAGAGCCGGAGCGGGTCTACCTCGCGTTGGTTGGGCCGGGCTTTTTTCAGCTACTGCGAGCGCCAGCACTGCTCGGCCGGACCCTCGAGGCTGCGGACTTCGACTCCGACCGTGGGGCCGTTGTCATCAGCCACGGTCTTTGGCGGCAACGATTTGCCGGCGACCCGGGCGTTGTCGGTAAGTCGATTGAGGTCAACGGGAGAGTAGGTGAGGTCGTCGGCGTGATGGCGGCAGGTTTCGAGTTGCTGACGCCAGACGCCCAGCTGTGGGTGCCCATCTCCGTGGTGTCATTCTGGAAAGATCTCCAGCGCAATCGCGACGGCGACGCGCTGATGGTGATTGGCCGACTGAGCCCGACCGCGACGTTCGAATCAGCACGCGCGGAACTGGACACGGTCGCCGCCCGCTTCGAGATGAGTACCCGGATGCCAACGCCCGCCACGGGATCGCGATCGACCCGCTGACCGATCACCTGATCGGGTCACGCACGGAGCACTCGCTCTGGCTCTTGTTCGGCGCGGTGGGCTTCGTCCTGTTGATCGCGTGCGCGAATGTCGCAAATCTCACGCTTGCGCGCGGCGCTGCTCGCCGCCACGAGTTCTCGCTTCGAGCCGCCCTGGGAGCGTCCAGACAGCGGCTTCTCAGACAGGCGCTCACGGAGAACCTGGTGCTCGCCGTGCTGGCGGCGAGCGTGGGGCTGCTGTTTGCCTGGCTCGCGGCGACAGCGTTCAAGACGTGGGCGTCCAGTGCATTGCCCCGCTTGGAGACCGTGCACCTGGATGTGAACGTCTTCTTGTTCGCGCTCTTGGTTGCGCTGACGTCTGGCCTGATAGCTGGCCTGCTGCCTGCGTTGCAGTTTTCGATAGCGAATCCCGTGGAGGCGCTCCGGGAGGGTGGACCGCGTTCGCTGGGAGGACGCGGCAGCCGGCGACTCCGCCACGGACTCGTGATCGCGGAGCTCGCCTTGGCTGTGGTGCTGCTCGCCGGGGCTGGCCTGCTCATGCGCAGCTTTGTGCGCGTTCAGACAGCGGACCGCGGATTCGATTCTCAGAACGTCCTCCTCCTCCAAGTCGACCTACCTGACAGATACGACAGCGCGGCCAAGAGCGGAGCGTACTTCCGAGGGGCGCTCGACAGAATTCGCGCGCTCCCCGGCGTGGCCGCCGCAGGAGCCGTGAGTGACTTTTTCATTGCTCACCGGCACGCGGACTCTGTGATCTCTCTCGAGGGCCGACCCCCGCGCAGGCCAGGCGAGCCCGCGCCTCCGCTGCTTCGAGATGCCGTGATTCCCGGTTACTTGGAGGCCATGCGTATCCCGTTGCTCCGGGGCAGGCGGCTCCGCGACAGCGATCTGGCTCCCGACGCGCCACCAGTCGGCGTGATCAACGAAGCGATGGGGCGGTGGTTCTGGCCGGGTGAGAATCCGGTTGGGAAGCGTCTGAAATGGGCGCCCGACCCGGGCGCGGATGCGCCGTGGATAACCGTCATCGGAGTCGTCTCTGACATGAGGCGACAGCAACTGGACAAGGCGGCGATTCCCTCAATGTTCTTCGCGGGCATCCGGAATCAGATGGACATCGCGGTGAGAACGGTCGGCGACCCTCAAGCACTACAGCAAGCGATCCGCGCGGAGCTTCGCGCGTTGGACCCCGCGGTGCCACCCTACGGCGTGGTCACGGTCGATCAATGGCTGGGGGAAACGGTTGCCCTCCGGACGTTGCAGACGCTGCTCCTTGGGGCACTTGCCGCCGCGGCGCTCATCCTCGCGGTCATCGGTGTCTACGGCATCATTCACCAATCCGTCGTGGCGCGGACGCAAGAGATCGGCGTCCGCATGGCGCTCGGAGCCAGCCGCGACGCGGTGCTGCGGATGATCCTCTCGGGCGCGCTGGGCCTCGCCGCGACAGGGCTCGCGTTGGGACTGATCGGTGCCCTGACGTTGGGACGTGCAATCTCGTCGTTCCTCTATGAGACCAGCCCGCTGGACCCGCTGATCTACGCGGCGGTGGCGACGCTGCTGCTCGTGGTGACGACCGCGGCCTGTCTGGCGCCGGCGCGCCGCGCCGCTCGGGTCGACCCGATAGCCGCGCTACGCTACGAGTGACCATGCCCTCGGCTCCTTCTCTCGGCGAGTTCGAACAGCTCGTGCTGCTGGCCATCCTGCGGCTCGGCGTCGACGCGTACGGCGTGACGATAGCCGGTGAGCTGGAGCGGCGCGCGGGACGCCGCGTGTCGCGGGGCGCGCTGTACACGACGCTCGAACGGCTCGAGACGAAGGGGCTCGTGCGCTGGAGGATCAGCGCCGGCACGCGGGAGCGCGGCGGGCTGCCGCGACGCTGCTACGCCGTGAGTCCGCGCGGTGTTGCGACGCTTCGCGCCGCGCGCGAGGTGCTCCAGCGCATGTGGAAAGGCTTAGACGACGTGTTGAAGGAGTCGACATCGTGACCGACGACCGAGCGCCGCGGATGCGACCGCCACGTCTGGCCACCTGGCTTGTGCGGCGCGCGCTTCCCCGCGACGCGCGAGCCGCGAGCGTTGCTGGTGATCTGCTCGAGGAGTTCAACAGGGACGTCGAGACCCGCTCGGCCACGGTGGCCACAGGCCGTTACTGGCGGCATGCGCTCTCGATCGCGGCGCGCTATGCGTTCGGGCGGCAGCGCGCCGAGCATTCGTCGGTGCACAACGGGACTGCGGCCAGGAGGTCCGCCACGCTGCTGGGCGCGCTGCGAGAAGACCTTCGTGATGCGCGTCGATCCCTGTTCAAGCACCCTGGATTCGCGGCCGTCGCCGTGCTGACGCTGGCGGTCGGCGTCGGCGCCAACACGGCGATCTTCAGTGTGCTTCAGGCGGTGGTGCTGCGGGATCTGCCCTACCATCAGGCGGATCGCCTCGCTGTCCTGTGGACGTTGAAGCTCGGCCAGAATCTCCCAGACAACTCGTCGTACCTGAACTTTCGCGACTGGAAGGCGCAGAGCCGCACCTTCGAAGACATGGCGGTCTACAGAGACAGAGTGCAGGAATTCTTTGCCGAGACGGGCAGACAGGGACCGGAGCGAATCCACGTCGCATTGGTCGGGCCCGGATTCTTTCGGCTGCTGGGAGCTCCTGCGCTGCTTGGACGAACGCTCGAGCCCGCAGACTTCGACGCTGACCAACAGGCCGTCGTCATCAGCCACAGTTTCTGGCGGCAACGGTTTGGTGGGACCACCGACGCGATCGGCAAGTCGGTCGACCACGATGGGACGAGATACGAAGTGATCGGCGTGATGGCGCCCGACTTCGAGCTACCGACGGCGGATGTCCAAGCGTGGACGCCCATGTCAGTACAGCCAGAGTTATGGAGACGCCTTCAGCAGGACCCGCGGAGCCGCGCTGGCGACCTGGTGGCGGTGTTGGGTCGGCTGAACCCCACCGCAACGTTCGAATCAGCACAAGCGGAACTGGATACGATCGCCGCCCGGTTGCGAGACGAGTACCCGGACACCAACGCCGAATCCGGCGTCTTGATCGAGCCGCTGACCGACCACGTGCTCGGGTCGCGCACGGCGCCCGCCCTGTGGCTCCTCTTTGGTGCGGTGGGATTCGTCCTGTTGATCGCGTGCGCGAACGTGGCGAATCTCGCCCTCGCCCGCGGCGCCACCCGTCGTCACGAGCTCTCGATCCGAACCGCTCTCGGGGCAAACAAGCTGCGGCTCGTGCGACAAGCGCTGACGGAGAACCTGGTGCTCGCGGTCCTGGCGGCAAGCGTAGGCCTGCTGTTTGCCTGGCTCGTGGCAACGGCGCTCAGGACGTGGGCGGCCAGTGGGTTACCCCGCTTGGAGACCGTGCGCCTCGACTTGAACGTCTTCCTGTTCGCACTCTTGGTATCGCTCGCGTCTGGCCTCATCGCTGGCGTCTTGCCCGCGTTGCAATCGTCAACGGTGAATCCAGTGGACGCGCTCCGGGAAGGTGGGGCGCGCTTGGCGGGAGGACGCGGCAGCCGACTCCGCCACGGGCTCGTGATTGCGGAGCTCGCCTTGGCTGTGGTCTTGCTCTCCGGCGCCGGTCTGCTGATTCGCAGCTTCGTGCGTGTGCAGACAGTCGATCGTGGATTCGACTCTCGTCACGTGTTGCTCCTGCAAGTGCACCTGCCTGACAGATACGACGACGGCAAGGACGACGCGGCACAACGCGTCGCGTACTTTCGGGAAGCATTCGAGAGAATTCTCGGGCTGCCTGGAGTGGCGGCTGCAGGCGCGGTCACCGACTTCTTTATCGAGAGAAATGTGGACTCGCTCACGACCATCGAGGGCCAACCGCGCCGGCGCCCCAATGACCCCGCTCCGCCACTGCTTCGAGACTGGGTCATCCCCGGTTACTTCGAGGCCATGCGGATTCCCCTGCTCCAGGGCAGGCCACTACGAGACAGCGATCTGGATCCCAACGCACCCCCGGTCGGCGTCATCAACGAAACGATGGCACGGGCGTTCTGGCCGGGAGAGAGTCCGGTGGGCAAGCGCCTGAAATGGGGAGCAAACGTCGGAGCGGATACGCCATGGACGACGGTCGTCGGCGTTGTCGCTGATATGAGACGTCGGAGATTGGACGAGGCGGCGATTCCCTACATGTTCGAGCCGGGGGTCTCCGATCTCATGGACGTCGTGGTCAGAACGGTAGGGGATCCCGACGCACTACGGGACGTGATCCGTGCCGAGCTGCGCGCCTTGGAACCCACTGCGCCGCCATATGGCGTTGTGACGGTGGAGCAGCGGCTGTGGGAAACGGTTGCTCTTCGAACACTGCAGACGCTGCTCCTTGGAGCGCTCGCAGCCGCAGCGCTCATTCTGGCGGTCATCGGCGTCTACGGCATCATCCACCAATCCGTCGTGACGCGCACGCAGGAAATAGGCATCCGCATGGCGCTCGGCGCCAGCGCGTCGTCGGTGCTACGCATGATCCTCTCGGGCGCCCTCGGGCTCGCGGCTGCGGGGCTCGGATTGGGACTGATCGGCTCCATCGCGTTGGGGCGTACGATCTCGTCGTTCCTCTACGAAACGAGCCCGGTAGACCCACTGGTCTACGCAGCGGTGGTTGCGTTATTGCTGATCGTGACGACTGTGGCGTGTCTGGCTCCGGCACGCCGTGCTGCCCGGGTCGACCCGATCACGGCGCTCCGGTACGCGTGATGCACGCAGGCGATGTGTTGCGCGCGTTCCAGCAGCTCAGTGCTCGGGAAGCAACGGTCTCGCGCGCTTACACAATTGAAGCGCCAGTCCCCAGGGATCGCGCAGCATGAGGAGGCGTGAGCCGTCCACGAGCCGTTGTTCCTCGACAAAGGTCGCTCCAGCGTCCAGCAGCGCCGCTTTTGCCGCGTCCGGGTCGTCGGCCGCGAACGCCACATGGAACCTGAGCGGGTGCATCGATGCGTAATCCGGAATCGGGTCCGCCGGGTTGTTGTAGATCTCGATCACCACGGCTCCGCTCGCGTCCGCAAGGAAGTGGGTGTGCACAGTCGTATCGACCTTGCGCACGATTCGCATGCCCAGGTGCTCGACATACCAAGCGGCCATGGCGACTGGATCGGCAACATTGTAGGCGACGTGCTCGATGCTCAAGATTGGCATTCAGACCGACTCCACTGAACGGAGGCCACGGCGGCTCGCGTCCTCGTTTGGTTCGAGGGTGGACGTTCCTGTCGCGCCTGCCCGCAACTCACGGTCGGCCGAGGAGCTCGCGAATCTCGTCGTGCTGGCCCTCGGTGGCCCACCCTTCCGGCGTCGAATCAAACTTGGCGTCTCGAATGGTTAGATCGGCGCCGTGGGCCAGGAGAAACGCGACTGCGTCTTCGTGACCGTTGATTGCAGCCCAGTGCAGCGCCGTCCCTCCGAAGACCCCCTTCGCGTTCACGTCCGCGCCGCGCTCGAGCAGCAGCGCCGCGACCGCTGTGTGGCCATTTCGGCAGGCGCTATGGAACGCGTCTGAAATCACGTCGCCCTTCATACAGGCCGAGTCTGCGACCCAGTACACGTTCGGCTCCGCAGGAACGGCGCGTCTGGCGAGCGACGGGAGGGGAGCGCCTGAATCGAGCAAGGTACGAACCAGATCCAGCTTCCCAAGGCGCGCTGCTGACACCAGGTTCATCCCTGTGGCGCCACGCGCGATGAGCAACTCCGCCACCTTCGTGCTTCCCAGGGTAGCCGCCCAGTCGAGCGGCGTTGCACCCCAGGACGTCTGCGCCTCCAGGTCGGCGCCAGCATCAAGCAGCATCGCAGCGACGGCGTCGTGATCGCGTTCGGCGGCCCAATGGAGCGGTGTCTTGAGGTGCTCGTCCGTCGCCCGCGTAAGCCCAGGATCCTTACTCAAGAGACGCTCGACGGCCGGTGCGGTTCCGTCTTTGACGGCCTGGATGATCTCGACCGCGTGCTTCATGGTCTCCTCGATGGAAACATCTCGCGGTGTTAGCTGGTTGCACTGAGCCTCTCACTGCCGCTCGCCGAGGCAGTAACAGAGGCCGTCGGGCGCCACAACGAAGAAGACGCGGTACGAAGTGCCGCCATATTTGTCCACGCGAAAGCCTGCGTCATCGCTGTCCAGACCGTTGGCCTTCAACTCGGCGAAAGCGACCTCCACGTCATCGACTTCGAAGAAGCAACCTTCCTGAGTCGGGTCTCCGCCATTCTCCGCGAGACCGATGCGGACCTCATCGCGGCTCAGGACGGCCACATTGTGTGGTGCCTCCTTCCGCTCTGTCACCTGGAACCCCATAACCTTCTCGTAGAACGGTATGGCCCGTTCGACGTTCTCCACCGGGAGGTTCATGGCGTCTTCGGCATAGGGTGCGGCGCGTCTGTAGACTGCTGCCATTTTGGCCACCTCGTTGTGTATTTCTCCCGACCGCGCTGACCGGCGGGCTTCCTTCTCGGGTGCAAGCGGACCAAGGAACGCGGCGGCTCGATGCGCCCACCCTCGATCTGCAGGTGATTCTCCCACGTCTTTCCGCCATGCGTGAAGCGTCGGCAGTCCACGAGAAGCGAGTCGACTGGATGTCGTAGGTTCTGGAGCAGGACGGGAAAGGTCAGCCGACGTGAACCTTATGGAGACCGAGGGGCCGTGGACACCGTATCTGTCCTTGGAGGACGCGGACATACCACAGTAGAGTCTTCTGAGGCACGCTCGGTTTGCCTCGGGGGGATCATGCGACAGCCGCTGAAACCGTTCCAATTCATTGCGACGTTCTGCTTCGTCAGCGTCGTGTCCGTGGTGGTGCTGGCCGAGCAGCGGCCGATGAGCGCAGAAGACGTGTTGAAGATTCGGGAAGTTGGCGACGCCACCATGTCACCCGACGGCACGCGGGTGCTGTTTACCGTGCGGCAGCCAGAATCGAGCGCGCAGACGCCAGAGCGCAAGGACATGCGATCGCATGTCTGGCTGGCGACCGTCGGCTGCCGCGCAGACTCGGCTCGACAGATCACCTTTGGTGAGCGCGGCGAGTCGGCTCCGCAGTGGTCACCCGACGGTCGGTGGATTAGCTTCGTTACGTCGCGTGGTCGGGCCGGTAGCGACGATGAAGATGAAGGCCCAAAGCGGCAGATCTGGATCATGCGCGCGGACGGTGGCGAAGCGTCGAAGCTCACTGACGCGAAGGAGGACGTTGGCGACTACGCTTGGTCGAAAGACAGCAAGCGCGTGGCTTACCTGATGCGCGATCCGCTACCAAAAGAGATCGAGGAGAAACGCAAGAAGCGAGACGATGCCGAGGTGTTCGAGGACGACTTCAGACGAACCCATCTCTGGACGATCGAGGTCGAGTCGCAGGAGGCGACCAAGATCACCGATGGCGACGCACATACGATTAGCAGCTTCGATTGGGCGCCAGACGGCACGCGCGTCGTCTTTTCGGCCAAGCCAACGCCGATGGTACGAGACCATCGCAGCGATGTCGCGATCGTCACGATTGCCTCGAAGGCCGTGACACAGATCGCCTCCACCACGGCTTCGGAGACGGCACCTGCTTGGTCGCCCGATGGTCGGACCATCGGATTTCTCTCAAGACCTTACGACGTCGAGCCGCATCCAGATGGCATCTCGATACTGCCGCTCGTCAACTCACGGCTGTCGCTCTATGACGTGGAAAGCGGAGAGACCAAGGACGTGTCGAGCGACGCGTTCGATCACGACCCCAGCGCGCTGATATGGTCACCCGATAGCCAGCGTATCCTGCTCAACATTGGCGCGCGCGCCTACCGCGAGATGTTCACGTACGATGTGAGCGCCAACCGCTACATCCAGCTCACGAAGGGGCGTGTGATCGCGTTCGGCTCATTCGCTGAGGATGGCTCGAAGGCGGCGGTCACGATGTCGACGCCAACGAAGCCTGGGGATGTGTACGTCACCGATGCGAGCATGTCGACATTCGAGCAATTGTCCGACGCCAATTCGGAGGTGCGAGAGCTCACGCTCGGAGAGACCGAGGTCGTCACGTGGAAGAGCGACGGCATCGAGATCGAAGGGCTTCTGCTCAAGCCCGCCAACTATCAGACTGGTCGCAGATACCCGCTGCTCGTCGAGGTCCACGGCGGGCCAACCGGCGCCTACACCAACGGCTTCAAGGAGAGCGGGCAGATGTGGGCCGGGCAGGGGTGGGCCGTCTTCTACCCGAATCCGCGCGGCAGCAGCAACTACGGCGAGCAGTTCATGGCTGCCAACATCGACGATTGGGGTGGTGGCGATTACCGCGACATCATGAGCGGCGTGGACGGCCTGGTTGAGCGTGGCATCGCCGATCCGGAGCGCTTGGCGGTCATGGGCTGGAGCTACGGCGGCTACATGACCTGCTGGATCGTCTCGCAGACGGACCGCTTCAAGGCCGCGATGATGGGCGCCGGCCTGTCGAACATCTACAGCATGTACGGCACGACCGACATTCCCGGCTATCTCGCCACCTTCTTTCAGGACATGCCGACAAAGGATAACCTGCCGCTATATCGCGAGCGGTCGGGGCTCACCTATGTGGATCGTGTCACGACGCCGTTGCTCATCCTCCACGGCGCGCGTGACGAGCGCGTGCCCATCGGGCAACCGATGGAGATCTACCGCGCGCTCGAGGATCGCGGCAAGACCGTCGAGCTCGTGTTCTATCCGCGCGAAGCGCATGGCCTGCAGGAGTACTACCATCGCTTGGATCGCCTGAAGCGGCAGTATGCGTGGATCGCAAAGTACACGTTGGGCGAGGCGCCGAAGCCGAAGCCGACGCCAACGAGCGACGGGGCTCAACGGTACAGGTGAGCCGCAACGCCGTCGGTCGGTAGAGCTCCTCAGGTAATCATGCCGCGTGCCGCCACGGCCAGCCGGTCGATGACCTGATCGCCTTCGACGAGCGCGATCTCGTTCACCAGGTTCGACACGACGCACGCATGGTTCGGCAGCACGCGCACCCGGTCCCCTGGCTCCAGCCGCGTTGACCCGTTCAGCACGCGGACCTTGGCGTGCTCCTCGGAGAGCTGCTCGATTCGCAAGTTGTCGTCTGGCGCAACCGTATCGAGCCCGCTGAAGACGAGCCCGTGACCCGGTTGTGACGCACCGCGTGCCTGATCCATGGCGAGGGTCTTGCTCCCACAGTCGAAGATCACGCGATCCAGGTGCTTGGTGACGACAGTGGCGAGCACGGTCAATGCACAATCGCCCAGCGTGGCGGATCCGAGCCCGACCTGCATGCGATCGAAGTACACGTAGTTACCTGGGCGCAGCTCGGTGATTCCCTTTTCGCGCACGCTGAAGCGCGCGGGCGGTGTTGCGCCGACGCTGATCTCCTCGATCGTCGCGCCGTGAGCGCGTGCGGCGTGGGCGACCTGGTGGAGTAGGCGCGCTTCCGCGGCCGCAATTGCGCGCAGCTCCTCGTCGGATTGGGCCTGGTAGGCGTGCCCTGCGTGGCTCAGGAGCCCTGTCAGGCGAAGCCCTGGCAGCGTCCCGACCTGGGCTACGAACGCACCCGCGTCGGGTAACGCCGGATCGATCCCACAGCGGTGATACCCGACGTCAACCTTCACCAGGACGTCGAGCGTCCGTCCTGCCGCGTGCATGGCGTCCGACCATCCGCGCGCCACCAGCGGGTGATCCACGATGAGCGAGAGACGTGTACGATCCAACAGCCGGACGACACGGTCGGCATTCGTCGGGCTCACGGGATAGGGCAGTCGAATGTCTTCGATGCCTGCGGCGGCTAACACTTCCGCCTCGCCGAGCTTCTGGCAGCAGACTCCCACGGCGCCCTGCTCGATCTGCCACCGCGCGATGACCGGGCTCTTGTGCGTCTTGGCGTGGGGGCGCAAACGGACACCGTTTGCGGTGGCGGCCGCCTGCATCCGGGTAATGTTCGATCGCACTTTGTTGACATCCACCAGGACGGCTGGTGTCCTGAGCTCGGTAATGTGCACGTTGCTGGTTCTCCTCTGTTCTGAGCCGTCTCTCGGTTGCTGCCTGACCGTCGAGTCTGGTACCGTGGAACCGTTAAAAATATCATGGCTTCACTTCGTGGTGTGACTGAGCCAACCAAGCGAGCTCAGCGAATGCTTCTGGCTGTGATCGGTTTGCAGCTCTTGCTATCGCCTGGGCTCGCCGCCCAGAGCAGGGCCGAGAACTGGCCTCAGTGGCGCGGTCCATCGAGTCTCGGCGTGTCGCAGGAATCCGCGCTCCCCACCGATTGGAGTGCCGACCAGAACCTCGCCTGGAAGGCGCCGCTCAGCGGGCTCGGTGCCTCTTCGCCGATCGTCTGGGGTGACCGCGTGTTCGTGACCTCGCAGGTCGGCCGAGCGCCGCTGCAAGGAGACTCTCATCCCGGTCTCGCTCGAGAGAACGCGACGCTGGTGGCGCGCGAGAAGCCGATCGGCGGAGCGCGTGGCGAGGCCGACCGCACGATCTTCCTGGTCGTCGAAGTGTTCAATCGAACCGATGGGCGCCGGTTGTGGGAGTATCGAACCGAGGCGACCGGCGCGCTCCCTCGGCTGCACGAGAAGCACAATCTGGCGAGCTCGACGCCTACCACTGATGGCGAGCGCGTGTACGCCTGGTTCGGAACCGGGCAGCTCGTGGCGCTCGACATGCAAGGACGCGCTGTCTGGACGCGCCACCTTGGACGGGAGTATTCCCCGTTCGACATCAACTGGGGGCATGGCAGCTCCCCCGTCCTCTATGAGGACCTGCTCATCCTCCTGTGCGATCATGCGTCCGCCTCGTATCTGCTGGCCCTCGACAAACGTACGGGACGAGAACGATGGAAGGTCGATCGCGGTGAGGGCCTCTCGTCGCACAGCACGCCGCTCGTCGTGCCGACGCCGCGCGGTGCTGAGCTCATCGTCAACTCCAGCGAGCGCGTGGACGCTTACGATCCCGCAACCGGCACGTTCCTCTGGCACGCTGGCCAGCCGCGCCAAACGCCCGTCCCCTCGCCCATCTTTCACGACGGCGTCATCTATTTGAGCCGCGGGTATCGGAGCAGTCCCGTCATGGCGATTCGGCCGGGCGGACGAGGTGACGCCTCCGTGAGTCACCTCGACTGGCAGACGCCGACCGGCGCGGCCTACACCTCGTCACTCGTTTACTACCGCGGGCTGCTCTACATGACAAATGACATTGGCGTCCTGACGTGCGCGGATGCGAAAACGGGCGAGCGGCTTTGGCAGACGCGCCTCGACGGCATCTTCTTCGCGTCTCCGGTAGCCGGCGATGGCAAGCTGTACCTGGTCAGTGAAACCGGTGAAACACTCGTGCTGCGTGCCGGCCGGACGCCGGACATCGTCGCGCGGAACGACCTCGGTGAACGGTTTCTCGCCTCACCTGCTATCTCCAACGGTCAAGTGTTTCTGCGAAGCGACGGCACGCTCTTCGGCATCGGGAAGACCCACAGGTAGCTCGTCGTCAGGTCGTGGCGACATAATAGATTAAGTCTCGTCACATTAGGCTACACTGGCACCGTGCTGAAGGGTTCGCGAACGGCCGTTCTCAAGAAGATCCAGCCAATCAGCGTTCACGGACAGATCTCGCTCGATGTGCACTACGCGTTCACGGACGACGAAAGCGGACAAGTGCGCGTGGCACGCATCGGGCCCGAATCCGTCACCCCAGGCCTGGAAGTCGGCGACATCATCGTCCTGGACTTCCTCGTTGGCGCCGTGACGAACATCAAGCGCGTCCAGTAGCGCCTCCTATCCCATGGCCCGCCTTGCCGGATCGGCGCGCGCGCCGCGACTGCCATCACGACTGCTCGATGGACTTGCAAAGCTCCTCGATCTGCTGCTCTTCCTGCTGATTGTCGTGATGCTCGCGGTGGTCGCGACCGGCGGCTGGCAGGGCCGGATCGGGACGACCGCGATTAGCGTGCGCTCGATTGGCAACTTGCTGCTGGCGAGCACGCTCTTGGCCGGCCTGCGCGCGCTGCGACCAGAAGCCCGCGTTCTCGGCCTGCAGGGAGCGACGCTCATCACCTTGGGCGAAGCCGCGCTCGCGCGCCTGCAACGGCTGCGCGCGGCGCTCGATACGGTCACCGCAGAGCGGGCGCGGCGCGTGGTGCTCATGCTGCTGGTGTTCGCGAGCGTCATTCGGATTCTCAACGCGTTGTACTACTTCGGCTTCGTGACGGGAGACGATGTCGAGATTCAGGAGATGACGTTGGCGCGCGTGCTCGGACGCGACTGGCCGACGTGGGATCTGCGCAATGCGTTCTACCCGATGGTGTTCGTCTATCCGGTCCAACGCGCGCTGGCGGCGCTCGGTGCCACCGAGACGTTCACGCTGATCGCGGCCGGGCGGCTGGTGGTGACTGCCTTCGCGGCATTGAATATCTGGCTCGTCTATCGTGTCGGCGTCGCGCTGTTTCAGAGCCGGGGCCACGGCCTGCTGGCGGCCGGGCTGTTCTTCTTCAGCCCGCTACACATGACGTACGGCAGTGCAGAGCTGCCGCGCATTATCGCAACGACGTTTGTGCTAGGTGCGTTCTGGGCGTGCCTGCGGCCGCGATGGACATCCGCGGCGGTGGCAGGCGCGTTGGCCGGCGTCGGCGCCTGCCTGCGCTTCGGCGAAGTGGCGTTCGTCGGGCCCGCGCTGCTGACGGCGCTCGCATGGCCAGTCGGCCCTTCGGCCCAGCGTGAGCCGATTGGCCGCCGCATCGGTCACGCCTGCTTGATGGCGCTGACGGCCGTCGGTGTCGCCGCGCTCATTATCGGTATCTCCGACGCCCTCTACTGGGGCGAGCCATTCCACAGTCTGCGCGCGATCGTCGACTACACGCTGGTGAAGCAGCTCTCGTCGCGTGGCTACGAGCCGTTCGCTTACTACCTGACACACATTCCTGCGTGGAGTGATCTCTTCTTGGTGGGGCTGGCGGTCGCGGCCGCGCGGCTCGGTGGCGGCCTGCCGCTGCTGTGGGCGCTGGTCCCGATCGGGCTCCTCAGTCTGCTTCCACACAAGGAACCGCGCTACGTCATTGTCGCCGTGCCTTTCCTCGCGCTGGCTGCGAGCCGGACGCTGTGGGTGTGGCTCTCGCGCCTGGCTCGGTCTGACACGTGGGCGCGTCCACAGCGCGCGCCGCTGGTTGCGCTGCTTCTCGTCATGGTCGCGGCGGGCACCGCGCTGTTCGACGTGAGCAAGTTCCGCTTCACGCGCTCGGAAGATGCTGTGCGCCTGGCGTGGGCAATTGCGGATTCAGGAGCGACGGGCCTGGCGGCTGACCAGCTCTGGCGTCTCGGTGGACGGCTGTATCTGGACTCCACAGGACCGTTGATTGATCTTGATCCGGACCCGTCGGACAGCGAGTCGGCGTTCGCAGCGACTCTGTGCCGGCCGGATGTGCACTGGGCGTCGCTGCGCGCGGAACGTCTCACGCGGCCACGCCTCGACGCGTTGCGATCGTGCGGGTTCACCGAGAGCCCGCTCTCGCGTCCGGACAGCACCGGCGGCTATGTCGTGTATCGAAAGCCATAGCTCGTTCCAGCGCCTAGAGAAGCTCGCTCCGTAAAGTACCCTGTCAGGGGAGCGGCAATCACATGTAGGGCGGCCCTTTAGGGCCGCCGTGATCGGCGGGGCTAACCGCCTCCGCCAAGGCTACGGCGGTCCACCTTCGCCAAGGCTACGGCGGACCTGTCCGCCGAAGCGCGCAGCGCGAAGGCGGAAGTCCCGCCCTACGTTAGGTGGTCCCGGGCATGGCAGACGCTCGCCGGCTCGGGTCTGAGGCCCCTACGGCTCGAGATCAGGGCGATCCGAGTGACCCAGGTTCTTCTCGGGCGCGATCCGATCTCGCACGAGCTGCTTGAGCTCTTTCAGTTCGGGAAAGCGACCACGATCTTTCCGCGACCACAGTAATGTTCCGTCGACCCGTACCTCGAAAACGCCGCCCGTCCCCGGCATGAGCACGAGCTCCCCGATGTCGTCCTCGAACGTCGTCAGAAGCTCCTGCGCCATCCACGCAGCTCGCATGAGCCAGCGACACTGGGTGCAATAACGAATCTCGATTCGATTCTTCACGGGTTGAGATTACAATGACGAACAAATCTATCACCGAGAAGACGAAACGGCTATGGGCACGCTCCTACGCGACCTCCGCTTTGCGCTCCGCCAGCTTTCGAAGAACAAGGCGTTTCTCCTCACGGCCGTTCCGACGCTGGCGCTGTGCATCGGCGCCAACACCGCGATCTTCAGCGTCGTCAACTCGGTGATCCTGCGGCCGCTCCGAATGCCGGAGCCGGAGCGTGTCGTCACGATGTGGAACGCCTATCCAGGCGCAGTGGGGACGGATGCCATCGGCGGAAACGGGGCGCCGGACTTCTTCGATCGGCGAGAGCTGACCGACGTTTTCGAAACGGTTGCTGCTTACGGCGGCGATGCGTACAACGTCGGCGGCGCAGGAGATGCGCATCGCATTGAAGGACTCCAGGCGACGCCGTCGCTCTTTCGGCTTCTGCGGGCTCGGCCGGTACTCGGCCGGACGTTCACCGAGGCGGAAGGTGAGCCGGGTCAGGATCAAGTCGTGCTCTTGAGTGACGGCCTCTGGCAGGAGCTCTTCGGCGGCGACCCGGCTGCGGTGGGCCGTGAGCTGCGTCTCCATGGCCGGCCGTACACGATCGTCGGGGTGATGCCGCAGGAGTTTGCCTTCCCTCACCAAGACATCCGCCTGTGGACGCCGCTCGCGTTCACGCCGGAACAGCGGCAGGAATATCACAGTA
The DNA here is from genome assembly GCA_009377495.1 of Luteitalea sp. GTDB lineage: Bacteria > Acidobacteriota > Vicinamibacteria > Vicinamibacterales > Vicinamibacteraceae > WHTT01. Next base: position 31,694 of record WHTZ01000066.1, read on the forward strand.
ACTCGTGGAGCATGCTTGCACGGCTCCAACGAGGTGTGACCCTCGCGCAGGCGCAAGCACACATCGATGCGCTCAACCAGCGCAATCTCGATCGCGTTCCAGACTTGAAGCCGCTCCTGCTGGACGCTGGCTTCCACACACCGGTCCGCTTCTTTCAGGAGGAGGTGGTCCGCGACGTGCGTGGCATCCTCTTCCTGCTCTGGGGTGGTGTCACCTGCGTGCTGCTCATCGGCGGAGTGAACGTGGCCAACCTCGTGCTGGTGCGCGCGACCGCGCGCGGACGTGAGCTCGCGACGCGTGTCGCGCTCGGCGCATCGAGAGGACACATCGTTCGCCAGATCGTGACGGAAAGTCTCTTGCTGGCCGTGTTGGGCGGCACGCTGGGTTTGCTGATCGGGTGGGTAGGTCTGCGCGGGCTCGATGTCATGGGCATCGAAACGCTGCCGCGATCGGGCGAGATCCGCCTCGACGGCGCGGCCGTCGGCTTCACCGTTGGTATCGCCCTGGCCGTTGGTGTGCTCGTCGCGTTACTACCCGCCGTGCGAATCCTCCGCATGAGTCCCACCGCCGTGCTTCGCGAAGAGGGACGATCCGGCACGGCCAGTCGGAGCGTGCGACTGGCGCGTCAGGCCCTCGTGGTGACCCAGGTGGCCATGGCGCTCGTCTTGTTGGCGGGCGCCGGTCTGTTGCTGGCCAGTTTTCGCGGGCTCCTCGCCACCGATCCAGGCTTCGAGCCGCGCGGCGTCGTCACCGCGCAGATCGACCTGCCCGTGACACGTTACGCAGACGATGCCGCTCGTAGGAGCTTTGCTGAGCGGGCGCTTGCACGCATTCGAGGCTTGCCGGGTGTCGAGAGCGCCGGCATCACGAGCCAGATTCCCTTCGGCGGCAGTCACAGCGACAGCGTGATCTTCGCCGAGGGCCACGTGCCGCGTCCGGGCGAATCTGCCGTCTCGCCGTCGCGGAGCGTTGTCACGCCCGGATACTTGGAATCGATGGGTATCCGAGTTATCGAAGGTCGTGGCTTCGATCACAACGATACGGCTGAGAAACGCCGCGTCATCGTGATCGACGAACGTCTCGCGGAGCGCTTCTGGCCCGAGGGCGGTGCGATCGGCCGGCGCATGTGGCAGCCAACCAGCGCGGCCGATTTCCAGGATCCGAGCAAGGCCCGCTACTTCGACATCGTGGGCATCGTCGCACCCATCCAAATGCGCGGCGTACTGGAGCCTGCTGATCAAATCGGCGCTTACTACCTTCCATTCGCGCAAGATGCGGACGACGACTTCAGCTTTGCTATCCGGACGTCGGGCGATCCGCGTGGCCTCGGGGAGCCAGTCCGGCGCGCGATCGCGGAGATCGATCCCGAGCTGCCGATCTTCGACATCCGTAGCATGGAAGAGCGGATCAACCGTTCGTTGACTGACCGCCGCACGCCGATGCTGCTCACGTTGGGATTCGGCCTCCTGGCGCTCCTGCTGGCGACCATCGGGATCTACGGTGTGCTGGCCTCCCTCGTACAGCAACGGACGCGCGAGATTGGGATTCGGATGGCGCTGGGAAGCGACGGGCCAGCGATCTTCCGCCTCGTGCTGCGCGAGGGAGCGGTGATGCTGGGGCTCGGGCTGCTCGGCGGCCTGGCAGGTGTTGTGGCCTTGCGGCGAGCCATCGAGAGCCAGCTTCACGACGTCTCGCCGCTCGATCCAGCCGTCCTGGCGCTCGTCATCCTGCTCATGGTCGGCGCGGCCGTTGCCGCCTGCCTCGTGCCGGCCTACCGCGCGACGCGCGTCGACCCGGTTACCGCGCTCGCCGAGTCGTAGGTCGCGAAAACAATCATGACTGATACGCAGGCCCTCATGAACAATCCGTTTGCGGCGCTCACCGCGGTCGTGGGCCCGGCCATCCTGACCAATGCCTGCTCGATCCTCGCGCTGGGCACGGGCAACCGTCTCGCCCGCGTCGTGGACCGGATGCGTGTCGTGGTCCGTGAGATGGGCTCGCTTGACGTTGGCACACCTGAGTACGATGCGTGGACTCGTCAGCGAGAAGGTCTCAACGTGCGTGCGCAGCTTCTGCTACACGCGCTGCGTAATTTCTATGCGGCGCTCGGCTTTTTCGCGGCGGCTGCGCTTCTGATGGTGATCGGCTCGTTGCTCGCATTCTTCGCGCAACCCGTTGCGCTCAGGACGGTCACGGCCGTGGCGTTTGCGGCTGGTGGGCTGGCGGTCGTTGGCTTGGTGTATGGCTGCGTCGAGATGGTTCGTGAGACGCGACTCGCCGTGCAGTACCTTGCGGAGGAGGCCAGCGCGGCGATGCGGTTTCGACGATGACCGGGACAGCGTCCAGTGGTGGACCCGTCACCCGCTCGCACACTCTCGCACCCAGCCCAAGTACGCGTCCGATCCACCGGAGGACGACAGGACGAGCCATTCGGGAACCTCGTACGGGTGCCGGGCGCGCACAGCCTCGTGCAGGGCGTCCAGCCGTGAGCGGACGGTCTTGACGAGCACCTGACGCTCGCGCGACCGTTCGACGTTACCCTGCCAGCGATAGGTGGACTGCATGGCCGGCAACACGCTCACGCAGGCCGCCAGCCGTTCACGGACCAGCGCCTCCGCGAAGGCGACTTCGTCCACGGCGTCTGGAATTGTCGTCAGCACAATCACAACCTCATCGATGACCACGATGCCTCCCTCGCATGTGCCTCGGCGGCCGGGTGTCTATTGCCTGGCGCCGCCATTTCCGGTATCTTCAGCGTGCCGAAGCTGTTAGCAGGCTGCTGCAGAGGCGGCAGCCCGAGCGCGCATCGCCCAACGGGAAAGGCGCACAGCCCAACACCTGTTGCGTCTCGCCTGTTGCATGCAGGCTGTCATGTCTCGGCGGCCTGTCGCTGTTCTCGACGGTCCGCCCTACAGCATGGCCGCGTCTACTACTCGCCACACGACGTCTGGTCCGCCCCGTCATCGCGGGCTCGTCCGACGTCTCATTCGTGGCCTCATGATATTCGCGACGCTCGTGCTGGTGGCCGACGCGATCTTCGGCCAGAAGGGTGTCCTCGAGCGTGTACGCGTCCGTCGCCAGTATGAGCAGCTCAAGGCGTCCGTTGATGCGCTCAAACAGCAGAACCGGTCGTTGCGGGAGGAAGCGCGACGCCTGCGGGAGGATCCCTCCGCCATCGAGGCTATTGCACGGCGCGAGCTCGGTCTCGTCAAGCCCGGTGAGCTCCTGTTCATCGTGAAGGATGTTCCTGCGCCGCCGGCATCGGGCCAGTCCCCGTCATCGCGTCCTGGCGGCCGCGGGCGTGGTGAGGACGCATCGGAGCCGCAACCAGAGGGCCGCGGCTCCCCGGAGCCGTGAAGCGCCTAGAGTACGCTGGTTGGGAGGCAGTATGAGCTCAACACTCAAGACGTCTCTTATGTGGGTGGTCTACGTTGTCGCCAGCTTCCTGATTGTCGCAGCCTTGTTGATGTTCGAGTTGATTCCCGTCCCGCTGGCTTACTGAGCGTCAGAGACAGACGACCCCAGCAACAAGCCTCGGGCACCAAGCCCCGCGTCGTTGACGATGGCGCTGTTGAGTGGTAGACTCTTTGGGTTACGGTAACCGAATGGTTGCCGCGATCGATAGCGTCGCCAGCGGGCGGCCGTCGATCCGTGACGCGGGGTGGAGCAGTCTGGTAGCTCGTTGGGCTCATAACCCAAAGGTCGCGGGTTCAAATCCCGCCCCCGCAACCAACGCTATTTGCAGTGAGAGGTCGCCCTCGGGCGACCTCTTGGCATTTTGAGCCGCCGTGAGCATCGCGGCGAGATTTCCCCTCAATTCGATTCTGAGCTCTTTGCCGGCCGGGACGAGCAGGATTGCGTCCACGAGACCGCGCAGGGCTTCAGCGGCCTCAGAACGGCTTTCTGCATTCTGAAGGGCGGACGCCAGCGTTGCGACCTTTTCGCGGTACAGAGCGGCAAGGTTGGGATGCAGCAGCGGCACGGGAGCGTCCGCGGTAGCGAGCTTCGCAAGCAACGATTCCTTGCGGGCCTGCAGGTCGTCCATCTCGGCCTTGAGTTCCGACCCGGCGAAGCCGTCTTTGATCGCGTCGATAACCTTCCGGATACCGGCGCGAACGCGCTCGAGCTCGCGCTCGGCGGATGACAGGTTGGCGCGGTACTCCATTCGGAGCCGATTCATCTCGCGCGTGAACTCCTCGCAGAATTCCTCGAAGAGATCCTGACGCAGCAACT
>WHTZ01000067.1 GCA_009377495.1 Luteitalea sp.
CGAACTCGACGCCAAAGGCGCTCGAGGTCTTGGTGAGCCGCGCAATACGGCCATCGGATATCTCCTCCTGGTGCTGACGAACGAGCTCGATGCCGACATCGATCGTCTGGCCAAGGGCGCCTCGATCGAGGCTCGCGGGCACGAGAATGGTCTTGACGACTGGGTCGTCAAGGCTTGAACGTCTCTTTGCTGCTGGTCGCTCTATTCCGGGCGAATCATGCCATCTCATTGCAAAACGATCACCGCCGCGAAACCGCACGTCACCGCCGTCCGGCACACCCTTCTTTCCTGACACGGCGGCGCAAGACTTCATGGATAGTGCGCGCGCCACCAGAAGCGAGACGTCCAGGGTTTTCCGCGGGCTGAGAGAGAGGGTTGGGGACAGTCCTGAGACGGCTTTCGCCGAGGAAGCGAAGGCTCCAAAAACGCGATGCGCTGGGCCCCATCTTCCCGCCGACCCCACGACCGCGATGTCTCCGTCGAGCCACTTGAGGCAGGCGATGTCGGCGTCAGAGGGTGTCGCTAACTGCGCCTCGAGCGCTGTCTCACTAGCAAGCGTGCTAAGCGAATCGACGGGGCGGCTCGGCCTTCACGGGGGTGACCGTTCATGCTGTTCACCAGAGCTCAGTCGCCGGTGATCGTGATACGCACCCAGCGGTGCGCGAGCTTGGGCCGCCCTCCACGCTGATACACGGCGCTCCAGTGAGCGTACACGGTGCGGTTCGACTCGCTGGTCAAGTTGATGCGTTCGGGTGTCCGGACTTCGTAGCGAAATTCAACGTCCTCATCCGGCCGGATCGTCGTAGGCATCTTCCCCGCGGCCGCGGCCCGCAGGTCCAACCGTGGCGAGAACGAGGCGCGGAGATTCGAGACGGGCGACGCGCCGCGATTGCGTACGCGGAAGGTCACCTTGACCGTGTCGCCCCGGCTGGCCTCAATCTCGTCCGATTCGACGGAGACTTCGAGCGTGTCGTCGAGCTCCGGGTTCCCCGCTGTCTCGAGCGCCGCAAGGAACCACGGCACGTAGTTGTAGATGCGTCCGGTGGCGCGCGTCCTGATGGGCTCCGTATTCGTGACAAACGCGTCCACGAGCGACTTCACGGGCACGGCGAGGAAGACCGGATCCTTGGTGAGATCGTACGCATACGCCATCAGCCGCATGTTCTCGCCCATGTTTCGCGCGCGCGCGGGCGCACCGCGATACGGGGCCTTCGCGACGAGACCGGCCGGAGGCCGCCACGGGAACGTCAACGTCCACCGAGCCAGTCGCTCGAGCAGCCCGTCAAGCTCCGGCAGTTTGGCCCAGGTATTGAACTTGATCAGCCCGGCGTGGACCGTGCCCGCGCCAACGCCAGGGGACCCAGTATAGAAGCCAGGCGCCTCGATCACGTGTGCCAGCAGACCGCTCAGAATCGGATGCTCCCATTTGAGCGCCCAGTCGACGAGCCGCGCGGCCCCGCGCAAGTACTGCTTATCCCACGTGGCTTCGTAGACGTCGGTCAGCGTCATCAGCGGGTGACCGACGCCGCGCTCCATCGAGGCGTGTCCTGGCGAGAGGCTGCGCAGTACCCAGTCAGCAATCCCTTGCGCGCCCAGCACGCCGATCGGCTCACCGGTTAGGTAGCTGTACCATAGCAGGCCTTGGACGTACCCGGCATGGTGCCTGTCAGGCCCTTGCGCAGTGTGATGGCCGAACGTCTGATGGCTGTGCACGTGGAAGGCGCGTGCCCAGTCGGCGTGCTCGCTGGAATAGTGAATCGTATCGACGTCGAGGTAGTGCAAGGCTCCGGCCAGGCCGATGCGCAAGGCATCGCGGTCGCCGGTGCGAGCAAATTGCACCATCGCGCCAGCCGGCGCGTCGTATTCGTTGTTGTCCCACAATCGTGACCCTTTCACGTAGCCGGGGGACGCGTGATCGCCGTAGTTCTCGAACCCATGCCCCACCTCGGCGATTATGGGGCCGCTCATGCTCTCCTCGAGCGTCTGTTCGACGGCTGGCAGTCCACTGTGGGCCGCTGGCACGAGCGGGCCGAAGGCACCAGACCCCGTGTACCAGGCCGGATCCGCCAACGCCAGCACCGGTCCGTGCGCCAACAGCGTCGCCTCGGCCGCGTCCGCGTCGCCGTAGTAGAGGGAGATGCGGTGCGTCTTGCCGACCCCTTCGTACCATTCGTACTCGCCACCTTCCTCCGCCCACAAGTCGATCTCGAGTCTCTCTGGCTCCCAGCGGAACGCCTTCGGGAACTGCTCACGAAAGGCTTCGACACCGGCGTGAATCGACCCGCCCGACGCCAATGGCACGGCGATCCAGCCGGGCACGTGCCGCTGCTGCTCCATCCTCGCCTCCGCCGACTGCACGACAGCGGTGTCCGCGGTCTTTTGGACGATGGCACCGGTCGCGGCCTGCCCCAAGGCATGGACCGCACCGGAAATCGTGGCCGCGGGCCTTACGCCAAACGCAATCGACGTCACCCGGACCAGGCTGCTCATCGACCCGCCGACCGCGCTGACTTCGCGGCTGTCGGTGTTTGCGACGAAGTAGTCGACCTGCACGAGGGGCGAGCCCGCGTAGGCATGGATGCGCGCACGATGGTAGAAGCCAGAGGCGGGCGTGCCCGAAGCCGCGAGCCTCGTCTCGACCCGAATCACCGCGTGCAGCGGACCAGCCTCCTCAATCTCGAGATGCTCGACCGGAACATCCAGCGCCCGCCAGGTCTTGCCTCCGGCCTCGGTGATGGTAATCGCCACGGGCTCCGACTGCAGGATGCGGCCCGAGGTAAGCCTGACGTCCTCGAGGATCCCAAATCGTTTCTTGGGGACATGGAAGCGGATGGCTCCGGTATCCACGTCGATGCCGTCGTCCGTCGACCGTACCTCGATGCCCGAGGCCGGCGCCGCCCGTTTCACACGATTGCCGTAGGCAAGCGTGTAGCGACCTTTGGCTACGGCCGAGAGGTCATGTGTGAAATCGAGGTAGAGCCATTTCACCGAGCCGTCCGGCCACATCGCCATCGTCCGATTCTGGCTCGGCACCGGATTCCCGCTTGCGTCGAGGAGCGTCGCCTGCTCGGCGGTCGCCAGCTCGCCTCGAGGGATCGGAACGCCACAGCGGACTGGCCAGTTCTTCCCACCGTCGAAGCGTGGGGCATCGACATGCAGCGCGACCTTCTGTTCGTCAACCGATCCGCTCCTGAGCGGACCGGGATGCTGAAGGGCGGCCTGAAACAGGCGGTCGACCGACGGCGACGGCGCGTCCACGGGAAGCAGACGTATGTAGTCGAAATACACGGGCCCCTGAGAAACCGGATCCCGGTCGCTGGCGTCCACCCAGAGCTCGATCATTCCGTCCTGCGCCTCCAGCGTGCCAAGCTCCGCCTCGGACCCGCCGTCGAAGCGCGTCCACCGTTCCCCGTCGAGGGAGACGGCCACGGCCCGGCCGGGATCGTTCATGATCGCGCGATACGGCCCAGGGTGGACGCGCTGGCGGAAATGGAGCGCGCTGCTGACATCAGGAGCCCGATCGGCCGTCACTGAGTCCGATTTCAAGACGGTTCCATCGAACCAGTAGATCTCGTTGAGGTCGAAGCGAAAGCTGGTGCGCCAGTCTTCGCCCGCCGGCTGATCCAGCTCATGCATGTCGTCGAGGTCGACCTGGATGAGCGCCCACTTGCCGTCACCGTCGCGGTCGTCCCGTGTGACGGCCTCCCGGTTGACCACCCCAAGGTTGGCATCCAGCTCCAAGCCCGCCGCTGATTCGGATTGACCTGTGAAATGAGCGCCCCGGTCTCGTACGGGTTCACGTTCACGGGCCGGAACTCGACGCGTTCGATCCAGACCTCTGCCCCCCCGCCGCGGCTGTGCACACGAAGGCGCGCACGAACCGTGGCGGTGCCCGGCCTCACCGGAAAGACTCGACGCACAGGCTGCCAATCGGTCCGAAACGCCTGTGGAACGGTCGGCAGCGACGACGGCCCCGGGATCTCGCGGCCGGACGCGTCGTAGGACGCCAGCTCCGGGAGCGCCCGCGTGCGCGCGTTCACTCGCATGCGCACGCTGACCTCAAAGGCGTCGCCGGGCGTTGCCGGGTATTCGCGGACGGACTCAAGGGTGAATTGGCCTTGGACCCTTGACACGATCTTCCAGGCGTCAGGTCCCTGCTGCTCCACGTCAACGCCAGGCGTCGAGGCAGGGCGCCACTCGGCAGACGCGGCCACCGCGTGAAAGACGATGACGAGCACCGCAAGCTGAAGAGACATCATGGGCACCATCCCAGGACCCCTCCACGGATCCACGACGACTGAAGGCTTCGAGAAGAGACGCTCCAGACGCGGCAGGTACATCCTGCAGAATCAATTCTATTCACAGCAACTACGGGGACGACGGTACTCTTTGGATCGCGTCGCGTCAAGGACCACGAACACCTCACGTTCAAGGTTCGAGGCCGTTCCTTTGCGGCTCACGGCGTCCGCGGTCGGTTATGCGCGACATCGTGGCCTGATGCACTCGCGGTCCGGCTGGACCCAAGTTTTAATGTACCATTGAGCAGAATTATATATCTACAATAGAACCCCAACTCGACAGTGTGCGCAAGGGACGTAACTGTAGGTCGCCAACCAGGAAGAGAGGTGAACGCATGAGGGGTCGTTCAACGCGTCCGTGGCTCCTGACCGCTGGGCTACTGCTGACGGTCGCGCCACCCGAGATGCCCGGCGCACTCGAAACCTCGAGTATATTTAGCAGAGATTACAAACGAGATGGATGTGATCCAATTTCTACGGCGACATCGACTTGATCCTGACCCAAAGGTTGTCTTTCATGGCTCGTCGTGCGAGGCGGCCACGGCGCTGCCGCGGACGAAGATCGCGAGCGCCACGCCGTCCCATTGCCCGTCGCCGCGCGGGCTGTTGTCCCCCTCGCTACCCATCGGCATGATGCCTGTCAGGGCAGCGGGACGGCGGTAGCGGCGCTGCAGGTAATCCCGCACGATCTCGGCCCGCGTTTCGGACCGCAGGAAGCGGACGTCGGGCGCCCCTTCGAGCGCGTAGCCCTCGACGATGAGCGTGCTGTCGCGCGGATAGCGAAGAAGAGACCCCATGGCCGAGGCTAGTCGCTGGCGGCCGGCCGTGGAGAGCACCTCGCGTCCGTTCTCGACTTCAAAGAGGCCGGTCGCGTCGACCCAGAGTCGCAGGGCGATGCGGTCGTCGGTTTCGAGCGCTCCGCGGCGGTACTCGTCCACGGACACGTCGCGCAGGTCGTAGAAGCCGCGCCGCGTGAAGAAGCCGCGAAATAGCCAGTGACGCTGGAGCGCCTCCGCGCTCTGGGCGACCCGCTCCGTCGTCTCGCGCACGTGCCCGAGAATCTCCTGCGTGTCAGCGCGCAGGCGATCAGCCGGGCCGTCTTCGGCGCGGAAGCTGCGGACGGCTTGCTCGATCTCCCCGGCCGTCCGATGCATGCTCCGTGCGGATTCTTGAGTATGTTCGGCGATCTGGTCGATCCGTTTGTACAGCGTGTCATCTGTCAGCAGCCTGCCCATTGTGCCGCGGCCGGCCTCGAGGTTTGCCACCACCCGCCGAACGTCGTTGGTCAGGCCCTCGATCGCGACCGTCGTGTCGGCGCCCGCCGAGGTGATGCGCTTGACATCGCCGCCGACGCTCTCGATGAGGTCGTTTGCCGACCGCGTCGTCTCGGTGAGAGTCTTGACGCCGACCGAGAGGTCCTCTTTGAGGTCCAAGACCTCCCTGGTGACGGTACGAAACGTGTCGCGGCCCTCTTCGATCAGATCGGCGAACTCGATCGCGTCGCGGCCGGCGATCACGCTGCCGGGTTGGGCGACAGGCGCCTCGTTCGTGCCGCCGCCCACGTCCAGGTAGACGGCGCCGATCAGGCCGTCGGTCAGGATGGACACGACCGAGTCGGTCCGGACCAGATGCTGCAGATCTTCGCGGATGCGCATCGTGACACGGAAGCGCTGTCCTGGCCCGGGTGGCACCGCGAGCGCCACGACCTCACCCGCATCCATGCCGGCCACCCGCACACTGGTGCCGACTGCGACCCCGCGCACGCGCGAGAACTCCGTGGTGAGCTGGATCTGGTCGGTGAAGAGCAGGCGGCGGTCGCCGATCATGAAGAGCCCCACTGCGAACAGCAGGACGCCACCGACCACGAACGCTCCGATGATCGACAACCGCGACCGACTCATGGCTCTATCCTCCCCCTTGCGTCTCCAGGAACTGCCGAACCATTGCGTGCGCGCTTCGCTCCAGCGACTCCGCCGTGCCGCGCGCCAGGACGCGGCCTCCGTCGATGAAGATCAGCTCGTCGCCGAGCGTGCGTGCGCTCATCATGTGATGCGTCACGAGCACGATGGTCGTGCCCGTCTCCTGCTTGAGACCGAGCAGCAGCCGGTCGATCTCGCCCGATGTGATCGGATCCAAGCCCGCGCTCGGCTCGTCGACCAAGAGGATGGACGGGTCGAGGGCCATGGCCCGCGCGAGGCCCGCCCGCTTGCGCATGCCGCCCGACAGCTCGGCGGGCATCTTGTCGAAGTCGCGATCGAGGCCAACCTGTGCGAGCTTGGTCCGCGCGCGTGTGCGCATTTCCCCCTCGGGCAAGTCGGTGTGCCGGCGCAGCGGGAACATCACGTTCTCGCCGACGGTGATCGAGTCGAACAGCGCCGCACTCTGGAACAAGAAGCCGATGCGCTTGCGGGCGCGGGCGAGGTCGCGCGCCTCCATCTTGCTCACTTCTTCCTCTTCGACGAAGACCCGACCGCTGTCCGGCTTGATCAGCCCGACGATATGCTTGAGCGTCACGCTCTTGCCGGTGCCGCTGCGCCCGAGGATCACGGCACAGTGGCCCACCGGTACCTCCAGCGATAGCTCGTGCAGGACACGAAAGCTGCCGAAGGCCTTCGACACGCGATCGAGCCGAACCGCCGGCGGCGGAGCGCTCATGGCCCTGCCCCCGCTGGGAACAGGAAGCCGATCAGACGCACGAGCAGCACGTTGACGACGATCAGCAGGACCGACGCCACGACAACGCTGCGCGTCGCGGCGCGGCCAACGCCCTCGGTGCCGCTCGTCGTGTTGACCCCGAGGTACGACGCAGTCGTCGCGACGATGAAGCCGAAGACCATGGTCTTTATCGTGGCGGGGATGTAGTCGGCGAACTCGATGTACTGGAACGAACTCTGGAAATAGAGGCGAAACGACATGCCGCTGACGAAGTGCTCGGCGACATATCCGCCGAGGATACCCATGAAGTTCATCAGGGTCGTCAGGATGGGAAACGCAATGACGCAGGCGATGACGCGCGTCACGACCAGAAAGCGGAACGAGTCGACGGCCGTCGCCTCCAGCGCATCGATCTGCTCGGTGACCTTCATGGCGCCCAGCTCGGCGCCGATGCCGGCGCCGACGCGGCCCGAGAGGAGGAGGCCTGCGGTCAATGGCCCGGTCTCGCGCACGAGCGCCAGCGCGAGCGCCGAGGGCATCAGGGCCTCGGCGCCGAAGCGCTCGAGCGACGCCCGCGTGTGCATCGAGAGCACGGTGCCGACGGCCAGGCCGGACGCCCCGATGAGTGGCGCCGAGCGCCAGCCCAGCTCGTAGATCTGCCGTCCGATCTCGCCGAGCTCGAACGGCGGGCGGACGCATTCCCGAATCGCACGAACGGCGAACACGACGCCTTCGCCGACCTGCGCCAGCAACGAGACAATGGCCGTCAGGATGCGCTGCAGCATGAACCGTGTCCGAGCTAGAACCCTTGAGAACCCGAAACTTGACGCATTGTGTCAAGGTTCGGGGCTCTCAAGTGAGCGTCGGGGGGCGCGGCCATCGGCCGCGGCCCGCTAGAACAGCCACCAGGCCAGCCCGACGCTGACGATCGCGGCGTTGGTCCGCACGCGCATGGTGCGCAGTTCTTCATCGCTGGCAAACGTCACGCGCGGATTCGCGAAGAGACCGCCGACGAAGAGGTTGACCCCCAGGCGCGCGGTGACGTCGTACCAGAGCGAGACACCGGGGCGCCACGCGAACCCGCTCTCCGCTTCGATCGCACGCAACGGGCCGGCTACCGTGCGATCGACGCGCACGCTGTTGAACGACCAACCGCCGACGAGCGACGCCGAGAGCGCCAGGCGCCCGACCGGGTGGCCGTATTCGAGTCCGATCATGACGGGCCGCATGCGCAGGTGAGCAAGCCCCGGCAGACCCTCCGGCCCGGCATCGATCTCGAGCTCCGTCCAACTGAAGCCGATCGTCGGACCCAAGCCATGCCGATCCGGCAACCGCAGGAGCGGACCCACGCTCAGTCCATCGCCCAGACCCTCCGGCTCCGGGCGCGTGCCGGTCACCGAGAAGCCCAGTCCGATCAGGCGCCAGAGCCGATCGCGTGGCTCATCCCGCGGCTCCGGTGGCTCCGGTGGAGGCCGCGGGACCTCGTCTGGCGGGAGGTCAGCGATCCTCAGGGTCGCCTTCACATCGCGGACGCCGTCGACGCCGCGCGCCACGCGCACGGCGCGCTCGCGGTCCGACTTCGATCGGACGCGACCGGTCAGGGTGACGAGGCCACTCGCGGCACGCACCTCAATCGGCAGCGTCCCGATCTCGGGATCGTTGATCAGGGCTGTCTGTACGCGCAGGGCGAGATGCGTATCGTTGACCCCCGGCGCGATGGTTGCGGCGCAGCCCACCAGGAGCAGAAGCGCCACACCGGCCAGGGCGCGGACACCGACGTGCGCCGACCCCTCCATGATGGACACCATGCTATGCCGGCTGGCCCCCGCCTGCCTACCAGCTGGGGTCAATTCAGTAGCAGACGCGTGGCCCGTCCACGTCACCGGACACGAACTGCACCCGCTCTTCGGGACGCTTGACCAGCGGGCGCGCCGGCATTACACTGAACCGTGTGGTTCAGTATCACCCATCCCACCTCGATGCGACGTTCGCGGCGCTCGCAGATCCCACTCGCCGCGGGATTCTCGAGTCCCTCGGGCGCCGGGATGCCTCCATCACCGATCTCGCCGCGAAGTTTGATATCACGCTCACCGGCATCAAGAAGCACGTGCAGGTGCTCGAACGGTCCGGGTTGGTGACCACGAAGAAGGTCGGACGTGTGCGGAACTGTAGCCTCGGCCGGCGTCGCCTGGAGGAGGAAGTGGCATGGATCGCGCGATACCGTCAGATGTTGGAGGCCAGACTCGATCGGCTCGGGGAGTTCCTCGAGCGTACGAAAGGAACACGATAATGAGCAGCTCACAAACGCCTACCGCCAACGCCAAGATCACTACCCCGACGGATCGCGAGATCCGGATCGAGCGGATCTTCAATGCCGTCTATCGTCCTAATACCGTGTATCGTCGACGAAAGGTAGCCGTCGGATAACCGATATCGTTCGGTTCGACATGGCGCTCGGGTCGCGGAGATATAGACCTGGAGGTGTTCTATGGGACGCACAGTGTTGCGCGGCGCTGCAGCCGTCGCATTGATCGGACTTGGGTGGGCGGCCGGGAAGGCCCAGACGCCGCAACCGGACTTCGAGCTGATTATCAATGCTCCCGCTGGGCAAACCAGCGTCGAGTGCCTGCGTGGCTGCGAGCTGATGTGGGTAGAGCGTGGTGTGAACCCTAACGACACGCCACGGCCAACGTTCTCGTTCGGCTGCCGTGGCGCCAGCGTGGAGCGGTGCTCATCGGCCAAGATCGGGGGTTGGATCAATCCTTAGCGCTTACGGCATGGGGAGCATAGGGTTGCAGTTCGTCGCGCAGGTCCGGCTGTGCCCTGATGCGGTGGACGAGCCATCGCAGGATCGATGCGAGACCATGCAGAAGCGCCATGCGCCGTCCAGAATAGCGGTGCGCGACCTCTGCTGGGCTGATGGCCTGTTCTCGCTTCAGAATAGCCTCCACCCAGTTGCCATGCTGCTCGGCACTCTCTTGCAGATGGATCTTATCCGGCCCGATTTCGGACGTGCGGATCTTCGGATCGCTCGCCTGAAACGGACGGCTCGTATCCTCCGCCGCTCCCGGGTCAGACGCGGTCACACCGACATCCCCTCGACGGGAACACCCGCCTCGCTGACCAACCGGTGCCCGGCCCCATGCGGAACCAGTGCGAGATCGCCGGGTCGAAGCAGATGCGCATCCGCCCCCTCGACCTCAAGCCAGCATTGGCCGACCGTCACGACGTGAGACATCATGCAGTCTTTGAACGGCGGCAGTGCAAGCGCCCACGGTGCTATGAATTCTGAGCGGCTATAGAAGACTCCGCTCATGCGCAGGAAGTGCAGCGCTTCACCGAGTGGATCGACTGGTCTCCAGGGATCCGGCATGGGTGAGAGTATCGGCCTGATCAGCCAATGCGTCCACCATTCTGGACGAAAGAGCATTGATCTCGGACGTCACGGCATTGTCAGTTCCCTGTTGCACTGGCGCGATTCGGGCGCCTCGTACCTCCTTGCCGGCGGCGCGCTCTATCTGCTGGGCACACTGTGGGTCACGGCCTTGTTCAATGTGCCGCGGAACGACACGTTGGCTGCGGTTGATCCGACCGCTCCTGACGCGGCGGTCCTCTGGACGAGCTATCTGAGCGAGTGGACGGTGTGGAACCACGTGCGAGCGGCGGCAGCGTTTGCAGCGGCGACGCGGCGTGAGTGTCGCCTGGCACCACAGCGCTGGCGTGGCGGGGCTGCCTTCGACTCGCTCAGGCCAGGAAAGCGCCGCCCTACCTTCAGCATTTTTTAGGTCGGGTATCGCGGGGCTGGCGGAGGAGCCGTCGACTCACGGATGCGCAGCTCGGTGTCGAGCACGATCAGCGAGTCCGGAGGCGTGTCGGGATCGGCGCTGGCGGGGTTCAGTTTACCGAGCAGCATCTTCATGGCACGCCGGCCGATCTCATGCGTCGGCTGCGCGACCGTGGTGAGCCGTGGGCTGAAGCTCGCGGCCCACTCGAAGTCATCGAAGCCGAGCACGCTGACGCGGCCTGGGCAGGGCACGCGCAACTCGCCCGCGGCGCGCATCAGCCCAAGGGTCATCTTGTTGTTGCAGGAGAGGATGGCCGTCGGCGGCTCCGCCAGCCGCAGCAGCTCCTGGCCACCGCGATAGCCACTGTCGAGTTGGAAGTCGCCGCGGCGGAAATACTCTTCGCGCACCGGGAGGTGCGCTTCCTGCATGGCCTTCCGGAACCCTTCGACGCGGTCCACGCCACTCGAGAGGCGCAAGTCGCCGGCAACGATGGCCACTCGCGTGTGTCCGAGGTCGATCAGGTGTCGCGTGGCGTCGTAGGCGCCCTGCACATTGTTGGACACCACCGCTCCGCGCGTGAAGCCGACCGGCACGCGGTCGATGAACACGAGCGGAAAGCGGCGTCGAATCAGGCCGTCGTATGCGGAGGAGGAATCGGTGCAGGCGAGGATGGCGCCGTCCACCCGTCTGGAGAACAGCGTGCTCAACTGTGTCTGCTCGCGCTCGGTGGAGCCACCGGAATTGCAAAGGATCAGCGAGTAGCCATGCTGTAGCGCTTCCGTTTCGATGCCGTGCACGACCTCGAGAAAGAACTGGTTGCTGATGTCGGGGACGACCATGCCGATGACCTGCGTCCGGCCGATCTTGAGGCTGCGCGCAATCTGGTCGGGATGATAGTCCAACGCGGCCATCGCCTCTCGCACGCGTGCCCGGCGCTCCTCGCTGACACCGTCCTTGTCGTTCACAACGGCCGAGACCGTCGCCGGTGACACGCCGGCGAGACGAGCGACATCGACCATGGTCAGCGGCCGCGCTGATGTCGTCGCGAGAAAAGGGGACAGGCCCCTTTTTCGACGGCGTTTAGTTCCCGAAAAAGGGGCCTGTCCCCTTTTCTCGCGGCTTGACATCACGTCGCATCCTGGTGTATCAAACGTTTCGACACTATCACAGGAAGAAGGGACAGCGCCAGAAGAGACCGCCGCAAAACACGGCCTGATTGTGCGGAGATCTGCCTTCGTCCTCGTCACGATGTTTCGCTCTGAAACGTTTCAAAAAGGCGCGTTATGAGACGGCTGACGCTCGCATCGCTGGCGGTGATCTTCCTGCACGCAACAATCGCCCTCGCTCAAAGTGACCGAGGCGCGATTACCGGGCTCGTCGTCGATCAGCAGGATCGGGTCATTCCTGGAGCCGCCGTGGCACTGATCAATACCGAAACAAACGTGCCCAGCGCCGCGACGACCGACGAGTCAGGGAGCTTCCACTTCCCGTCGCTGATCGTGGGGACCTACGAGCTCTCGGTTGAGCTGAGCGGGTTCAAGACGTCCGTCCAGCAGGTGTCGGTCGAAGTCGGACGCAGCGTCGCGCTGACGGTCACTCTCACTCCGGGGGACATCGCGGAAACGGTCACGGTCGAAGCCGCCCCGCTCGCGCTCGATACGACGACCTCGGACACCGGGACGACGGTGACGCGCCGGCAGATCCTCGACCTGCCCGTGCCGCTGACCGGCGCCATGCGAAATCCACTGAACTTCGTCGTGCTCACGCCGGGCGTCAGCGGGTCGATTCCGGGCGCCGTCCCCGACCTGCGTCTCAACATCAGCGGCGCGCCCGCCGCATCCGCCGAGGTCTTCGTCGACGGCGTCCCGTTTGCCGACACGAGCTCGTCCGGCAACGTCTCAACCAATCATCCAGCGCTCGAGTCCATCGGCGAGTTCAAGATCAGTAACAACAACTACTCCGCGGAGTACGGGTTGGCGACCGGCATCGTCTCGTTCACGCTACGCTCCGGGACGAATCAGTTTCGCGGCAACGTCTTCGAGTATCTGCAGAACGACGCGCTCAACGCTCAGGACTTTCCGAGCAAGGCTCGAGGCGAGCCCCAGGCGCCGCTGAAGCAGAACGAGTACGGCTTCACGCTCGGCGGCCCCCTCTGGTTGCCGAGAGGGCTCGGCCCGCTCTCATACGATGGACACGACCGGACGTTTTTCTTCACGAGCTACTCGGGATTCAAGTTCCGTCCGAGCGCCAACAATCCGAACCTGACCACAATCCCAAACCGCTTTCGAGAGGGGGACTTCTCGCAGTTGCTCGGGTCGCAGCTCCACGTGCCCAACCCAAACAACCCATCGCAGCTACTCCCGCTCGTCGACCCTGCGGGGCGCCCGGTGTTCGAGGGCGGCATCTACGATCCGACCGAGTCCCGCACGGTCATCGGTCCCGATGGACAGGCGTATCAAATCCGCGATCCGTTCCCGGGTAACATCATTCCTCCCAACTACGCGGGGCTCAGCGCTGCGTCGCAACGGATCATGCAGGACTTCCCGCAGGCGCAGACCGACGCGGTCTTCAACAACTTCTTCCGGCAGACGCGCGAAGTGAACGATGAGGAGCGCTTCGTCGTGAAGATCGATCACAACATCAGTCCGCTTCAAAGGCTTTCGGGAAGCCTCTCCCTGGGGAGCAGCCGAGAGTCGAACATCGGGACGCTCAACGAGCTGGACGCGATCGAGAACGACGCGCCCTCGTGGCAGGTGCGCTTGGCGCACACGAAGACATTCTCGCCGAACCTCCTCAACACCTTCGTGTTCGGTTTTCTGCGCGATCGCTTCACCCAGGGGCCTATCCTCCCCGGCCCGCCGTTGAGCGAGCTCGGGTTCGAAGGCATCGATCTGCCATCAGGCGCGCCCTATCCGGCCATTGGCCTCCGCAATCAGAACGGGATCGGTGGGACGACGTTCTCACTGGTCGCGCAGAACCGGTTCGTCTTGAGCAACGTCACGACCTGGGTCCGCGGGTCGCATACGTTGAAGCTCGGCGGCGAGCTCCGGCGGCTGCAGCGCAATGACCAGAGCGCCAACGCTGGCCGGTTCGCGTTCGAGCCCACGCAGACGGCGCTTGGCGGCGTCGGCTTCGTGAATACCGCGCAAGGGCCCGTCGGCGTATCCATCCCGACGGCGACGACCGGCAATTCTGTCGCGAGCTTCTTGTTTGGTGCGGTCGATTTCTCGCGCTTCGACATCGGCGCAACCACGGCGGGGTATCGATGGCTCACGGCGAGCGGGTTCGTCCAGGACGATTGGCGGGTCACGCGGAACTTGACGCTGAATCTCGGATTTCGCTACGACGTCTCGGTGCCGCGCACGGAAGTGTTCGGGCGCGTCTCGACCGTCGATCCGGAGCTGCCGAACCCAGCGGCGGGAGGGCTGCCGGGCGCCTACACGTTCTATGGCGACGGGGAGGGACGCAATGGCCGGAAGAGGATTGGCGACATCGATTGGAAAGGGTTCCAGCCCCGCATTGGATTCGCCTACACACCGAATGCGGAGCGTGGTCTCCTAGGCCGGCTGTTCGGCGACGAGCGCTCGGTGCTGCGCGGCAGCTTCGCCATCACGAGGCCGCTCGGGAACGACAACCTGACGAACGGGATCGCCGGCGGCCTCTACGCGGCCGGATTCAACGGCGTGGCGACCGTGAATCGGCCGGGCGACGTGCTCGGTTCAGCGGCCTACTTCTGGGACGACCCCTATCCCGGGTTCCAGCAGCCGCCCATCACCGATCCGGGCTTGCTCATCGGCAATGCCAATCCGGCGCTCATCAGCCCGGAGGCGGGTAAGATGCCGACGCAGATCAACTGGTCGTTCGAGCTGCAGCGAGAGCTGCCGGGCGGCTTCCTGGCGAGCGCGGCCTATGTGGGCACGCACATCTATCAGGTGGGCCTGTGGCAAAAGCCGAACCAGATTGCTCCCGACGTCGCCGAGCAGTATCGCGGTGCCGCGGAGAGCGCTGGTCTTCCGCTGAACGAGTTCCTGAACCTGCCAATCGGCGATCCGCGCGTCGTGGCCTCGGGTCTCAGGCCACCGTTCGACACCTTCGGCGATCTGTTCGGCGAAGGCGCGACGGCGGGGCAAGCGCTCCGGCCGTTCCCGCAGTACGGAAACATCGACAACGTCATGCAACCGGTTGGCAGCGCGTCGTACAACGGCCTGCTGACGAAGGTGCAGAAGCGTTTCTCGAACGGGCTGACGATGCTGCTGTCGTATACGTTCTCGAAGACGCTCGGCACGGTGGACTCCTTCCAGGGCGCCTTCGCCGGCGCGCAGAACGCCCAGTTTGCCAGGTCGTTCCAGCAGGACTTCTACGACCTCCGCAGTGAGCGCTCCGTCACCAGCTCCGACATCCCGCACGTCCTCGCCTTGAGCTACACGTACGAGCTGCCGTTTGGTCCGGGCAAGCCGCTGCTCGATCGTGGCGGAATCGTCGGCAAGCTGGTCGGAGGGTGGCAGGTCAGCGCCATTCATCTGTATCAGAGCGGGCGTCCGTTGTTCCTGGAATACCAGGCGTTCGGCGCGAGCAATCCGCATCGCGCGAACGATGGCTTCAGCTTCCGCCCGAACCTCGTCTCTGGCGTTCCATTGATCAATCCGTCGTTCGACCGGCGTTGCGCTGGTCCGCTGCCTGACACGGCTGGACGTGAGCCGTGCCAGTTCTACATCAACCCCGCCGCTTTCGTCGCGCCGCCCGCCGGCGAGTTCGGCAACGCGCCGAAGTTCTTCGACGAGCTCCGGGCGCGGCCGTACTACAACGACGACCTGTCGATCTCCAAGCGCACGCAAATCACGGACCGCGTGGTGCTGCACTTCCAGGCGAGCGCGTTCAACCTGCTGAATCGCGTGGTGCTCGGAACCGGCGGGTCGCAGATGACCATCTTCAACCTGGCACCGCAGGACCTCAGCCCTGAATCGCTGGAGAGCTCGAATACGCCGTTCGGCATCTTCACGGCGCAGCAGAATGCGCCACGACGCGTGCAACTGGGGTTGAAGCTGGAATTCTGACGGCCGCCTCGGCGAGGCGGCCCTACCACCGTCGACGGTCGGCTCGGCGAGGCGGCCCTACCATAGACCCCAGAACCTGGAAATGAATCGGGCATCTTCTTACATCTTTCGTAAAACGAGGGCTGTCCCCATTTCGCTCGTCGTCTCGCTGGTGGTTGTGTCGCTCGTGGGAGCCGAGGACGATGGCTGGCTCCGTCCCAAGGCGGCGGACGACGCGCTAATCTGGGGACGCCGTGACGGCTTGATCTTCGGTCTGCCCTCACCCGGGGGGCTGCGGGGTCCGCGTGGGCTGATTCGTGTTGGCGTGCTGGGGAAGGACGGCCAACCGGAGCTGATCAATTTCATCGCGATCGAGCCTGTCGTGAAGGGCGTGGGCACGCGCCAGAGCCGCATGGCGTTCAGCGAGCTCGAGATGAGCAAGTTGGACCCGAGGCGGCGCGGCAAGCGACTCTGGACGGAGCAGTGGGCGGGCGAGCTCACGACGCTACCGGCCAGGCCGGAGCCGATCCAGCAGCTTAGCGTGCGGATCGAGGTGGAGCGGTTCACGGCAAACGGCGCTCACGTGTTCGTCACCGCGCGCATGTCGAGCGACCGCCCGCAAGAGCTGCAGTTGGCGGTACGCCACCACGACGACAGCGTGCCCATCGAAGAGCTAACGGTGACGGCAACGATGGGCAACTACGAACGATTGCGACAATTGTGGCTGCGCGACCGCCTTGTCGACAGCCGCGAGCTCTACGCCGAGTATACCGGTGACGGCTTCATCGATCGCGAGAACTATCCGCGTGACGAGATGCTGACCTATGGCGATGGTGATGCGTTGGTGCTCGCGACGACAAATGAAGAGGAGCCGGCCAGCGTGAAGGTGCCGGCCAAGCCGTGGTGGACGTACACGTCCATCAAACTGACGCAGTACTGGCGCGTGCCGGCATGGCACATCCAGCCAGATCTCCGCGTCAAGGTCAACGGTCGCCGCGTGTACTGGAATTCAACCGACCCCATTCCCGGCGGCCCGTCATTCGAGAACTTCGAAGTGCGTCAGCGATACGTGCCAGACCAGATGTTCATCTTCGGGCTCACGCCCACCTCGCCGCGGGACTTCGTCCCGGCCATCTCCGGGCTGGCGCCGCGGACGCAGGAACGATAAGGAGCTTACATGCGACACATGACGTTCACTGTCAGTTGTGCCCTGGGCCTGATCTTCGCCACCGGGGAGCCTGCGCGCTCGCAAGCCGTGGGTGACGACCTGGCCCGCCTGCCGGCGCTCAAGTCCTACACCATCGAACGGCTGTCGTCGTACGACCGCACGGGCGCGAACGACGATGGGCAGTGGAAGAACCAGGTCAAGGCAGGGGAGACGCGCACGCTCGGCGAGCTGACGGGGCCAGGCATCATCACCCATATCTGGTTCACGATCGCGACACCGGAGCACTATCATCTGAAGAAGATCGTGCTTCGTATGTACTGGGACGACGATCCGCTGCCGGCCGTGGAAGCGCCCATCGGCGACTTCTTCGGCTTGGGGCTGGGCGAGTACTTCCTGTACGAGTCGGGGCCGTTGTCGGTTGGATCCCAGAAGGCGCTGAACAGCTACTTTCCCATGCCGTTCCGGAAGTCGGCGCGCATCACGATCACCAACGAGGGCAGCCAGGCGATCGACGCGTTCTACTTCAATGTCGACTGGCAGAAGCACCAGAGCCTACCGGACGACCTGGCGTACTTCTACGCCGAGTATCGGCAGGCCGCGCCCACACCCGGCTGGACGACCGACTGGAAGCTCAATGGCGACCCGAAGGTCAACGACCACCGCAATCCGGACGGCAAAGATAACTACGTCATCCTCGAGACGGAAGGGCGAGGCCACTACGTTGGTGTGACGCACAGCATTCTGCAGAACCAGGGCGACTGGTGGGGCGAAGGGGACGAGATGATGTTCATCGATGACAAGGCAAAGCCGAGCATCATCGGCACCGGCTCGGAGGATTACTACCTGGGTGCGTGGTGCTACGGCGGCTGCGGGATCTCGCCTTTCGGTGCGTCCTATCCAACGTTTGCCTACAAGCAGTACGGCAATCCAATCAACGGCGGCGACCACCGTGGGTCCAAATGGATGGTCTACCGCTTCCATCTCGATTCACCGGTGCCGTTCGAGAACTACTTCAAGATGACCATCGAGCACGGCCACGCGAATCATCGCTCGGACAACTTCTACACCGTGGCCTATTGGTATCAACAAGGGCCGCACAAGCTGCGCAAGCCGCTGCCGCCGGTCGAGGAGCGCCTACCGCGGATGGTGAACGTCGACGGTCCGACGGTGGGCAAGCCGTAGCCCCGCCCTACCGGCGACTGAAGATGGAGAGCGCGTTCTTCAGCGAGGCGTCCTGCTCGTCGCGCGCTGACAGCCGCTCGTAGATCGCGAGATGACGCTCCGCTGCCGTGGCGTCGCCGAGCGCACGATACGCCTGCATGAGCAGATAGTGTGCCGAGGCGTCGTTGTCCGATGAGCCGACGTACTTCGAGAGCGCTCGAACGGCGTAGCCTGCCTTGCCGCGCGTGAGGTAGAGCCGACCCAATTCTCGCTGCACCGCGGCTGGCGGGTCGGCGAGCTCCAGCGCACGCGTGAGCGACGCCTCGCCATCGTCTGCCATGCCGAGCACCACGAAGCTGCGCCCCATGCGGTAGTGCACTTCCGACTCTTCCGGACGGACGCGCAGCTCCTCGCGATATTCGTCCAGTGCCTCCCTTGCCCGGCCCTCGCTCATGAGTAGATTGCCGATAGCGAGGTGTACGCTGGGTAGGTCCGGCTTGGCGCGGAGAACCCTGCGGTACTCGTCGATCGCTTCATCGACGCGTTCCTGTGCTTCGAGTGATTCCGCCATCACCTGGTGCGCGCGGTACGAATCGGGGTCGATCGCCGAGATCTGCTCGAATGCGCGCTGCGCCCGCTCGCGGAAGTCCGTCGCGGCGAGGTACTGCGCGTCTTCCGGTGATGACGTGTCCGGAGTAGGGCGGGCGGGCGCCGGTAGATCACGCTGCGGCTCAGTGCCCTGCCGTTGGCGCAACTGATCGATCACGGGCGTCAGCTCGACAAGTGCAGGCCGGCGCTTCAACGCTTCCTCGTACATCGTGAGTGCGTTCTGCGGCTCGCCGCGGAGCAGCCAGATATCGCCGGAGAGTTGCGCCAGGCGCGCACCCCTCGGGGCGATCTCGGCAAGCCGCATGACGGCCTCGCGCCCGAGGTGCAGGTAGGCTTGTCCCAGCCCGTACCACACGTCCACGTCGCGCGGTGCGTGTCGCGAGGCGATCAGAAAATGGTCGACGGCTTCTCGAGGACGGGCCTGTGCGACATAGCTGTGCGCGAGCCAGGTATGCGCCAGCGGATCGGCAGGCTCGAGCGCGATCGCGCGTTGCAGCAACGGTGTGGCGCGCGCCGGTTCGGAGAGCGTTTGATGAGCGATCCCGGAAAAGATCAAGGCGGACACGAGATCCGGCTCGATCCTGAGCGCCTTCTCGAATGCAGCCAGCGCCTCCTTCGGCTGGTTGTGGAAGAAGTACGCCAGGCCGAGATTGCTCTGGACGTCGGCCCGTTCTGGCAGCAGGCGGGCCAGCGCGGTCAGCTCCTGGATGGCGGTTGCGAAGTCTCCTCGAGCCTGCGCCTGTTTGGCGGCTTCAGCGTGCCGAGCGATTTCGTTCGTCGCGTCTTGGGCAGCGGCGGGTGAGACGAGGAGCAGGAGGGCCAGGCCCCACCCGGCGGGCAGTCGACACGTTGGCGAACGAACGCGAGCACTTTCGATCATGGCTGTGCGGTAGGCCCTCACGAATCGCTGGCTCATCCACCTGGATGATAGTGCCTCGGTGGAGTACATATGCCACGATACGACTCGCTCCGATCGCGGTGAGCGCCTTTACAGGGGCAGAGCTGGCCGTGGTGCCGCTCGACCACTGCTCGAACAGCGGGCCCTCGGTGGCGTCCTTACTCCCACAGGCTAACGCCAGTCTGCTTGGCAGCCTTTTGCAACGGCCCGTCTTTGCAGCCCAATATGAGCCTTCGTCGCTGAGCCAGCTCGAGATAGGCTGCGTCATAGACCGACAACTGGTGAGTGGACGCGAGATCTGACAACCGCGAAAACGCGAGCGCGGCCATTTCATGATCGATGCGAAGCGGGAGCCCGCGAAGCCATCCGAGTGCCGTTTGGCGCTCGTCCTCCGTCAATTTCCGACGGCGGACCAAGACGGTGAGCGCGTTGGCCACCTCCAATGGCCACAGCGCGGGCACTTCAACCGTGGCGCCCTCCGCAATGGCGTCCAACATCGCGGCGGTGTGCCTCGTGGCCTGCGCCGGATGCACCCAACCGACGGCCACCGACGCGTCGGCGACGAAGGCTGCTGTCACAAGCGCCCCTCGTCGATGGCGGACCGAACCTCACGGTCCAAGAGCTTCGCCTTGGACCTCCGGCGGATCCGTTGCTGCAGCTCACGGAGTCCTGCCACCGTCCGGCGGACGTCGTCAAGCCGCGGCGTGCCCTCCGGAACCAGTCGGGCGACCGGCTTGTCGTGGCGTGTAATCACGACCTCTTCCCCTTTGGACACACGGTCTAGTAGCTTTCCGAAGTGGGTCTTGGCCTCGAATGCACTCACGTTCGCCATCCGTATCCTCCAAGATGGATCAACTAGTCGTTGACCAGTCTATCATGCCTTGTCCGATGCGTGGTGACCGTCCTCATCGTCTTGGTGATCGGGCTGCAAGTGTTTGTCCTCCACAGCTTTGAGGCCGGCCCTCGGTGACGAGCACTGCGCCGCGTCTCGCTTCCGGCGCGGATCTCGCGACGGCGAAAGCGTCTCATCTGAGCCGTACACCATTGGTGCCGCGCAAGCACGGCTACAGCATGGTGTGCTCACACGGAAGCGCCTCCAGACGGAGCTCGGGACCGACGCCAAACGGTGCGGCCACGACCGATCTGGTCGAGAGCCATCCATCCTTCACGACCAGACGAGGCCAGCCCTGCTCGGACATCGTATAGAGGTCGGGGTGTTGCAGCAGGACGGCCCGTTGAATCTCCTCCGGCCACATTGAGAGCCCGGCGAAATAGTGATGCCCGTTTCGCTCGACGCTCGCCACGCCAAGCAGGGCCTGCACGGCGAGATCCTGCAGCAATGCCACCGGACCGATATTGCACAAGTCTTCGCCCGACATAATCAGCGTCGCGCCAGCTTGTTGCCTCTTGCGTTGCGCAATGAGGCAGGCGTGGGCGAGACCTTTGAAGATGCCTTTGCAGTTCTTGTGACTCGTGCCTGCATAGCCGAGCTCCAAGGCGTGTCGTAGGTCGCTGGGCTCGGCATCTGACTCATCGATGATGATCGGCGGGCGCTCGGCCCATACGTTGAACGCGGCGCGGCTCGCATCGAGCGCGACCGACCGCGATAACGGTTGCTCGACGAACAGCAGATGCCGAAACAGCCATCCAATGGGCGCATGTCCGGTCGCGTGCGACCAGAACTCTCGAAACGCCTCCGCCGAGCCAAAGCTCTCGTTGCCGTCAAGGGAAACCGCAAGGTCGCCGGACACCTGTTCGGATAGGACCGCGGCGACGGTGTTCAGACGGTCGATGGTCGCGTCAGGCGAGCCGCCGTCGATCTTGATCTTGAAATGGCGCAGCCCATACTGCCGGATGTTCGCCTCGAGCGAGTACGGAAGGCTATCGCCCGGCATCTGCTGCGCGGCCACCTCGGCCTCCCGTAAGGGATCGGCGAGCCCGATCGTGTGTCGGCATCGGACGCGAACCGCTGGCTCTTTCGGTAGAAGATCGGTCGGACGAGCGGCCGCGAGCTCGGGATGAATATCGCCCAAACGGAGGCCGAGCGCGTCCCCACGCAGCAAGTGGGCGAACGTGGTGCGATGGACGCGGGCGAACGCGTCGATCAGGGCACGTTCGACGAGCGAGGTGCCAAAGTGTGCGAGCAGGGGCGGGAATCCCTTTGCTTCGGCCCATTGCGCCTGTGTCTCATGGAGCTCGTGCCAAAACTGAAAGACTGTCGGCGCCGACAGCGCTCGCGCGGCTGTCGCGGCGTGTGTGATCACACACATCATGTCGTCGATTTCGTCGGCGATGGCGCGCGCAGGATCTTTGACGAACCATTTTGGCGGTAGGTGGTCAGCCGCGATGCCCGCGTGCGAGCCAGCCTCGGTACGCACGGTGAGCCGCACGAAGACATGTGGCACGTTCACCATCGTGACAATCCCGTACTTGAACGGAATCCGTGTGGTGATCTCCGCGCGGAACAGCTCGGCCGAATCAACGGAAATGCCGCTCATTGCCGTGGCAGCCGTGCGTGGCGGACCGTGGTGTGAGCCTCGTCGGAAGCGTTGGTGCCATCGGTCGAGGCCTGGCCGAGATATAAGTTGCGGCCACGGACGAGCGCCTCCATTTTGCGGTCCGCGACGCTGCGTGTGAGCATCCAGAACCCGCAGTCGGGATGTACCCATTTCACGCGGCCTGGACCGACCGTCTTCTCCGCCGCTTCGATGCGCCCCGCGATCTCGTCTGCCGTTTCAACGTGATTCACTTTGATATCCACGACCCCGATCCCGAGCGCGATGCGGGGATCGAGGTCGGCCAGCGCCTCGAGATCAGTCATGGGCCGGTGCGCGAGCTCGAGCACCAGGTGGTCGGTATGCAGGCGGTTGAGAAAATCGGTGAGGGCCTGCCATGAACCGCGCTGGATGGTCTGCCCACCGTAGTTGCCGAAACAGAAATGCACTGCGCGCTCGACGCCTGGGTCGATGGCGTCGAGCATGACGTTGATGGCCGCAGCAGCAAGAGGCCCGTCGTGTGGGCTGCCGGGCACATTGGCCTCGTCGATTTGGATGCACGAGGTGGGCAGACCGCGCATCTGCTGCGCAAGCACCTCCGCCAGCGCGAGCGTCAGCGTTTCAAAGCTGCCGTAGTGGTGGTCGAGCAGCGTGCGCGCGAGCATGTAGGGGCTCGTGACCGTAAACTTGAACGGCCCGCCCGCGACTGCTGCCGCGCGCCCGCAATGGGCGAGCAGGTTGAGCGAGCCTTCACCGAGCGGTTCCGTGACCACACCCGCGGGTTGCCGACGAAAGCTCATGGGTGTGTGGCGCGAGAACTCGTCAGCGATCGAGCGCCCCACGACCGACGACACGCCCGCCAGCGGCTGGACAAAGAACTCGATCATGCCGTTGGTGTCGGGATGATTGATGTCGAAGCGGTAGAGCTCGCCGTCGGTCGGCACGTCAATGCCGGCTTGCCGCTGGATGTCGAAGATGACACGCGTGGCATCGATGAGGCCCTGTTCACGTGGCGACGCAGCGAGCCAGTCTGGAATCGGATAGGAGCCAACGGTCGTTGTCAGGATGCGGGGCGATGACGGCAAGGGGCGCAAGGGTTCAAAGGTCATGGTTTCGTCGGAGTCTATTGGGGGAGGGGACGCTTGCCCTCCTTCGTGTAGCCGCCACCAGAATACTATCGCCGGTCCCTCCCTCAATGATTTGGAATTCCACTGAGGTGCGTTCGGAAGGCGCTGCTATCTGTTTGCCGCCAACGCCGCCAGCTCTTCATCCGTCCACGGGCCGTGGCGGTCAGCCGTGCGAGTGCGGACGGCCTTGACCGTAGCGGCGTTCACGGGCGTACCAGCGTGCCTTGACCGCTCGTACCAGAACCAAGCCGTCCGCAAACACGGTACGGGTGTCCATCTGGCCATCGCCGTTGACATCGGTGAGGACGACGACACGACCGATCGGATCATGTTCACCCGACCCGGTCATATCCCGCATGTAGCCGGGCATTTCTACCGCCCACAGACGGCCCTCGGGATCCCAGTCGATCATGACGGGGTCCTGGATGAGGGGTTCGCTGGCAACGAGCTCGAGGCGATAGCCGGGTGGCATCGAGAAGGTCTTCATCGCCTCAGCGGGTGACAGGACCGGCGCATCCGGGTGAGCTTGCTGCACGGCGGGCGGCCAGGGACGATTCGACGGCGACAGCTGAGAGCTGTAACCGGTGGCGACAATGGCGACGACGACGACCGCGATGACCGGGAGTCTGGCGAGACGCATGTCCTCAATCTTCAGGGAGCGGCTGGCCCTTCGTCTCCGGAGCCCAGACGAGCGCGATCAGGCCGATCAGGTACACCGAGGACATGAGCACGGCGGCGGTGCGGAAGGACACCACGCCGCTCAGGTAGCCAAGCAGCATCGGCGCGGGCGCGGCCAGGTAGCGCACGGTGTTGTAGCAAAAGCCGACGCCGGTGCCACGCAGGCGAGTGGGGAAGAGCTCGGGAAAATAAATCGAATACCCCGCGAAGGGTGCCAGTTGCGCGAACCCCATCATCGGCAGCATCCAGTATGCGTCCGTCGCCGTGTTCAGTGCGGTGAAGACGAACGCCGTGCTCATCATGCCGGCGAGAAATGCGATGGCAAACGCCAGTCGGCGGCTGACGAGTGCGGCAATCGTGGTGAACGTGATCATGCCCAGGAACGCTCCCACATCCTGCAGCGCCGTCCCCCAACCGCGCACGGTATCGAGCGTCTGTTGCGGCGCACCCGCCAACGCGGTGGAAATCAGTTCCGGCGAGAAAAACCCGATGCCCCACAGGCCGATCATGCCGGATACGCCGAGCAATAAGCCGACGATGCTATTTCGTCGCCATCGCGGTGACCGAAACAACTCCACGGGGGAGCCAATGTTGTGCGCCGCCACGCCGCGGCGAGCCTCTTCCCTGGCACGTGTCCACGCCTCAGGCTCTCTCAGCACAAGGACAATCGGGATCACCAGCAATGACGGGAGAATACCGACGAAGAACAAGAGTCGCCAGCCTGAATAGCCCCACAGCACATCTGCCGCCCCGGGCTGCACGATCAGACTCACGAGCGACCCCAGAATATTTCCCAGCGCCGCCAACGCTTGTAACGCACCCAAGGCCACCGCGCGCATGCGACCCGGCACGGTTTCGGCAACCAATGTGGTGGCGGCACCGAACATGCCACCGATGCCGAGCCCAGCCAAGAAACGGTACGCGGTGAATTCGACCCAGTGATGGGCGATGCCGGAGAGACCGGTAAACCCCGCGTACATCAGTAGGGTGACCGCCATCGTCTTCACGCGACCCCATTTGTCACTCATCATGCCAAAGACAATCCCGCCGGTCGCCCAGCCGAGAATCATCGCCGTTGTCGCGTGGCCCCCGTAGGTGTTCACCTCGACGGTCGCCGCGGCGTCGCCCAGCAACTCCGTCAGCGCCGATTCGCGGGCGAGGATGAACAGCCGCTGATCCATACAGTCAAACAACCAACCGCAGGACGCGATAATGACCACCAGCCAGTGATAGACCGTGATCTTGTCGCGCTGGCTCTCTTCGCGATCGCTCGGAGAGATACGGTTCTCCCGCCCAAGGTCAGATCGTGAGGTGCTTTCCATGTGTGATCATGTGCGACCGCTATCTGGTAAGAGCGCGCTGAATGCAGGAGCACGCTTCCCAGGTCCTGAACGCTCGGGGTTCTCGTTTATACACCCCTTCGCATGCCGATGATAGTGGACATTCTACGATGCCGCTGTGACGCCTCGTCACTGATGATGGTACGCCTCGTTTGTCAACCTACAATTCTATATGTCAGACCAGGTTCTGTTGACGGCAACGTCCCGGGACCCTTCGTCCCAAGTCCTCGCCTACTCGCCGACAAAGCTCGTCAAAGGCGTGGTGGATCGAAGCGTGCTGAGCGATGACTACGGTCACACTGTGACGACGGTGAGGATGTGGTCGTCGTCGGTGGCGTGGGGGCCGGCGGCCAATTCCGCGAGCGTCACCGCAGAAATGGCGGACTCATCCGGCCAGGAGGGCGGGTTCGATCATGCGCGGCATTGGCAATCGCGACGCGAGGCACGAAGCGGCGTGGAGGAATTGGCCGGAGCTCGGCAACCGGTGTCACGTTGCGGGTCACGGTGATTGTTTGCCCCGATTGAACGTCACGCAGCACGCTGGCAGAGTCGTTGCGCAGCTCCCTCTGCGTGATTATCCGATTCATCCCGCCACTGTAGCCGATGTCGCGCTTCGTAGCATCATTGAACCCCATCCTGAGCTGAGTCCTCGGGCTGCTGAGTCGCACCGGCTTCGACGTCGCGCCGCCATTGCTCCAGCAGGGCGCGCAGACGCTGAATCCGCTGTGGGTGTGCCGCGGCGACGTCGTGTTGTTCCGCGAGGTCGTCGGCGAGGTTATAGAGCTGTACGCCGCGCTCGCCCGAGGGATTGACCAGGAGTTTCCACGGTCCTTCCCGGACGACGGCCTGATCGCCGTGGGCCCAGAACAAGGGGCGCGGCGGGAGCGGCTCGCGACCGAGCAGCACTGGCAGAAGGCTGACGCCGTCCGCGGGACGATCCGAGGGTGGCTGTACGCCGGCGAGGGCAAGCAGGGTGGGCAGGAGGTCCATTCCGGTCGCGAGCTCATCGGAGGCGGCGCCCGCGTCGATGCGCCCCGGCCACCAGGCGATCGCGGGGACGCGGTGCGCCCCTTCCCACAAGGTGCCTTTGTCACCGCGGAGCGGCGCGTTGCTCCCCGGCGGTAGCGCACCGTTGTCGGAAAAGAAGAAGACCAGCGTGTGCGATTCCAGAGCATGGCGTGTGAGGGCCGCGAGCACCTCGCCGACGCCTTTGTCCATCTCGTGCACCATCTCACGGTAGGCGTTGCGGCGATCGGGCCGGCTGCCGAGCGGATCCCAAGCTTGTGTGCCGCCTGTCACGTAACGGTCAGCCTCGTCGTGCGGTCCCTGATAGGGAAAGTGGGGTGCCTCGTGCGCGATGTAGAGACAGAACGGCCGGTCCCTGTTGTCCTCGATGAACCGTACCGCGTGTTTGGTGATCAGGTGCGTCGTGTAGCCTTCTTCTTCGATGCGATCCCGACCGTTCCACCAGTCAGCCACGCCAACACCATCCACGTGCGAGCGATAATCGACGTTCCCGCTGACAAAGCCGCGGAATTCGTCAAAGCCGTGGTGGATCGGGTTGTACCTCGGTTCGTATCCCAGGTACCATTTGCCGAAGATGGCGGTGGCGTAGCCGGCGCGTTGGAGCAAGTGGGCGAAGGTGGGTTCGTGGGGGTGCAGGCCATGGTGCCGGTTGCGAGCGTGGTCGGCAAAGATCACGCCGGGGAGGCCCGCACGTTGTGGGTAGCGACCGGTCAGCAGGGCGGCGCGCGTCGGGCTACACACCGGACCGCTGCTGTGAAAATCGGTGAAGCGCATCCCCGTGGCGGCCAGGCGGTCGAGGTGGGGTGTCTCGATCCATCCGCCGTAGGCGCTGAGGTCGCCGTAGCCGAGATCGTCAGCGAGAATAATGACGATGTTCGGCAGCCGTTCGACTGGCCACTGGCCGGCGATGTTCCGGGATGACGTACAGGCCGCGAGGCCGCAGAAGAGGCCGACCAACATCGTCGCGGCGCGTCGCTGGCCGCGGCAGCGGGCGAGACCTAAGGGGGGAATGCGGGCTCGGACCAATGTCATCACAGGGGTCTGTCTC
The DNA here is from genome assembly GCA_009377495.1 of Luteitalea sp. Taxonomy (GTDB): domain Bacteria; phylum Acidobacteriota; class Vicinamibacteria; order Vicinamibacterales; family Vicinamibacteraceae; genus WHTT01. The sequence continues at coordinate 27,322 of WHTZ01000067.1, forward strand.
GAGCCCGCAATACTACGATACTCTGTATCATCACATGCGTTCCACTAAGCAGGCTCAGCAGCCACTCGTGTACAACATCGAGCTTGTCGACAAGCTCTTGCACGTGCTCGAGACGCTCCGAGACGCGCGCGAAGGTCTGACGCTCCAGCAGCTTGCTGCGCGCACGGGGTATGTCACGAGCTCGATTCACCGCGCGCTCGGCAGTCTCAAGTGGCACGGCTACGTCGAGCAGCCGGTCGCCCGCGGAGCGTACCGGCTGGGCATGAAGTGCCTCCTGCTTGCCCGCGGGTTGCAAGACACCGTCGAGCTGTTGCCGCACGCGCGCCCGTATCTGCGTGAGATCGCCGACGCGTTCGATGAGAGCGCGTATCTGGCGATTCTGCGGGGTGGCCGTGGCATTTTCGTGGAGGTGGTCGAAACGCGGCGCCGCGAGTTGCGCCTGGTCGGGCCGATCGGCGCGGACGTGGCCTACCATGCGACCGCTGCCGGCAAGGTCTTCGCGGCCAATCTGCCGCCCAGCGCACGTGCGGCCCTGCTGGGGCGGATTGAGCTGACGGCGCGGACACCACGAACGCGCACGCGGCGCGCCGAGGTCGAGAAGGAGTGGAAGGACGTCGCGCGGCGCGGCTTTGCCGTCAACCGCGAAGAGACAATCCTGGGTGCGAACTTTGTGGCCGCGCCGATCTTCGACGCGGAGCGCGCCATCTGCGGCGCTATCAGCGTGGGCGTGCCCAGCGCCCGCTACTCCGCCGCCTTGGGCCGTCACCTGGCGACCCGGCTCAAGGAGGTGTGCAGACGCCTCTCCGACACGCTGGCAGAGGTGGGGTACGTACACGACGACCGGCAACTCCACGAACTTCGCTAACCATCCGACACGACTAGGGCCGGGTCCGCTTCGACTTCCCTGCAAACACGGCCCGTCGTGCTGGATGACTGCCAGGCCCCCTCGACAGAAGCGTCACCGCGTCGCGCTTCCGATGCGCGCATGATCGCGCAGATGGGCGAGGGTGTCAAGCGACGATTCTATTTATTGGGTATGATTCTAACATACAGAATATGGTGGAACGTTGGCGCACACGCATTGGCCGGGGGGGCTCAGGTGCGCTGGCCGTGCTTGCAAGCGACCAATGAACCGCAGCCCCGTCAGCCGCGTTGTCGTATGGGCGGGTCGTCATCCTGCGCGTCCCACTGTGCTGCTCATCGTGAGTTCTGTTGAAAAGAATTCGATCTGTTTTATGGAATTATCAGGTTGACAGCGCAGGCCGCCTGTGAAATATCTGTGCTCCTACTGGGATCTCCCGCGAGGTGACGATGACGACATCGTTGGTGCGCATGAGGCTTGAGCGTGTGCGGCTTCAGTGCCTGGCTTTCGCGGTATTGCCGCACTGATTCGTGGCAGTTGCGAAATGTTGCTGCTGATCGTTCGTCCGCGAAGGTCCTCGCGGAGTTACGCGGACTGCTCGACGAGTGGATGGGCACGACGGGCGATCCGCGCGCGACGACGGACGACGATCGATGGGATCGGTATCCGTACAATTAGGCCTTGGCACAGGTCGCCGTACGGGACGTACGCATCACGATGGAGCAGACGCAAGAGGTCACGGCGTCCGGCCAGGCGGTCCAGTTTCGCGTGCTCACGACCGCCGACGAGTTGGCTCAGGTCAGCGGGCTCGAGCGCGCCGTGTGGCGGTACGACGATATCGACCTGATGCCCGTCACGCTGCTGGTAGCCACCATCAAGTGCGGTGCGCTCTTCCTGGGAGCCTTCGACGAGGGACGGATGGTGGGGTTTGCCTACTCGCTGCCGGGTGAGCGCCTGGGCTGCCCGATCCACTGGTCGCATATGCTGGGCGTGCTGCCCGCCTATCGCCGCTCCGGCCTCGGTCATCGGCTGAAACTGGCGCAGCGCCAGCTTGTGGCCGCACGTGGGTTTCGAGAGATCCACTGGACCTTCGATCCGTTGCAGGTGCCGAACGCACACCTCAATCTCAACAAGCTTGGTGCCGTGGCGGCCGAGTTCGTCGAGAACGCCTATGGCGAGTCGACGAGCCCGCTGCATCGCGGGGCCCCCACGGACCGGCTGATCGTGCATTGGCCCACGGGCGCGCTGTCGACGCGACATGCCGAGGACCTACGAGATGTGCAGAACGTTCCGGTGGCGAACCCTGTGCGGGTGGACGCCGGCTGGCCCATGTGCGATGAGGTGCCCCTTGTGTCCGTCGGCGTGAGGCGACTGCTCGTCTGCGTGCCGGACGAGTTCTCCCGCATGCTCGTCGAGGCGCCGGAGCGCGCGATCCGCTGGCGTCTGGCCACGCGCCGCCTCTTCTCGGAGATCTTCAGCGCTGACTACCGTGGGATTCGGTTCGTGTCACTCCCCAATGTACGGGCCGGCGCGTATCTGTTTGTGCGGGATTAGCCCGTTATGGTTCACCACTCCAGACGAATGCCGAGGCGGAAGAACCTGGCGCCGCCATGGTCGGGACTCGACACACTCCCTGCTCCGGTGATCACGCCAACCTGACCGACAGAGCTGATGTTGGTCCCCGGCTCCGACCAGTTCGGGTGATTCAGGATGTTCGTGCCGGTGATCTCGAGACGCAGCCGAACGCCCTCCTGAATCGCGAACGCTCGTGCGAGCCCGGCATGAAGAACGTTCACGCCGGGTCCTTTGATGACTCCCTTGGCAGCGGTGCCGAACGAGCCCGGAGTGGGCGGAGCAAAAGCCGTCGGGTCGAACCATCTCTCGACGGAACGCTCGTCGGCGGGAAGATTCGGATCGTGTACTTGGTTCGGCCTGAGGGTGACGTTCGCCGGCGTGCCGCGGTCTGTAAAGCGAGTCCCGGTCGGATCGGGGCCGGTCCAGAGCGGCGTCAGGAAGTAGCCCGAGTGGAGCGTGTAAATGGCGCTCATCTCCCATCCGCTAATTGCCGCCGGATTTCGATATCACGGTCATCTGTCCGACGGAGCCAAACTCCGCGGTGTTGTTCCCTATGTCCACGCGCAGCTCTTCGACGCTCTCGAGGTAGCTGGCCATAGGACCGAGGACGCTGCTGTCGTGAGCGGTGATCGTGATGCCGTCGATCGCCGCGTTTTCCTGGTTCGTCCGGCTACCCCCATAACGAATGGTGAAGGTACCCGTGGTGCCGGTGTGCGAGTACACGCCCGCAGTCTGAGCGAGGAATCCGATCGCCGATCGCGTATTGAGGGGGAGCTTCTTGAGGAGATCGGCGTCTTTTGTATCGGTGATGCGGGCCGTCTCGGTTTCGATGAGGCCGGCACCGCCGACGACCTCGACGGTCTCTTCGACGGAGCCTATGTCGAGGCTGATATCCAGGCGCCGGATGTCGCGCGCCGCAACCTGGACGTGCTCCACGACGACCTCTTTGAAGCCGCTGAGGCGTGCGCGCACGACGTATTCGCCCTCCCGCAGTTGCGCGATCGTGTAGACGCCGGCCTCATTTGAGACTCCAGTGTAGCGGTAATTCGTCGCCGTGTGGACGGCCTCGATCGTCGCGCCAGGGAGCACCGATCCGCTGGAGTCTGTGATGGCGCCCGTGAGCGTCGCGAACGTCGTTTGACTCGCAGCCCTGCTCGTCAGGATCACCAGGATCATCAGGGTGCTGGCGATACGGCCTGCAAGCACTCGACCTGTTGTCATGACAGCCTCCTGAACCAGCGTTATCGAAGATCTCGATTCGCGGCGGCGCGGCGGTTGTCACCGTGCCCTGCGGTTTCACTCATCCATTAATACGTGCCCGCCATCGGCCCGATGTACTCTGTGGCCATCACAACATGGTCGAACCAGACGGTGGCTTCTTCCGTATTGATCAGGTAATCCGGGTTGTTGTCGGCGTAGTTCTGGGTACTGTTGAACGCGTCACCGGAGACATAGTGCTGGAGACGAAGGACGTTGATCATCACGTTCATATCGGTACGCCAACGGAAGCCGCTAAATGGTCTGGCATCGGGATGATACGGATCGTTGCGGAAGGCTTCTCGTACCCAATATCCGTGGGGCGTTCCCGGGGCGAAGTACACGAGGGGTTCACCGTTGATCCACATGGCCAGCTCGCCGTTGCGTGCCCAGGGAGATGAGTTCAGCTTGAGCATGAACTCGACGGCGATCCATTCGCCTCGAGGAGCGACGGCGGCTTCTCTCGGAAGCAGCAGGTTGCCGTAATACGGGTTCGGACGACCGTCCGGTTCACCCTCGACCGTCTGCCATGAGCGCATTTCGGGCCAGTAGGCGTAAAACCGCCAGATTCCCGGGGGTGCGTGCCTCGTGAACGGATAGGCGTTTGTCTCAACCGTGGTCGGCTCAATCGTGACGCTGAAATAATCCTCGGCCAGTTGGCCGGCGCTGCCCACGGGATAGGGTAATGGATCGTCGAAGCCGCGCAGGGCAACGAAGTGGCTGAGATTCCCGTGATCCTCTGCAAATTTGGCATAAAAGCGCAGATGGATCCGATCCCATCCAGGATCGAACGTCTTGTACAGTTCGCCCCCTGAGTTCTCACCGCGAGTGGCTGTCATCTGCAGTGAACGCAATCCAACCGACCCGTCAGGAACATCGTCGCTGAACGACATCACGCGTCCCTGCCTATTGTTCACGTGTCCCCATCGGGATTCGAGATCGTCGATTTCCCCGATTTCGAAGTTATCGGCAAAGACAACGCTCGGATGGTTCTCGATACCGGCGTCGCCAGGATACCAGGCAGAGAGACCTGGACCCCACGGCAAACTGCGTGTTTCGTCCGGTTGACCCACCGCGATCGCGACTGTCATCGTCAAGCCCGCGATCCCCACCAGGCACACGCGTCGCCACGTCATGAGTAGCCTCCTTTTTATCTCGCGTCCTTGTTGCACGGCCGAGGCGTGATGTCAAGGGGGGGTCATTCTATTTTGGAAGCACAATTCCGCTTGACAGAACCACGCGCAGGCGGCGTGACAGTTCTGTGGAACAGAATATATACCTTAGAATGGAATTCGTACTTGACATGCCGCGTTGCCTGTGCGAAAAGCGGGCCACGACGGTATCGACGGAGCGCTGCCACGTCCACGGGCCGGGCCTTTGGCTGGTTTCCGGGGGAGTCCGTTAATCACCCTCCAAGAGATGCTACGATGAGTCTCTCGATGTATCGACTTCTCATTGCTGGCGGCCTCGCCATGATCCTCGTGTGGTCCGCGTCCAGGCCATTCTCTGCGCCTGCCTCGGCCGAGATCTCGCGCACCACCTTTCGTCACCACTACATCGCTCGAGAGATGCCTGGCGGAAGCATTGGGTTTGGCGCGCCGGTACTTGCCGACTTCAACCGCGACGGCCAGCTCGACTTCGCGGTTGTCGACCGTTCTGACCGCACGCTCTACTGGTTCGAATACCGGAGCGCGGATCGCTGGAACCGTCACACGGCTGGACGACTCGAGCTCATGCAACTCGGGGCCGCTGCCGTGGACGTCGACGGCGACGGCTGGATGGATATCATCGTCGGTGGCTACTGGTTCCGGAATCCGCAACGCCCCGACGGACAGGTGTTCGAGCGCTTCCGCTACGACCGCCGCATCACCGCCGAGATCCACGATGTGGTGACCGCAGATGTGGACGGCGATGGGAGGCTCGACGTCGTCGCGCTTGGCGACCGGGATGGCCACTTCTGGTACGAGATTCCGTCGGATCCAGCAAGGGACGTCGACTGGATGCGCACCCTCATCACCATGAAGGTGGTCGACGAGCAGGACGATATCCACTCCGGCTTCTTCCCTGCTGGCGTCGCCGACCTCGATGGCGATGGTGACACTGACATCGTCTTGCCCGACCGCTGGCTCGAACACCAGGATCGCGGCACGGTGTGGATGGAGCACCGTTTGCCCTTTGGGCGTCGCGGTCCGTGGGGGCTGTCAGCCCGAAGCTCCATCGTCGACGTGAACGGCGACGGCCATCCCGACGTCGTGATCGCGGACTCCGACGGCCAGAACTCGGGCCTCGCCTGGCTCGAAAGCGACGGCCGCAAGCCGCCCTCGTTTCAGGTTCACTACCTTGCCAACGTGGCTCCTGGCACCCGCGGGTCGTTCCATTCCCTCGTCGTCGCCGACTTCGACGGCGATGGCGACCCGGATATCCTCACCGTCGAACAGGAAGACCCGAGCATTCTCCCGCAAGGTGCTGGTCCGCGCTGGTTCCTCTTCGAGAATCTCGGTGGTGACCGTCCAACGTTTGCGGAACGGGTCATGTTCGACGGCCGCCTCGGCGGACACGACGTCCAGCTGGGCGACGTCGACGGCGATGGCGACCTCGACATCGTCTCCAAGATCTGGCGCGTCTGGCCGGGCAACGCGAATAACGGAACAGTTCACCTCGACTACCTGGAGAATCTCAGCAGGAAGCAGGCTCAGTGAACGATGTGCTCCCATCGCGGGAGTGACACGGTCGCCCGATAGTTGGAGTCGTTAGAGCTGGGGTTCCGAATCGGCGCGTACAGGCGCGTGCCGCTGAAGGGTCGATCCTGCGTGTAAATCCAGACGCGGTCCTGATCCCACAGAATGATTTCATCGCGTGCATCACCGGTCACATTGAGCACCTGGGAGGCGAGGTCGGGGTGACCGTCATCTGGGAACAGGACCACTCGCCGAAGTTGGCCGTCCACCATCCCGCCCTCCTGAACATTTCCGGAGAGCAGCGCGAATTCTTGACCATCGCCGCGCCAGTTGACGGCCGTCAAGTGGCTCGATCCCGGAATCAACTCTTCCTGTGCCAGGATGTTCGCATCATGGTCGAGCAGCGTCACGATCCCAGGGTTCTTCCAGAAATTCGCAATCAGAATCTGCAGTCCCTTGCGCTCAGGTCGAAACTTTCCGACGCTCTGCGTTTGGGCATGACCCAGCCGGATGCGCTTCAGGATCGTTCGACGTCGACGCAGACGGCCGCGATGAATTCGTGATTGGCTTTTCGCTCTGGGGCCCAGAACATTCCCAAGGTCCGGGGCGATGCGTTTGACCACATCAGTTGTCTCACGGCGGTGACGCTCGATGGCGAGGTGCTGTGGCAAATCGGACCGCGTGCTCGGTCTCTGATGACGCCGTCACGCGAAAATCTGCGAACCGCGCTGGGACATCGGCGGTCAGGCCAGCTTTGCCGCCGAGAATGGCTTCATCAGTCGCGTCAATGAGGAGCGTGTCATCCACGAACGCCCGGATGCGCGACCCCGTATTTTCCACCTTGAGATCGTAGAAACGCGTCGTGTCATACGGGAATTCCGCAGATCCCAGCTCGCGCCAGTCGGCCACACGGAATTTCTTCTCGAGGGGCAGCTTACGAGCGAGTCTGGCTCGTGTGCCTCCGGTCAGCGCGAAGAGATAGTAGGAGCGGTTCGTATGGTTAGCTGCTGCGTGTTTGAGAATTCGCGAACGCATGATATTCTGATTGATAGAACATACTCTATACAAGAGAACTTATGCTTGACACCGCGCAGCACCCGTGCGATATAGGGTGCACTGAACATTGACAGACCGACCCGGCAGCCCACCGCCCGGCCCTGACAATCCGCCAGCGTGACTCGTGAGGAGGAGGGAACGACGATGCCCCACACCCGATATCTGCGTAGGTCGTTTCCATGCGAGATATCCTGACCATGGTGATACCGCGGCGTCTTGTGTGGGTGGTCATCGTGTGCCTCGCGATCCTCTCGGCCGCGCTCCGGGCGCAGAATGGCGATGGTGGGACTCACGCGCTGGAAGTCGCGGCGGTCATGGCCAGCGCGACGTTCCCGCCCCGCCACACGCCCGAGCAGGTGCTGGACGGGGATCTCAACACGCGCTGGTCGGCGAGAGGCGACGGCCAGTGGATCCAGTTCGACCTCGGGGCCATGTACCGGGTCACGGAGATTAAGATCGCCTGGTGGCTGGGCGATGGGCACATCACGTTCTTCGACATCGAGACGTCTATGGACGGCACGAGCTGGACGCCGCTATTCACGGGCGCCTCGAGCGGTGCGACCCGGGCGCTCGAAGCCTACGACGTCGTCGACAGCGAGACCCGCTACATCCGGATCGTTGGGCACGGCAGCAATCGACTGGACGATTGGATTGGGGTCACCGAGGTCGAGATCTGGGGAGACGCCACCAACGTCCTATTGAGTGAGGCGTTCGAGGATAACAACTTCGCCGACCGAGGCTGGTACGACAACACGAGCTACGAAGTCACCACGGCCGAGCATGCGCCGGGGGAGAGCACC
>WHTZ01000068.1 GCA_009377495.1 Luteitalea sp.
GGGCCTTTGGGTTCTTCGAGTACATCGGGATTCGGATCGCTGCCGAGCGGTTGCGCGCCGAGAGCGCGAGGTTGACCGGTGCCTCGAACCCAGGTACGAGTCGGCGATAGGAATTGGTGGTCGGCGCTGCGAAGGCGAGAATCGACGGCGCGTGCTTGAGCAACCCGCCGGCCGCATGGAGCGCGAGGTCGCTCAGCGCGGCGTACTTGTCGCCAGCAAAGAGCGGCTTGTTCCCCTTCCACAGCGAGATGTGCGTGTGCATACCGCTGCCGTTGTCTTCGAAGATCGGCTTCGGCATGAACGTGACGGTCTTGCCGTGGCGGCGCCCGACGTTCTTGCAAATGTACTTGTACCACATGAACTGATCGGCCATCTGCAGCAGCGGCGCGTACTGCATGTCGATCTCGCTCTGTCCGCCGGTCGCGACCTCATGATGGTGTGCCTCGACAACGATGCCGACCTTTCGCATCTCGTACACCATGGCGCCGCGCAGGTCGTGATAGGTGTCGCTCGGGCTCACCGGAAAGTAGCCGCCCTTGAAGCTCGGTTTGTAACCAAGGTTCGGCTCCTCGATCCGCGCCGTGTTCCACGCACCTTCGATCGAGTCGATCTGGTAGTAGCCTCGGTGCTGGTTCTGCTCGTACCGTACTTCGTCGAAGATGAAGAACTCGGGCTCCGGCCCGATGTAGCAGACATCGCCGACACCGGATTCGCGCAAATACGCCTCTGCCTTGCGTGCGATGTGTCGCGGGTCGCGAGTGAAATCGGCTCGCGTGACCGGGTCGACGATATCGGCAATAACGCTGACCGTCGGCCGCTGGAAGAAGGGGTCGAGGCGCGTCGTGGAGAGATCCGGAATCGCCAGCATGTCGGACTCGTGAATCCCCATCCACCCGCGAATAGAGGATCCGTCGAAGCCGAGCCCGTCCTCGAACGTGCTCGCAGTCCACGTGTCGATGGGAAAGGAACAGTGCTGCCACGTACCGAGCAGATCGACGAACTTCAGGTCCACCATTTCCGCATCATGCTTCTTCGCGAAGTCGAAGAACTCATCGGGCTTCATACCGGGCTCCTTACCACACGCCCCACGGCGCGGTTGCTTCGTTACTGTGGAGTTGCTAGCTCACGACGGATACATCCTAGCGCCTCAGGGCAGGGTACGTGAAGAAGAGAACGCGCCGGTGATATGCGACACGCGTTCTTGTTGAACGCCGGAACCTTCGAAGGCGTAGTGTTTGTTGCGAAAAGCCACAAAAGCGTCGCAAGCACTCCCCGGGTGCCGGTCAGTACGAGGAGGCCGTGAAGTCTTTGTGCGCCGCGGCAGACCTCGCGCCGGCCGATCCGCGACCGTACGAGTTCCTTGGCGAGATGTACGGTGTCTCTCCGGATCTCGCGGAGGAGGTCACCGAGCGCCTGGCGCGTTACGTCCAAATAGAGCCGAAGAACGCCCGCGCGCACTATTACTACGCGATGAATCTTTGGAAGGGCCAGCGCAGCAGTCCGGCGACGTTAGGCGAGCTGGATCGGGTTGAAAAGCACCTGAAAGAGGTAGTCACCCTCGATCCCACGCTCGCGCACGGCTTTCTGCAGCTCGGCACCCTGTATGCCGACCGGCACCGGGATCCAGAGGCGCGCGTATCAGAGCACTGGTGAGAAAGCGCTCGCGGCGAAGGAGCTTGAAGTATTCCGACAGCTCAAGGCCAAGGGCGCGGAGTCTGGTGACACGGTCAAGAAGTGAAAAGACGGTGCGTGCGCCTGGCGCCCCTAAAGGGGCGCCCTACGCCCGTTGTTGCTCGGTAGCCGACCCGAGCGATTAGCTCGAGGCAATGCAGTAAAGATATCGGTGGCCGCGCAGGAAGATTTCCTTGTCCACCAATGCGGGCGAGGCATCGAAGCTGTCGTCGAGCGTGTTGGTGGCAAGAACCTCGTAAGTCGGGCCGTGGCGGATGACCACGGTCTTCCCGTCCTTACCCGGAATGTAGACGCGTCCACTGGCCCCGACCGGAGACGCAAAGACCTCCGGCGCGTCCTCCAGCCGCTGGAGCTGGTAATGCGGCTTGCCCGTGCGCGCGTCGAAGGCTGACAGGATTCCCGAGTTGCTCTTGAGCAGATACAGAATGTTCTCGTACAGGAGCGGCGAGGGGATATACGGCGTGTCGCGATCGAGCGTCCAGACGAGCGCATCCGATCCGGTGATGTCATCGTGCGCCTTCGCGAGACGAATCGCTTTGAGGTTGCTGCCACGGAACCCGCTCGTCACGAACACCATCCCGTCGGCTGCCACGGGCGACGGGATGGGATTCATCGTCACGCCCTCGCTTTCCCAGACCAGCTCACCGGTCTCGAGGTCATAGCTCCGCACGCGATTCATCGCGCTGGTGACGACCTGCGCACGGCCCTCGTGCTCGACGATGAGCGGCGTCGCCCACGAGTCGATTTCATCGCGAGCGGCGCGCCAGATCTCCTTGCCGGTCAGCGCATCGAGCGCCACGATGAACGAGTCACCCTGATGATCCCAGACGATGACCAGGCGATCGTCATAGAGGGCCGGCGTGCTCCCCTCGCCGAACTGGTTCCGCATCTTCTTGTCGCCGAGGTCCTTCTGCCAAAGCAGCGTGCCCTCCATATCGTAGGCGTAGAGACCGCGCGACTCGAAGGACGCAAAGACCCGCTCGCCGTCGGTGACCGCCGAGCTCGACGCCCACGTGCCGTGGTCCTGATGTGCCCCTTCGTGAGGCGCTTCCTCCTTGGCCACCCGTTCCCAGACGACGCGGCCAGTGCTTCGGTCGAGAGCCAAGACGGTGAAGCGGTGAACCGCTCTGGGTTCGTCGCCCCCTCTCGGTGCATGTGACCGATCGCCTGAGACCTCATTCGGAACGGCGGTCAAGACAAAGAGCCGATCGTCCCAGATGACAGGTGTTGCCGATCCGCGTCCCGGGATCTCCACTTTCCATCGGATGTTCTTCGTCTCGCTCCATTCGACGGGCGGATCGGCCCGTTTCGAGGTGCCCGTCGCATCCGGGCCGCGCCACTGCGGCCAAAAGCGTTCGGCCGCCGGATCCGGGGCAGCCAGGACGGACGCGAGCAGCCCAACAGCGCCGCCGACTGCCAAAGCGGGTATTCGTATGGCTGGTATTGTCACCATCCCTCCTCCTGGATATTTACGACGGAAGCCGCGGTAGCATGTCTCTCAGTTGCGTTCCGCGGTCCAAGTCGTCGACACCATTGCTTCCTGGCCGGTCTCGACGAAGCGCAATCGTGCCACGACCTCAGCGCGCGCGACCCCGCTTGGCATGTCCGCGATAAAGTACTCGTCGGCCAGCTTTCCCTCGTCGTTCGGTTCCGTGACCGGCCGAGGCTCGAGTCGCCGCCCATTGATCGTCAGGTCGACCAGCTCCGTCACCGGGTCAAGCGGCAGACCGTGCGGCGTGTTGTGACGCCATCGTCGCACGCGGACCGCAGTGCCGTGTGACGGCGCGCCCACCTCGAACGCAGACTCGGCGGTGAGGACAGCCAGCGCTGCTGCGGGGCGCCGAATCGCTTCCCCTTGCCCCTCGCCCCTCGCCCCTCGCCCCTCCTTTTCCCACCACCGCCACCGGGACTCCCGCTCGCTAACGAACCGCCGGACCTCGGGTGAGCCGCCAGCCATCCTGGTCCGCCATCCCGTCACCGCGTCGTGACGCACCGTCATGACGAGCTGCCGATCGAGCGCCTCGAGAAGGCCCGACCAGGTGGGCTCGCGCGCGAGAAACAGTGTGCGGAATCCGGTCACCTGATCGCCTAGCCACCAGGGCTCGTTGGTGTGTGCATCCATCAGCGTGACGAACGGCAGGCGGCCGTACCAACAGTGAAGAAACGGCTGTGAGTGCAGGAAGTTCTCGTTGCCGAAGTGAAAGGCACTAATGGCGGCGTATGTGCCCCGATCGCACGCTTCGTCCAGCAGCACGCGGGTGAGCTCTTCGTTCTCGTTGAACTGCCAGATCATGCGCCCACGGCCACGCCGGAGGGCCGCAATGCGCGTGTCGCGAAAGGCTGTCCACGGGTGAGGGGATTGCTTGTCGGCCATCGAGGGTCCGATGTCACCGGCGGCTGGCGCGACCAGATCCGCAAGGTGGCTGTACGTGCCGAGCCCAGGTACGTGCACATAGGTGCCATATTCCTCATCTCCCCGCGCAAAGATGACCGGAACCTGTCGTCGATCCGCTGCCCGTTGGGCCGCTTGAGTCCAATCAGGTGCGCTGTTCTTCGCGGTCCAAATGTGCACCTTCAATGCCTCGGCTAACGTCACCGCATCCTCGGGACTCCCCTGACCGGGTGCTTGAATGTGAACCGTGAACACGTCGAACGAGCTGGGGATGGCGACAGACGCCCGATGGCGCACTCGCGGCGGGCTGGGGCGGAGATGGTTCAGCGCCGCCAAGGCGTCGAGCGCGTAGTACGTGGCCAGCGGATTCGGCTCGCCTCCCGCGCGATCGACCCAGCCACCTGACTCGTGGTGAAGTCCCTCGAGGTACGAGACGGCACCTTGCACGTCGGTGGGTTGGGATCCGCAGAGGGACAGTGCGCGCACGGCGGCCCATGTGTAGACGACCTGGTCAACAGCGGCGAGTGTGGGCGTGGGCTGATAGGTGAAGCCGCCATTTGGCCGTTGACACGCCCGCAGCCATTCCACGAGCTCGGAGGACGAAGCGTCGAGCGGCAGGCCGAGACTTTCGAGCGCCCACAAGCCCCACAGCGTGTTCATCACGTGGCCATCGCTTCCATCAATTCCTGGTGTGTTGTTGAACGTGCCGTTGGGTCGCCGTCGGCTCAGCACGTACTCGCGCCATGCCGTATCCGAATCTCGCGAGATCCCGAGTAGGTGACGGCAGCGGATGGCCATGGCCTGGTGTTGAAAGACCGGATTGCCGTCGAGCTCGTAGGCTTCGGTGAACTTCGCCGGCTCGGTCCAGGTATTTGCCAGCGAGACGAAGCGGTCTACGGCTTCGCCCAGCCACAGCAGGGTCTGTACCTGTTCGTAGTCGAAGCGCCACAGCGGCCGCTCTGTGCGCCGTCGCTCGGGCACGGGATACGTCGTCTGCACAAATCGGGCGACCATCGTCGCGTTCGGCACGTCGATCTTCAACAGACGAAAGCAGCCAACGGCTGCAAACGTTGGCGTCAGCGTCGCGGTGTCGTCGTCCGGCCAGCCAAAAGCGCCTTCGGGACGCGCCAGGCTCTGCAAATATGACACGACCCGTTCGAAGCTGGTCGCGCGAGGTTGTGCGTGAGATGCGAGCGTGCCCGCGCACGCGATGGCACCGGTGATGAGAAACGTGCGCCGATCGAAGCTGGTGTCGGACATGGGCCTCCGCCTAAGCTAACGGGTGATCATCGGTTGCGCGTGCATTATCGCTTCGGCCTTCGTCGGCATTGTAAATAGCCTGTGGCGTTCGGCTTAGGATTCGTCTGGAAATAGGTGGCACACTTATTTCCAGACGAGTCCTTAGGCTGTGGATGGCGACGTCCGGCAAACGGGAACTGTCCACGCCTCCACGGCTTCCAGGCAGGGAACCGCGGGGCCTCTTCGGCGGTAAGCACCTTTAGGACTCGTCTGGGTGGGGACGAATCCTTTAGAGCGCGCGGATGGATCTGCTGCAGCGGTTTGCGGCTGGTGGCAGGGTGAGGGCGTGATCGCTCACCTACTCGTCGTTCTGTACGAGGAGCCGACATTGCGCCGACTGTTCGGGGTCGACTACGAGGCGTATTGTCAATCTGTGCCGCGCTGGATACCGACATGGCGCCGACCGCGGGCTATGCTAGGTTAGAACGTGCACCTTGAGGAGACGGGCAGGCTGATGGGGAGCAACCACTTACTCACGAGAGAACCGTCACGGGCGACATCCCGTGAGCGCCCGTTCACGTCTGAAGCTCGTCGTCTGTCGACGAAAGATCTCGCGGCCGAGCTCGGACGGTTCTTCGGCGATCACTCCGACGGCGTGGTCCGCCGTGTCAAGCTCGACGCGATCGCGCGATGACGGGGCTCGTTGAGCGATTGGTGGATCTGCGCCGACACTTAGGATTCCTCGAGGTTGTGCGAGCGATCGAGGAATCAGATGTGCAAGGGGCGTGACCCGAGCAGTCAGGTAGCCGCTCGGCGCCAGGCTGCGCTACGGCTCTGACGACTTCCGCGTCTCGAGATCGACCTCGTTCAGCGGCACGTCCCAGTGGGCATCGAGGAGCTCGAAGCGTTCGCGCTCTTCGTCCTGCCAGATGGTGAAGTCTTCGTACAGCTTTCGCGCGATTGCGATTTCGTCTATCGGCTGCACGAGCGCTGCGGTGCTCTTGAACGTCAGCGCGACGGCGAACGTCCAGTCGGCTCGACCGTCGCCGTGATACGTCGGCACGTATGTCTTGATAGACACGAGGCGCGAGCCGAGCTGTTCCTTCAGAACTGGATAGTGGTTCTTCTGAAAGAGGTCGAGGAACCGTTCCTGGGCTCCCCACTTCACCCTGTAGAAGTACCAGACCGTCCGCGGGGCGTCCTCCGGGCCGCTGGTCTGAGGCGCCGGCGCCTGTGCGGTGAGCATCCCTCCCGGCAGCAGGAGCGCTGCCACTATCGTGAACATCAGAGCGCGCTTGATTCGCATGGCCCCTCCAAAGGATGCCTGTCATCTTTTCTCATTTTCACCCATCTTCCTAAGAAAAGATGACAGGCATCTTTGCAGGCATCCCGCTCTTGCATTAAGCTCCGAGCCAAGCAGCGGCCGAGGCAAGGAGGGTTGGTTGTGCTTCAGCAGCGTGGCGAGGCGGCAGGCAAGACATTCGACGTGGTCGTGGTCGGGGCGGGAGCCTCGGGCGGTTGGGCGGCGAAGCGCTTATCCGAGGCGGGATTGAACGTTGCGCTCCTCGATGCGGGCCGACCGCACACAGCCGAGGACCACCGCGAGCACATCCCACCGTTTCAGTTGAAGTATCGTGATCACGCTGCGGAGTTGATTCGTCGCACCCGCCCGCAACAAAAGGACTGCTACGCCTGCCAGGAGTACAACTACGACTGGTTCGTCAATGACCTCGAGGAGCCGTACACGACGCCACACGGCAAGCCTTTCAGTTGGCAAGGACGCATGCGTATCGTTGGGGGCCGGACGAACGTGTGGGGACGACAGAGCTATCGGTTCGGCGACCTCGATTTCAAGGCGACTTCGATCGATGGATTTGGCATGGATTGGCCGCTCAGCCATGCGGATCTCGCGCCCTATTACGACTTGGTCGAGGAGTACGTCGGTATCACCGGTATCGCTGAAGGTGCATTCGAGCTGCCAGATAGCAAGTTTCTGCCGCCGATGGGCATGACCTGCGCAGAGACCGCCCTGCGCACGAACGTCAAAGAAAAGCTTGGCCGGATCGTCACACTCGGCCGATCGGCAAACCTCACGCGCCCGGTCAACGGACGCGCGGCGTGCCACTACTGCGGACCCTGCGAGCGCGGCTGCGTCACGCGCTCGTACTTCAACGCTGCGTTCACGACGATCCCCGACGCGATCGAGACCGGTCGGTGCACGCTCGTGCCCAACGCCATGGCCTACAAAGTCGTGATGGACGGGGAGACCAGCCGCGCGAAGGGCGTGTTGTATATCGATCGTGTGACGCGGCAGCCGAAGGAGGTGTTCGGGCGCGTCGTCGTGTTGTGCGCGCAAGCGCTCGAGTCCGTCCGCATTTTGTTGAACTCGTCGACCCGGCAGTATGCGAGCGGTCTCGCGAACTCGAGTGGCGTCGTTGGCAAGTACCTGATGGACCACCTGTGGGTTGCGGGCGGCGCGCGCGCGGAGTTCCCACAGTTCTCGCAGAAGCCGTCCATGAACGCGCCGCAACGACCCAACGGCCTGTATGTGATTCGGTTTCGCAACCGCAAGGGCGAGAAGCCGTTCGGCAAGTTCCTACGCGGGTACGGATTCCAGGGGGGCGGGTCCACGGCGTTCAACCTGGGTGCGACAGGGTTTGGCGCGCAATACAAGGCTGCGGTGAAAGAAGGCGTGACCACCGTCAAACTCAATGGGTTCGGTGAGTGCTTACCTTACGAGACGAACTATGTCGAGATCGACCGCGCCGTCGTCGATGCGTTCGGCATTCCTGTGCTCCGCGTCCACATGACGTGGGGCGAGAACGAGCGTGCGATCATCCCGGACATGGCGGAGACCGCGGCTGAAATGCTCGACGCGGCAGGCGGGAAGAACATTGAGCCGTTTGCGGAGCCGAACCGCATCCCTGGCTTCGGTATCCACGAGATGGGTGTGGCGCGCATGGGGGCAGACCCCAAGACGTCGGTGCTGAATCAGTTCCAACAAACACACGACATCAAGAATCTCTTTGTCATGGACGCAGCGGGCTTCACCTCCGGCGGCTGCCAGAATCCTACCCTCACCATCATGGCCCTCGCCGTGCGCTCGTGTGATTACCTGAAGGAGCAATTGCGAAAAGGGGAGGTCTAGAGACGGCGGGGCTAAAGCCCGGCCCTACTTCATCTTCGTGAGATCTCGCTATCAGACCTCGAATTCGGCGACGAGCGGCGCGTGATCGCTGGTGCCGAAGTCCGCGAAGACACGGCAAGCACGGGCTGACTGCGCCACGGACGTGGCGGCCAGGATGTAGTCGATGCGCCAGCCGATGTTCCGCTGACGCAGGTTGCGCCACGGTGCCCACCAGGTGAACAGTTGATCGTTGTCTGGATCGAGTGCTCTGCCCACGTCAACAAGTCCCTGGGCGAGGACGCGCTCGAAGAGCACACGCTCATCGGGGCGCTGGCCGACGGCGTTGGGCTTGCGCTCTTTCGGGTGGACGTCCATGTTGGTCCGCGCGACGTTCATGTCGCCACACACCACAAGCTGTTCTCCCTGTGCCCGTGTTGCGGCGACGTAGTTTCCCATGGCTTCGAGAAACTGAAGCTTCGCGGGAAAGTTGCGGCCGCCATTGGGGACGTAGACCGACGCTATCGTCAGACGATCCACGCGGAGGGACGCAATCCGATGCTCCGTGTTGAAGTCGGGATGACAGACATCTGGCGATTTCTCGCAGCGCGCGCGGTGAACCAGCAGCGCGATACCGGAGTAGCCTTTACCGCCGTGCCAGTAGCTCCAGTAGCCCGCCATTTCGAAGAGCGCGATCGGGACCTGGTCCGCTGAGGCCTTGATCTCCTGCAGGCAGGCGACGTCTGGCTGCTCACGGGCGAGCAAGTCGGCAACCTCGCCAGCCCGCGCACGGATGCCGTTAACGTTCCACGACAGGATTTTCATGCGGGATGCGGCACCTGCTGCAGTATGCATTCCATATCCCGGTACATAGCACAGCATCGCCGTTCCTGCGTTACGATGAGATTGCAGGCCGCCGCGCCGCCGGACCTAGGGAGCAGCAAAGAATGCACCGACTCAAGCAGAGCGTCGCACTGGCTGGTCTCGTATCCCTGTGGAGCACGGGAGCCTCCTCGCAGACGGTCGACGAGCTCGTTCAAAAGAACCTGGCCGCCTTGGGCGGCGAAGCCGCACTGCGACGCGTGGAAGCCATCCAGAGCAGCGGGACAATGACGGGCCCCAAAGGACAGAAGGCCGAGCTCACGACGTGGACGAAGCGCCCGAACATGAGGCGACAAGACGTCCAGGTAGATGGTCAAACCATCACGAACGCCTTTGACGGGAAGGACCTATGGATACGCCATCCGCGCATGGGCGATGGGCCGCAGGTCATGGGCGGTGACGCCGTGGAGTCGGCAGCTGGGGCAAGCTTCGATCCGCCATTCCTCGACTACGAGGCGCGCGACATCGACGTCGAGCTGCAAGGCACCGTGCAAGTCGACGGCAAGACGGCGTACAAGTTGCAACTGTCTTACCCGAAGGGCCCGAGCCCGATCGTTTATCTCGACGAAACGACGGGGCTCGTTCTGAGAACCATCATCCAGGACGAGGTCGAAGGTAAGAAGGTCGCGCGCGAGGAGCGCTTCTCGGACTGGCGGAACGTCGCCGGCATCATGCTGCCATTCCGGACCGAGACCCTCATGAACGGCCGCCCCATGACGACGGTTACCTTGAGCAAGGTGAGGGTGAACCCACAAATCGACGCCAGCCTGTTCCGGATGCAGGGGTCACCTCGAGAGATCGAGCGCTAAAAGACGATCCTCTCAGGTATCGTGGTTTTATATTCCGCCAAATATAGCGGGTCGTGTATCCTAGTGCCACGTGGCCGTCGTGACCCGTGAGCGCTTACGGCACCCGCGCGACGCCCGATCGTCGCGGCGATGGTCGCACGCGGCGCTCCAGAGCGGCCGCGTCCCGTGCGATGGCGTGGCGTGTGGCGGCTTCCATGGCGTGGTAGCGCCGAATGATCTCGAGCCCGAATGGTGTGAGCGTGGCAGCTCCGCCGCGCCGGCCGCCGAGCAGGGTGCGGACGGCTGGCTCGCGGAACATCCGATTGACGCTGTCGACGAGCAGCCAGGCACGACGGTAGGACATATCCATCGCGCGGGCCGCGGCACTGATCGAGCCGTGATCGCGGATGCCCTCGAGGAGCTGGATCTTGCCCGGACCGATCCAAGCGTCCGCACGGAAGTACACGCGCAAGAAGAGCCTCGTCATGACATCGTCATCCTATGCCATGCGCGGCGACCGCCGTTGTATCAGGCCAGGACTGGGGTCGATGCTGAGAGTCATGGTTGCGGTCGTGCTGGCAGGGATGGCCGTGACCCCGGGTCTTGTCGCCCAGCAGCCTCCCGGTATCGCCGCCGCCGCCAATCTGAAGTTCGCGCTGGAGGAGGTCGCGCAGCAGTTCGGGGCGCAGCACGGCGAGCGGGTCAACCTCATCTTCGGGTCTTCGGGTAATCTGACCCGCCAAATCATCGATGGTGCGCCGTTCGAGCTGTTTCTCTCCGCGGATGAGGAATTCGTCAACAAGCTTGCCGATGCCGGCCTCACCCGTGATCGGGGCGTGCTCTACGCTGTCGGTCGCCTCGTGGTTTTCGCCCCAGCGGGGTCGCCGCTGAAGACCGACGCGCGTCTCGACGGACTGCGCGCGCTGCTCGCCAGCGGCGAGGTCCGGCGATTCGCGATTGCCAATCCAGAGTATGCGCCGTACGGGCGTGCTGCGGAGGCCGTGCTGCGCGCGAAGGGTCTGTGGGAGCAGCTGCGACCGTCGCTCATCTTGGGCGAGAGTATCGCGCAGGCGGCGCAGTTTGCGACCACCGGCAACGCTGTGGGCGGGTTGCTCGCCTACTCGCTCGTGCTGGCCCCGCCGCTGCGTGACAAGGGCACCTACGCCTTGCTGTCCGAGGCGGACCACCCTCCGCTGCGACAACGGATGGTGCGCCTCGAGCGCGCCGGTCCGATTGCAGAGCGCTTCTATCGGTACTTGCAGGAGCCCACGGCGCGCGACGTGCTGCGCCAGTATGGCTTCGCTGCACCCGGCGACTGACGGCGGGGCTTATGGATTGGACGGCGTTCACACTCTCGATTCAGCTCGGCGCAGGCACGCTGGCATTGCTGCTGCCGATCGGCGTGGCGCTCGGTCGCACGCTCGCCGTGCATCGGTTCGCGGGAAAGGGAATAGTCGAGGCGCTGGTGGCGCTGCCGCTCGTCTTGCCGCCCACGGTACTGGGCTTCTATCTCTTGGTCGCTTTTGGCGGCCGATCCCCTCTGGGACGATTCTTCGCGTCGCTGACCAGTCAGTCACTGGCGTTCAGCTTCGAGGGGTTGTTGCTCGCGTCCCTGCTGGTGAACCTTCCCTTTGCGGTGCAGCCCATCCAGCGGGCGTTCGAGAGCATTCCTGTCGATGTGCGTGAGGCCGCGGCGTGCTGTGGGATGCCTTGGTGGCGCGCATGGCTCGCCATTGAGCTCCCCCTCGCGTGGCCCGGCATCGTAACCGCGGCCGTGTTGACCTTTGCGCACACGCTCGGGGAGTTCGGCGTTGTCTTGATGGTCGGCGGCAACATCCCCGCCGAGACCCGGACGCTGAGCATTGCCATCTACGACCGGATGCAGGCTTTCGACGACCGAGGCGCGGGCATCATGGCGGCGATGCTCCTGATCGTTGCGCTGGCAACCCTGGCCATCACCAACGCTCTGAGCCGGCGGGTTGGGCGACGGCATGCGTGAAACGGCGATGCTGACAGTCGGCGTTCACCAGAGCGTCCCGATTCCGTTGGACATCGACCTGTCATGCGGTGCTGGCGAGGTGCTGGCGGTGTTCGGGCCGTCGGGCAGTGGCAAGACGACCCTTCTGCGCTGCATCGCCGGCTTGCACCGCCCGCGACGAGCTCGTATCGTCTGCGCGGGCGAGACCTGGACCGACACCGACGCTGGGATTCACGTGCCGACGGAACGGCGACGCGTGGGGCTCGTCTTCCAGGACTACGCCCTATTCCCGCACCTCACGGCTCGCGGAAACGTGATGGCGGCGTTGGGCGACCGACCACGACAGGAGCGGTGCCAGGAGGCGGACCGCTGGTTGGCGGCGGTGCACCTGAACGGGCTCGAATCGCGGCGGGCCGCGGCGCTCTCGGGTGGGCAGCGGCAACGGGTCGCGCTGGCGCGCGCGCTGGCGCGAGATCCCCACGTGCTCCTGCTCGATGAGCCGTTCGCCGCCGTTGATCGCGCAATCCGGACGAAGTTACATGACGAGCTCGACGCGTTGCGGCGACGCGTGCGTATTCCTATGCTGCTGGTCACGCATGATTTTCAGGACGTCGTGCGTCTTGCGACCGACGTCCTCGTGATTGAGCGTGGACGGGCGATTGCCGCCGGTCCGATCGAGACGCTCACCAGCCGCGCGGACATCCCGTGGTCTCATCATGCGCTCGACGCGGGCAGTGTGTTCGATGGGCGCGTACGTACCCGCGAGCGCGCTCGCGGACTGGCCGACCTGGAGTTTACCGGCGGCGGCCTGGTGGTGCCGGATCGAGGCCTGGCAATTGGTGCCCACGTGCGGCTGCGCATCCCTGCCCGCGAGGTCATTCTGGCCATCAATCGCCCCGAAGGGTTGAGCCTGCACAACATCCTGGAGGGTCGCGTCAGCGCGATCACGCAGCATGGAGACGAGCATCTCGTGCAGGTTGCTGTGGGTGACGCACGGCTCCTCGCGGCGGTCACGCGCGACGCCGTCAACCGGCTTGCGCTCGCGCCGGGGAGACCGGTGTTCGCTCTGATCAAGTCATTGTCGATTGATACGTTCGGTCCGCACGCCGCTGGTGGTTTCAATCGAGGCGATACGTCCGCTTCGCCAGAGTATACGACAGATCCACGATGAGCTCGTGTGCCTCTTCCTCTTCGAGGATATGTCGCGTGACGAGGCGGGCGAGGAAGGTCGCATCCACGCGTCGACACAAGTCGTGCCTTGCGGGAATCGAAGGGAACGCGCGCGTGTCGTCGTTGAACCCGGCCGTATTGTAGAAGCCGGTTGTCTCGGTGACCGCGTGCCGGAACCTCAACATGCCTTCGATGGAGTCGTAGAACCACCATGGCGGACCGAGCCGCACGGCGGGATAGTGGCCTGCGATCGGCGCGAGCTCGCGCGTATACGTGCTTTCGTCCAGCGTGAACAGCACGAGCGTGAACGTGGGCTCGTTGCCGTACTTGTTGAGCAGCGCGTGGAGGTTACGCGTGTACTCGGTGGCCACGGGGATGTCGCACCCGCGGTCGGAGCCGAAGCGCTGATGCACCCGCTGATTATGGTTACGGAGCGAGCCGGGGTGGATCTGCATGACGAGCCCATCCTCGACGCTCATGCGCGCGAATTCCATGAGCATGTGCGCCGTGAAGGCCTGCGCATCGTCTGCCGATGCTTGACCCTTCAGGGCGCGCGTGAAGATGACCTCGGCTTCGGCGTCCGGGAGCTCGTGCGTGTATGGCGTGATGACGGCGTGGTCCGTGGCCGAGGCGCCCTGCGCCTTGAAGAAGTTGCGCCGCTCCTCGAGCGCCGCAACGAAGGTGCGAAACTGAGTAATCTCCTGCCCGGCTTGCTCGCCTAGACGCGTAATTTCAGCCCGCCATCTCGGGTGTCGGATGTCAACCGCGAGGTCCGGGCGGAACGTGGGACGGATGTTTCCCTTCCAACCGGAGCTGCGAATTCGCTGGTGCGCCTCGAGCGTGTCACTCGCAGCGTCGGTTGTGCACAACACCTCGATATTGAATCGATCGAAGAGTGCGCGTGGCCGGAACTCCGGTCGTGCGAGCTTCTCCTGCAGCTCGTCGTAGATGGCCATTGCCGTAGCGCTCTCGAGCCGCTGAGATATACCAAACACGCCTTCGAGCTCGTCAGTGAGCCAGCAGCCCGTCGGCGTGGCGCGAAAGAGGTGAAAGTGGTCGGCGAAGAGCTGCCAGACCTTGCGCGGATCGGATTCTACAGCCGCGCCGTCGAGCGCCTGGATGCCGAGACGCTCGAGCGGGACGCCTTGTGAGTAGAGCATCCGCGTGACGTAGTGATCGGGCACCACCAACAGCGCCGCCGGATCAGGAAACGGAGCATCTTCGGCCAGCAGTGTGGGATCGACGTGGCCATGGGGACAGACAAGCGGAAGCGATGCCGCCCGTTCGTAGAGCGCACGGGCGACCCTCCGCGTCGCGGGGTCGGGATCGAAGTAGCGGTTCGGATTGAGCATGATTGGGAAAACGGCGAAGAAAGGGGACAGGCCCCTTTTCCGCTTACGGACGACGGAAAAGGGGCCTGTCCCCTTTTTTCCCGTTCTACGTCAGGGCAGGGGCTTGCGCGACGGCGACCTGCGCCGGACGCAGGAGGTCGCCGGCGATCAGGTAGCCGGGTGCGATGACCCCCGTAATAAGGCCGTCCTGACCAGGTTCCGCTGTGTGCACGGTCGTCACCGCCTCGTGACGCGTGGGGTCGAATCGCTCGCCCAGCGGATCGACGCGCGTCACGCCGTACGTCTCGAGCTTGAGCAGAAACTGGCGGCGGACGAGCTCGACGCCCTGGAGGAGCGCGTCGGCACCCGATTGACGTCGCGCCGTCTCGAGGGCGCGGTCGAGATTGTCGATGACCTCGAGGAGATCGACGAGCAGCGTGCGTCGCGCGAGGTCTGCGTCACGCGCGACCTCCTTCCTCAGCCGGGCACGCGCCTCGTCGAACTCGCGAGAGGCCTCTTTGAATTGCGTGATGTACTGCTGCAGGAGCTGATCCTTCTCCGCGACCTGGCGCTCGAGCTCCTCGACGTATTTGGGCTTGCCAGGCTCCCACGGCTCCTGAGCCGACGGATCGGCATCGCTCGACGCCGTGTCGTCGCGCTGGGCCCACCAACGTCGATCGACAACTTTGATCTCTGGCTCGCCGCTACGTCCCTGCTGATCTTTCGATGAATTGCTCATTGCTGTCATTGAGCGCACTGACATGAACTCAGCGCGACGCCGTCACATCGAACAGAAGCGCTTCGCCCTCGAGCCGGATGCGCACATTGCCTCCCTGCTCGAGCCGGCCAAAGAGGATCTCGTCGGTGAGCGGATCGCGAACCACGGTCTGGATGACTCGTGCCAGCGGCCGCGCGCCGAAGTGCGGGTCGTATCCCTTGCGCGCTAACCAGGCGCGCGCCTCCGGTTCGAGCGTGATGGCGACGCGCCGCTCGGCGAGCTGCGCCTCCAGCTGCAGAATGAACTTCTCGACGATGGTCTCCATCACCTCCAGCGTGAGATCCCCGAAGGTGACCGTGGCATCGAGGCGGTTCCTGAACTCGGGATTGAACACACGCTCGAGCGCGCTCTTCGCACGGCTTCTGGCCGACTTCGACGACACGACCGCAAACCCCACCGGCGTCACGCTCATCTCGCGTGAGCCCGCGTTGGACGTCATGATGAGGATAACCTGCCGGAAGTCCGCCTTGCGCCCCGTGTTATCGGTCAGCGTGGCGTGGTCCATCACCTGCAGCAGGATGTTATAGACGTCCGGGTGCGCTTTCTCCACTTCGTCGAGCAGGAGCACGCTATACGGGTGCGCGCGGATCGCGTCCACGAGCAGTCCCCCTTGCTCGAAGCCGACGTACCCGGGCGGTGCGCCAATCAGCCGCGCCACCGCGTGCTTCTCCATGTACTCGCTCATGTCGAAGCGAATGAATTCGTTGCCAAGGTGAATCCCCAGCTGTTTGGCCAACTCCGTCTTCCCAACACCGGTAGGACCGGTGAACAGGAAACAACCGGCAGGCCGATCCGGGCTGCCGAGTCCCGCCCGCGCGCGCTTGATGGCCGTCGCGACGGCGTGCACCGCCTCGTCTTGACCAAACACGACGCGCTTGAGCGCCTCTTCGAGCGTCCGGAGGCGCTCCTTGTCGGACGAGGAGGCCTGCTTCTCCGGAATCCGCGCGATGCGCGCGATCACCCGTTCGATGTCGACGGCATCGACCGGGCGCCGTGGCTTCGGCGGCTCGACGTCGCTCGACTGCGGCGCGCGATCGGCCGTTACCGTGACCGTCGCAACGGCCGTCGCGTTGGCGGCGGCGTTCGCCGTGGCCGGGAGAGGCTGTAACCGTAACATCGCGCCCGCCTCATCAATCACGTCAATGGCGCTGTCGGGCAGCCGGTAGTCGCGCAGGTGTCGCGAGGACAGCTTGACTGCCGCGTCAATGGCCGCATCAGTGTAGGTCACTTGGTGGTGCTCTTCATAGCGCGATTGCAGCCCTTTGAGGATGGCGACAGTCTCCTCGATAGACGGCTCCTCGACCACGATCTTCTGCAGCCGACGTGCCAGCGCGCGGTCTTTCTCGATCTGCTTGAACTCGTCGAACGTGGTGGCCCCGGCGACGCGGATGTCGCCGGTGATGAGAACCGGCTTGATCAGCGTGGCGAGGTCCATCGTCCCGCCGGTCGTGGCGCCGGCGCCAATCGTGGCATGCATCTCGTCGATGAAGAGGATCGGCTTGGGCCGTGCGGCGAGTGCGCCAATCACGGCCTTGAAGCGCTCTTCGAAGTCACCACGGAACCGCGTGCCGGCCAGCAGCGCGGTGGTGTCGAGCGTGTAGACGCTCGCACCCTCGAGCACATCCGGCACGTCTTCTTCGAGGAGGCGTTGCGCGAGCCCTTCAGCCAGCGCGGTCTTGCCGACTCCTGCGTCGCCAACGAACACCGGGTTGTTCTTCCGCCGCCGGCAGAGCACTTCCAGCGTGCGTTGGAGCTCGGGCGCGCGACCGACGAGCGGATCGAGGCGACCGGCGCGCGCGCGCGCCGTCAAGTTCACGGTGTACGCTTCGAGCGGGTTGCGGGCGCTGGCCGGTCCTTCTTCACCCGAGCCGGCGGGCGCGGGCCCGCGCGGGCCCACCTCGCGAACCATCGGCACTTTGGCAATGCCGTGGGTGATGTACTCGAGAACGTCGAGTCGCGTGACGCCTTGTGTCTCGAGGAGCTGCGCGGCGTGTGACCGCGTCTGCTGCATCAGCGCGGCGAGCAGGTCGCCCGCTTCCACCTCTCCCTTGCCCGCGCTCTGCACGTGAAGGACGGCCGTTTGCAGCACGCGCCGGAAAGCGAGTGTCTGCTCTGGCTCCTTCTGCTCGCCGCGGCGATGCGCCTCGACGTGCTGTTGCAAAAAGCGGTCCAGGTCGTGGCGAAGCCGTGGCAGATCGGCGCCGCACGCGGTGAGGATGCGCTCGCCCTCAGGGTCGTGCGCCAGGACATACAGCAGGTGCTCGAGGGTGAGATGGGTGTGGCGCCGAGAAACGGCCTCGCGATACGCGACACCCAACAGGAGCTCAACTGAAGAGGAGAACATAACTCGTTCTATTCAGGTTCGACGCTCGCGCGCAGCGGAAAGCCGTATTGGCGCGCCAGCTCGTGAACCGTGGTTGCCTTTGTCTCGGCGACCTCGAAGGGATACAAGCCGCAGAGGCCACGCCCTTCGTGGTGTACCTTCATCATGATCCGAAACGCCTCGGCGGGCGATTTGTGAAACACCTCCTCGAGGATCATCACCACGAAGTCCATCGTCGTGTAGTCGTCGTTGAGGAGGAGCACCTTGAACAGCGCCGGCTCGTCCGTTCGCTGATCCGGCCGCTCGGTCACCAGCTCGCCCGTCTGCGGATCCTGACCTGACATAGCTCACGAACCGGCAGCCCAGGGGCAACGACCGGCGCTGCCCGCCCGCGGTGCCCGGACCATTAATCCCAGTATACGATCGGCGTGCCATGCAAACGCTCGCATCTGGCTTTCGGTTCGTTGATGTGCGCTATCGGGGCACGCCTGGCATCATCGCCACAGCCGTGCTGCAGGGCGCCTCGGGCGTGGCGCTCGTGGACCCTGGACCGTCGGTGGCACTCGGCGGCTTGCGCGCTGGCCTGGAAGGTGGCGGCATGGGGGCCGGGGATGTTGAAGCGATCTTGCTCACGCACATCCACCTCGACCACGCTGGCGCGACCGGAACACTCGTGCGGGAGAACCCGCACATTCGCGTCTTCGTCCACGAGCGCGGCGCGAAGCACCTCGTTGATCCGACCCGGCTGCTCGAGAGCGCGCGCCGCTTGTACGGCGACCAAATGGATGCGCTTTGGGGCGCGGTGGAAGCCGTGCCGCAGGCCAGCGTGACGTCACTCGAGGGAGGTGAGACGCTCGCCGTGGGCGGTCGCGAGCTGCGCGTCGCCCACACGCCCGGCCATGCCTCGCACCACGTCAGCTACTACGACGCCGCGTCACGGGTGGCGCTCGTTGGCGACGTGGCGGGGGTGCGCCTTCCCCCATCGTCGGTTGCCTTGCCCCCGACGCCGCCCCCCGACGTGGATGTCGAGGCGTGGCACGAGAGCGTCGCACGGATTCGTGCGTGGCAGCCAGACACGTTGTTCCTTACGCACTTCGGACCGTTCACCACGCCAGGCCCTCACCTTGCAGACCTGCTCGATCGCCTCGAGCGACTAGCCGACGTGGCCCGCCGCCTCGTTGCCGAGCCGACTGAGGCCGCCGACACGACCGACGCGACGCGGCAGGAGCGGTTCGTCACCGAGCTCCGTCGGGAGCTCTGGGGTCACGTCGACGAAGCCACGCTCACACGATACACGCTGGCTGTGCCCTTCGAGCACTGCTGGCTTGGCTTAGCGCGATATTGGAAGAAACGGCCGTAATCCGAGCGATGCGCGTCTCCCTTGTCTGGGCTGCGTTACTGTTCATCCCTGTTGTGGGTTGCCGTGCGGCGCCGGACGAGCCCGTGAGGCTCCTGACAATCGCGACCGGAGGCACGGCCGGCGCGTACTACCCGCTCGGCGGTGCGCTTGCGCGACTCTACACGGACGCGATTCCCGGCGTCACGGCCTCCGCGCAGGCGACGGTCGCGTCGGTCTTCAACGTCCAGGCGGTGGAACAGAGGAAGGTAGACGTCGCATTCACCCAGGGGGACGTCGCGTATCTCGCCTATACGAGTGGCACGCAGACGATCCCGCGGCCGCATGCGAACCTTCGCGGTATGGCGGTCCTGTACGTGAACACGGTGCAGATTGTCGCCCGCGCCGACGGCGCGATTCGGCGCGTGCGCGACCTGCGAGGCCGGCGCGTCGGCGTCGGCGCACCTGGCAGTGGCACCGAGGTCGCGGCGCGCATCATCATCGAAGCGCACGGTCTGAATTACGGCGACGTGAAGGCCGATTTCCTCTCGTTCGCCGAGGTAGCCGCTCAGTTGCAAGACCGCACGCTCGATGCGGGGTTCTTGGTGGCGAGCTACCCGGTTGCCGCCCTCACCGACGCGGCGACCACCGTCGGGGTGCGGCTCCTCCCGATCGACCGCGACGCGTCCGCACGCATCCGCGAGGAGTATCCCTTCTTCAAGCCAGTCGTGATTCCGACGGGCACCTACCGCGGACTCGACCGCGACCTGACGACGCTCGGGGTCGACAACCTACTCGTGTGTCGCGCGGACCTGCCCGACGCGCTCGTGTACCGACTCACCCGTGTCTTCTTCGAGTCGCTGGGCGAGCTGGGGAACGCGCACGCCGCCGCAAGAACGGTCGATCCAAAGCAAGGTCGCTCGACGCCGATCCCGTTGCATCCCGGCGCCGCCCGGTACTACCGCGAGCTGGAGCTTGGCAAATGAGCCGCGCTCCCCGCGCACTCTCAGCGCTGGTGCTCGTGAGCGCCGCCATCCTCTCGACCTCGTTTTCTCTGATTCTCGAGCCCCGATTCCTGGTTCAGCGGCTGGAGGTCGTGACGGCCGCTGGCCACGTCGTCTGGACGGCGCCTGCGCGCGCGGGCGAGCCGTTCGACCTCGCGTTCACCCATTCCTCGGAACGGTGCCGCTGGCGGCACCACTACATCATCGCGTCTGACAGGTCGATTCGGCAGACTGGGTCGACATTTCCTTGCTTCGGTCCCGGCATGCCGACGGCGTCGACCGACGGATCGCCGATCTCTCGGACGCCGGACGGATACGAGGTGGCGGCGCCGCTGGTCCTCAGAGAGATTAGGATGATGAACTGGCGCCCCGCGGAGGTGACGCTGCTGTGGCGTGGCCGCACGTGGCCGATCGGTCACTGGCTGCCGGATTACGGCCGGTTTGCGGTGAGGGCCCGATGAGCGTGGCCGGAAGGGACGCCGTGTTCGCTAGAACCCTTGAGAATCCGAAACTTGACGCATTGGGTCAAGTTTCGGGGCTCGCAAGTGAGCGTCGGGGAGCGCGGACCCAGCCGCGGTCCACTAGAACCCTGCAACACGTCATTTCCGTGATCGCCGTGGGATTGGGCGCGTATCACCTGTACGCCGCGATCTTTGGCACACCGGTTGCGCTCGTCCACCGCGCGATCCATCTCGGTGGGCTAGGCCTGCTCGGGTATCTCACATTGGCCGTGGCAAGCGGCTCCCGCACCCGGCGTGCCTGGCTGGTGGCATCCGCAGTCGCGGCGCTTGCCGCCCCGTTGTACCTGGTCGTCGCGTTCCGCGACATCATCACACGCGTCGGCGCGCCCGGAACGGCCGATCTCGCCTTTGCCGCCACGGCCGTTCTCGTGACGCTGGATCTCGCGCGCCGGCTGCACGGCTGGGCGCTCGTGGCCACGGCTGGTCTGTTTCTGGGATACGGCCTGTTCGGGGCGCTGGTGCCGGGGCTGCTCGCACACCGCGGATACGCGCCCGCCGACATCCTCGAGTTTCTCTACACGACCACCGAAGGCATCTTCGGTGTGCCGCTGCAAGTGTCGGCCACGTACATCGTCGTGTTCATCCTGTTCGCAGCCTTTCTCGAGCGCTCAGGCCTCGCCCGTCTGTTCCATGATCTGGCGTTCGCCGTGGCAGGGACCACACGCGGCGGCGTGGCGAAGGTTGCGGTGCTTTCCAGCGCGCTGATGGGCACGATCAACGGCAGTGCCTTGGCAAACGTGACCACAACGGGCGCCATCACCATCCCGCTCATGACGCGTAACGGCTTCGCGCCTCACTACGCCGCCGCCGTCGAGGCCACCGCATCGATGGGCGGCCAGATCATGCCGCCGGTGATGGGGGTGGCGGCCTTCATCATGGCCGAGCGACTCGGGATGCCATATTCACGCATCGCGCTCGCCGCGATCGTGCCCGCTCTCTTGTACTTCCTGGCGACCGGCGTGCAAATTCATCTCCACGCTGCACGGTACCGTGTGCAGCCGGCGAACGAGCGGGTGCGACGGGTGGCAGAGATCCTGCGCTCGGATGGTCACCTCCTGCTCCCCATCCTCGTGCTCATCGGCCTCATGATCGCTGGGCGCTCACCGGTGTTTGCGGCGGTGACGAGCATCGCGGTCAGCCTCGGCTTGGGTGTTGCCGCCGCGCTCGCCGCCGCGGCGCGGGCGCGGGCAGGCGGTCGCCGCGTGCAATTTCGTGAGGTGCTCGACCGGCGCGGCGCCTCGCCCACGGCTATTGTCCGGGCGATCGACGCGGGTATCCGAAACACCATCGGCGTGGCCATCGCCTGCGCGGTCGTTGGCAACATCGTCGGCATCGTGACGCTGACGGGTGCGGGCCTCAAGCTGTCGACTGCGATCATCTCGCTTGCCGGCGGAATGGTGATGCCGACGCTCGTCCTGACGATGTTGGCCTGCTTCGTCCTCGGCATGGGGCTGCCGACGATCCCAACGTATATCATCACGTCGACGATGGCCGCGCCGGCGCTGATCACGCTGGGAGTGGATCGGCTGGCCGCTGACTTCTTCGTAATGTATTTCGGTGTGCTCGCGAACCTGACGCCGCCGGTGGCCCTGGCGGCGTATGCGGCGGCCGGTCTCGCGAGGGCGAGTCCGCTGAGGACCTCGCTGACGGCGATTCGCCTCTCCGCGGCGGGGTTTCTGGTGCCGTACATCTTCGTCTATTCGCCGATCATGCTCGGCGTCGGCTTCAGCACGGTCTCGATGCTTCACGTCGTCGTGACGGCCGTAGCTGGTGTCGTCGCGCTGGGCGGCGCTCTCGAGGGCTATTTGTGGCGCGAAGCGTCCAGGCTGGAGCGCGTGCTACTCGTCGCCGCCGCGCTGACGCTGATCGTCCCTGGGCTGGTGACAGACGTGATCGGGGCAGCCCTGTTGCTGGCGGCCATCTTATCGTCGCGGTGGCGCGATCGCCGCGCGCTGGCGCGCGCCTCCGTTGACAACCTTCATGAGAGCGCCGCCCTTCAGGGCCGCCATGATCGCCGGAGCTGAAGAGCATGAGAAAGACTTGCCTCGGCGGATCGCTCGCACAGATGCTCACCCGATGTCCCGGCTTCGTGTGCTGTGTGCTCGTCGTCTGGGGGCTATCCGGAATTCGCGCCGCCGCGGGCGAGGAGGACGTCCCGCGCTGGAGCCTGTTCGAAGCGACGTTCACGAGCGCTCGACACTACGACAATCCGATCCAGGACAACGAGCTGCGCGTGACCTTCACATCACCGTCTGGGCAGACGCGGCCCGTTCGTGGTTTCTGGGATGGCGGGACGACCTGGCGCGTGCGCATCGCGCCGGATGAGATCGGCAACTGGACGTTCGTGACCGTGGCGTCGGTCGAATCGGATACCGGCCTCCACGGGCGGACGGGGCGCTTCCGAGTCACCGAGCAGAGAGGGGCGACCCGCTTCGATCGCCACGGACCCGTCCGCGTGCGGCCCGACCGTCGGTTCTTGCAGCACGCTGACGGCACGCCGTTCTTCTGGCTCGCCGACACCGGGTGGAATGCCGCGCTCCTCTCGACGCCGGGCGAGTGGCAGCATTACCTGCGCGAGCGCGTCCGGCAGCGGTTCACGGCGGTTCAGTGGGTCACCACGCAATGGCGCGCCGCACCGGAGGGAGATCGGCAGCAGGCCGCCGCGTTTACCGGGCAGGAGCGCATCGCGGTCGACCCGATGTTCTTCCAACGTCTCGATGCGAAGCTAACGGCGCTGAATCGGGCGGGACTGCTCGGTGTGCCCGTGCTGCTCTGGGCGATTGGTAGCGGGTCGAACCCCGCCGTCAATCCGGGCTTCTCGCTGCCAGAGGGTGAGGCCGTCCGGCTCGTCCGGTACATGGTCGCGCGATGGCAGGGGCACAACGTGGTCTGGATCCTGGCGGGCGACGGCGACTATCGAGAGGAGAAGGCGGGGCGGTGGAAGCGCATCGGTCGCGCGGTCTTTGGAGATGGCCCTCACGCGCCGGTCCTGCTGCACCCGGGCGGCATGCACTGGGTGTTGCGCGAGTTCCAGGACGAGCCCTGGATAGACATTCACGGCTACCAGGGTGGCCACGGAGACGACGACAAGACCCTAGCGTGGATGACCCAAGGCCCACCCGCGCGTGACTGGACGCTCGAACCGGTGCGTCCGTTCATCAACCTCGAGCCGCCGTACGAGCGGCACCTCGCCTACCAGTCGCGCATGCCCATTGCACCGCACACCGTCCGGCGCGCCGTGTACTGGAGCCTGCTGAATGCGCCGCCGGCCGGCGTCACGTACGGCGGCCACGGTGTCTGGGGATGGGACGATGGCACGAGGCCGCCAACGGATCACGCTCGGAGCGGCATCCCGCTTCCTTGGAGGCAGGCGTTGGTGATGCCGGGCGCCGAGCAGATGGCTCACGTGGCGGCGCTCTTCACGCCGATCGACTTCTGGCGCCTGCGACCAGCACCGCACGCGCTCGCGGAACAGCCAGGCGCGCGGCAGCCGCGGCGGTTCATCGCGGCGGCGGCGTCCGAGTCGAACGACCTCCTCGTGTGCTATACGCCTGAGGAGCGCACGATCCGGGTGAGCGTCGAGGCGATGCCTCGGGGCCGGGCGACCTGGTTCGACCCGCGCACGGGTGCGCGGACGAACGCGAGCGGTGTCCGTTCGGGCCAAGAGGTGGCGTTCGAGACGCCGAGTCACGGTGACTGGGTGCTGATCGTCACGACCGCGCGCTGACGCGTGTCGACACCAACTCATTCCTGAGGGGGATACGTCATGAGGATCTGGTCTACGGACTTCGAGGCGGGCGGCCGAATCCCGTCGCGTTTCACGTGTGAGGGTGATGATATCTCACCCGCCCTTTCCTGGTCGGGCATACCCGAATCCGCACGGAGTCTGGCGCTTGTCGTCGATGACCCGGACGCGCCGGATCCGCGAGCGCCCAAGATGACGTGGGTGCATTGGGTCCTCTACAACCTGCCTCCGACCTCGACGGGGCTCGCGCGCGGCGTGGCGCGCGACGGGCTGCCATCTGGCACGGCCGAAGGGAGGAACGATTGGAAGCGCACTGGCTACGGCGGCCCGTGCCCCCCGATTGGCCGACATCGCTACTTCTTCAAGATCTACGCCCTCGGCGCCACGCTCCCCGATCTCAGCGAGCCGACGAAAGCGCAGCTCGAGGAAGCGATGCGCGAGCACATGCTTGCGGAAGCGGAGATCATGGGCACGTACGAGAAGGGCTAAATGAAGGTGCAAGGTGCGAGGTGCGAGGTGCCAGGGCTGTCCCAGGCTCTAGGGCCCTGAGACCAGCCCCTTGCACCTCGCACCTTGCCTTGGCACGGAGCTCGCTTACCTGACGACGTGCCTCGAGACGGGCCGTGTGCACCTCGGGCACCGATTTAACGTCTATAACCAGGTACTCGTGAGGTTGCAGGACCGAGCCATGCTGCATTCGATACGGCATCCGCTAGCCGAAAACGCCGTGCACCACCGGATGGCGCGCCCCCGCGCGACGCCGAGCTGCTCACATCAGCGTAGGGCCAGCTGGCGAGATCGCTGGGTTGATGGTGTCCGATATCGAACGGTGCCTGTCCTAGATCGAGCGAGTCTGGAGAGGTGTTGCCATGATACCAGCGAGCGATTCCACCAACGTCCAGGGTCGGCACGACAGCGTCGGTAACGGCGCCACTCATCGCAGCGAGAACCCATTGGTTGGCCGCGGGATCATCGTGCGCAGCGAGGGTCGCGCTGCGTTCGTATGGCCGGACGAGGTCAACTGGGTCGAAGCCGAGCGCAACTACGCGCGCCTCTACCTCGAAGAAGGCTCTCACACCATCCGCGAGACGATGAAGGATATCGAGGCGCGGCTGGGCAGCCAGTTCGTGCGTATCCACCGGTGTCACGCCGTGAACGTGACGCGGATTCGGGAGCTGCGCGCGTGCGGCGGCGGCGACTATGAGGTTGTGCTCCACGACGGAACGGGTTTGAAAGTCGGTCAGAGCTTCCGAGCGCGACTCGCGGAGCGGCTGGAGCGCATCTGGGTCCCGTGAGGAGAAAACGGGGGCAGCCCGGGACAGCCCTGGTTTTCGAAGGCTGATAAACTTGAAGATGCTTCTAATCTCGTTGGAAGCATCGCTCACAGGACAGCGCTTCTATGGCTACTCCCACGACCCAGGACGTTCTCGTTGCCACACCGGCTCCCGGCGCGTCTCCAGCGGGTGCCGAGCCCGTGACCGTTGGCGCGTTTGCCGGACGTCGTCACGTTCCGTTGCCCGTCAACGAACCCGTACGCTCCTACGCGCCCGGCACGGCGGAGCGCGCGACACTCAAGTCTCGGCTCGCAGCAATCGCGGCCGAGCGCATCGAGGTTCCCCTCGTCATTGGCGGCAAGGAATATCGGACGGGCGACATGGGGCGCGCGGTCATGCCGCACGACCACGGTCACGTGCTGGCGGACTGGCATCGGGCAACACCCGAGCTGGTCGAGCACGCCCTCGAGGCCGCGCGGCAAGCACAAGCAGAGTGGGCACGGTGGTCGTGGGAAGATCGCGCGGCCGTCTTCCTCCGCGCGGCAGACTTGCTCGCCACGACGTGGCGGGACACGCTCAACGCCGCAACGATGCTCGGTCAGTCGAAGACCGCATTTCAAGCGGAGATCGACTCGGCGTGCGAGCTCATCGACTTCTACCGCTTCAACGTGTCGTATGCGCAAGCCCTGTACGGGGAGCAGCCAATCAGCAGTCCTGGTATCTGGAACACGATGGAGTACAGGCCGCTCGAAGGCTTCGTCTACGCCATCTCGCCGTTCAACTTCACGGCCATCGGCGGCAACCTCACCGGTTCACCTGCGCTCATGGGGAACGTGGTGCTGTGGAAACCGGCGTCGAGCGCGATCCTCAGTGCCTACTACACGGTTCGGCTGCTCGAGGCGGCCGGATTGCCGCCTGGGGTCATCAACTTCGTGCCTGGCAATCCGGTCGCCATCTCGGAGCGCGTCCTCTCGGATCCGGATCTCGCAGGCGTGCACTTCACGGGAAGCACAGACGTCTTCAACGGGGTGTGGAAGACGATCGGCGGCCAGATGGCTCGCTATCGCTCGTACCCGCGCGTGGTCGGCGAGACGGGCGGGAAGAACTTCGTCGTCGTTCACGCCTCGGCTGATGCGCAAGCGGCTGCCGTTGCGATTGTCCGCGGTGCCTACGAGTACCAGGGGCAGAAGTGCTCGGCCGCCAGCCGCGTCTATGTGCCGCGCTCGCTCTGGCCCGACGTGCGGGACCGCATCGTGGAGATGGTCGAGAGCATCGGCATGGGCGACATCCGTGATTTCCGGAACTTCATGGGAGCCGTCATCGACGCGCCTGCGTTCCAGAAGATCAGTGGCTATCTCGAGGACGCGCGGCGGAGCGCAAAAATCCTCGTCGGCGGCCACGCGGATGATCGTCAAGGCTGGTTCATCCAACCCACACTCATCGAGGCCGATGACCCGAGCCACCGCCTTCTGTGCGAGGAGATCTTCGGGCCCGTCGTTACCGCGTACGTCTACCCTGATGATCGCTACGTCGAGACGATGCGGGTGGTAGATCGGACGTCGCCGTACGCGCTCACGGGGGCGATTTTCGCGCGAGATCGGCACGCCGTTCGCGTCGCGTCCGATGTGTTGCGCCATGCGGCAGGGAACTTCTATATCAACGACAAGCCGACCGGTGCGGTCGTTGGGCAGCAACCCTTCGGCGGCGCCCGTGCATCCGGCACGAACGACAAGGCAGGCTCCAAGCTCAACCTGCTGCGATGGGTCAGCACGCGGTCCATCAAGGAGACGTTCGTCCCACCGACGGACTACCGGTATCCATTCATGTTGGAGGAGTGAGAAGGGAAACGGGGACAGCCCTCGTTTTTCGGGAACCCTCCAGGCACCGAAACTTGGGTTCGGTGCCTGGAGTGAACGTCGTGGGCCGCGGCCTCGTGGCCGCGGCCCGCAAGAACTGACGCTGACGAAAACGAGGGCAGTCCCCGTTTCCCTTTTCACTACGTAGCGAGGGGCCTTTAGGCCCCTCGTTGTGGATCGGGGGAGGATTTTACAAGAGAGTACAAAGTCCGCCCATGAAACTGCCTGGAGTTGCCGATGACCGATCGAGACGGCGTGCTGGCTGGTAAGGTCGCGATGGTCACGGGGAGCGGACGGGGAATTGGCTTGGCGATCGCGCAGGCGCTGACGGCCGCCGGCGCACGAGTCTACGCTCATGACCGCCGTGTCGAGGATAGACAAGCGCTGACCGCGCCGCTCCGCGATCGCTTTCTCGCCGCCGATCTCGCGGCAGATGAGGAGATACGCGGCCTGGCCAACGCCTTCGCCGCGCACGAGCCTCGTCTGGACGTGCTTGTCAACAACGCGGCCGTCCAGATGCCGCAGCCGCTCACCGTGCTGTCCGTGGAGGATCTCGAGCGAACGTGGCGGGTCAACGCACGCGCGGCGGTCGAGCTGACGCAGTACCTGCTACCGCAGCTCGGGGCTGCGAGCACGGCCTCGGTCATCAACGTCACGTCAATTCACGAGACCGTGCCGTACGCCGGCAATCTCGCGTACTGCATGGCCAAGGCGGCGCTCTCGATGTTCTCACGCGTTGCCGCCCTCGAGCTCGCGCCACTCGGGATTCGTGTGAACAGCCTCGCGCCTGGCGCCATAGAAACCGAGACGAACCGGGACGTCCTCGATGCCGTCGGTCGTGAGCGTTTCAAGGAGTGGATCCCGGCCGGTCGGACGGGTCATGTCGAAGAGGTCGCCGCGGCGGCACTCTATCTGGCATCGCCGGCATCATCGTACGTCACGGGGTCGACGCTCACCGTCGACGGCGGCTACTCTCAGCATCTCGTGCGGTATCGCCTGGGACACTAGCGACTGCCGCGCCTGTTTCAACGCACCCCTCAGATCCTGTTGGAGGCCGAACCAGAAGCAGGAGAATTTCGCGCTCATCGTGCGGTCCGCGATGAACGACAAGACGTAGGCGGTGATCAGGCCAGCGGCGAGCCAGCCAGCGAGCCGCGGGTGCTCGACGAGCGCACGGACCATGTCGAGGGCCGTCTGGAGCGGACTCGTGGCCAGGCCGGCGATGAGGTGCCCAAGGTTCCGCGCAAGCGCGCCCGGATCGACGAGCGACGGGAGGCCGTTCGCACCAGCCGCAGCGATCACCACGAGCGTGCACGTGACGAGATACAGGTAGTACGAAAGCCGCCCAGCGAAGACTGCGCGCCGCACGTGAGGCAGCAGCGGCTCCGCGTGCCTCTGCCGTACTACGTGCTGAAGCGCGTCGGCGCGTGCGGCCAGGAATACGTCGTGGGCGGGCTGCCCCGAGGACGTGAAGACGAGCGATGCGCCGGCGGGCAGGTTGCCGGGGGCGTAGTCTTCGGTGCCGTGTGCGACACGCTCGAACGCTGTCACGTGCACCTTGGGTGCGACGCCGTTGACCTGGCACATCGCGTGGGCGTCACGCGGCTTCCACCGGTAGAAGACGCCCAAGCCGGCGCGCGGGTCGTACAACTTGTCGTCCACATTGGCGTGCTCGCGGTAACACGCTCGCTCTGTCGCATTGAACCGCAGGCCGGCCTGCTCCGCTTCCGTCATCATCCAATCGAGCGGCACCAGCGACACCCCGTGCTTTGGATAGCCGCCGCCCACGTTCGAGTGCGCGCCCGCGAACCACACCTGCGTGATGCGCCCGTCGGTCTCCTGCGTTTCATCCCACAGCAGCGGATGGAACGAGTGCCGCCCGTCGTCGATGGCGAGGGCGTGGCACGCGCGGTCCACGAGCGGGCTGAGGCGGTAGTCCGGGAACTTGTAGCGGTAGACGGCCGTGTTGAGGATGTCGCTGAGATGGAACGGTAGACCGACGGCGTCCACCGTGTCCCAGACGCCGATGAAGCGAATCCGAGCCACGTCGTCGAGGCAGCAGTCCCGTTTGAACGCTTCGAGTCTCGCCGGATCGGGCGCGCCGAACAGCATCCGGCCGAGTGCCGTGCGGTAGCGATAGCGGTAGACGCGATAGGCCCGCGCGACGGCACGGTGTAGATCGCGTGTCGTGGGCGTCTTGGACGCGTCGAGGATGCCGCACGTCGCGATGAGGCCCGCCAACGTTCGCACCGTGAAGGCCCCGCGGCTGAAGCCGAAGAGAAAGATTTGATCCCCGGGGTCGTAGATCCGTACCAGCTCCTTGTAGAGCCGCTTGACGTTCCGGCTCAAGCCGTAGCCGCTCGCTCCCGCGATGATCTTGAGTGGCTTGAAGTTCTCCGTGCCGACGCCATCATCGTAGAAGGCGACCTGCGGCGTGAGGGCCGGGTCGAGTCGATGCCCGTTGAGGTCGACCGCCTCGTAGAGCTTGAAGACGTTCGTGCCCCGCCCCTTGATGGCGGTATTCCCCGTTCCATCGGAGCAAATGATGATGTTCTTGGCCATAAGGCGCCCCCTGCGTGCTGCTCCCTACGTTGGGAGCCCACGTACAATAACGACGCTCCCGCCCTGACCGATCGCCCGCTCAGACCCGGCTCGGGTATTGGACCGCGCGGAGGGGGGCTAAGTCCTGTGGCGAAGCGACTCCCCAAACGCCTCGAGGACCGCTTGTTGCCCTTCGGTGCTGATCTGGTGGAGGAGTGCCGTCAACATGTCAGCCGTGAACGCGGGAAACGCTAGGCTTGCCTGGGCTTCGGTGTAGTCCGTTCCGGTGAGGTGATACATCGAGGCACGGGGCTCCTCGAATCGCCACACCTCGGGCACGCCGAGCTTGGCGTAGAAGGCGAGCTTGCGCGCCGAGCTGTGAGAAACATCGATTTCAACGACGACGTCCGGTGGTGGATCGACGGCGAGATCGAGGTCGTCCTTTCCGACAACTTGTGCCGCATGTTGCACGTAAAAGCAGGTATCAGGTTCCGCGCCCTGCTTCAAGGCCGGTTCTTTGAACGTGGTCGAGCCAAAGCTTTCAAAGCTCGTCTTCAGCTCGCTGGCCAGGACATGCCCGAGAAGGAGGACGAACGCCGTGTATTTTCCATGCTTGGACGAAGGGCTCATGATCTCCAACCTCCCCTGGTCGTAGGTGAGTCGGACGGCGTAGCCTTCGCCCAGATCAGCAAGAAGCTGCTCGTACTCTGCCCAGGAGACGTCGGGAATGATCAAAGTGCTGCCGGCCGGTAGATGCCGAATGGCATCGACATAGGTGGCCGCCTGCGTCGGCATGTGTGCTCCCTGCACAGAAGAAGCTGCGTGAGAAGTCATTATACGTCCGCTCTGGCTACCCGCCTTCGACGACGATGCCATCGTCCTGACGTCAGTGTCAATCGATGATCTCGTCCAGCAAGCGCTTCAGGTATTCGAGCCACCCGGTATACTCATCGCACTTGCGGTGATCCTCACGATGATTACTGTCTTCGCCCACGTGGACGGGAGCACCCGACAGGCCGAGCGGGTTGACCGCGATTGGTTGGCGCCGGAAAGCTCCGTGGTCCTCTGGGTGGATATTGCCTTACCCGAGCCGTCGGCGGTCGACGTACTCGGCGGGACCTTTCGGTTCCACGAGCTGTCGATCGAGGACGCGATCGCCGAGCTGCATCATCCCAAGGTCGAGTCCTATGAAGGTTATCTGTACCTGATCCTTCATGGCATTGCCTTCCAACCCGGCCGAGAGGCGTTTGCCACTCACGACATCGACTTCTTTCTAGGGCAGCATTACCTGGTGACCGTGCACGATGGCACGTCACGCTCGATCGCGCGGATCAAAGAGGTGTGTGCCAGAAACGAGCGGTTCCTGGGAGAAGGCCCGGGCGCGCTGATGCATCGCATCATCGACACCATGGTCGACCATTACGCTCCGGAGGTGGATCAGCTCGACGATCGGCTCGAGGCGCTGGAGGAGGACGTGCTGGAGGGACGAGGCGAAGACATCGTCCGAAGGATCGTGGAGCTCAAGCGCGATGTTGGTCTACTGAAACGGATCACGGTGCCACAGCGCGATGCCGTGGCTCGGCTCGCTCGCCGCGAGTATCCCGCCATTGACGAGACACTGACCTACCGCTTTCGCGATGTCTACGACCATCTCGTGCGTTTCACCGAGGAGGCCAACACCTTCCATGACCGCGTGACGGCGCTGCTCGACGCGCACCTCTCGTTCATGTCGAACCGGCTGAACGAGGTGATGAAGGTGCTCACGCTCATTGCCACCATCTTCATGCCGCTCGCCGTCCTAACCGGGCTCTACGGCATGAACGTCGCGCTTCCGCACTTGCCGGGCGGCGAGCGTGTTCAGTTCTGGTGGATTGCCGGCATGATGGCGGCGCTGGGCGTCGGCATGGGCTGGTGGTTCCATCGGCGGCGCTGGTGGTGAGCGCGATCGTGACCGGCGTGTCCTACTCCTCCCGCAGCGCGAGCGTCGGTTCGAGGTGGGATGCGCGATATGCCGGAAGCCAGCTTGCGAGCATGCCGACGGTTCCCAAGGTCAGCATCGCCAACGTTAGCGTGAGCGGGTCCCACGGCTGCAGTTCGAAGAGGAGCGCAGTGGCCGTGCGCGCGGCGATCATTGTGAGGAGGACGCCGGTGATCAAGCCCACCAGCACGAGAATCCCGGCTTCGCGCACGATCATCCACACCACCGCACCGCGGTCCGCACCTAACGCCATCCGGATTCCGATTTCTGTCCTGCGTCGCGCCACCGTGTACGACATCACGCCGTAGAGGCCGATCGTCGCGACGGCCGCCGCCAGCGCGCCAAAGAATCCAGAGAGGAATGCCATCAGCCGCTCTCGCAGGAGCGAACGCTGGATCTGCGCTGTCATCGTATCGAACTGCACGGAGATGGAAGAGTCTATGTTGCCGATCTCGCGCGTGACAGCGGAGGTCACCGCCGCAAGCGCCACGGCTGGCTGGATGACAAGTTGCAAGGACGGACCAGGATTCTCGTCCTGCGAGGCGGCAAGAAACGCCAGCGGCGCGAGCGGTTCGCGAAGGTCTCGATACTTCGTGTTTTTGACCACACCGATGATCTGATAGAACGGCCATCGCTCTCCAGGCGGCCCTTCGTTCTGAAATGTCTGCCCGAGGGGATTGGCGCCCTGGACATACTCTCGCACGAATGATTCGTTGACGATCGCGACCCGTGGCGAGGTCGGCGTATCCCGCCGGTCGAAGTCACGTCCCACCCGAATCGGCGTGCCCATCGCCGCAAAATAGCCGGTCCCAACGAGGTTGAAATTCGAGGCCGAGGGCTGGGGTCTGCCGCCGATGAAAATGCGCTGTCGCCACGAGGCGCCGCTGACCGGCACAATGAACGTCCGCGCGGCGGCGGCGACGCCGGGGAGCGCACGCAGCCGGTTCGTGATCTCCTCGTACACGATCAGGCGGCTTTCCTCCGCCACACCAGCGCGGCGCAGATCGAGGCTGGCGATGAGAAGGCTGTCCTGCCGGAATCCTGGATCGAGCGTTAAGAGATTTCGTAGGCTGCGCACGAACAGCAGGGCGCCGACGAGGAGGACGAGCGAGAGCGCGACTTGGAGGACAACCAGGCCGCGGCGCATCCCGAAGCGCTCGCGCACGTCCGTCATCCCCCGCCCGCCTGCTTTCATGGCACTGGCGGGAGATGACCGAGTGGCGCCGATTGCCGGGACCAGCCCGAACAGCAGACACGCGCCGACCGCGAGCGCGATCGTGAAGGTGAAGACACGCCAGTCGAGCGTCAAATCCACAAAGCGTGGGCTGCGCTCGGTGCTGAGGAAGCCGACGAGCAGGCGACTGATGCCCTGTGCGAGCAACAGGCCGATGCCTGTCCCGATGGCTGCGATGAGCAGGCTCTCCGACAGCATTTGGCGCACGATGCGCGTGCGCGACGCGCCAATGGCGAGCCGCACCGCAATTTCCCGTTCGCGCGCGGTGGCGCGCGCCAGCATGAGGTTGGCGAGGTTCGCGCACGCGATGAGCAGCACGAGCCCCGTCACGCCGAGCAGAATCCACAGCGGCGCTTCATAGTCGCCGCGGAGCCGCGAAAGCCCCGTGCTCGACGGGAACGTGCCGAGCTTGAAGGCGAGGTAGTTCTTGCGATCCTGGGCGTTGTAGCTGGGCGATACGGTGGCCTCGAACACGCCCGCTGAGAGAGCGCCGAGGTGCGCGCTCGCCCGCTCGATGGTCCAGCCTGGCTTCAACCGGCCCATGGCGGCGAGAAACCACTGCGTCCGTGTGTCCAGCGCTGTTTGTCCGCCGCGCACCACGGGTTCCGTACAGATCGGCACGGCGACGTCGAAGGCGCGACCGACCTCGACGCCAAAGAAACCCGCAGGTGTGACACCGATGATCTCGAACGGCTGGCCGTCCAAGAGGAGCGTCCGTCCTGGGGCAGAGGGATCGCCACCCAGCTCGCGCTGCCAGAAGGCATGACTCACCACCGCCAGAGGCGGGGTGCAGCCACGCCGATCGTCAGCAGGTGTGAACAGGCGGCCGATGAGCGGTTCCACCCCCAGTGTGTTGAAGAAGTCGCCGCTGACCCACAGCCCCTCCGCTGGCCGTCGTTCCCCGCCCGCGGTAAGGTCGAAGGTGACGTCACTCCAGGCGAGCGCGCCCGAGAAGGCTTGCTGCTCGGCGCGAATGCGTTCCCAGAGCGGATTTGTCAAGTTCGAGTGCCGGTTGTTGAAGTTGCCGGTCCGCGCGCGCGCGTCCGCGATGCGGATCTCGACCAGCTCCTGCGGATCCTGCACAGGGAGCGTCCGAAGGCGGACGGCATCCACGAGCTGAAAGATAGCCGTATTGGCGCCGGTGCCCAGCGCCAGCGAGAGGATCGCGACCGCGGCAAACACCGGGCTGCGGCGGAGCAGCCGCGCGCCATACCGCAAGTCCTGCAGAAGGTCCTCGAACGGTCGCAGCGGGCGCATATCGCGGCAGGCCTCCTTCGCCTGATCGAATCCTGCGAAACGGCGACGCGCGTGCCACGTCTCCATCTCCTGGAAATGGAACCGCAGCTCTTCGTCCAGCTCGCGCTCCGCGATGGGGCGCCGCAAGAACGATCGCAGCGCCATGCGCACGCGATGATGTAGGCGAGTGGCCATGGGTCGAGTGCGGATGCCGCGTCCTGTTCACTCTCGATTGTCGAGAGTACAGCGACGTTCTCTCGACTGTCAAGAGCCCTCAGGATGATGGGTGCTTAACGGTTCTGGGGGTCGCGGCCGGGCACGTCGTTGTAGGCCCCGCTG
>WHTZ01000069.1 GCA_009377495.1 Luteitalea sp.
GCCGGCCGATGATCTGTCAGCATAATACGTCATCGTATTTATGAAATGCAGTACTTAGATGGAAGGGCAGTCAGCCTTGCGTGGCCCTCATCTGCGTCGAGTGCCGCCTGTTCAACCCGCATCGACGCATGCCGCATCCTCGAGGCCGCGACATGCCGCACGATCACCGAGGCGTATCCCTGCAGGTTCTTGACCGGGCCGAACCGCCGCTCGCGGTCTGCGATCCGTTGCCCTGCTCCTTCCAGGATCTCAGTGATCACCACATCGTCAACGATCAACGGATAGCGCTTGCGGAGCTCGGGCAGCAGACGGCGGAGGACCTGCTGAATGCGATCATTCAACGGCTGGCCAGTCTGATCGACGAATGCAAGCCTGTCCGCAAACTCCATCTTCCACACCATCTCATCAGGGTCGGACAGCCTCGAGACGCGCTCCGAAATACTTTCAGTATAGAACCGTCATCAAAAATCCGACCGACGGTCTGTAAGATTCCTCCTTCAAAACGGCGATCTATTGATTAGAGGGCATGAATGAACGGGCTCCGCCCCGACCGTTGCCCTCTACTCCGGACGTTCACCCGCTCTGCTTGTGCACGCGCGGGCGCTGAAGACGCGCGCGCGAAAGGAGGATCCATGCGTCGCGCGCGTCAGTTTCACGCCCTCCTGCTTGCCAGCGCCGGCGTCTTCGCCTTCCCGGCTCTTGTAGCGGCCCAGCCTATCGGTGGCCAACCCTGGGTGGATGCCGCGCAACAGATCGCGCAACTTCTCACCGGGCCGCTAGCTTCCGCGATTCTGGTCATCGCGGTCGCCATCGTGGGCTATTTGTTCATGTTCGGCGAAGCTGGGTCGAAGCGCGCTCTCGCACTGGTCATCATCGGAGGTGCGCTTACCTTAGCAGCCCCCCAGGTCGTTTCCTGGCTGTTCCCAGGAGCCACAGGTCCCTGATCATCGGTCGCCGCTCCTCGGCATTTTCCCAGGACGTTCCCAGTGATGGACGAATCCTTCTTCCGACCGGTGTATCACGTCATCAACAAGCCGCTGACGTGGTGTGGCGTGGAACGGCGCATGTTCATTTTCGCCATCATGCTTGGCGCGATCAGTTTTCAGTTGCTGCGGTCGCTGCTGGCAGGCGTCCTGATCTTTCTGCTGTTTTTCGTCCTGGGACGGTTCGTCACCGCTCGTGATACCGAGTTGATTCGCGTCCTCCAGATCGCGAGTCGGTGGCGGTCGCGCTATGACCCGCTAAAGTACGCGCCTCCGCGCCTGTTCATGGATCTCCACTTATGATCTCGCTCGGTCGCTTCTTTCGTGATTACACCGAGGCCGGTGCCTTCAACGCCCTGGTGAATCTCTACGGCTATCTCGATGAGCACCTCTTCCTTACCAAGAGCGGGTCAATCGGCGCCGTCTTCGCGTTGCGCGGCGTCGACTACGAGTGCCTCGAACCTCAGGAGCGCGCCCGTGTGCGCGACCGCTGGGAAACGGCTGCGCGTGTGTTTGACGAGCGGTACTATCTGTATCAATACCTGCTCAAGCGCAGCGGCCCGGAGCTCCATCCCACGCACGCGATGCACGTGGCCGCGCGTGACGCGCTCGAGGAACGTCGCGCCTGGTTCGAGGCGCAACGCGCCAACCTCTCCGACATCCAGCTCTACGCGGTCATCATCTACGATCCCCCTCAGAACGCGGCACTGAAGCGTGGGCAGGACGCCGTCCGGTCGCCACTTACCACAGTCGGCATCTGGTTTTCGG
Source organism: Luteitalea sp. (assembly GCA_009377495.1). Classification (GTDB taxonomy): domain Bacteria; phylum Acidobacteriota; class Vicinamibacteria; order Vicinamibacterales; family Vicinamibacteraceae; genus WHTT01. The sequence continues at coordinate 1,752 of WHTZ01000069.1, forward strand.
AGCGTGGGGCCCGCACGGTCCTTGCCAGCGCGCTCCAGCAGGCGGAAGTGACCTTCCGGCGAAAGGTGGAGACGTGGCAGGCCCAACTCGCCGATACCGTGGCACCCCGACTCCTCGAACGAGAGGAGTCGTTCGCGTTCTTCCGAACGCTGCTGAACTACAGCCCCTCGAAGCACCACACGCGGTGTCACTATCCGATCCACCTGGACTACTTCCTGGCAGATTCTGCGCTCGAATGCCACCGTGATCATCTCCGCCTTGACGATGCTTACGTGCGCGTGCTGGTGCTCAAAGACCCACCACCCCGAACTTGTGCACATCTGTTCCAGCCGGTGTACGAAATTGGTGCCCGTCAGGAGGACGCCGGTGAGGATGTCTCAGACCTGATCCTGTGCAGCGAATGGCGCCCTGAGGGCGCCGACCGCACCAGGCGCGCACTCCGGGCGAAGCAGGTCCACTTCCACAACACCAAGGTCTCGCTGGCGAGCTATCTGACACGCGAGGCTCCTGCGGAGCACGAAGTCTTGCTTGACGACAGCGCGACGGCGACCGTTCACGCCCTCGGCGAAGCCATGACCCGGCTGGAGGTCGACAACCAGCGGTTCGGTCATTTCGCGCTCAGCGTCATCGTGCACGACACTGACCGATCGCGTCTGAATCGCACCGTATCCAAGACGATGAAGGCGTTTGCCCTCGCCAACGCCACACTCGTCGACGAAACATACAATCTGCTCACCGCGTGGTTGGCAACGCTGCCGGGTGGTCACCCATACCAACTTCGGAGTCTCCGGCTCCTCGAGACGAACTTCGCCGATCTCAGCTTTATCTTCACGCTGCACACCGGCGATCCCGTCAATGCGCACCTCCAGCGCGAGTACCTGGCTCCGTTCGAAACGCAGCACAAGAGTCTCTACTACTGGAATCCGCACTACCGTGACGTCGGGCACACGTTTGTCCTCGGCGCCACTGGAGCGGGGAAGAGCACGCTCAAGCGATACATCCTCACGCACGCGCAAAAGTACGACCCCGTCACCTGCATCTTTGATATCGGCGGTGACTACCGCGCGCTCACCGAGCGCTTCGGGGGCGCTTACTTCCACGTCACCCTGGATCGCCAAGATTGCACGATCAATCCGTTTGCACTCTCGCCCACGAAAGACAATCTTGACTTCCTGGCCAACTTCATCCATGTGCTCGTGGCCCGGGAGCTGACCGACCGGGAGCACAACGAGCTGCTACAGTCGCTGCAGAACCTCTACGAGTTCGACCCGCCTGCACGTCGACTGAGCACCCTCGCGAGAACGCTCCCGTTGAGCTTCGAAGAACCGCTTCGTCGCTGGGTCCATCCTGGCATCTACGCCGATCTCTTCGACCATGCGGAAGACACCTTGACGTTCAGTCGGTGGCAGGCCTTTGACTTCGAGGGTCTCGAGAAATACCCGCAGGTCCTCGAAGCACTCCTCTACTACGTGCTCCACCGGGCAAGTGGCGCCATCACCACTGATGCGAATCTGGCGACGTTCAAGCTGTTCGTCGTCGACGAAGCGTGGCGCTTCCTCCGCGATCCCCATGTCAAGGCGTACATCCGGGCGGCGCTGAAAACCTGGCGCAAGAAAAATGCGGCCATGATCCTCAGTACCCAAAGCACCGACGATCTCGCCCAGGTGGAGATGCTGCGCGTCGTCCTCGAGAGCTGCCACACCAAACTCTTCCTGGCTAACCCGAACCTCGATCCCGACACGTACGCCCAGCTCTTTCACCTGAATCGCACCGAGGTGGAGCTCGTTCAAAAGCTGATCTTCCCTGAACAGTTCTTGCTGAAGCGCCCGGATGTCGCCAAAGTCCTGCGGCTCCGGTTTGGCGAGCATGGCCGCCGCCTCTATGGCTTAAACACGCCGGCCGACGGTCACGTCACTTCTGTGGTGACCGCGTGACGTTCCGCGAAAGGAGATGGTTGTCATGTACCGCCGCCCCCCGTCCTTCCTGCCCCTGTTGGTTGTGTGTTCGTTGTGCCTCGGCACCTCCTCGGCCGGCGCGCAGACCACGGACGAGGAGACCGGCAGCCGCCGTGTCCGTTACAGTCCGCGCTCAATCGTGCCTCTGAGAGCGAAGCTCCGCTTCACCACGCTGATCATCCTGCCGCAACAGGAACAGATTCTCGATTTCTTGGGCGGTGATAACGACTATTGGCGAATCGAAGGGACGCAGAACTACGCCTTCGCGAAGCCCGCCAAGGAGGGAAGCGAGACCAATCTCCACCTCCTGACCGCCAGCGGCAACATCTACAGCTTCACTCTCAAGGAGATGGCCGACGACAAGGGCGTCGCAGACCTCGTTGTTTCCATCGAGCCAACTGACCCGAGCATGCTGGGGAACCTCCAGGCCGCGCCAAAGTTCGTTCCCGCCAGCGAAGTCGAGCAACTACGCACACAACTCACACGGGTGCGAACGGAGGCGCACGAGGAGGTGGCGAAGACCATCGCCACCTACCCGACGACGCTCCGGTTCGACTACCGCTTCAAAGCGAACGACGCCCCGTTCTACCTTCAGCAGGTGTGGCACGACGGCAAGAATACGTACATCCGCGCTCGTGCCTCCGAGCTTCCCGCTCTCTACGAAATTCGGGACGGGAAGCCAAGTCTGATTCAGTTCACGGTCGAAAACGGCGTCTATACCGTACCCAAAGTCTTGGACCGTGGCTACTTCACGATTGGCAAGCATAAGACCGACTTCCGCCGCGAACGCTAGCGCCGCGCTCGAGGTACTGCATGTTGCCTCCCCACCTCTTCCACAGTCGGCTTCATGCCGCGCCCGATACGAGCGGGGCCGGCCCGAGCTCGCCGTCCCCGCCGATCGACGACCATCGCCAGCGGCCCGCTGGCGTCATTCCACGACGGTTGCAGACCTGGGCCGTGATCACCGTCGCCATCCTCATGCTGCTGATCATGTTCACCACACGGCCGACACCACCCGGGTCCGGTGTAAACGAGATGGGCACTGGTGACCCGACCCTGGATAGACAGGACCAGCAGCGCGCAATCCAGACCGCGATTGAACAGTACCGGCGCCAGGTCGACGAGCACCAACGTCTCCTGGCGCAGCGCCAGCGCAGCGGCTCAGACCTTGCGAAACGGTCGGACGGCGGCGCCGACGAACGCCCTGTCGTGTCTCCTCGGGACCCCTTGGCCGATGAACGGCGCCGGCGTGAGTATGAAAGCCTCTTCGCGTCCAGCGTGGCCCATACTGTGCGTGGGACCACAGGCAACACCGCGGCACGTTCGCAGTTCCTAACGCCCACCAACCCGCCGGACGGGGCCGATGCTGCAGCCACAGGGGGATTTGATCCCAACATCGCCGCCGCCGTTGCTCTTGCGCTTCGACAGCAACAGGTTGACCAGTCTTCCGCGACCCCAGCGCAAAGCGCGCTCCCCGAACGCCGACCGACCGCGCCGAGCTCAGGCACGCCAGCCGCACAGGCGGCTGCAGGCTCCGCACCGCCCGAGACAGCGCCAACAACGCCAGAACGCACACCGCCCCTGCGTCACAACGCCCCGACGCAGACGCTGCTCGAAGGGACCGTCATCGAAACGGTGCTCACGAATCGCCTCGACGGCGGCGCGGCTGGGCCGGTCAACTGCATGGTGACCACGCCGGTCTACTCCCACGACACGCGCACACTCTTGATTCCCGCTGGCACGCGCGTGCTCGGCCGCACCCGCCCGGTCAGCAACCTAGGCCAGGAACGTCTCGCCGCGGTCCTTCATCGCCTCATCTTTCCAGACGGGAGTTCGCTCCTGCTCGACGACTTCCAAGGCTTGGATCAGATCGGTGCCACGGGGCTCACCGGACGTGTGGATCACCACTACTGGAGTCTCTTTGGTGCCGCCGCAGTGGTTGGTCTTATTCAAGGGCTGAGTCTCTACACGTCGGCTGCCGCCGTTCCCGGTGACAGCACCGTCATCATCACGGGGAGCGGCGCCAGCGCCGCTGATGCCGCTGGACGCGTGATGGATCGCTTTCTCAACCGACTGCCCTCGATCACGATTCGGGAAGGGACCCGCGTCAAGCTCCTGCTCACCAAGGATGTGGAACTCTCGCCGTACGACGGGAGCACCCTCAACAACGCCGCGGCTCGATGACCGGGAGGTACCACGATGTTCCGACACACCCTCGCGCCCGCCGTCCTCGTGAGTGTCTTCCTTGTCGCGCTACCGTCGCGCGCCTCGGCCCAAGGGTATCCCGTGTTCGATCCCGCGAGCTTCATCGAACTCGTCCAGATCGTCAAGGAAGCCCAGCGGATCTACCAGGCGTACTACGAGCTCCGGGAGATGTGGGACCGCTTCCGGCGCGCCCTGCCGGCGGGTGCGAAAGGCCGGTACGTGCTGCCGAACATGCGCTGGCGCACCGAGGGGGTGGAGCACGACCCGTTCGGTCTCTACTCCCCCATCATCGAAGACGCCGTGAACATCGGCGACGCCGACGGCGAAGCCTGGCAGGCGATCACCACCCGGTTGCCCCAGTACCCTGACGACGTCCTCGCGAGCTTTTCGCCAGAGCAACGTCGGCACGCCAGCCAAGCCTACACGAATGCGCTGATGATGGACGGCTTCGGCAGTCTGGTGCTCGGTGGCCTCGGTGAGGGCCGCATGGCCGGACGCGCCATGGAGAAGGCGCTCGAGCCATTGCAAGAGGACTACCTGAGCGACGGCACAGCCCAGAACGGCAACATCGCCCTCTTGCAGAAAGCGGTCGGCGCGCGCCTCGTCACGCTGCGCGGAGAGCAAATCACCAACCAGTTCCTGTCGTATCTCGTCGAAGCGCAACTGATCCGCCAGAAGGCCACCCGCGACGGCATCGCCGACAACTTGGCCGCAGACATTGCACGCACCCGTTACACACAGGACCTGGATCTCATCACGGCTGGCGACGGCGCTCGCACCGTCTACCGCCTGCCTTAGCAGAACCTGCTCAAAGGAATACCAGATGTGGCGCTATCACACATGTGGTCGAATCTCAGCACTTAGCACGCTGCTCCTTCTTAGCAGCGCCGCCGGTGTCGGAGCATTTTACTGTCCGAACATTGTCTACGATGCGCTACGCCATGGGCAGGAGCAACTCAGGATCGCCTACGCGGAGCTTCAGCGTGCTCAGGCCGAGCTGGCGCGCAGCTACTGGGCTGACATCGTCCACTGGATCCCCGAAGGCGGACAGATCCGCTACCGCACTCCAGACCTCAACCCACGAGCCCACCGAACGGACCCCGATCCCTTCGGAGACTACGAACGGTTTCGCGACGCCATCGAAAACGGCGATCCCAACGGTTCGGGCTATCAACAGATCGCGGGTGAACTCCCCCTCCCTCCCTCCGAGTTGTTTCAAGCCGCACACCCCGACGCACGGCGCGCATTAATCGACGCCACCACGCTCGCGCTCATGATCGATGGATACGAAATCGTGGGCACCCATGCCCTGGGCTACCACCGCGACGTTCTGGGTCAAGCCAATGCCGCGATTGACAACCTGCAAGAAGACTTCATGGCACATCGCACGGGCAACATCGAAATGCTCCAATTGCTCCTCGGCGCCGAGCTCCTAAATGCCAAGGCCACAACGCCCCGCAATGTCTCCTTGTACTACCTGCTCCGCAGTGAGTTGGTGGACCAGAAAGCCGCTCGCGACGCGACCGCGCGCGCCATCACCACCGACATAGCCCGTGCCCGTCGACTCCATGATCTCGATCTGATCACCGCGGGTGACGGCGCGCGTACCGTTTACCGTCTGCCCTGACCCGCGTTGACGCTGAGAGCCGAGATGCAACCGCTCCCTCCTACGCCGTCGCCACCCGCCGACATTCTGGCCACCATCGCGGACCACTCCGGTGAAGCCATCGAACGGTTTGCACCGCTCTTCACGAGCTTCGGCTACGACCTCTTTGGCTCGTTCGCAATTATCTCTATCGCCGTCTACGGCATACGCACCATGTTGGCCAGCGCCGAAGGCGGAGGCGGCCTCAACCTCAATGAGCTTACACGGCGCCTGACGCTTATCGGTGTCGTCTGGATCGCGATCGTGTACTACAACAATCCCATTCCCGGCATCGGCATCAATGCGCACCAGATCGTCACCGACCAGTCGTACGCCCTCGCGCAGGAGCTCCGCAGCGAAAGTATGAAGGACCTCTTCGATGTCGTGAATGGCCTCCTGAGAAAGAACGCGCACCCTGGCTTCACCCTCGACGTCGCCAGAGTGCTCTCCTACTACTACTTCCTCTTGCTGTTCTTGGGTGCAGAGCTCGCCGTCATTGTCATCGTGGGATTTGGATACGTCGCGGTGGCCGTCTGCATCCTCCTCGGACCCGTTTTCGTGCCTTTTCTCCTTTTTGCAAATTTCGATTGGCTCTTCTGGGGTTGGCTGAAAGCACTGCTCCAATTCGCCTTCTACCAAGTCATCGCCGAAGCCTACCTGCATATCATGGTGAACGTCCTGCTCGGGTTCCAACCTCGGTTTGACTCGTATCAAGGCGTCTACGACACCTACGGCGATGCCGTCGCCCTTGGCATTATCTTCACGGTCTTCATCTTCTCGGTGTTCAAGCTCCCGGCGTTGGTCGCCATCATCTTTACGGGTGGCAGCGCGGCGTTTGGCGCGTTTGGCCAGGGCGCCGCCACGTTCGTCCGCCAAGTCGCTGTACGAAGGCTCTTCTGACCAGGAAGCGTGGTTGATGTCACAACGTGCTCCGGTTCTCCCACACCTCGACAGCGCACTCTTCAATGCGCGCCACCAGTACCTCGAACGCTACGGGTCCGCATTGGTCATGAACAGCTATCTCAAGCTCGTCATCGTATGTCTGGTGCTGGTGGCCAGCGGACTTCTCTACCTCAACGTCAGGACCTTGCACGTCGTCCAGGACTTCCAGCCGCTCGTGGTTCGCATCGACGAGCTCGGGCGCGCCGAGCCGGTCCGCTATGACGCCAACCAGTACGAACCGCAGGCGCCCGAGCTCCGGTACTTCCTTACCCAATTTGTGATCAAGCACTTTTCGCGCATGCGCGCGACCGTCGAGCGTGACTTCAGCGACAGCCTCTATTTCCTCGATCAGTCGCTCGCACGCGCCATCATCCGGGCACATCGACAGCACGGCACGGTCGAGCAATTCCTGCGCAGTGGCGATCCGGAGATCGAGGTCCTCGTCGACAACGTGGCGCTGGAAGACACGCGCACGCCGCCCTTCAAGGCGAGCGTCGATTACACGAAGGTGTACTACCAGCGCGACACACGTCAGGAACTACGTCGCGCCCGTTATACGGGCAATTTCGTGTTCGTGCTGCGCACGCCCGTGCCGAATAGTCTCATTCCGTATAACCCGCTCGGCTTCACCATCACCTATTTCCGGGAGGACGAGGCCTTCGCCGACACGTCCGACTCAACGAGGTAGGCACCATGTTTCAACGTGCTCTGTTCCTGGCCTCGGTCATCGCCTTTGCCCTGCTCCTGTACCTTGCGCAGGCCCTGAGCTTCCTCGCCCCATACCGCGTCCTCCTGTGGAAGGAGTATCGCAGCGTCATTGCCGCCGCGTTTCTCGTGCTTCTGGCGAACCTGACCGCTGGGTTGTATCTGGTCCTCCGTGGGCTCACGTTGGCTCGTGCTGGGAGGCGCCTCGCACATGTCGAACACGAGCTCCTGCAAGAAGGACACATCCATACCGAGCTCGCCCAACGCCTAGCCCGTGAGTAACGCCGATGCTTCACATCGATCCCCGCCACGACGATCTCCGCACCGACGACCCTCGCGCGCCTGAACGACGCCACGTGTCTCAACCGCCAGGACTTGATCCGCGCCACGACGATCGCCGGAGCCCACTACGGCTCCCCCCGGACACCTACGGACTCTCCGCGCGCGACCTCGAAACGCTGCGCACGATCGGGAGCTTTCGGGCGGTGCGGTCCGACGACCTCCACGAGACGTTGCACGTGTCGCCCCGCGCGCTGCGCACGCTGCAGGCGCAGCGCCTACTCGACCGCCGCCGCGTGGACGACGCGGTCTACCTGACGCTCACGCGCGAAGGCCAGCGGGTCGTGCGTGCGGCCGACCCAGGTGTTGTCATCCACCGCGGTTTTGTCAAACCTCGCGAGCTGCTGCACGACGCAGCTCTGTACCGCATGTACCAGGCACACGCCCGCATGCTCCGAGAGGCAGGCGCCACGCTTGAGCGTGTGCGCCTTGACTATGAGCTCAAGTCCCTCGTGCAGCGTGCGGTCGATAAACGGGCCGAGGCAGAGGCCCTTGGCCTGCCATACGATCCTGCGACACAGCGCGTCCAGTTCCCCGATCTCCAGATCGAATACCGCGCGCCCGGCGGCGAGCGCGAGCGCGTCAACCTCGAACTCTCCACTGAGCACTACAGCACCAAGACGCTGCGCGAAAAGGCTGCCGCCGGTTTCATCCTGTATGGCCTCCGGGCGGGCGGCGCTGCCGCCAGCACTACCCGTCGTCACACCGGCGGTGGTGGTGGCCACCGCCACCGAGACATCGAACTCTATTCCCTCTAAGCCTCCCATGCTGCTCCCCGCCCTTCATGAACTCGCCCCCGTGCTCGAGACCTTCGGCTATAACCCGATACAGTCACGCTTTCTGACCCTTGTCATCCTCCACACCGGAGTGTTTCTCCGCCGTCAGTACTGCACGTTCGGGCAGGGTCGCCGGGGATCCCTGGACCATGTCTTCATCCGCAAGCTCCTGGCCTCACGTCATGCCACGGCCTCTCCCTACTACGCATCCGAGCGCCTCTATCACGTGCACGCGAAACCACTCTACGCCGCGCTCCATCGTCCGGACGACAGCCACCGCCGCCGGGCGAACGCGGCCCTTTGTGCCCAACGGCTCCTCACCCTTGATTACGTGCTCACGGCGCCTGAGCAGCCGTATCTGACGAGTGAGGGCGATAAGGCGGCGCTCTTCACAGAACTCGACGTGTCGCGCGATGTTTGGCCGGCCCGTACGTTCCGTGGCCGTGCCTCTTCGGCGGATACCACGACACGCTACTTCCCCGAGAAGTTTCCCCTGTACCACAGCCCAACCGACGGGACGGTCTTCCTCTTTCCGCATGCCATTCCCGGGACGGCGACGGAGGCCCTCGACACGTTCCTGGCGCGCTACCTCCCGCTGTTTCGCGCGCTCCCACGGGTGATGCTTCGCTACCTTCACCCTGCCGGTCTCCCTCCCGAGCAGACCTTGCGCACCCTCGCCCGTTTCCAACGGGATCCCGACCGCCGCCTCCCTGAGCTCCGGCGGTCCCTCCGTCGCACCTTCTCGGTTCGTGAGCGTCTCGAGTCGCGGCACACGCACGGCTTGACGCTGGCGGACCTTGACCAACATCGTCTCGACCAAGCCCGGTTCCATGGGGCCCCCTATGAGCAGACGTACGCCGCGTGGCGCCGACTGAGTCCCGAGAACCGCTATCGGGCACTCGTCGACCTCAATGCGCTCCCCGCCGCACGCGAGGTCGTACCCCTGCGGCAGTTCAGCTTTTGCGCACACACCGTGCCCTACCGCTACGCGTTTCGCCGCGCGCAGTTTACGGCCCCGACGAGGGAATCGAGATGTCCCAGTCCACGACAGGGGGTGTTCTCATGAGCGTTCCCATCGCATTTCCACGCACGCACCCTATGTCGAGACGATGCTGTCCTCCGCCGAAGATCTTCAGCCGTCGTGGGTTTCGGTACGATGCGTCCGGGCGCCGCGCGCCCGGCCTCGGTCCCTCTCGCACACCGCGTCACCCACGGGCCGAGGCAGGGAACGACCCCGGGTGTTTCGCTGTTTTCTTCGCCTCAGCCGCTGTTTTCGAGGGGTCGTTCCCTGCCTCGGCCCGTGCCGTCGCCGCTGCTGACGGATGTGCAGACATGTGCGCCGTGCGCGCCGCTGACCGCTCGTCGTTGTGTCGCATCACCAGAGTCCGCCGGCATACCGAGACAGGAACCTCCAGGCCTGCTTCCCTAGTGCCAGTCTGTCCCGTCTCCTCCCACGCTCAGGAGTGCTCGTCCATGCCACTCATCAAACCAAAACCCCGTCCCGGGCCTCGCCCGAAGTTCACCACGTCGCTTGAGCCCGACATGGCGGCACGCTTGCGCGCCTACGCGACCTACATCGAGTCCAGCTGCGACTACGTCATCCGCGAGGCTGTGCGTCGGCTCCTCACGCACGACCGCGACTTCCGCGCGTGGCACACACATCACGCCCAGGCTGACCCGCCGCCTGATACGTCCACCACGTAGTCGCGCTCCTGGCGAGGTGTCCTGTGCTCCGTTCGGCTCGCCATCATCTTCGGAACCTTGGTGTCGCGCTCCATCGCGGCGCGGCCGGCGTGCTGGAACTGCGCTTCTCGGTCAGTCTCTTGCTCGCCAACGTCATGGGCTATCAAATCCTGCAGACGTACGCCTGGCCCGCACGCGACCCCGTCCTCGGATACGTGACCCTTCTGCGCCCCGACCTCGCGTACGGCGCCCACCTCCTCTATCACGTCCTCTGTTTTTCGAGTCCGTTTCTCCTCGCGTATGCGGCGCTCTCTTGGGCGCACATTTGGCTGGTCCCGCCTCCCATGCGCGTGCGCGTCGGGAGATTGCCGCCGTACCCGCACGTGTCCGATCGCGACGATCTGTGTCTCGTGGTGGGAGAACTGCATCATCCGACGAAGCCCATCCCCGTGGCGACGCCCCGCTGGCTTGCGATCCCACGACGCGGCCTCTGCACCGGCATCGCCGTGTTCGGCGCCATCGGCACCGGCAAGACCAGTGGCTGCATGTACCCGTTTGCGCAGCAACTGCTCACGTGGCGCGCCCAGGATTCGGATCGGAAACTCAGTGGGCTCATTCTCGAGGTGAAAGGCGATTTCTGCTATCACGCGCGCCGGATCCTGGCCGAGGCCGGTCGAGATGCGGACTACGTCGAGCTCAACCTCGCGGGCCAGTGGCGGTACAACCCGCTCCACAACGAGCTCGACGCCTACTCCTTGGCCTACACGCTCACGAGCCTCCTGCAGAATCTCTTTGGCAAGAGTACCGACGCCTTTTGGGCACAGGCCACGACGAACTTGCTGAAATTCCTGATTCTGCTCCACCGCGCCGCCGCCGACTACGTGACCCTCGTCGACCTGTACCACTGCGCGATTGATCGCGATCTCCTCCAACAGCGCATCGCGGACGCCCGCGCCACGCACCTCGCTGACGCGCCCGCCGCAGGCAGGCCCGAAGCCCCCCTCGTCATCATCGACAGCCGGGTCTACGCCAATCCCCGTTATACCGCCCTGATGGCGGCCAACTGGACCTTCAGACCGGACGGCAGCACGTGCAGCGCCGCGGCGACCGACAGCCTCCTGCGGCTGATCGACGAGCTCGACGTACCGCATACCATCAGTCGCGGGCCGGATCCACGGCTCGCCGAACGCCAGCACGCGATTGAAGCGGTCGAACGCTGGTTCCACCATGACTGGATCCGCCTGCATGAGAAGCTCCGGACGGCGATCGTGGAAAACGTGACGGTGTTTCTCAGCCTGTTCGACTCCGACGCCAACGTGAACTACGTCTTCTGCCCCGAACCGGCGTGCTACGACGCCACGGTGAACGCCGACGGTCATCTGGGCCGTCCCTTGCCGCCGTGGCGTGAGCTGCTCGAGCAGGGCCGCGTGCTGGCGCTCAACATGCCGATGTCTGCAAACCCCGGCCTGGCGCGGGTCATCGGCACGATGCTGAAGCTGGATTTCCAACGCGCCGTGCTCAACCGGATCCCGCGCATGGCGGCGCACCCGGAACGCTCGTGGCGAGACATCCTCTTCTTGTGTGATGAGTACCAGGCCTTTGCCACCGCGGGCGCAGAAAACCCTATTGGCGATGACAAGGCCTTCGCCCTCTCGCGCCAGGCACGGCTGATTCCCATTGTCGCCACGCAATCGATCAGCTCGCTCGTGTCTGTGCTGCCGTCGGAGACCTGGCGGACCGTCGTCCAAACGTTCCGCACCAAGCTCTTTCTCACGCTGTCGGATGACCTCAGTTTGCAGTACGCCTCAACGCTGTGTGGTCGCACCCCACAACTGTGGCCCACGTATAGCCTCGGCGAAACCGCGCAAGACGCGCACGTGTCGTTGCTGACCGGACACACGAGCGGCGAGAAGGCCTCGGTCTCCACGAGCAAATCGTACGGCGTACGCCTCGAACATGCGTTCGAGCCCCGTGTCTTCACCCAACTGCGCAATGCCCAAGCGGTCGCCCTGGCGTACGACGGCATCAATCCTTGGCCGCCGACGTTGTGCTACCTGAAGCCGTACTACCTCGATCGCCGAGTCTCGTACTTTCAACACCTTGCGGACGGCACCCTCTGATGGTGAACACCCTGCGCGACTTGATCGCCCCGTTCCTGCGGCCAATTGCGGACCTGATCGATGACCCGTCGATCAGTGAGGTCATGGTCGTGCAGACGGCACACGTCTTCGTGGAGCGCAATGGTCGCATCGAAGCGCTCCCTGAGATTCGGCTCACGGAAGTCAAGCTCACCGCGGCCGCCAAGCACATCGCGCGCTGGCATCATGAAGAGATCGGCCCTGACCGGCCCTTGCTTGACGCGCGCCTCGAGGATGGGTCACGGGTCGCGATTGCCGTGCCGCCGGCGAGTGTCGATGGCATCACCCTCACGATTCGCAAATTTGCCGGTCGGCGGTATACCGCACGCGAGCTCGTCGCCCTGGGCACGCTGACCGAGCCCATGCTCACGAGCCTCGAAGCCGCGATGGTGGCCCGCGAAAACGTTCTCATTTCTGGAGGCACGGCGACCGGCAAAACCACGATGCTCAATGCCCTGACGGCGCTGCTGCCACACCATGAACGAATCGTCCTCATTGAGGACACCGCAGAGATCTCTCTCCCGCACCCGCACCTCGTGCGGTTCGAAGCCCATCACGACGATCAGTGCAGCATTACGATCCGCGATCTGGTGCGTGCCAGTCTGCGCCACCGGCCAGACCGGCTGATCATCGGCGAGGTCCGGGGCCCAGAAGCGTTCGACTTGTTACAAGCCTTGAATACCGGTCACAGCGGTACGCTGACCACGATCCACGCGAATTCCGCGCGGACCGCGGTCACGCGGCTGGCCTCGTGCGTGCTCACGGCCGGGGAGCACCTGCCCCACGAGGCCATCCTCGCGCATATTGCCGACAGCATTCGGTACCTCCTGCACCTGACGCGCCGCGATCGCCTGCGCTATGCGTGCGAGCTGGTGCGTTTGGAGGGTTATCAGTTCGGCACAGGTCAATTCGCATTCACCACTCTGCACACCCACGCGCCACAGGAGGCACACGCATGACCGCAACCGACCCGTTCTTGATCCGTGTCTCGCCGGTCCGCGACACGCAGGGGAAAGTCGCAGACGCAGAGTTGATCTTCACCACCGGCGTGCTCGCGGGCCTCACCCTCGCAGGGTTCTCAGTCTGGAGGAGCAAACGCGGTGACGGCTTCTACGCGACGGTGCCGACGCGCACGTACGAACACGGTGGCGAGCGGAGGCTCTACCATTTGCTGCGTCCGAGTTCGGATGAACCAGCATCCGCTCGTACACTGGCCGCCCTCAAACAGGCGCTGGTTGACGCCTATACCGCGCAGCTTGCGGGTCAAGGCAATGGAAGGGCCTCCGCTACGCCTCCCACGCTCGCGAGGTAACCGCTCAATGCCTCGACCGTCCATCGGTCCGGCCACGCTGCTCCGTCGGAGCTTCGCGCCGACCGACCACGTGGCCGTCGTGTTTCTTCACCGACCGACGGGTCGCACCTGGCAACGTGTCTTATCCGCCCACGCGCTCGCCAACGCGCCGCAGCAACGCTGGCTCAGGGCGAAAAACGCGTCTCGCCACGACGTCTTCGTCAGCCTCGCGACCTTCACGCCCGGGTGCCAGCGGCGCACGAAGGCGCATGTGGTTGCGCTGCGTCACGTCTTCCTCGACATCGATCACGCAGGCAACCAGGTGCTGCAGCGACTACGCAGCGAGCCACGCCTACCCGCGCCGACCTACATCATTGAATCGTCGCGAGGGCGATTCCAGGTGCTCTGGCGGGTGGGTGGCTTCACGCTGTCGATGCTCGAAGCCCTCCAGCGGCACCTCGCACGCCACTTTGGCACGGACCCCGCGGCGACCGATGCGACGCGCTGTTTCCGCCTTCCAGGATTCCTTTCGCATAAATACGACCCGCCGTGCTTCGTGCGCGTACGCGCGGTGGCTGACCCGTACCGTGTCGCCCGCCCGGAAGAGTTTCCGTGTCCAGACGCTGCGATGACGGATCCTGCTCCAGTTCCATCGCCCCGCCGGCCCGCCCCACGGCCGTCGCTCGATCTGCGCACGATCACGCAATCGCATCGCGATTGGGCGTGGGCGCGCCGCCGACTTGAGGCGGGCGAACATCCCGAGGACTTGGTCGGCGAACTCAGTCTAATCCGCGTCAGTAAGCCGCAGCCGCGCGATTACGCGGAGCGCACGGTTGACCGCGCCTGGGCCGTCACCCAGCTCGGGCGCGGCGCTGATGCCCTTCGCCTGGCCGGCGAGCTGGCGGCGAGGCGCGGGTACCGTGCCGATCCAACGGCATACGCGCAGCATATCGTGAGTCGTGCCGCGGAGCTCGCGTTGATGATACGCGGGAGGACGTCGGCGATCGCCAACGAAGGCGACGACGAAACCACTAACGCGACAGCGACAATGACACTTGACGCCGATCCGCACGAGGTGTAGAGTGACGATATTCCAACCCCTGTGGGTCGTCTCACGGCGCCCTACACTTCCTGACAACCCACCTTCGCGGTACACACCGCGCCTGGTTTCAACGCTCGCAGAGCGCTGGTAGGAGGTTCCTATGGCAGCGTCAACGCATGCCGGCACAGACGTCGTGTTCCGGGACGCTATGCAACCCGGACCCAAGCTGGCAGACGCGGACCTGATCTTCACCGCCGGCCCCTTGGCTGGCACCCGGCTCGTGGGCTTTGCCGTCTGGAACGGCAGAGAGGGCCTCAATGTAGGCCTCCCCGGCCGGACGTTTGAGACGCAAGACGGACAGACGAAACGCTACGATCTGATCCGTACCGTGAGCGACGGCGACTTCACGGGCATCATGCACCTCAAACAGTGGATCCGGGAGCAGTACGAAGCGACGCACCCGGAATAAGGTCACCCAGAAGGCGGGATCCCACGATCCCGCCTTCCGCCTTCCACCTGCGACACGTACGCGTTGCGCCTCATCGTCGAGCGCGACCTGCAGGAGGAACCTCCGATGACCGATTCCGTGATGTCCCAAGCGTCGCTCACCGTCAGTGCCACGTACTGGCTCTCCGAAGCGGGACGACGATCGTCGCTCGTCACCGGCGGGAATGGCCGCGCACGTCAGCGTCTCACGATCCGTGTGCGGGCGGCCGACATGGAGCTCGTACATGTCGACCCCCGAGGCCGTGCGACCCTGCGCCTCTCGCCGCGATTTGTCCAACATCCGCAGACCGGCCGATGGCAGCGACTGGACGACCCGCGCCTCTTCGATGACGTTCCCTCGGAGGACGAACTCCTCGCGGAGGCCCATGCCGTTCACGACGCTCGACAACAGTTCGAGGCCCAACGTGCTGCCGAACGGGCCACGCGAGACGCGGCGATCCTCGCCGCCAAGACCGCGCTTGCGCAACAGTTCCTCGCGGATCCCAACGCCCGCGCCATTGCGTATCCCGCGCCGAATAAGATCCGCGCCTGGTTACCGGGGCCGAACGACCGGCGGGTGCAATTCCGCGTGACGGATCCTGATCCGCTCTGTCGCGTCCCAGCGGAAGCCCGACAACGGTTTGAGCGCGATCAAGAAGCGCGACGCACCATCAAGCAGCAACGGCGTACCGAACAGGAGCGGCATGAAGAAGCCAAGCGCGCCACACTTGCGGCCTGGGTGCACGCGCACGGCACGGAGGAGCAGCGGAGGCGGTTCGCCGCCGGCCTCCTGCCGATCGACGATCTCCGGGAAGCCATTACGGCTCACTTCTTTGCTCCCCTGGACGCATTTCCGGTCTACGCCCTCGATGGCCTGGAGCGCCTGCACGCGCGTTTCCGCGAGGATCCGCGGTATGCGGACATCAGGATCGCGCCTGAAGAGCTCAGTGTCTCGAGTCACGCGGCGGGGCAAGCCACCGCTGCGCAATGGCAACGGATGGCGGAGCTCCGAGCCGCCCTCCCTGGGGCGAACGTCTATCTCCGGAAGCACACGATTGCCTGGAAGGCGGACCCCGGGGCGCCGACGGCGCACACCTACAGCCTCTTGGTGACCTTGAAATTCGGGGCGCTCACGCTCCGTCGCGCGTACGCGGCGCCGTCCACACGTGAGACAGCACCTGCGCTCGACACGCACGAGTGCCAAGACGACACGACGTCGCACGCCGCCTCACCCGCGTGACGCCACGTGCAACGTCGCTGACACGTTTGCGAGATTACGCCAGCCCGTGGGCCTAATCACCGAGGCCTGCGAACGTTCCTCACCCCCACACCGGCGCCCACGCGTCGGCGTTCACCTGACCGGCTTCTCGGTCACATCCCAGGAGGACAATCCCTATGCTCGAGACAGGCCGTTTTGTGTCCGCCTACTCCGCGCATCGCGAGTGGGCCACCAGGCCGCCGGACGAATGCTACGACAGTGTTCCGGCGCTCCATGCCGCTGCGACCCGCATGGCCGCAGCCTCCTTCGAGCTCTCCACCACGCTCACGAGTGTGGTACCCATTGACGCACACACCCTCACGCTCGCCCTGCCCAACGGCAGCCGAGCGCTCTTCAGCCACTGGGCCTTTGGACAGCTCTGCGCGACGGTGACCGCACCAGCGCGCTACCTCCGCACGCTCCCAGCCCACGTCACCGCGCAAGCCCTCAATCACTCGATCACGTGTCGCGCGCGGGACAGCGATCCGGACAGGCCGGACGTGTTGTACCTCACGCGCACCGACGATGACCAGGCACGTCCACAGCTTCGAGCACTCACGTCACAGCGGTACGCACGCGTACTGAACGCGAGCATCACAGCCCGCGTCCTCACCTGGCTCGATGCGCGTCGGTCCTGGCGGCTACCAGAGGGCACGTGGGGACCAACCGGGGCGTACCTCAGCGATCGAGACATGTTTCTCTTTCTCATCGATGAGGAACGGCGGATTGACGACCCAAGCGATCCGGCCGGTCCTGGTTTGGCTCGCGGATTGATCCTCCGCAATAGCGAAGTGGGCGCGGCTCCACTTACCCTCGATCTGTTCTTGTACCGCTACCGCTGCGGCAACCAGATCATCTGGGGCTTCCAACACCTCGCGGGCGTTCGTATTCGCCACGTGGGCGCCCGTGTCGAGCGCTGGGACGGGGTGTTGCCGGCCATCACCGCGTGGTTCGACAGCGCCACCGACCCGGAGCGGACGGTGCTCACCTCCGCCCTCCGATATCGCCTTGGCAGCACCCGCGAAGAGGTCGTCTCGACACTCGTGGAGAAAGGCTTCACGCGGCACCAAGCGACCAATGCGTATGCGCTCGCTGAGCGCTACGAGACTGGAGCGGATCCTCGTTCGATCTGGGGTCTTCTCCAGGGCGCCACACGCCTCGCACAACACGCTTCCCACCAAGACGCCCGCTACGAGCTGGATCGACTCGCTGCGGGCCTCCTGCGTGCCGCCGCATAGGGCTGGCGCACGCCTCCCACCCAATTCCTCCACACGTATCGCGCGCGCTCCGATGCGCGCGCTCTCCCTCGATCCGCGCCCCAGACGCGCCACGGTGCCTCAGCGCACCGTGGCGCTCCTCTCTCCGAATGTCCATTTGACAGGAGGGTCCCACCCATGTCGTCCAAAGACAGACCGCCGTGCGCACAATCGTACCGACTCACCCTCGAGATCGCGTTGCGGCTCCGCGAAAAGCTGGCACAGTGCGGCCTCGACGCCACCAGTCACTGGTTTAGGCATCAACCCGAGCGCCCAGCCCGGGAGGCCTTGGAAGCCCTGCGGGAGGTGGGCTATCTCGATCAACCGCGCTACGAGGAGCTCCGTGCCTGCCTTGCGCGCGCCGCCGCTGCTCGCGAACGCCTCCACTAGCACCATAGCGACCCCATTGCCGATCACGCGTCATGGGGTTGCCCGGTCCTCACTCGCCACCTCGTGCCCACACAGGCACGAAGAAAGGAAGCCACGATGGCAGTCTCGCCTCCCGTTCGTACGACCCCGAACACGCTCCCATGCACACGCGTGTTCGAGCCCGTCGCGATCGTCCGGCAATCGCGACCAGCGGCCCCGACCCATTGTTGGGACTGCGGTGGCCTCGTCGGCCCGGCTCCAACCACTGAGATCGGGTTCATCTGCGTGACCTGCTCCACTCGCTGGCGCGCGCGCTGGATGCCCGGCGTGCTGTGGGAACGTCTCCTTTTGCCATTTCTTCCCACGTGCTGGCGTTGGCAACGCTACCTCCTCGAGCGTGCGTGAGCAGCGCGGCACGCGCCGGTCACCTCTGAATCCAAGCGCCTGCATCTCACGGTGCACACGTCTCACCCGCTCACAACTGACCGATCGATAGCTTCAACGCATGGCGAGGACTCCGCCCTAGCGGAGCCTCGCCCATCACCGGGAGAAAACAGCCGATGACGATCAAAATCCTGCCGAACGAGAGTGGGAACCCTCCGGGAAAACTCGCCGATCTCGAACTGCACTTTGAGCACGGCGATCTTGCGGGGCTCAGGCTGATTGGCTTTGCCATCTGGGAGCGCCGTGGCAACAACGGCCGGAATGTCACGTTTCCGGCCCGCCAGTACAGCGTCAACGGCGAGCGGCGCAGCTTCGCGCTGCTACGTCCTATCTCTGACCTCACCGCACAGGCTCGCGTCCGCGATCTCATCCTCGACGCTTACACAACCCACGAGCGCGGGGATGGATCCGACGAATAGCGAACCATCCACGGCAGGCGACTGCCGTGGAGTCTGTCCCTGATGTTTTCGTCCGCACGCGCGTCTCAAGGCGCGCGTGCGTTCTTTCCGCCGGCGTTTCAGTCACGCCACTGGAGTGCCGAGCAGGAGGAACCAATGATCCTGCGCGAGCTCGTCCTCACCTATCGACCGACACGCGATGCCCACGATCGGCCAATCGTCACCGACGAGACGCTTCGGTTGGAGTCGATCATTGGCGATCTCCTGGATCTCGCGAGACTCGAGGGTGGTGGCGTCGCATTCGAGCGCGAGAGCGTGCCAGTCGAGTGGTTGTTTGGCCGAGTGGCCGAGCGCCATGGAACCGTGCTGCGGGAAAAGCGGATAGCATTGGACATCCAGATTGCCCCCAATACACAAGCCGTCACCGGTGATGTGCGGCGGCTCGAGCAAGCGCTGCAAAACCTTGCCGCGAACGCCGTCCGCCATACGCCGGTAGACGGACGGGTCACCCTGTCAGCCGAAGCTATCGATGACCAGGTCCGCTTGAGGGTCCGTGATACGGGTCCAGGCATTCCGGCCGAGCACCTACCGCTCATCTTCGACCGTTTCTACAAAGTGGATATGGCCCGAGACCACGGCTCCTCCGGAAGCGGCCTCGGACTCTCCATCGTGAAGGCAATCGTGGAGGGCCACGGCGGGACGATCACCGCGTCCAGCCCTCCCGAGGGTGGCGCCGCGTTCGAGATCATGCTCGAATCCGGACATCACCAATGATTCCGTTCAAGGAGGAGGATGATGCGTATTTCAGGGAAAGCTCGGTCCGTCATTGCGGGTTTGGTGTTGGTGCTAGCGGGCGCCCCGCCTGCGTTGCGGGGGCAAGCCAGGGTTGAGCCGACGCAGGTCGTTGCGACTGATCTGGATCAAGCGCTCGACGCGATTACCGACGCGGGTATGCCCGGTGTGCTTGCGCGGGTCAGCGACGAAACCACCACCTGGCGCGGAGCGAGCGGCATCGCGGATATTGACACTGCCCGACCAATGCGGCCGGACTTTCCCTTTCGGATCGGTAGTATCACCAAGACGTTCGTGGCGACGATCGTCCTTCAGCACGTTGCCGAGGGTCGGATCGGGTTGGACGATCCGGTCGCACTCCACCTGCCTGACGTCCTTCCCGCCGCGTTGGGCGAAGCAGTGACCGTCCGCATGCTGCTCAATCACACCAGCGGCATTCCCGATTACGACTCCATTTTGTGGATGGAGAACGCCGACCTCGAGCGCCATCGGTTCGCGCTCTTCGCCCCTATCGAATTGATTGAAGCGGCCCTAACCGAGGAGCCCGGCGTACCTGGGCAGGCGTGGGCGTACTCCAACACGAACTACATTCTGCTCGGCATGCTCGTCGAACGGGTCAGCGGGCACTCCGTTCAGTTCGACATGATTCAGCGGATCATCCGGCCTTTGCAGCTGCGTGGCACGTGGTTTCCATACCTGTCGCCCTACATCCTCGCCCCGCATTCAGAAAGTTACGTCCCGGTCGGCACGCCGGAACGACCGTTGGTCGACTTCAGTGTCTACACGCCGACCGTGTTCGGCGCCGCCGGCGCGATGGTCTCCACTGCGCAGGACCTGGAGCGGTTCTTCCGTGCGTTGCTGACGGGTGAGTTGCTGCCGCCGGAGCAGTTGCAGGCTATGCAGACCACGGTCTCAACCGACTTCGGCTTGGAGTACGGGCTCGGGCTGGTCAAATTCTCTCTGTGCGACACGTTTTGGGGCCACGACGGCGTTGTCTGGGGCCAACAGTCGATCAGCTTCACCCGCGCGGACGGACAACGGCATGTGACGCTCAGCACGAACATGTCGCACTATGCGGCTGGTCCGAACCCGATCGATCAGGCAACCACGCAGTTCCTGCTCCAAGCCGTCTGTCCAACATCGCCGATGACGACGTTGAGCGCGACTTGGCCGCGGACGCCGGCTCCGGGCAGGCGGCTCCCGTTGAGCTCCGCGCGCGACCGTGCGCGCTGAGCTGAGATGAGGGTGCAACGTTTCGCCGCCCGTCTTCGACATTAGATCAGGATGGCGATCGCGAAGACCGACGGCGAGCTGGTGCACCCCGTCGGCAACGAGCGGCACCGCCTGCCGCGCGGTACGATCACTCTGACGGACACGGGCCGCGCCGTGCTTGCCTGTGATGTGGATCGCGTCGCACGCTGCGGTCTCGATCGCTGGCTCGGCGGTGTCCATCTCCAGGGCACCGGCCCGACGTGGCGCTGGGATGATGCGCAAGGCCGTCCCGTGTACGGCTGAGACCTGGTCACTCCGAGCGCGAACAGCACGGCGTCCACCAGCCTCGTGGACTCAGGCCACCTCAGGCGGCATCAGGACCGGACCAGTCGAACTGTATATGTTTGCTCGAACGACCCACCCGATCCCACTTGAAGCCAAAGGCATCCGCCTTGTCGGCGGTTGATTTGCCGTACGTGGCGATCGCGCCAGGACCCACTTCAGAACCGCCGGGATTATGGACTTGCACCCGCTGGCCAGGGAGCGTTGTCGGGCCGCCGAGCGCCTCGGCACTCGAGACCAACTTGCCAGGGATCCCGGCTCGCCAGGACGCGAGGTCATCCGCAACGCTGAAGTCGATGCGAGCAAACTCGACGCCACGCACCTCGCCGATAAAGTTTGCGAAGACACCGGGCCAGCCGCCCGCGTGCCCGCCAAAGATCGTCTGGAGGGCTTCACGCTGGCGCTCGTCGGCGCGCTCATCGATGAAGATGCCCATCGTGGCCTTCGTCCCGCCTTCCCAGATGTTCCCCTCGAACGTGCCGAGCGCCATGACATTCAAGCCATCGAGGCGAACATCGCCGTACTGACCGCTCCGGATATGCCACGCGAGGATGCCTTCGCAGTTGCCGGACGTAGGCGGCTGGGCAAAGGTGCAGGGACAGGGGATACTACAGTTGCACGTATCGAACCAATCCCCCTTGACGCTCCACCTGGGAATCGCAGTCATTGTGCCTCCCTTTTCGCCGAGCGACCGCCTTGAATGAACCGTATTGTACCTAACCACCGCGGATCAATACCCACGCACCCCAGGCCATGAGCAGCATCCCAGCTACCCTTCCAAGCATGACGCCACGCGGGGCGAGCTTCTCGAGAAGCACGAAGAGCGCGATGGCCGCTACCCAGATCAGGTTCATGACGCCCGCCGCAAACAGCAGCAGCATCAGAGCCCAGCAGCAACCAACACAGTACAGCCCATGACGCACTCCCATCACGAACGCGCCTGCTGTGCCATCGCGCCATTCGCGCGCGAGAAACGCAAGTGGTGAGCGACAGTGCGTCAGGCACGCGCGCTTGAGCGGCAACCACTGGTATGCGCCGGCAACGAGGAGAATCGCACCACCGCCGATGGCTGACCGAGTCGCCATGGCCGGCGACAACAGAGCCGCGCGATGGAGGACGAGCTGTGTCACCGCGGCCACGACACTGAAGACCGTCCAGGCGGTCAGATAGCCGGACGCAAAGGCACTGCTCAGGGCGCGCGCGCCGCTGCCGCGGCGCCGATACGTGCCGACGACGAGCCAGATGATCGGGGCCGCGGACGGAAGCATCATGGCCACCATCATCACTGCCCACATCAGGAACAGCATGACGAGCTCGGCCATGCCCCAGGCCGACATTTCGGGCATTCCCATCGCCGCGTGCATGCCCGCGTCCGCCGCTGCCGCACTCATGCTGCTCGCCATCCTCGCGAGGTAGATCCACGAGAGCAGCGTTATCGCGACCAACCCGGACAGCACAATCACGCGGTCTTGACGGATCGCGCGCTCGAAGCCCGACTGCGAACCCATCGACGTTTCCACCGCGTCTACTTCTGGTTGGTCCAGTTGATCTCGGCCGCTGCGGCGTATTTGTGTGGCCACTCGAAACGCAGATCGCCGTGCGTGGCTTGCATCACGTCGGTCGTGGCAATGGTCCCGTCATCCCAGAGGAATCCACCGTTCGGATACACGATGTGGACCGCCTTGTCTGCACCGGTGACGGGATCTTTGAGCGGCGTCAGTTGCACGTCGATCGAGCCCGGAACTTCCACGCGTGAGCGCTCGCCGGCGAGCTCGACGTGTACGGGCTTGCGAATGGGCCCTTCGAAGCGTGTCACGGTCCCCGCCAACGCTTCCCACGGCATGCCGCCCATCTTCCCGGACAGGATGGCAGCGAGCGCGTCCACCTGGCTCTGTTCTGCTTTGTCATCGACAAAGAGCACGACGTGGCCGTTGCCCTCGTGAATGGCGTTCGGGTACTTGACTATCAGGGCCACGCGCAGCCCGTTGAGCGAGACATCCCCAACCGCGCCATCCTTCACCTCCCACCCCAGGACGAACTCGCATATGCCTTCGTTGGGAAACCCACCAAACTGGCAATTGCAGCCATGCTGACAGCTACAGGCTTCCACGTAGTCGGCTTTCATGTGATAGGCCGTCTTCGGAGTCACTTCGGCAGGGGACATCACGAACCTCCATCCGAGGAAAGGAAGCGTCAAGAGCCGTTTCCATCTAGACTAGTTCACTTGGTACAAATTTGTCATGTGCTCTCCCCAGTCACGGCCCCGGTTCTCAGCCCCGAGCAAGCTCCTACCTGTATAGGTGGTGACAACGCGTAGCCCGTCCCTCTATGTTCGACGGCGCGTGGAAGACGTGCGCCATAGCGGCGGAACGTCGATAAATAACAGGAGAACAACCATGCAGGGACGATCTCGATCAGTCGTGATCATCATGGCAACAATCACGACAACTGCAGTCGCTGCCGCCACGATTCCGAGCGCCAGTGCACCGGCGCGACACTGTGACGCCCACGACTATTCGACCCCTGCGCCTGCGCCGCGACCACGATGTCAGGTTGATACCCTGACGGCTTGCTGCCA
Source organism: Luteitalea sp. (assembly GCA_009377495.1). Lineage (GTDB taxonomy): Bacteria > Acidobacteriota > Vicinamibacteria > Vicinamibacterales > Vicinamibacteraceae > WHTT01. The sequence goes on from WHTZ01000069.1 coordinate 25,608, forward strand.
ACCGGTTTCCCGCCATGAATCATTCCCTGGATCTCCGGTCTGAAGAAGGTATACGGAAACTGGCCGTCCGGGCGGCTTGCACGCTCCAGTCGTGATGCAGGCGGCGCAGCGAGCCCTCGAGCGCGCGGATCAGGTTCTTGCGGCCGTTGCCGCCAGCGTTGGGGTTGCCGGGCTCGGCGTTGTAACTGAACTTTGTCACGAGCACGATCCCATCGCGCACACCGCGGTCCGCGATGAAACGTCCCAGCCAGGCTTCGCTCGTGCCATTCGTGTAAAGGTCGGCCGTATCCACGACGTTGCCACCCGCGTCCAGATACGTATCGAACAACTTCCAGCCGGCCGCCTCATCGGCTCCCCAGCCCCACTCTGTTCCGAATGTCATCGTGCGCAGCGCGAGGCGGCTGACCCGAAGGCCCGAGCTCCCGAGTGTGTAGTATCGATCGATGCTCATGTTGATATGCCCAGGTGCTCAAAACCCAGCGCCGCATATTCTCCCCAACTTATGGTGTCTTATTCAACAATCGTTGAACCGGCCGTGCCCCAAGATCGTCGCCGACCTCGACGATTCGAAAGACGCTCGAAGCTCCTCGTCACCTCGGCCGCGACACGGTTGCGCAGACTGGCCGGTTCGACGACCTCCACCCGCGTCCCGAGACCCAAGACGACGAAGCAGGCGTCTGATTCGTTGTCGAAGTCCACAGACAGTGTGACCCAACCGTCAACGTCCGGGTGATCATCCGACTGGACCGGAAGCACGCGGTACCACATCCTCACAGAATCTGCCGCGCTCGGCTCGAGGCGCAGTGTCGTCACATATCGCCGCCTGTTCTGGAACTCCTCGGTGGATGACCTCCAGTACGCGGCAAGATCGAAATCAGGCGGGCGTTCGAACGTCGTGTCGATCAGGGTGGCCTGCTCGATCCGCGACACGCGGTACGTGCGGAACCCGTTGGCCGTGTTGGCCACGAGATACCAGGTCGTCCCCTTCGCGACCAGTCCGAGCGGGGCAATCGTGCGTTCCGTGTGCACGCCGCCGAGCTTGCCGTAGCGAATCGTCAACATCCGGTCGCGCGAGACGGCGTCCTGCACGACGGCGAGCGCCGAAAGGTTCTCCGTCGTGCCGCGCCAACCGGTCGTGTCCACGTAGAGCCGCTGCCGGATGGAGGTCGCCTGCTCACGCAGCGAGACCGGGAGCGCGGCCACTAGCTTGGTGACCGCACGCTCGGCGGACGCGGCGAGTCGTGGGTCGCCGATGACCCGCGGTTGCGCCATGAGGAACGCACGGAGCTCGGCCTCGTCCAAGCCGGGCACGCGCGTGCACCACGTCTCGTCGAGTTGCCAGCCGCCTTGTGCGCCGCGCATGGCGAAGACCGGCACGCCGGCCGCGCTCAGCGCCTCCATATCACGGTGCACCGTGCGCCTGGACACTTCCAGCCGCTCGGCGAGCTCCCGGCTTGCCAGCTTGCCATAGGCCTGCAGAAGGAGGAGCGAGGCGAGGAGGCGCTCCGCTTTCATAACGACGAAGGATGCCGCGAGAATTATGACAGCTACTGTCATATATCGACGTCCACGATTGTGATCTCACGGACCGGAGCTGATGCGCCGAGCGCACCAATCCACGACAGTATTCCGGCGCCCGTTACATCGGGCGTGCTAAGGTCCCGTCACTCCTTCTATCTTGGCCGACCATGAGCACGCTCTGGCCCGACCTCAGGCAGGCGGTGCGGACGCTGGCGCGACATCGGCTCTCTTCACTTGCGGCCGTTCTCGCGATCTGTCTTGGCATCGGTCCCACCACCGCCATCTTCAGCGTTGTGTACGCCACGCTGCTCGCGCCACTCCCGTATGCGCAGCCAGAGCAGCTCGTCATGGTGTGGTCCCAAGCCCGCGGCAGTCGCAACGTGGTGTCTGGTGGTGACTACCTCGAGTGGAAGGAGCGCGCCACGGCGTTCCAGTACCTGGAAGCCTTCGAGTATCGCGGATTCAACCTCTCGACTCCACAGGAACCCGAACGGATTCCGGTACGACTCGTGTCACCCAACGGCTACCGTCTGCACGGCGAGCCGGTGTGGTTGGGACGTGACTTCCTGCCAGACGAGGATCAACCCGGCAGGAACCATGTCGCGATTCTCAGTCATAGCCTCTGGTCCCGCCGCTTCGGCGCTGACCGCAGCATCATCGGGCGCGACATTCGGCTGGATTCACAACCTTACACGGTTGTTGGCGTCCTCCCGCCGGGGTTATGGGACCGGTTGGGCGCGGACGTGTGGCTGCCGCTGACGTTCACGGCCGCTCAACGCAATCATGAGTCGCGTTCGATCCTCGTCATGGGACGGCTGAAGTCTGGGGTAACGCTGCAACAGGCGCAAGAAGAGATGACCATCATCACGGCGGACATGGCGCGACGCTATCCGAAGTCCAATGCCGGATGGACCGCGAGCGTCGAGCCGCTGCAGAACAACTTCTTGCCGCCGAGCACCGTCGCGAACCTGTGGCTGCTGCTCGCAGCGGTCAGCTTCGTGGTGCTGATCGCCTCCGTCAACGTGGCGAGTCTGCTACTGGCCCGTGGAAACTCGCGAGCGGGCGACGTGGCGGTGCGCGCCGCGCTCGGCGCAACCAGCGGGCAGTTGTTTCGCCAGGCGCTCACGGAGAGTCTGATGTTGGCTGCCGCGGCCGGAGCGCTGGGAGTGCTCTCGAGCGTGTGGATTCTGCGAGGACTGCTCGCCCTCTTGCCGCCGTTTACGCTGCCGGCCGAATCCGATCCTCAAGTAAACCTTCCCGTTCTGCTATTCGCACTGGCGACGACAGTTGTCTCTGGCCTGGTGTTCGGCTCCGTGCCCGCCTGGTACGCCACGCGCATCGACTTGAACACGACGCTGCGACGGGGCGGACGCACGGCGATCCCAGGCGGTCGCCGCGGTCTTCGCGCGTTGGTGGTGGCGGAGTTGGCGCTCGCGGCCAGCCTTCTCGGCGGCGCTGGTCTCGCGATTCACAGCTTCTGGAATCGCACCCAGGTTGATCTGGGCCTGACGAGCGATCGGGTGCTCGCCTTCGATGTACCTGTTCCACAGGGGCGCCTCGAAAGCACCGCTGAAATCAATGGGTTTTATCGTGAGCTGCTCGAGCGGCTGCAATCCATTCGCGGCATCTCGCACGCCGCGATCACCTCGAGCCTGCCCCTGTTCGGTGGTTTCCAAACCGAGTTCAGCGTGGTCGGCCGGCCGGTCGAGGAAGCGGCCTCGCGCTCGAGCGTGGGCCTCCGGATGATCACGCCCGGCTACTTCGACACGTTCGGGGTCCGTGTGGCCAGTGGCCGCGCCTTCACTGCCCGCGATGACGCGGGCAGCCTGCGCGTGGCCATGGTGAACGAGCGCTTCGCGGGGCGCTTTCTCGAGGGGCTGGATCCCGTGCGCCAGCGACTGCTGCTCCGCGAGCGGATCCCCGGCACGATGAATCTCGGACGCATGCTCGAGTGGCAGATCGTTGGCGTTTACCGTAACGTCAGCAACGGTCAGCAGCTCGGCGACCCGGAGCAGCCAGAGATTTACGTCCCCTTCTCACAGAGCCCGTGGCCTCAGGTGTTTGGCGCGGTTCGTACAACGGGAGAGCCGGCCAACGCGACACATGCGATCAGGGCGGTCGTACGGTCGCTCGATGCCGGTCTTCCGCTCTCGAACGTCACAACAATGGGACAACTCGTCAGCGACCGGCTCGCGCCAGAGCGCCTGCACATGGCGCTCTTGGGCGGACTCGCGGGCGTGGCGCTGCTGCTCGCAGCGGTCGGCATCTACGGTGTCATGGCGTTTCTGGTCGCAGAGAGAACCTCAGAAATCGGTTTGCGGATGGCGCTCGGGGCGGGGCGTATCCGAGTACTCGCGCAGATCCTACGAGAAGGTCTCACGCTCGCTACCGGCGGTCTCGCCGTGGGACTCCTCGGCGCGTACGTCGTAGGGTTGGCCATGCGGAGCACGCTGTACGGCACCGGCATCCTGAACATGCGCGTCGCGATTGCCCTGTGCGCCGTCCTCCTCGCGACCGCCCTTGCGGCGTGCTACCTGCCGGCCCGTCGAGCAAGCGCCGTCGATCCGATGTCCGCGCTGCGGCAGTCATGATTAGCCTCGAGCGATAACTCCGGTGCCAATTTCCGGGGAGTCGGAACCACAGTAGCGCGGGGCCTTTAGGCCTCGCGAACTCGTGCCGGCACGAGTTCCTCCAGGGTGACGCCGTACGGCGGGGCCACTTCCCGCACATTGGTGCCGAAATAATGCTTGACACGATTCTCGAACTGCGCGCGGTTTTGTGCGGCAGCGCGTGAGAATGACCTTCTGGATGCCACTGCCTGACCGACAGGCGGCCATCGTCGGGCAGGTCGACGAAAACGGTGGATTGAGTAATGCTCGCGCGCTACAGGCGCGCCCAGCGCCTTGAAAATCGCGTCCGTATAATGGGCTATGATGACGCCACTTCCTTCGTTCGATCACGTCTCCGATCAGGATCTCCTCCGCGAGGTCACCCACCTTGCAGCCTGTGAACGTGAGGCCACCTCGCGCCTCATCGCCTGCCTCGCCGAGGTCGATGCCCGGCGCCTCTATCTCGGCGAAGGCTGCGCCTCACTCTTTACGTACTGTGTTCATGTCCTCCGTCTGTCGGAGCATGCGGCGTACGACCGGATCGAAGTTGCCCGCGCCGCGCGCCGCTTTCCCGTCATCTTGGCGCAGCTCGCGGCGGGCGCGGTCACGCTGACCACGATTCGGCTGCTCGCACCGCACTTGACTCCCGAGAATCACCCGGTGCTGTTGGCCGAGGCGCGGCACCGCAGTCGCCGTGAGGTCGAACAAATCGTGGCCCGGTTGCACCCGCAGCCCGATGTGCTCAGCGTCGTGCGGAAACTGCCGACGCCGCCGCGACCCGACTTGGCAGCCGCCACGGCGGGGCAGGTCAGTCAAGGGCCCACAACAGACCAAAGTGAGACACGGCGGGACACCGTGACGTCTACGGGCAGGTCCGTCCCGCCGGCGCCTGCGCCGACGCGTCCCTCGGTGGTCGCGCCGCTGGCTCCCGCGCGTTACAAGGTGTCGTTCACCATCAGCGCCGACACCTACGCGAAGCTGCAGGAGGGCCAAGCACTCCTTCGACATCTGATCCCGGACGGCGATCCCGCGGCCATCTTCGACCGCGCCTTGACGCTGCTCGTGGCCGACTGCGCCCGGACGAAACACGCGGCCACGGACCGGCCCAAGCCAGGGCGGGGGACAAGGCTGGGATCGCGGCACATCCCCGCGGCGGTGAGGCGAACCGTCTGGGACCGCGACGGTGGGCAGTGCGCGTTCGTCAGCGCCGGGGGAAGGCGGTGTGCGGAACGCGGGTTCCTCGAATTCCATCACCGCACGCCATATGCGAAGGGCGGCGACGCGACGGTCGAAAATCTGGAGCTTCGTTGCAGACGCCACAACGGCTACGAAGCGGAGCGCGATTTGGGGTCCTGGCCGGCCACGCGCGTCCGGGAAACGGGGCCGGTCTTCGGCACGCCGCGCACAACTCGTTTTGAAACGAGTCTGGCACACGACTTGCGCCAATCCGTCGGTGCGCGCTCGTCTGGTGTGGTGCACACCAGGCGTTCGACTACCCGCGCCTCACCGTAATCGGCACAGGCTGCCTCGACATCTGTCCCGGCGTCTTGCGACGCGCCTCACTCCGCTCCGCCAGTGAGCCGACCGATCTACAAGACTTCCTTCTTGAAGATCTCGGTAGTAATCAAGGTCATGCGTTAGCATCACTAACCTTGCACAGGTAGAATATCTTGTGGTAGGGTCGAGCGTGACATGCGACGAAAGGCACGCTCGGACAGTCGTGGTGAGATGCTCCGCGGGACGCTCGATCTGCTGGTCCTCAAGACGTTGATTCCTGGGCCGGCGCACGGCCACACAATCGCCCACGTCATCGAGAAGACGTCGGACGAGGTGCTGCAGGTGGAGCACGGCTCGCTCTATCCGGCGTTGCATCGGCTGGAGGACCGCGAACTGATCGCCAGCTTTTGGGGCACGTCGGAGAGCAATCGCAAGGCAAAGTACTACCGGATCACGCCACAAGGACGGGAGCACCTCGGGCAGGAACGCAACCGCTGGGAAGCACTCGTGCAGGCGGTCGTGCGCGTGCTCGGTCCGGCAACGGAGTGACAGCCGTGGGTTGGCGACGCTACTTCGAACGGAACCGGCGTGACGAGGACCTCACGCGAGAGATTGCGTCGTACATCGAGCACGAGGTGGAGGAGAACCTGGCACGCGGCATGAAGGTGGATGAGGCCCGGCGCGCCGCGCAGCGCAAGTTCGGCAACCGCACGGTGGTGCGAGAGGCGGTGTACGAGATGAACACGCTGACCTTCATCGAATCCGTCTGGCAGGATCTCAAGCATGCGTCCCGCCAGCTCCGCAAGAACAAGACCTTTCTCGTCACCGCGCTCACGACACTCGCGCTCTGCTTCGGCGCCAACGTCACAATCTTCAGCGTCGTGAGCTCAGTGATCTTCAGACCGCTGCCTGTGCCGGAGCCCGATCGCATCGTGACGATGTGGAACGCCTACCCAGAGGCGACAGGCGACGCGTCCGTCGGCTGGAACAGTGCGCCAGATTTCTTCGATCGGCGAGAGCTCGTCGGCGTGTTCGAGGAGGTGGCCGCCTACGGCGAGCAGGGCTACAACGCTGGCACCGCGGCAGAACCGCGTCGCGTCACTGGGTTCGCGGTTACTCCGTCGTTCTTCTCACTCTTGAAGGCCACCCCCGCCATCGGTCGCACGTTCACGCAAGCCGAGGGAGAACCGGGTCGTGATCAGGTGGTCGTGTTGAGCCACGGCCTCTGGCAGGAGCTCTTTGGCGGCGATCCCGGCGTCCTCGGCCACGAGCTGGAGCTCAACGGCCGCTCGCACGCCATTGTCGGCGTCATGCCCGAAGGATTCACGTTCCTCGATCCGGAGGTCCGGCTTTGGAGGTCGCTCGCCTTCACACCAGAGCAGCGGCAGCAATATCACAACAACAGTTGGAGAATGATGGCACGCCTCCGGTCCGGCGCGACACTCGCACAGGCGCAGGCGCAGATCGACGCACTGAACACGCGCACCCTCGATCGCGTACCGGAGTTGAAGCCGCTCTTGGTCGACGCGAGGTTCCACACGCCGGTCCGGCTGCTTCAAGACGAGCTCGTACGCGACATCCGCGGCACGCTCTTCCTCTTGTGGGGCGCCGTGACCTTCGTGCTGCTCATCGGGGCGGTCAACGTCGCGAACCTTGTGCTGGTGCGGGCCACGGCACGCGCACGGGAGCTGGCCACACGCGTGGCGCTCGGTGCGCCTCGGCGACGAGTCGTCGGGCAGATTCTGACCGAAAGTCTCCTGCTCGCCGGCCTCGGCGGCGTCCTCGGCCTCCTGCTCGGGTGGGCGGGCCTCCAAGGCCTTGGAATCCTTGGGATCGAGACGCTGCCGCGCGCGAGCGAGATCCGACTCGATGCGACGGCCGTGGCGTTCACAGTCGCTCTCGCGCTGGCCGTTGGCTTGCTCGTCGGGTTGCTGCCGGCCGCGCGCGTCCTGCGACTGAGTGCAACGTCGGTCTTGCGTGAGGAAGGACGGTCGGGGACGGCAAGCCGCGGCGTCCGACTGGTCCGGCAAGGGCTCGTCGTGACACAGATCGCGATGGCGCTCGTGCTGCTCGTCGGCGGTGGCGTACTGCTCGCGAGCTTCCGGCAACTCTTGGCGATCGATCCTGGCTTCCAGCCAGCGGGCGTGCTCACTGCCGCGGTCAACCTCCCCGAGAGCACCTACCCGGCCGAGACGGCGCGTCGCATGTTTGCTGACCGGGCGCTGGCCAGGGTTCGGGCGTTGCCTGGTGTCGAAGGCGCAGGCATCACGAACGACATTCCGTTCGGCGGCCCCCACAGCGACAGTGTGATCTTCGCGGAGGGTTACGTTCCTCGGCCGGGAGAGTCGGCCATAACAGCGACGCAGCACGTTGTCACGCCAGGATACTTCGACGCCATGGGGATTCGCGTGATCGACGGACGCGACTTCGACAGTCATGACGTGGCCGCAGGACGCCGTGTGATCATCATCGACGAGCGGCTGGCGCAGCGCTCCTTTCCCAAGCGGGATGCCCTCGGCCGGCGGATGTGGCTGCCCAGCGACGCCCAGGGCATGCTGGACCCGAAGAGCGCCCAGCATTTCGGCATCGTGGGCATCGTCCGGTCAATCCAGATGCGAGGCGTGCTCGAGCCGCAGGATCAGAACGGCGCCTACTACTTTCCGTTCGCGCAGGACCCGCGGCAGCAGTTCGTCTTCAGCGTCAGGACGGCACGCGATCCGCAGGCGCTCGCCCAGCCGCTTCGCAAGGTCATCGCGGAGATCGACGCCGGCCTCCCGGTCTTCGACGTCCGCACCATGGAGGAACGCATCGCCCGATCCTTGACCGACCGACGCACGCCGATGTTGCTCACGGCCGGCTTCGGCGCGCTGGCGCTTCTCCTGGCCGCGGTGGGCATCTACGGCGTGCTCGCCTCCCTCGTCCAACTGCGCACGCGCGAGATCGG
>WHTZ01000006.1:0-15200 GCA_009377495.1 Luteitalea sp.
CTCCACGTCGCACGAATAGGGCGTCACTTTGTTGCTGACACCACCCGTGCAGGTTCGGGCCGGAGTCTCCAGGCCGGCGAGGGTGAGCCGGCGCACATGCACGTCGCGGCCGCCGTGTGCCGCCACCCGGACGGCCACGTTCACAGGTTGGCCAGGTACAACGACGCCATCATCGGCGAACGCCTCAACACGAAGCCCGGACGCCAACCGCACCGCCTCCTCGAAATCACGTTCCTCTTCGGACAGGCGGAAATCGATCTCGTAGCGCGCGTCCTCGTCCACGACCAGCGTCTCGAGCTCCGCGCGCAGCGTGCGCAGCGTGGTCAAACCGCTCAGCAGCGGCGCCAACGTCGCAGCCGGACCGCTCGTCGCAAGGGCGTGCTGGGCCTCGCGGGCCACGCGCTCCACAGCCTCGAGGGTTCGGCGGAGTGCTGCTGGTGCACGTGGCGCGTACCGACCGAGCGCGACGAGACGCGTCTCGACGCCGTCGCGCAGCGACGCGTTTGGGAGCGCGACGTCTGGCTCGGACGCCCCCTCCAGGGCAACATCCTGCAGGTAGTACCCGCGTGCCCGGGTCCACGGAAACGCTGACACCTGCCCGATGCCCTGGCACTTGTGCATGCTGCGCGCCTCGCTGCCCAGCTCGGCCCACGTCTTCCCTATCAGTGGATCGAACCCACCGAGGTCAACGGAGAGGAGCCGTGGCGAGCTCTCTGTCGGCGTGCGGAACCCAGCCGTGTAATAGAACTTCTTCGGCTGCCACGGCCGGAGCCCTTTCTCGATCTGTTCTGGGAACCGCGCCGGGTCGGCGGCGGCGCGAAAGGCTTCTGCTGTGAGTCGCGTCGACGCTTGGTGGTGCTGACCGCCGCCCTCACCGCCCCAGATGAATCCAATCACGACGTCCGGGCGGATCATGCGAATGAGTCGGACGTAGTCACCGACGATCTCCTCTTCCCCCCATAGCTCGAACGTTTCGTCGATGCTGAACGAGTAACCGAAATCGACGGCGCGCGTGAAGTACTGCTCCGCGCCATCGATGCGGTGCGCGGCGAGTAGCTCCTCGGTCCGGAGCACCGCGAGGGCGTCGAACAGCTCCGGGCCAATCTCGTTCTGCCCGCCGTCGCCGCGCGTTGCCGAGGCGAGCGTCACCCGCAGCCCATCACCGAATCGCAGCTTTGCCAGCAGCGCGTTGTTCTCATCGTCCGGATGCGCCGTGGTCATCATCACGCTGCCCACCTCTGTCAGCCGTCGCAACGCCAGACCCAGCGCCACGTGTCCAGGCGCCTCCGCCACGGGTGCGACTCGAAGCTGCCCCGCAACGTTCTCGTCTGCCGGTGCGGTCAGCATGAAGGTCAGGACGACAACCAAGCTGTATCGGAATTTACGCATTACCTGTGGAACGAGAATATCTCGTCACCCTTCGCTGGGGCGCCTTGGACATAGCGCGCGAGGATCCGTGCCGCAAGCATGGCAGCCGAAGCGCCACCGTGCCCCAAACCGAACGCGAAGAGCTGGCGCGCGTAGGTTCTGTGCGGCCCGATGAATGGAAGCCGTCCGCCGGTTGTGGTGAAGCGCTCGCTCCAGCCGTACGCGGCAGGAGTCCCGAGAATCGCCGGGTAGCGAACGAGGAGGTTGTACATGAGCTCGCCCGTACGCTGTTCGATCACACCCGCAAGCCGGCGGGCCGGCACGGGGGCTTGTTCCGCGCCGGTCACGACGAGGCGCCGGTCTGGCGTCCAGCTCACGCGCAGGCGCCGCGGAACACCAACGAGCAACGTGCCGTGCAGGCGGCCGCATTCCTTGGCTACGCTGGGTGCGAGCGGCGGCGTAACCGCCACGTACCGCTCCTGCAGCTTCAGATGGCGCGCGAGCCCCCGGAAGGGGCCTTCGGCTGCCTCGGTCGTCACGATGAGGTGTTGGGTCCGAATGGGACCTTCCGTCGTGACGATCTCACTGTAGTGCCGGCGGTTGCGGACCCGCCGCACGGATGTCTGCTCGAAGACTTCCACGCCGAGTCGCTCGGCCGCACGCAAGATCCCGAGGGCCGCTGCGTACGAATTGAGGAAGCTGTCTTGGCGCAGGCGGACCGCTGCGTGTGCCTCTGTCCCAATCTCCGCCTCGAGCCGTCTGCCGGGGATGAGCGTGCCGTCGATTCCCGCGTTGCGGCGCGCGCGAACCTCGCGTTCCAACGCCGCCGCCTCAACATCACTGGCCGCCATCCAGACGGCTTCCTGCTGGGTCAGGTCGCACTTGATCCGAAGACGCCGGACCAGCGCGGCAAAGTCCGTCGCCGCGCGCCTCCAGGCGTCGAACGCCAGGCGTGTCGCACGCAGGCCGTGGGCTTCCTGCAGCACCCGAAAGCCAAGATCCGGCTCGCGCGACACCCAACCACACCCGCCCATCGCGCCGCGAGCGGCCACGCGATCGGGCTCGAGCACAATCACCCGCGCCCCATCCTTTGCCGTCAGATACGCGGTGAGGCATCCGGCGAGCGTCGTGCCGACGATGACGACGTCTGCCTCAGCTACTTTGCGAAGGCGCGGGTACGAGGGGCGGCGCGTCCGCGGAACGCGCTCTCGCCAGTACGGAACACCATAGCGAGCTCGGGACATGGGCGGTATTCTACAGTGCCGGGAATCGGGAATCGGCCATGAGCGAGCCTGGCGGCTCGCGGAAGGGGGGCCGTCAGGCGAGTCGAATGGGAGCGTGCGTGCGTGGACGCCAACGACGAGCTCGGGTCATCGGCTGCCAGCGACGCCGAACCAGGCGCTGACTGGACGTCCATTCACGCTCTCGTATTCGTAGGTCATGCGAAACTCCGATCGGCCGGCAATGCGGACGTGGGCCGTGGACTCGACGAAGACGGGCACTCGCACGGCGGACCGACGCTCGTACCTACGCCGTATCTCGACGCGCGGCGTCCAAAAAGAGGGGCCCTTCGCGAGCCGGCCCGCGATCTCGAGGAGATCCGCATCGTCGGTCACGAGCAGCGAGCCATCGACCAGGAGCATGTCCTTGCGCTTGGGCTTGATTCGCAACATCAGCAGGCCGTTCTCAATGGTCTCGGCGCCTTCGAACGTGTAGTTCGTCTCGGAAAGCGACGCGCGCGCAGCGTCACCGGCCGCGATCGTGCGTTGCTCGGTCTCGAGCGCCCGCCGCAATACGCGGTTCCGGATGTACTTCGACCCGCCCTCCGCGATAATCGCGAAGCGGAACCCGTTCTCCGGATCGAGCCACGTCCAGGCTTCGAGCCACGCTTCCTTGCGGAACCGCGGGTTGTGCGCCTCGAGGCGCCGGCGCGCACGGTACGCGTGAACGGGCTCGTCAGCACGGGTGAGGAACCGGCTAACAAGAGGGTGTGACGGAGCACGCGAATCGTCCTCTGCCTCTTGTGCGCACAAGGCCAGCGGCAGCGCGATAACCAGCAGGCCCGCGCCGGTCGCGAGCAGCGTGCGGGGACAACGCGTGGCGGCGGTCAGGATGTCCCGGGTGGAACACACCAGTACACTATTCATGGTGCCCATGGTCGGGCGACGACGCAACATCTTGATGATCCGCTGGCAACATTGATGCAAAGTTCAAGGCTACTAAAAGGAGCAGGTCCCGAAATGCCACACGATCCCGACATCGACCGGCTCGTGAGCGAGCTGAATGCTCTGGGCGAGGGGAGCAGCACTCGCGCAACGGCAGAAGACACCGCCAAGCTCGAGCGTTGGCTGCACGCACTCGCGGACCGGGGCGGCAGCGATCTGCTGCTCGTCGCCGGCGCGGCGCCCGTCTTGCGCGTCGACGGCGGTGTGTCCGGCCTCGGCGCAAGCCCGCTCGATGGTGCGGACATCGAGGATGCCGTGCTGCCGGCGTTGCCGAGCCACGCGCAACGCCAATACCGCGAGGGCGGCACGGCGGATGCGTCGTTTGCTCTCACTGGGCTCGGCCGATTTCGCATCAACCTCCACCGCGAACGCGGACGTGCGGCGGCGGCCATTCGCGCGCTGCCACGCCAGGTGCCTCGCCTCGCGGACCTCGGGTTGCCGTCAGAGCTCGACCAGCTGACACGGCTGCCGCGCGGTCTCGTGCTGATTGGCGGGCCAACCGGCTCGGGCAAAACGACAACGCTTGCGGCGCTCGTTGCTGAGATCAATGTGCGTGACGCGCGGCACATCGTCACCATCGAGGATCCAATCGAGTACGAGCACACCCACCAGCGCAGCGTCGTTGAGCAAGTGGAGATCGGCGTGGATGCGCCCGATTTTCTCACAGCGCTTCGCTCAGCCTTGCGCCAAGCGCCCGACGTCATCGTTGTCGGCGAGATGCGCGACCCGGAAACCATGCGGATGGCGGTCTCGGCGGCCGAAACGGGCCACCTCGTGCTCGCGACCATGCACACGGCGGACGCGGCGTCGACCATCGGGCGAATCGGCGATTCGTTTCCGCCGGAGCGCCAGAATACCGTGCGGCAGGAGCTCGCGATGGCCCTCGCGGCAATCCTGACACAGACACTGTTGCCGAAGCGCGGGGGAGGTATCGTTCCGGCGGCGGAGCTCCTGATGGTGAGCTACGGCGCGCGGCAGCACATTCGCAAGAACGCGCTCCAGCACCTTCATCAGGAGATCACGCTCACGCGCAAGCACGGGTCGTTTTCGCTCGAGGACTCGCTGGCTCGGCTCGTGAAGGCAGGTACTATCGAACGGACCGACGCCCTCGCGCGCGCCGCGCACGCGGAGGAGCTCGAGATGGCGCTGCGGGGGTAAGCGCTATGAAAACGGGGACAGCGCATCGCGGGCGGCGCGAACGCGCTGCGCAGCCTCCTGAGGTGTGTCTGCGAGCGCGGTGAGGTGGCCCATTTTGCGGCCGGGCCTCGCCTGCCCCTTCCCGTACAGGTGGATCTTGACGTTCGGAAACGCGGCGGCGGCAGCCCAATTCGGCTCACCGCGCTCCCACAGGTCGCCAAGGAGGTTGGCCATCGCGGCCGGCGCGAGCTGGTGAGTCGATCCAAGCGGCAAGCCGCACACCGCACGCAGTTGCTGCTCGAACTGACTCGTCACACATGCATCGAACGTGAAGTGGCCGGAGTTGTGCGGCCGCGGCGCGAGCTCGTTCACGAGCAGCTGCCCACCCTTCGTGAGAAACATCTCCACACAGAGCACCCCAACGAGATCGAGCGACTCGACGATGGCGCGGGCAATGTGCTCCGCTTCCGTGGCGATGGCGAGCGGGACCTCGGCGGGCGCCATCGTCACATCGAGAATGTGGTTGACGTGCGCGTTGTCGACGACACCGTAGTGTGCGAACGCGGCGTCGAGGCCGCGGGCCGCGATCACCGACACCTCGCGCTCGAAGTCGATAAACGCTTCGAGCACCGACTCCTGGCCCCCAAGGCTGGCCCACGCGGCTTCAGCGTGCTCAGGCCTGTCGATGCGTGCCTGTCCCTTGCCATCGTAGCCAAAACGCGCAGTCTTGAGGATGGCCGGAGTGCCAATCTGCGCGAGAGCGGCACCAAGCTCCGCTGCCGACTTGACAACGACAAACGGTCCAAGCGGTAGGCCTGTCCGCTCGAGGTGCCGCTTCTCCCGCGCGCGATTCTGGGTTGTGTGCAACACGGTCCATGCCGGCCGGACGGGCACATGCTCGGCGACCGCCTCCACGGCCTCCGCCGGGACGTTCTCGAACTCGAATGTGGCGACGCTCACACCTTTAGCAAAGCGACGGACCGTGCTGAGATCCTCGTACGGAACGCTGTACTCAACATCTGCAACTTGTCCCGTTGGCGTGCCCTCGAGCGGTGAGAGCGTGTGAACGCGATATCCCATCCGGCGTGCGGCAATCGCGAACATGCGACCGAGTTGACCGCTCCCAAGAACGCCGATCGTCGCGCCGGGGAGGATTGGTCGCTCGGCAGCACGCGGCGATCCGTGCTCATCGCTTGCGGCACGAGAAACGCGTGCGTTGCCGGTGCGCCTCATTCCAGCCGCTCCTCGCGCACGCGCTGGGCACGCTGGTCGCGGTAGCGGCGAATCTTGTCGCGCAGCTCGGGCCGACGGACACCCACCATGGCCGCGGCCAGCAGTCCCGCGTTAGTCGCACCAGCCACCCCAATCGCCATCGTCGCCACCGGAACGCCGGCGGGCATTTGCACGATCGAGAGCAGCGAGTCCAGGCCGCTCAAGGTTCGACTCTGAACAGGAACGCCAATCACCGGCACGAGCGTATACGACGCGACCATACCGGGGAGGTGAGCGGCGCCCGCGGCGCCGGCCACGATGACCTCGAGGCCGCGCTCTTCCGCGCTGGCGGCGTACTCGCGCATCCAGTCAGGCGAGCGGTGGGCCGACACGACGCGGCACTCGTGCGTCACGCCGAACTGCTCCAAGACCTCAGCGGTGTGGTGGAGCGTCTCCCAGTCGGATCGGCTGCCCATGATCACGCCGACGAGCGGCACAGGTGCGGTCATGCGCTAGAGGATAGCGCATGGAGAAGGGGCGAGGGGCGAGGTCCCAGGGCTGTCTCAGGGCTCCCTGAAGCCTCAGACAACTCTGGCACCTCGCACCTCGCCCCTCGCCCCTTCAATTGAGCACGAGCATCTTCACAAGATTCGGCAGGCCTGCGCCTTGCATCGGCCGGTCGCGCCGGAGGTCGTTGCAGCTCGTGAGCAGAATCTCCTTGACTCGATCCGGATAGCCGATGAACTCGCGGCGGATGGAAAGAAACGCGGCGATCACACCGGAGACGTGCGGCGCCGCCATGCTCGTGCCGCTCATCTCGACGTAGAGCCCGTCGACGCTCTTCCCGACCCAGTTGTAGCGGCACGACTTGATTCGCTCACCAGGCGCGACGAGGTCCGGCTTCTGCCGGCCGTCCGCGGTCGGGCCACGCGAGGAGAAGTAGGACACGCCGTAGAGGTGCGGGTTTTCCTTATGGACGGAGCCGACCGCAATGGCCTCGTCGAGATTGGCTGGGTCACTAATCGAGAGGTCCATGTTGGCTCCCAGCTCCCCGTCGTAAGTCTGCAGCATGGCGAAGCCCTCGTTGCCGGCCGCGATCACCACGACGACCCCCTGCCGCCAGAGCCGCCGTAGCTCGTTGCACAGCGGTGAGTGACCGCACCCATACGTGCTCTGATCGAATGGTCCGCCGAGACTCAGGTTCACGCCCTGAATCACGAGCGTACCCGCTTTGTCGTTTCTCTCCGCAATGTCGTCGAGCGCCTTGATGATCCACGAGTCGCGACCCAACCCGCTTTGGTCGAGCACCTTGTAGGAGTAGATCTTTGCCTGCGGCGCCATTCCCGTGAACGAGCGCGTGCTGCCGTTCTCGGTGATGTCCAAGCTGCCAGCGATGATGCCCGCAACGTGGGTCCCGTGGCCGTGCTCGTCCGCAGGGGTCGTGCTTCCCGTGAGGTCGACCTGCGCCGCGATGTTCTTGTATCTCTTGAAGTGCGGATGCTTCTCGTTCACACCAGTGTCCACGACGGCCCAGTTGATGCCAGCACCGTGGGCGCGATAGCTCGCATGTGCCGCCGTCGCATGGACTGTCGTTCCAGACTTTTCAGTGAGCGCGACCTTCTGCGCGTTGCGCCAGATTCGTCGAACGGCTTTTTCGGCCGGCACCGCCTGTCCGAGGCGCTGGGCGAGTCCCTCTGCCTCTTCACGGGTGAGGCTCGCAGCGACGTATCGCTTCGTCTCATCGATCCGGAGGTCTTCGCCTGCGTCTCGCTCGAGAGCGCGCAGGTCGTTCACGACGCGCGCGCGCGTCGTCTCGAGGTTGGCGTGAGCGTCGTCGGTGCCAGGCTCGACCAGCTCGATGAGCACTTCGCGCCGCTCCTCGGCCCCGCCACTCTCGTAGTCACGCGCGAGGTCGCGGGCCACGACAAATCCCGCCACCGGCTGAAACAAACCGATGTCGACGGTACGCTGAACCCCCACTCGGACTGGCCGCATACTGAGATAGCCAGTACCGGAATGCGGATGCTTCGGGCCATCCGGGTTCGTCTCGACGTGATCCTCCACACGCACACCGCGCGTCGGCTGGTAGTCGTTCCCGAGCTTCTTGTCGAGCGCCACGGGATCCAGCGGGTCCGCTACGTTCACCCAACGCCGTACGCACGCCGGTACCGCCAGCTTCTTCTGGTTCGTGATCGTCTTGAGCTGGTCTTGCACCTCCTGCAAGCCCAAGGGCGAGCCGATGGTGATGAACAGTGCGACGTCGCATTCCTGCGCGGCGAGCTGGAAGAGCACGTCGTAGGCAACCATCGACCCTTGGCTGTGGCCAATGACGATGAAGGGGCCACCACCGGTGCGGAGGCGCTCGCGGACACGCTCGCTCATCTCTGCGCGGCGCTCTTCGTTGAACAGAAAGTCGTTGACGTCGCGAAGCAGAAGGCGGGTCAATCCGCGCGTGATCAGCCGGCGCACCGGCGACGGGAACGGCAGGGCCCTGGCGCCGATGCCCCGCGGGGCTGGCCGTGGCTGGTGTCCAGCCATCTTGGCGGCGATCTTGCGGAGCAGCTCGCGCTCGCGCGCGTTCTCGGTGAGCTCCTCGATGTCGCGGGCGATCTGGTCCTCGGCGGCTGGCACGACGGCTTTGGCACTCAAGCCGACCTTGGCTTGCTCGACGTCCACCAGGTCGCGTCCGGCACAGGTCTCGTCGGTCGGCTCGGGGTAGTACTCGCGGTTCACCCAGTACGCCATCCGGCTGCGCTCGCCGAGATCGAAGCCAAAGAGCGCGCGATCCCATTGACACTTGAGGACCGCAGCGGTTGGCTTGTTCCCGATCCCGTGGACGTAGACGACGGTGCGGGCCCGGCCCGGTTCCTGCACCCCACGAGGTCCGCGAGTCCCACGACGGGCTGTGCTCTTGCGTGCTTTCTTGGCCATCGACGAGCCTCCCTGGATCTAAAGAACGTCGGGCCGCGCGAATCCGAAAAAAGCTGACAAGGTGACCCCGGCGGCTCTTCCGTGGCCCACATCGGGTTGATTTCCGACCTGTTTGGTCCTATATTAAGAGTTTGCAATGGCACGGGATGGGGCCGGTGTCGGAGGCCAACCCGTGGGGAGTCATCATGAGCACATCGACCGAAACCATCGAGCAGCTTGCCACCCGCGAGTACAAGTATGGGTTTGAAACCGAGGTGGATGCCCTCACGATCCCGAAAGGGCTCGATGAAGACACCATCCGGCGCATCTGGGAGCTCAAGGAGGAGCCGGCGTGGATGCTCGAGTGGCGGCTGCGCGCATTGCGCGCGTGGCAGAAGATGAACGAGCCGGTTTGGCCGAATGTCACGTATCCCGCCATCGACTATCAGGAGATGAGCTACTACTCGGCGCCGAGCGCGAAGAAGACGCTCGAGAGCCTCGATGATCTCGACCCTGAGATCAAGCGCACGTTCGACAAGCTGGGCATCCCCCTCGACGAGCAAAAGATGCTGGGCGGTGTGGCGGTGGACGCCGTCTTCGACAGCGTCTCGGTGGCCACGACCTTCAAGAAGAAGCTCGGGGATCTGGGCATTATCTTCTGCTCGTTCTCAGAGGCCATCCAGGAGCATCCCGAGCTGGTGCGGCAGTACATGGGCTCGGTCGTGCCATACACCGACAATTTCTTTGCCTCGCTGAACTCGGCCGTCTTCACCGATGGGTCGTTCGTCTACGTGCCCAAGGGCGTGCGCTGTCCGATGGAGCTGTCCACGTACTTCCGCATCAACGCGCGGAACACCGGGCAGTTCGAGCGCACGCTCATCGTTGCCGACGAGGGCGCGTACGTGAGCTACCTCGAAGGGTGCACGGCGCCCAAGCGCGACGAGAATCAGCTCCATGCGGCCGTGGTGGAGCTCGTGGCGCTCGACAACGCGACCGTGAAGTACTCGACCGTCCAGAACTGGTATCCGGGCGACAAGGAAGGCCGGGGCGGCATCTACAATTTCGTCACGAAGCGCGGCAAGTGCACGGGCGTGAGCTCGAAGATCACGTGGACGCAGGTGGAGACGGGCTCCGCGATTACGTGGAAGTATCCGAGCTGCATTCTGCAAGGGGATAACTCGGTCGGCGAGTTCTACTCCGTTGCGGTGGTCAACAATCGGCAGCAGGCTGACACCGGCACGAAGATGGTGCACCTCGGCAAGAACACGCGGAGCACCATCGTGAGCAAGGGCATCTCCGCGGGTGTCGGGCAGAACACGTATCGCGGCCTTGTGAAGGTCTCCAAGAGCGCGGAGAACGCGCGCAATTACTCGCAGTGCGACTCGCTGCTGATCGGCGACACATGCGGCGCGCACACATTCCCCTACATCGAGGTCAAGAATCCAACAGCGACCGTCGAGCACGAAGCATCGACCTCGAAGATTGGCGAAGATCAGATCTTCTACTGCCGACAGCGCGGTCTGTCCACCGAGGACTCGGTCAACATTATTGTCAATGGCTTCTGTAAAGAGGTCTTCCGCGAGCTCCCGATGGAGTTCGCCGTCGAGGCGCAAAAGCTTCTCGGCATCAGCCTCGAGGGAAGTGTCGGCTAACCAATAACGAAGCCTCGCCGCCACCGGGGCTTCGTGCTTACTCAACGGTTTGAGGCGCAGCTTCGTTACAATGAAGACACTTGAAATCAAGAATCTCCACGCGCGTGTCGAGGAGAAGTCGATTCTCAATGGTGTGAACCTGTCAGTGCAGAAAGGTGAGGTGCACGCCATCATGGGCCCGAACGGGTCGGGGAAGAGCACCCTCGCCAACGTTCTTGCGGGACGCGACAGCTACGAGGTCACCGACGGCGAGGTGCTCTACGAGGGCAAGAACCTCCTCGAGATGGAAACGGAGGACCGCGCCCGCGAGGGCCTGTTCATGGCGTTCCAGTACCCGGTCGAGATTCCGGGCGTGAACAACAGTTATTTCCTCAAGGCCGCGCTGAACGCCGTCCGCAAGCACCGCGGTCTCCCGGACCTCGACGCGATCGAGTTCATGCAGCACGTCAAGCAAAAGGCCAAGATCCTCAGCGTAGACCCCACACTTTTGAGTCGCTCGGTCAACGAGGGCTTCTCGGGGGGCGAGAAGAAGCGGAACGAGATCTTTCAGATGGCCGTGCTCGAGCCGCGTTTGTGCATCATGGACGAGACGGACTCCGGCCTCGACATCGACGCGCTCAAGATCGTCGCCAGCGGCGTCAACACCTTGAGGAGCCCAGAGCGCACCATCGTGGTTATCACGCACTACCAGCGGCTGCTCAATTACATCGTGCCGGATTTCGTGCACGTCCTCTCGGGCGGCCGGATCATCCGATCGGGCGGCAAGGAGCTCGCGCTGGAGCTCGAGGAAAAGGGCTACGGCTCGATCGAAGCTCATAGCGAGCCGCAGCCGGCACCGACCGCGTAATGAGAGAGTTTTCGCATTGGCGCGGCTAAAGCCGCGCCCTACGGTGCATGCGCCCTACCGTGCATGTAGGGCGCCCCTTTAGGGGCGCCAACGATGTGGCCCGCGAAAGGAACGCAGGATTGATGAAGGTTGCGGAAGCGGAGGACGTGAGGTTCGGGCGCTTCGAAGAATTCGCGGCGGCGCGCGCAAAGGTCGAGCCATCCTGGCTGCGCGATCGGCGTCGCGCCGCCATTCTGCGGTTTCGGCAGCTCGGACTGCCGACCACACGCGAGGAGGAATGGCGCTTCACGCCTGTGCGGTCCATCGCCACAACCGAGTTCGAGCCGGCCACCGCTCGCAGCATCCCGGTCACGCGCGCCGCCGTGGAGCCGTTCGCCTTTGCCGGCCTCGACGGCCCCGAGCTCGTCTTCGTGAACGGCCGATTCGCACCTGACATCTCACGCCCCAGCTCCCTCCCGGCGGGCGTGCGCGTCACGAGCCTGTCCGAAATTCTGACCAGCGACGGCGCGCTGGTCGACGACAATCTTGGCCGATACGTCAAGTTCGAACAGCATGGCTTCACCGCGCTCAACACAGCCTGGATGATCGATGCTGCGGTCGTCCTGATCCCGAAGAACCTGGTCGTCGAAGCCCCCATTCACCTGTTGTACCTGTCGGACGCAGAACGGCCCGCGGCGGCGCACCCGCGAACGCTCGTGCTCGTCGGCGAAGGTAGCGCCGCGCGGATGATCGAGAGCTATGCCGGACCGGCCGGTCAAGTCTACCTGACAAACGCCCTCACCGAGATCGTTGTTGGCGCCAACGCCCAGCTGGATCATTACAAGGTGCAGCGCGAGAGCACCTCCGCATACCACGTCTCCAGCACGCACCTCACGCTGGACCGCAGCGCGGTGTTTACGACGCACAGCATCACGCTCGGCGGCCATCTCGTGCGCAACGACATCAACGCCCTGCTAGGCGCGGAGGGCACCTCGTGTACGCTAAACGGGTTGTACCTCGCTGGCGGTGACCGGCTGGTCGATAATCACACGGCCATCGACCACGCAAAGCCACACAGCGAGAGCCACGAGCTCTACAAAGGCGTGCTGAACGATCGGGCGCACGGCGTGTTCAACGGCAAGATTTATGTGCGGCCGGACGCCCAGAAGACGGACGCCAAGCAAACCAATCAGGTGCTGCTGCTTTCCAAGGACGCGACCATCAACACCAAGCCGCAGCTCGAGATCTTTGCCGACGACGTGAAGTGCACGCACGGGGCGACGGTCGGGCAGATCAACGACGAGGCCCTGTTCTATCTTCGGGCGCGCGGCATCGGCCGTGACGAGGCACGCCAGCTCCTCATTCATGCGTTCGCCGAGGACATCATCGAGCGGATTCACATTGCGCCCGTACGCAAGGCGCTCGAGCAAGCGCTCTTGAAGGAGCTACCGCTCAAGGATTAGGTAGGACGGGGCTTTCCTGGCCTGAGTGGAATCGAAGGCAGCCCCGCCGGTCGATGGCGGCCCTAAAAGGGCCGCCCTACTATGAACGCAATCAACTCGACCGTCCGCCTCCAGTTCGACGTCGACCGCCTGCGCGCGGAGTTCCCGATCCTGCGCCAGCAGATCCATGGTCGGCCACTCGTTTACCTCGACAACGCCAACACCACGCAGAAGCCGCGAGCGGTCCTCGAGGCGCTCAATCACTATTACCTCGAATCCAACGCCAACATTCACCGGGCGAACCATTTGCTGAGTGAGCGCGCAACGCAGGCGTACGAAGGCGCACGCGAGAAGGTCCGCCGCTTCATCAACGCCCGCGACGTGGAGGAAGTGATCTTCACACGCGGGTGCACCGAAGCCATCAACCTCGTGGCGCAGAGCTTTGCGCGGCCACGGCTGCGTGAGGACGACGAGATTCTCCTCACCCACCTGGAACATCACTCCAACATCGTCCCGTGGCAGATCGTGTGCGAGGCAACCGGCGCCAGGCTGCGGGTAGCCCCCATCTCGGATCGCGGCGAGCTCGACCTCGAGCAATTGGTCGCCCTGATGCAGGAGCGCACGCGACTCGTCGCCATCGCCCATGTCTCGAACGCGCTGGGAACGGTGCTTCCCGTGGGTGAGATCGTTCGCGAAGCGCACGCGCGCGGCATTCCGGTGCTGGTCGACGGTGCCCAGGCGGCGCCGCACCTGCCGGTCGATGTCCAAGCGCTCGACTGTGATTTTTACGCGTTCTCAGGACACAAGCTCTACGGGCCCACGGGCGTGGGCGCGCTCTACGGCAAGCGTGCGCTCCTCGACGCGATGCCGCCCTACCAGGGAGGCGGCTCCATGATTGCCTCAGTCAGCTTCGAGAAGACGACCTATAACACGGTCCCGTATCGCTTCGAGGCGGGCACGCCCAACATCGCGGGCGTGGTTGGATTCGGCGCAGCGGTGGACTTCCTGATCTCGTGCGATCTCGACGCCGTGCGTGTGCACGAGCACGAGCTGCTCGGTCGGGCCACCCAGCAACTCGCCGAGATCCCAGATCTTCGAATCATCGGCGAGGCCCACGAGAAATGCGGCGTCGTCTCATTCGTTTACGATGACGTACATCCACACGACGTGGGAACGGTCCTCGACCAAGAGGGGGTTGCCGTGCGCGCTGGACAACACTGCGCCCAGCCGGTGATGGATCGCTACGGCGTGCCTGCCACGGTTCGTGCGTCGTTCGCGCTCTACAACACGGCGGAGGACGTCGACGCGCTCGTACGTGCCGTGTGGCGCGTCAGGGACTTGTTCGGTGCATGACAGAACAATGTCAGAGCTGAGAGACCTCTACCAGGAGGTCATCCTCGATCACAACAAGCGGCCACGAAACTTCGGGGCGCTCGAGCCGGCCGACCGGCGCGCGATCGGTCATAACCCGTTGTGTGGCGACAAGCTAACCGTGTACGTGCGCCTCGACGGCACGCGCGTGGCGGACGTTCGCTTCGAGGGACAGGGCTGCGCGATCTCCAAGGCCTCGGCATCAATGATGACGGAGATGGTCAAGGGCCTGTCGCGCGACGACATTGCCGCGCTGTTCGAGAGCTTCCATCATCTGGTCACCGCGCCCGATGCGGGCGATGAGGGCGACCACCTGGGGAAACTGACCGTGTTCGCAGGCGTTCGCGAGTACCCGACGCGCGTGAAGTGCGCAACCCTCTCCTGGCACACGCTGCGTGCTGCCCTGGAGGACGAGGCCCCCCAGCCTGTGACGACCGAATAGACGTACAATAAGACTATGTTTTCCTTCTTCCGCAAGCGCGACGAGACGACAGCCGCGGCGCCTCAGGCGGCAGCCACGGCACCGGCTGACACGCCAGCTGCTGCCGCTCCACCAGAAGCGTCCGCTCAGCGGGAACCTGAGGCAACGACCTCGCCGGAGGCTCCGGCCGCGCCTGCACCTGAGGCCGCGCCGGTACAGACCGATCAGGGCTTCAACATCGACGCGCTGGTCGCGCCACCTCCCGTCGAGAGCGCGCCGAAAGCTGAGGTGGGAGCGCCTGACCAGGCTCGCACGGACGAGCTCACGCCATCAATCATCGAGGCGCTGCGCACGATCTACGACCCGGAGATTCCAGTCAATATCTACGATCTCGGCCTCATCTACGACATCGCCGTCGACACCAGCGCTCGGGCGAAGATCGCGATGACGCTGACCAGTCCCGCGTGCCCATCGGCCCAGCAGCTCCCCGTCGAGGTCGAGTGGAAGGTCAAAGAGGTCGCTGGCGTGGACGAAGCTGTCGTCCAAGTCGTCTGGGACCCGCCGTGGTCGAAGGAACGTATGTCGGAGGAAGCCCGCCTCGCCCTGGGTATGTTCTAGCGGGCCGCGGTCTTCGCC
>WHTZ01000006.1:15210-167966 GCA_009377495.1 Luteitalea sp.
GTTTCGGGTCCTCAAGGGTTCTAGTGCTCTTGGCTCATCGGCCGGCCGTGCGGCCTGACGGCTGCGCGCTACGAGGGGGCAACCGAGACACGCCTTCCCGGAAGAGACCAACCGTCTCCCATCCCTTGCCGTCGCGCCTGAAGTAGAAGCGCACCGGCGACACCCAGTGCGGGTAGTCTGGATGTGCCACGCGGAGCGTCGCACACACGAATTCACTGTCCTCGAGAACCGCCGGTGGCGCCTGGGTTCGAGGCGCAGTGAATTTGCTCTGGCTCCCGATGTTCTCGTGGTCACGTGCGGTGTTGTCGAAGCGTGACCAAGACACCGCGTAGTGGGTCGGCGGGGTCGCGGCACCCGCTTCAACGGCAGCGTTTTCAAAGCTGAGCCATCCATCGGCCGAGAGCCGAGGGCTGACGACTGGCGTTACGCCAGTGAGCCACACGCGCGCGATGCGATCACGACGCTCCTTGAGCGCGTTCACCAGATAGGCGGTCGCGCGCGGATCGCTATAGCGCGCCTTCTCGACGATGCGCTGCAATACCTCGTTCGAGAATGCCGACACACGCCGCGCACCCCAGAACGCATCCTCCGGCCGCATGTTGTCGAACGCCGGGTTCGGGTACTCAGGCCGCCACACCGCTGGATCGAAGTTGTCGGGCGCGAAGGTCCCGACGGCGGCTGGCGTCGCCTGTGAGGGACGACGTGCCCAGGCCGGCGCCCAGAGTCCGAACGAGAGCAACGTCTTCCACGACGAGTCGGCTTCGATGACATACTCGTGGCCGGACCGCGGCTGGTTTGGTCCCACCGTTGCGCTGCCCAGAATCGAGCCGAAGTCGAACATGTAGTGCCGGATGAACTGCCGGCCCGGGCTCCCCTCCAGCATGTCGAGCGTGTTGTTCGCGCGGGAATCATCATGATTGAGCCAGGCTGCAAAGACACGGCTGGCCCGTAGCTCACGGCGGTGCTCGTGCGGGTAGATGTCGTTCGGATCGTCTGGACGTGTGCCGTAGTAGCGAAAATTCCCCATGGGCGCGCCGTCGGCGAATCGACTGGCCAGCGCCCGATAGCGACCATTCGGTAGTCGTGCTGCCCGCCGCAGGACGTCGTCGAGGTCGTGACGGTTGAAGGCACGCGGCCGGCCCGCTCGATCACGAATGGATGCGGTCGGCGCAATCCGTACCTTCGTAAGATCGAGCTCGATGAGGTACACCTCCACCACGTTGTAGCCGAGTGCGTGATAGATGGCCGTGCCGATGATCTCCGCACCGGTGGCAATCTCAGGGTTGTCCGGGGGGTCGAACTCGATCTGATACCGTCGCTTCGATGAATCTCGGGTCCCAATGGCCTGGAACCCAGGCTGTAGCCCGGTGCCCTTCCCTGCCACAATTGTCCACTCGTCAATCTCCAGCCGCTCGAAGCGGTCCGGCCCCCGCGCAATCTCGGCCTCGGTCATCGTGCGCTGCCCAAGCCGGTTCGTAAACCAGCTCGAGTCGGGCACCTCGTCGAGCGTGTTCACGTTCAGCGCCCGGATGTTGCGGCGATCAGCGACGGATGCAAACGTGTTCTCGAGGAAGTCGTAGATTTGCCCGAGCTCTTGAGGACGGGCGTCACCGGCGTCGAAAGCCGTATCGGGGTCAACCCAGAGCGGGTCATCCGGCAGGAATAAGCGTCCCTCGCTCGATGGGACTTCCTGGGCGGCGACCGAAAGGGCCAAGACCACGGCTCCTATAGTGGCGAGGCCCACTGATCCCTTTGCTCTCAACGAGCTGAAAAAGTTGCGAAGCGTCACGCTAAAAGACTCCACCGAAGCGAAGCACGAACCGCGTCCCTTCGCCGCTCGCAAACGCCACATCGGCGCGTAGCACGACGGTTGGCCCGCCGAAACGCAGCCCAAAACCGTAATTCCGCTCGAAGTCTCGGCGGCGCATGGCACGCCACGTTGGCGCTACCTGACCGGCGTCGGCGAAGAGCGCGCCAACCAAGAACGCGTTGAGGTCATAGCGGTACTCCGCGCGCAACAGGACCGCACTGCGATCGCGAAACCTATTCGTTTTGAAGCCGCGCAGTGTGGTGCCGCCGCCGAGGGTGGGCATCAGATAGAACGGTACTTCCTGGCCAGCATCGGGGTCGGTTTGGATCGCCACGCCGCGCAGCACCAAACGCCGCTGGTCGCTCCAAAACGGGACGACCTGCTCGAGGTCCAGCATCAGGCGTTGGAACGCGTAGCGGTCCTCATCGAGATCGCTCGCGTGGCCCCAGGCGAGCGCGTAGTGGCCACCTCGGCGCGGGTTCCCTGGCTGATCGCGCCCCTCGTAACTGAGACGCGCCTCGGCATAGAGCAACTGCGGCTCAGCGGTGAGCCCGGGCGCCTCTCGATCGGTAAAGCGTTCCTCAATCGAGAGATGGACATCGCTTCCACCGGACCTCACACGCGGACGGAGATACTCCACGCCGGCGGACACCGTCGTGCGGCGTCCCAGCTCGACACCGCCCCCACCGGTGAGCGTCGTCATCTTTAGCGTGTAATTGGTCCGATCACTGAGGGGCGCGCCCGGCCCGAGGCCAAAGAAGTTCTCCTCGGGCGCATCGCGATGCCGCGCACCAAGCTCCACATACCCGCGGCCGCCAATGAGGTCCTGAGCCCGGAACAACGTTTCCAGTTGCCAGTACTGCTTGAAGGAGCCGGTCGCGACCAGGCTGAGATTGACGGTTTCGGTCCCGACCCGGTACCCCCCACCGCCGCCAAACCCGCTGCCCTCGCCCGGACCGCCCACGACGGCGAGGGGGCCCTGCGGGGGATTGAAGATCCGAGTGAAGAACCGAGTGTCCTCGATGTGGAACAGCGTGGCCTCTACCCGGTTGGGTTGAAGCGGGCGGAGCTGACTCGCCTTGGTGCGCCGCCTCGCCTGGACCTCTTCCTCGCGCGACTCGCCTGCGCTCGGCGCTGGTGGCTGGGCTTCCTGCTCAGGGTCGGCCCAGGCGTCGCCACCGAACGCCATGACAATCACCGCGAGCATGGACAGCACGCGTCGCCACATCATGCCGCTTTGTTCGCCACTACTGGTGTGCCCAGTCGCTCGCGATACGCGTAGTCGACTCGAAGGCGTGCCGTTGCGCGCGCCGGCGGCTGAGGCACGGGGCCGAGCGCCCGGCGGCTATGTTCTCGTGCAACCAGGGTAACCACGACCAGCCAGACGGCGGCAACGCCTGCGAACAGGAGCGCGTACTCGCGGACGCCAAACGCCAACAGAGCACCGAGAAACACGAGGCCCGCTTGCAGGAGGTCTCCCGCCCGCCAGAAGAAGGTCTCGATGGCCTGCGAAGCCTTGTACTTGACATCCCGACCCATGGAAAGGAACAGGGCATGCCGCGCCGTATTCTGAATCGAGTAATCCGCCGCGTTTTCGAAGAGCTTCGTCGCCGCTAGCACTCCAAACAGGGGCACCACGGCCAGGAGCGCGTATCCACCGAGCGCGATGACAGGCGTCACGAACAGCGCGCCCGCCACGCCAATCCTCCGAAAGAGCCGAGAGACCAGGAACAGCTGACCCAAGAGTCCAACCACGCCGACCCACGTGAAGTAGCGAGCATAAAAGCTCCCAATGAACTCCCTGGTCGCGTCCGCAGCGCCGGCTGCTGGCCCAGCAAACTTCGCTGCCTCTGCCACGACGAACTTGCTCAACAAGAACTCGCCGCCCGTGTTCACGACGTTCAGCAGCATAACAAACACGGCAACCAGCAGCAGATAGCGATCCGAGAAGACGAGCTGAAAACCTCCCGGGCCTCGGATCGGCGCCGTCGCAGCCGCCGGCCGCGGACCAGCTTGCGCCCCGAGGGCGACGCGTGTATGTCGATGGATCACCCAGCTCGTGGCGGCACAGACAGCCAGCAGCATCGCCGCCAGCAGTATCACACGAGATGTCCCCAAGCTGGCCAGCAGGGTGGCCGAGAGGCCCGCGCCCACGAGCGCGCCCAGCGAGCTGCCAATGCCAACAATTGGGAAGAGGCGTCGACCCTTGCTTTCGGTATACACGTCGCTGGCAAACGCCCAGAACTGGGCGACGATCACGACGTTGAAGATGCCGAGCCAGAGATAGAACGGGACATCGATGGTCACGCCCAGTCGGTTACCAGCGGCAAACAGGACGAGGTGCGTCGCAAAGAACAGTGTGACCGTGGTGACCAGCCGTGCGCGGTCCCATCGCGACGCCAACCACCCGTACAGCGGCACGGCCGCGAGGAGCAGCACCGCCTGCCCGGCGGCTGCGTACGTCTTCAGCTCCGCGCCGCCTGCGCTCAGAATGAGGACCTCGCGAACCGTCTTGAGCAGGTAATAGGTCGCAAGCAGCAGAAAGAGATTCGCGGCGAGGAGGAAGACCCCGAATCCTTCACCCGGACGAACAGCCTTGGCACCCATAAAAGACAACACCTCCTCCACGCGGGCTTCCGAAGCCCGTTCGGCCGGGATCGAATTGGCATGTCTAGGGAGAGGAGACCGTGATCCTCGCGGCCGACCTCGCGACGGTGCGGCTATGCGATTCGTCGATACAGCCGGTTCCTAGTCTCTTCTTCGCGCGACTTCCGAATGTGTCTCAGTCTTTGTTGCGCAGCCGGAAGATCGCCCCTTCCTCTGTGTATTAACGCTCATCCGGTAATGTGCGAACCGGCGGCCGTTTGGCTCATCAGGCCCTTGCCGAAGGCCGGCTGTTCGCTCTCCTCGACGGGACGGACGCCGTGACGCCCGTATGCGATACCTAGTTCCTTTTTACCGCGTACAGGCAGTCCTGGTTCCCCTGGCGGGGCGCCGTTCGCCGGTCCACGTTCTCCGTTCGCCGATTTCCGTATAATCGGAGGGTGCCAAAACGTCTATCGCGCCTCGCCTTGGTGGCGGTCGCGGTCCTCTTTCTGATCGCGATCCCGACGCTCGTCGACTTCTATGCGGACTGGTTGTGGTTCGGCGAAACCGGCTACCGGCGCGTGTTCCTGCGGGTGTTGAGCGCGAAGTCGCTGCTGTTCACCGCGGCATTCGCGATCGTCCTGCCCTTCCTGTGGTGGAATCTGCGCCACGCGCTCGCGACCCTGGCGCGGCGCGAGATCGTCATCATGACGCCGCAGGGGCCGCAGGTCCTGTCCATGGACGCTGCGCGATTGCGGCCGTTCGTCGCAGGGCTCACCGTCCTCGCAACGCTCCTCGTCGCCACACGTGTCGCGAGCCACTGGGACACGGCGCTGCTCTTCTGGAACGGCGCGCCCGTTGGCCGGGCCGACCCGATCCTCGGACACGAGGTCGCCTTCTACCTCTTCAGTTGGCCGTGGCTTCAGATCGTCCAGCAGACCCTGTTCATGACGCTGCTGCTCGCGCTCGTTGGCGTGGCGGCCGCGCACGTGCTGAGCGGGAGCCTGAGCATGGATGCGGCACGTGGCTTGGTCGTGAGCCCGGCGGCTCGCCGGCACCTAACGTGGCTCGTCGCCGGCGTCCTGCTCACGCTGGTCTTCGGCAGCTGGCTTGACCTGAGGGGTCTTTTGCTGTCTCCGGGGGGGCTCATTCAGGGAGCGTCGTATGTGGATGTGCACGCCCGCATGCTCGCCTATCGCGTGCTGATGGCCGCGGGTGTGGTGGCTGCGGCGCTGGCGGTCGCCTCCGCCCTCCGCCCCCGGAAGTGGCTGGTCGCCGGCGGCATCGCGCTCTACGCGGTGGTCTGGTTGGGCGGCGCCGTCGTTGCGACTCTGCTGCAGCGCCTCATCGTGACCCCCAATGAGCAGGTGCGCGAAACACCGTACATTGCACACAACATCCAGGCGACGCTCGAAGCGTTCGCGCTCGACGATGTCGCGGAGCGGGCGGTGTCGGGCGACGCCACGCTGACACGTGCTGACATCGACGCCAACCAGGGGACACTGGCGAATGTGAGACTCTGGGATCATGAGCCACTCCTCGACACGTTCTCCCAAATTCAGGAGATCCGGACGTACTACGACTTCGTGTCGGTCGACAACGATCGCTACACGATCGACGGCGAGTATCGGCAGATCATGCTCTCCGCCCGAGAGCTCAACTCGGAGAACCTGCCCAACCGAAGCTGGATCAACGAGCGGCTCACCTTCACGCACGGCTACGGCCTGGCGCTGGGGCCGGTCAACGAGACGACGGACGAAGGTCTGCCGATGCTGTTTATCAGGAACCTACCACCCGATTCCACGGTCGATCTTCGTGTTGATCAGCCGGCGATCTATTTTGGCGAGCTGTCGAACGATCACGTCTTCGTCACGACCGCCACACGCGAGTTCGACTACCCCCAGGGTGAGGATAACGTGTACGGCAGCTACGCGGGGCGTGGCGGCGTGTCGGTTGGTAGCCTGTTTCGCAGGCTCCTGTTCGCGATCCGGTTCCGGTCGGCCAAGACGCTGCTCTCGGACGATATCACGGGCGACAGCCGCGTCCTCTACTACCGGCGCATTGGCGAGCGCGCGCAAAAGATCGCACCGTTCCTGACGTACGATCAGGATCCGTATCTCGCGATTGACGAAGGCCGTCTGTACTGGATACAAGATGCTTACACGACGAGCCGCCATTATCCGTACGCCAGGGGGGTTGAGGCCTTCGCAGGAATCGCCGCCGGCACCAACTACATTCGGAACTCGATCAAGGTCGTTATCGATGCGTACCACGGGACCACGACGTTTTATCTCGTCGACCCGCGTGACCCGGTCGCACTGACGCTCCAGCGCGCGTTCCCCGGCCTGCTGCGGCCTCTTGCCGAGATGCCGGAAGGCCTGCGCAACCGGCTGCGGTACCCGTCGGACATCTTCACGCTGCAGACGGCGATTTACACGACGTACCACATGCGGAACCCCGCGGTGTTCTACAACAAGGAAGACCAGTGGGAGGTGCCGGCTATCGACGTCGGTGGGCAACCGGAACGCATGCAGCCGTACTACACCATCATGAAGCTGCCCGGCGAGCAGGACGCAGAGTTCATTCAAATGCTCCCCTTCACGCCGCGCCAGAAGAACAATCTCGCCGCATGGATGGTCGCGAGGAGCGACGGGGCAAACTACGGCCAGCTCGCCGTGTTTCAGTTCCCGAAGCAGAAGCTGATCTTCGGACCGCGTCAGGTTGTCGCGCGAATTAGTCAGGATCAGACGATCGCGCCGCAGATCACGTTGTGGAACCAGCAGGGCGCCGAGGTCATCCTTGGGACGCTGCTCGTCATTCCCATCGAAGAGTCGCTCATTTACGTCCGGCCGCTCTACCTCCGCGCGGCTGGCGGACAGATCGTCGAGCTCCGGCGCGTCATTGTCGCCTACCAGAACCGGATCATGATGGAACCGACGCTCGACGAGGCCTTGGAGCGCATGTTCCCGAAGGAGGGCGCTCGGCAGGCCGAGCGGGAAGCACCAGAGAAAGCGACGCCAACGACCACGGCTGAAGGTGCCCCGCCCGTCGACGAGGCAGCCCGCGCCCTGCTGGCACGTGCGAATGACCACTATCAGCGCGCGGTCGCGGCGCAACGGGCAGGCGACTGGGCACGTTACGGCGAGGAGTTGAAGCAGCTCGGTGCCGTGCTCGAGCAGCTCAGCGACAAAGCAGGCACCAAGTAAGGATTCGTCTGGAAATAAGTGTGCCATTCTGGGCGTCGAGACGCCCGCCTGGCAAGGCGCGAGGAGCGCGCATACCGGGCGTATGTAAGCGACGAGCAACGCCGCCAGGCCCGGGGTCCCCAGCGCGGCAGCCGCGCTGGGGTGGAGGAGGGATGCATCGGCAGCCAGAATGGCACACTTATTTCCAGACGAGTCCTAAGGGGTCAGGGGTCGAGCAGTCCATGTCGCGCCGCGAAGCGCACCAGCTCCGCGGTGCTATGGATGCCGAGCTTCTCCATCAAGCGGGTGCGGTGGTTGTCGACGGTCTTCGGGCTCAGGCCGAGCAGCTTGGCGATCTGCGGGTTCGTTTTCGCCTCAGCGACGAGGCGGAAGACTTCACGCTCGCGGTTCGTGAGGCTGCCGAGCGGATCGTGGTTGGCCGTGTCGTTCCCGCGGGATGTTCCTGTGGCCGCGTGTGACACTCGGCCGGCGAAGTACGTGCGCCCGGCCGCGAGCGAGCGGATCGCCTCGATGAGCTCGGCAGCCGCGCCATCCTTCACGATGTATCCAGCCGCACCCACGCGCGTCATCTTGAGCACGTACTCCTCGTCGTCATGCATCGTGAGAACGAGAATGCGGCACGTTGGCTGCGCCTCGCGAATGCGACGCGCGGCATCGAGTCCCGAGAGCCGCGGCATCGTAATGTCGAGCACGACGATGTCTGGTGTCAGCGCGGCGGCTTGTGCGACGGCCTCGGCGCCGTCAGCCGCCTGGCCGACCACTTCAATTTCCTGCTCCGCTTGGAGCAAGCTGATGAGCCCCTGTCGGACGATCGTATGATCATCAGCAACCAGTACGCGAATTCGTGACACGTCTCGGTCTCCAGTCTCCCCTCTGTCGGTCTCCGGTCTCTGATCTTTCAGCTCCCCACGCCTCGCGTGCGCGTTCGTGAACCCATTAGGACTCGTCCGGGACGACTCCTTGCTCCCGAGACGTGTCCGAGGCTCCAGACTTGTCAGCGTGAGTCAGCGAGAGCTCGACATCGATCCGGGTGCCGTGCCCAGGCACCGAGTTCAAGGCAAAGGTGCCTCCGAAGAGTTGTACGCGATCGCGCATCCCGCGCACGCCGCACCCTTGGTCCTCGCCCGTGGCGCGGAGTGCCGCCCCCGCGTCGAACCCGGTGCCATCGTCTTCGATTGAGAGCGTGAGACGCGCCTCACCGCAGGTCACCCCAACATGGACGTGGGACGCCTCGGCGTACTTCGCCACGTTGTTCAGGGCTTCTTGGGTCACCCGAAAGACAATGATCTCGACGTCGGGATCGAGCCGCTCGCGGAGACCTTCGTGCTCGAACGTGACGGGCACACGCGCTCGTGCCTCGAACGTGCGGGTCAACCATCGAAGCGTCGGCGCGAGACCGAGATCGTCGAGCATTTGCGGCCGTAGCAAGTGCGAGAGGGCGCGCACATCATTGAGCGTTCGCTCGGTCAGCTCTTTGAGCTCGCCGAGGCGTGCGATCAAGGGGCTCGCTCCGGCGGCCGCCTCGCGCTCGAGCACGTCGAGCTGCAACTTGAGCCCGGTGAGCGCTTGGCCCACACCATCGTGCAGCTCCCGCGAGATGCGGCCCCGTTCCGCTTCCTGCACGCGCAGCACGCCTTGCGAGATCACACGAAACCGCCGCTCACTGTCGGCCAGACGCTGCAGCAGGCGTGCGTTCTCACGCGACAGCTGATCGAGCTGTTGCTCAATCCACGTGACCAGCTCGTTCGTCACATGCGCCCTTTCTAGGTGCCAGGGGTCCCTGTCTCTATCTCGCGTACCACCGGTAGCGCGTCGAAGCGCTCCCGCAGATCCGGCACCAGCCCCGCGCGGACTTGTGCCAGCGCCGCCTGCGCGATCGCGTACTCAGATTTTGCCGCGGCGCGTGCCCCGCGCGCCGCGAGGGCTTGGGCGAGCAGGGCATGCAGCCGATGGCGGCCCGCATGCCATGCCACGCGGTCCGCGAGAGCGATTGTGCGCCGGGCGTGACGCTCAGCCGCTGCGACACGACGCGCCTGGAGCTCGGCACTGGCGAGCGCCTCACCCACTTCCAGCCGCAACAACGCGTTGCCGAGCGAGTCAGCCTGCCGAGCAAGCTGGTCGAGGGTGCTGCGGGCCTGTGGGCTGCCCCGCTGGCTCCGAATCCGGGCCTCTGTGAGCCGCACCCGCAAGGAGAGCGCGCGACTGTCACCGGCGTCTGCCTCACGACGCGCGTCCTCGAGCGCACGATCCGCCGCGGCGCGCTCACCGCGCTGCTCGTGTAGCAAGGCGAGCAGCATAGCGTGTTCGGCTTCTAGATCGTAGTTGGGAGCCGTCTCGAGCCAACCGGCGGCCTCGTCGAGCCGTGCGCGACCGCGATTCACCTGGCCCAATTCGAGCCAGAGCGCTGCTTCGTCGAGCCTGAGCTCGGTGAGCATGCGCGGCTCGTCGAGCTGCCGCGCGATCGTCAACGCCTCATGGAACGATGCGAGCGCGTCTCCGTACCGCCCCTGATAGTGATGCAACCGCGCGAGGTGCCCGTGCGAAGCGGCCATGCCGCTGGTGAAGCGCATCGCGCGGCTTCGCTCGAGCGCATCGCGAAACGCCCGGATGGCTTCGGACCATCGCCCCTGCGCCTGCGCAAGCGATCCCAGGTCCTGCATCGATAAGATCACGCCGCGTCTATCCTGCGCACCCTGCCGCAAGGCGAGCGCTTCATTCCAATAGAGAGGCGTGCCGTCGTAGTCACCCTGTGCGAACGCGGCATCACCGACACGATCGTAGCTTTGCGCGAGCCGCCGCGTATCGCCGAGACCTCGTCTCATCAACAGCGCTTCTTGATACGCCTGGATCGCCTGACCATGCGCAGCGCGCTGTTCGTACATGGCGCCTATCTCGTCGATGAAGTCGGCCAGCGCCGCGCGATCGCCGAGACGTTGCACGATGGCACGCGCGGTCGCGACGTCGGCGGCTGCTTCACGGTTGGCTCCCGTCGCGAGGTGCGCTCGCGCTCGATTGCGCAGGGTTGTCGCGACCGTCCGCTGGTCACCGACCGGCTGGTTGTCCAGGCGCTGGCGCCGGGCAATGGCGTCGGTGTACGCGCTGACCGCCTTTCGGTAGTCACCGACCTGATAGTATGCGGTGCCCGTGGCTTCCGCCACGTCTGCCATGCCTTGCTCATCGCCAAGGCGTTCGTACAGCGCCCGCGCACGCAAGAGGTAGCGAGCCATCGCCGTGCGCGGGTTCCTCGACAGGAGGCTGTTCTGACCGAGCAGCAGCCAAGCCCGTGGGTCGCGCGGATCGGCGCGCGTCACGCGACCGAACGTGGCAGCCGCCTCCGTCAGTCGCCCGGCCGCCGCTTGTGCGTCGCCCAAATCAATCAGGGCACCCGTCTGGTTTGGATAGCGCGCGACGTGCCTCGCGTAGTGCGCGGCCGCCTCTGCTGGGTCGCCCCGTAGCATCGCGAGCCGCGCCCGCGCCCGCGTGGCGACGCGCCCTTCGCGGCTCCCAGCAATGGCGACCGCGCGCTCGGCGGCGTCGAGCGCGCTCTCTTGGTGCCCCAGATCTTGGTAGGCCTTGCTCAATCGCTCGAGCGCCTCCACGAACTGCGGGTCGATTTCGACCGCACGCCGGAACAGCGGCGCCGCGCCCGCGGCATCGCCATCGAGGAGCCGCGCTTGGCCCTCGAGGTACGCCCGCGCGGCTTGGGGTCTCTCTGTGCGGAGCGCTGGCGCGTCGCCGCCCGGACGCGGGCTGGCGTCCAGCTCACGCCGCACACGCTGACCCATCTCGTTCACGACACGGAAGAAGGACCCGGCGTCCTCAGCCTCCACCGAGAGAAGGGGCGCGCTCGCGAGCTGCAGGTCCACGCGCATTCGCGGACCCGTCCGGTGCACGCTGCCTGTAATGACGCGGTCCACGCCCAACAGTGCGCCCAGCTCTCGCAGCGCTGATTGATTGTAACGACCGGGCGTCAACCCAAGACCGTTCATGGCGTGACGCAGGCGATCTCGGCCCACGACGCGTAAATCGGGGCTGGTCGCAAGGCTGGTCGCCAGCAACTCGGCGCAACCCATGCTGACCCACGCCAAGCTCGGATCGCCCGTCTCGTCGGCGAGCGGCAGTACGGCGACGGCATGACGGATGGCGACGGCGCTCGCGGCCGATGTCGGCGCCGACCAGCCGCCGAGCACGCTCCACCCCCACCACGCCATGGCCCCAAGCAGGACGCCGCCGCAGGCCGCGATGGCCACGCGTGTGCCGCGCGGCCAGGACTCGGCGCAGCCGCACCTGGCGCCATCCGCCACGTCCTCCACCGCAGCAAGGTCCATCGCGAGCTCGCGAGCCTGTTGGTAGCGCCGCGTGACCTGACGCGTCAGGCATTTCCGGATCACGCGCTGCACACCCGCGGCCACACGCACCCCAGCACGGGAAACCTCGGGCACCTGACCGGTCAGGCGCTGTGCCAGCATTTCAGCCTGCGTCTCACCATGAAACGGACGCGTAGCCGTCAGCATCTCGTAGAAGACGATGCCGAGGGTATATAGATCGCTCCGGCCGTCGACGGGCTCGCCGGAGAGCTGCTCGGGCGAGAGATAGTCGGGCGTGCCCACGACCGTACCAGCGCGTGTCAACGTGTCGCCATCGCGTGACCGTGCGACGCCGAAATCGGTGATGTATGCCGTATCGCCCGGTCCCAGCAGGATGTTGCTCGGCTTCAGGTCCCTGTGCACGACACCAGCGTCATGCGCCTGCTGCAGCGCGTCACTGAGCTGTCGGAGGATGCCCACGGCGCGCTCGACCGCCAGCGGTCCATCGCGGTCGAGCGCTTCGGCAAGCGAGGGTCCGTCGACGAAGTCCATCGTGAGGAAGCGCAGGCCGTCGCTCTCACCGATGTCGTGAATTCTGACGACGTTCCGGTGCGTGACCTGACGCGCGAGGACGAGCTCTCGACGGAGGCGTTGGACCCCCTGCAGGTCATGCCGCAGATCGGACCGCAACACCTTCAAGGCAACGTCGACGCCGAGCTCCTCATCGCGCGCCTTGTAGACGCTGCCCATGCCACCGAAGCCGCGGAAGGCGACCACACGGTAGCGACCAGCCACGAGCGTCCCGGGCACCAGCCTCTCAGCAACCTCGACGTTGGTGAGCGTATCCGTCGCGAATGATGCGGTATCGGAGCGGACAGTGGTCCCGTCGGTTGGGTCTGGCACGGCAGTCAGGTGCTTCGTTCTTAGTGCTGGGTCAGCACCAAGCACTACCTCGTCCGCGTGATCGTCACGCTGCGAACACGCTGCTGCAGCGTTTCGAGAAGGCTCGGATCATCGCCGGTCCCGTGAGCCATTGGGCTGGCGAGCTCGCGGACGGTCGACTCGAGCCGCGCGCTGGCGAGCACGAGCGCCATCTGCTCGGCGAGCGCTTCGAGGATCTCGAGATCGAGCTCGGTGAAGCCCGGACCCGGCTTCCGCCCGTCGACGTACAGCACACCGAGGAGGCGGTCATCCTGTCGCAGTGGCACGCAGGCCAGCGTCCGGATCCCAAGGGCGATGAGGCTCGGGCGGCTGGCGAGAAACGCGTCCTGCTGAACGTCGCTGACGACAATCGAGGTAACCGTGCGCAGAACCTTGTTGACCACGCCCACGCTGCCGTCGAACGCAGCATCCTCGACCACGTCGGTCGTAAAGCCAGTAGACACGAGCGCACGAATCGGTTCGCTAGGCGATGCAGCAAGCACAAAGCCGCGCTCGGTGCCGGTCAACTGCACGGCAGACTCGAGGAAGCGCAATAGCAAGTCGCACGGGTCGAGATCGGCGCTTAGTCGATGTCGCATCTCAACGGTCGTCTGAAGCCGCCGGAGCCGATCGTGGTAGAGGGCTGCCGCGGCCTCTTCCGAAATCATCTCGAAGCGGGCTACGAGCCCACCCAGGCTGATCCAGTCGCCATCGCGAAGGTTCAGGAGGATCGCCGGCAAGCCATTGACGGTCGTGCCGTTCTTGCTCCCGAGATCCTCGAGCAACCACGTCTCAACCCCTGCCGCCCCAGACTCTCCGACGCGGTCGCCTACCCGGTCTTCCACCCGGTCTTCCACCCGGTCTGGTCGGAGACGCGCGTGGCGCTTCGACACGCGCGGGTCCTCCAACACGAGGTCAACCGCCGGATCGCGCCCAATGAGCACCGCGCGCGTGGGGCGAAGTATCACGAAGCGCGATGCACGCTCGGGCGGGTGCAGTGTTAGCTTCGCGGGCATACCAGCAGCCTGACGAGTGACACGTCCCAAATGGCGAGCCACCGAATAAATGATGAGTCATGCGTGTGACAACTTGACAGCGCCTGCGTGAAGGACGGTTCTTCCTTCAAAGACACGGGCCGCCAGGAGCAAGTCACACCAAGCCTCCGATTCCCGCAACCGGGCCACGCCGAACAACCTGAGCAGGAGGAGACGGAATGAAACGGCATCGTACCATAAGTCCGCGTAATGCGCACCTCAGCGCGGTTCGCCGGGTACTTAACGGAAATGGGGGTCACGACGATCGCCAGAACGATGGAGAAAAAGGGGACAGGCCCCTTTTTCGTCGGCGTTGGTTCTCGAAAAAGGGGCCTGTCCCCTTTTTCCGACCCTCCAGATCTCGTGACCCCCATTTCCGTTAAGCACCCCGGTTCGCCGCCGACATCAGCGCGTCGAGGCCGAGTCTGGACGCGGCCACGTCAGTCGGTAAACCCTGGCTGAGCCTTCATAGTCGGGGAATGTCCCGACCGACCGAAAGAATGCCGGCCGCAGGTCCATGGCTTCCATCAAGACTTCCAGGTCGGCCGGGTCGTACTTGTCGAGGTGGACGACGATGTAGTCCACTCCACGCGCGCGGAGCGCTTCGAGCGACGCTCCGCTCGGGAACTGCCTCATCACATGCATCAGGTCCCTGTACGCAGGCGAGTAGTACCCACTGTAGCCGTTCACCAACCGGTGCCAATGAAACGTCGAGAAGTACTCGTATTCCGCATCGTGCTGCGGGTCCGCGCCACTGAGCCACATCGGCAGCTCGAGGACCACACTCGGTGGCTGTTGCCCGAGCCATTCGTACACGAGCAGGGGCCGCGTGGGCACGTGCCTGAGGGGCAGGGGCGCAGACCAGTACTCGACCACGAGCACCGCAGCGCAGATGACCGGCACGAACCGGCGGCCCCTCTCCGACCCCGTGGCACCACGCAGCCGTACGACGCCCCACGCGGCGAACAATGCGAGCGCGAGGTTGACGAGGATGGCGAAGCGGGCCGGCGCCCGGAGTCCCCGAAACGGTGAGCCGGGCTCGAGGAGCCAGGGATAAATGAGACCGTTCACGCCCATCGAAAAATCGACTGCGAGCAAGCAGCCGGTGAGGTAGATGACCGGGATGCGCCCGGGCGGCCACAGGAACGCCAGGACGGCCAACACAACCGCTGTCAGACCGGGAAAGAGTCGCGTTTCACTCGCGCCGAGCGGGCCCGACAACCGGCCGTATACGAGATTGAGGCCTGGTGTGGCGAGGTAGCTCTCTGGGTGCGCACTCCATATCGAGATCTCCCCGGCGGTGCGCTCGCCCAGGCGCTCGGCGTTCGCGCGATACGGTCGGCTGTACGGCAGCACCACGATGGCCGCGAGCAACGCGCCCACCAGAAGCGCACCCGCCACATGCCGCAATGATGCGCGCCGGCAAAATAGGACGAGCAGTCCACCGACCAGCAGCAAGAACGTCGCGAGGAACAGGCCGTAGTAGACGCTCGACAGAAACTGTAGCAGCAGGAAGAAGCCGGTGAGCAAGCCGTCCTTCACCCGACCGGTCTCGAGCGTCCGGTGGAGTGCCCAGAGCGTGAGCGGCATCCACTGCGCCCACTGGAGCTCGAGGTGCGCGAAGTGCTCGATACGATACGGCGTGAGGGCGAAGACAATGCCCGCCACAACCGCGGCACCGTCGCTTCGCGTCAACCGGCGCGCGAGCACGTACATGCCCACGGCTGACGCCACCATACCGCCGAGCAGCAGAACGTTGTATACGAGCACCGCCGACACGCCCGCTTCGATAAACGGCGCGGCGAGCGCGCCCTCGAGAAACGTCGCGTCGGAGTTCGCCAGCGTGCCGGTTTCAGGATAGAAGATATTGCCGTCGAAGAGGTGCAGGGGGTCGTGGAAGATCTGCCGCGCGAGCCGTTTCAGACGCCAAATGCTGAACAGCGGATCGAAGTGATCCGCGACGGCCTCGCCAAGGCGCATGCCTTGCGGCCACGTGCAGAGCACGACAAGCCCCGTGAAGCCGAGGGTCACACGGGCCAGCTTCGCGAGCGTGAGCGGTCTCACAGTGGACGCTGCGTGTTCGGCCTGGGAGGGCTGCACGTTCCTACCTAGTTAGGTGGGCCGCCCGTCACGGCACCGATGGTAGCCTGAGCCTCGCCTGCTCGTCTGATGCCAGGCGGGCAACGCCAAGCGGGAGCGTAGGGCTCGAGCGCCCGACCGCAGATTCTAACAGGCCGCACTCCAGCCTTGGCTTCGCGTCAGGGGGGGCGGGCCCGGCCCATGTACGAAAGGAAACACTAGTATGCGATCTTATGTTGCAATCGCCACCGTCAGCACGATGCTCCTAGCCACCTGTGCCTACGCCGACGTGACCGTCACATCGACCACAGTCGGTAAGGGTGGCTTCGCCAAGGCCCTATCCGGAGATTCGACCACGCACATCAAGGGCGGGAAAATGCGGACGGATAGCATGATTGGTGATCGAAAGCAGTCAACGATCTTCGACGTCGACGGGCAACAGATGATCGTCCTCGATCATGACAAGAAGGAAGCCACTGTCAGCGACATGAAGGAGGTCCAGGCGACCCTTCAGAAGATCACGACGGACGACATGAAGGTGTCGCTCACCGCCACGGGGAAGAGCCGGGAGGTTGCCGGCCAGCCGTGCGAGGAGTACGAGCTCAAGATGTCGGTGCCAATGTCCGTCGACGGTAGCACGCCAATGGCCATCACCACGACGGGGCCTGCTTGCATTGTCAAGGACGCGCCTGGCGCGAAGGACTACGGGACCTTCTATGTCAAGGCGGCAGAGCAGGGGTTTATCCTGTTCGGCGACGCGCGGCAGGCCCAGAGGAATCCCGGCCACGCGCGCAGCATGACGGAGATGTACCGCCAGATGGCCGAACTGGGCGTGCCGTACGAGCTGGAGATGAACATCAAGATCGGCGGCGAAGGACCGATCGCCGCGCTGATGGGCAAGGTCGGGGCGATGTCGTTCACCACGACCGTGAAGAGCGTCACGGAAGACCCGCTCGAGGACGATCTCTTTACGGTGCCATCTGACTATAAAATCAAGAAGAACTAAGCGGTTCTTGGTTTCGTTGGTTCGTGATGCCCGAAAACGGGGGAGCGGACAACGAGGACTGTCCTGGACTGTCCCGGTTTCCCCGTTTTGGGTTGCTTGGCTCTTGATGTTGCTTGACGCGCTTCGGACCGAACCCCACGTCATTGCCGCGGAGCTGCGGCCGCCACGCGTGGAGCTCGACACGCGCGCCGGCATGGACGCCTGGATTGATACCTATCACGCCGTGCGTGGCCTCGCTCGGCGCGGGCGCTATGTCTTCCTGACCGACAGCGCGGTCGGCGCGCCGGAAGAGGACAACCTGCGCCACCTGGTCAGCAATCTCGGCGAAGATGTGGACCGCTCGCACGTCGTGCCGTTCCTGACGTCCAAGCACACGCGGGAGTACTGCCTCACCTACGCCGACCGTGCCCGACAGCACGGCTTCCCGGTGCTCGTTGTCCTGGGCGGCGATCGACGGCTTGGTGCGCCACGTTGTGTCGAGCACGCGTGGCAACTGCGCGAGGCCATTCGCGCCAGGCAAGCCGACCTCCTGCTCGGCGGCTGGGCCAACCCACACGGCGACCCGGTCACGCAGGTTCGCTACCTGCTCGACCCGCGGGTCACCGCAGAGTTCTTCCTGACGCAGATCGTCTCGCACCACGACGCGCCACGCGTCTCGGCGTTTCTCGAAGCGTGCGATCGTCTAGGCCTCGATCTGCCTGGCGTGTATGGTGTGTTTTACTACCGCAGCGCGCGGCCCTCGACGTTGGCGCGCCTCCAGGAGTTCATTCCCGTGCCGTCTGAGGCCCTCACGCGAGAGTTCGCCGCGGGCACGTCTGCTGACGAGCTCTGCGCGCGCACGTTGCGCACGCTGCGGGAAATCGGCGTGCGGCACTTTTATATCAGCAATTTGCCGCTCGCGCGCGCCCTGACGACGCTGACACGAATCTTGGATCTCGCGGGGCTACCGCGGGCGAGCGCGCGTGTGGGAACCGAGGGGTCAGCGGTTACGTGAGGCTCACTTGACGTGCCGTCCGCCATCGACACGAATGGTTTCCCCCGTCATGAAGTCGGACTCCACAATGAGGACAAGCGCTTGCGCCACCGCCTCGGGCCCACCCCACCGGCCGAGGGGCGTGGCCGCGCGCACGGCGGCCTGCTGTTCCGCGCTGGCCTCGGGCGGCGGTAGAACAGGTCCGGGCGCAATCGCATTGACCAGGATGCCATCAGCCGCCAGCTCGAGGGCGAGCGACTCAGTGAGCGCCTTCACGCCTGCCTTCGCGACATAGTAGCCGGTCCAGCCGCGATACCGCGGGCGGCTACTCGCGGCGGTCCAGTCGCTGAACGTCACGACGCGTCCGCCGCCAGCACGGCGCAGGTGCGGCAGCGCGGCGCGGACGCAGTGCAGCGTCGAATCGAGATCGACGCGCATCTGCGTACGCCAGGCGGCCTCGGTCAGTTGCTCGAACGGTACTTCCGCGTACACCGACGCCATCAAGACGAGGATGTCCAGCCGCCCGAGTGCGTCGACCGCCGCAGACACGAGCTGCTCGCATCCGGCCGCCTGGCTCAGGTCCGCGCGAATGGCAACGCCGCGGCGACCAGCGTCCCGCACCGCTGCAGCCGCACCTTCCACCGCATCACTCGAGCGGTGGTACGAGAACGCGACGTCGGTGCCACGAGCGGCCAACGCCGAGCCAATCGTCACGCCCATGCGCGCCCCGCCGGTGACGAGCGCTGCTTTTCCTGCCAGCTCCATGGCGCCACTGTAGCAGAAGCAGGCTCGCGCAGGGTGACAAGGCGAGGGCCGAGACAGCCCCCGCACCCCGCACCTTCACCGTGCCCATGGCCGGAACGTGTGTGCGCTCAGTGCCAGCGCCACGCCGAGCAGCAAGAGGCTCGTGGGCTCGGGCACCTGGCCGTTTCCATTGCCTTCCAACTGGAATGACCCGGCATCGCCTTGGAACTTGATGGCGAAGGTGTCCAGCGTCACGCTCGGTGTATCGCCGAAGTCACCGCCTAAGAGTAGGCGGAACGTATCCGAGCTCCCATCTCCAAACAGCCCGTCGTTGACCGGCCCGCCGGCGCAGTTGTTCCCTGCCCAGGCACAGAGATTAATGCCTTGGAAGCTCGGGAAGTTCGTGTTCAACGTGAAATCAGTGAACACGCTCCCGGCAAACCCCGAAGCGCCGGTCGAAAGGCTCGTAATCTCGGGCGAGGCATTCCACCCCACAGACAAGACGTTCTCCTTGAACGTGTCCCCGTCCGTGGTCGTGTCGTTGGTGAGTTGCACCGTGAGATCGAGCTCTGAGGAGCTGAGGCCGTTCACCGTGAACAGGCCACTCGCGAGTAGGTCGTGGCCGTCCACGTCGACGTCCGGCATTGACCAGTTGATTGTGAAGGACGTCGGTCCGCTGATGGTAATTGGAGCAGCCTCTCCGCGCTTCGCTCCGCCCAGCGTGAGCGCGAGCACGATCGCCGTGGCTGCCCAGGACGACGCTTGCTTGATCATGTAACCTCTCCCAACTCAAGGGCGCAACACACCGCCTGAAAAGGTCAGCGCGGGCTCTCCAGCGCCCAAAAACACCATCAAGTTAGC
Source organism: Luteitalea sp. (assembly GCA_009377495.1). GTDB lineage: Bacteria > Acidobacteriota > Vicinamibacteria > Vicinamibacterales > Vicinamibacteraceae > WHTT01. Next base: position 34,738 of record WHTZ01000006.1, read on the forward strand.
GTAGCAAGCCCGGTGCCGCGGCCGTTCGGCATTCCGCGGGAGGGCAACTCACGGGTTGTCAGTATGTTGTGGCTCACGTGTCGGATCGGGCGGGAGAATCTGCCGCCGCCGCGTCGCTTCAGCGGCCCCTTTTTGGCTCCTTCCCGGCGGACTTCCGACGGGAAACGGGGACAGCCCCGGACAGCCCTCGTTTGACGATTTGCGAAAAACGAGGGCTGTCCCCGTTTTTCGTTTTTCGTCAGCCAACAAACTTGTAGCCGAGGCCGTGGATGGTCAGAAGATACCGAGGGTGGCGGGGGTTGGGTTCAATTTTCTGGCGCAGCCAGGCTACGTGGACGTCGACGGTACGCGTGGACGGCGTGGCGTCGTAGCCCCACACATCGTTCAGCAGCTGATCCCGCGACAGCGTCGCACCGCGGTGCTCGATGAAGTAGCGCAGGAGCTGGTACTCGCGCGCAAAAAAATCCAGCCGCTCCTTCCCGCGATACCCTTCGGCGCTCCGGAAGTCTACGCGGATATCACCGAACTGGTACGCATCGGCCTCGGCAGTCGTCGCCGCCTGGGCGGGCGCCCGGCGGAGTCGCGCCTCGATTCGCGCGAGCAGCTCGATGGTTTCGAACGGCTTCGTGAGGTAGTCGTCCGCTCCAAGCTTCAGGCCCACGACCTTGTCGACGACCTGCCCGCGTGCCGTGAGCATGATGATGGGCGTTTCCACTCCACGCTGCCGAAGATCACGGCAAACATCTAAACCGTTGCGGCGCGGCAACATCACATCGAGGAGGATGAGATCGAACGGCTCGGCAGCCGCCTTCGCGAGCCCCGCCTCGCCATCCTGAGCCGCCTGCACCGCGTAGCCCTCGCGCGCGAGGCGATCGGAAAGCGTCAGCACCAAGCCCGGCTCGTCTTCAATGAGGAGTATGCGCTTGATCATGCAGAATCAGCCGCCGGGATGTGAAGCGTGAACGTCGTGCCGTGGTCCGGCGCCGACCGCACGGTCACCCGGCCACGATGTTGCGCCATGATGCGCGCCACCAGGCTCAAGCCCAGACCACTCCCGTGGACGTGCCCGTTTTGCACGTCCCGGCCGCGGTAAAACGGCTCGAAGATGTGCGGCAGATCCTGCGCGGCAATACCGGGCCCATAGTCGAGGACGTTCACGCGCACCTCGGGGCCTCCATGGTTGCCGATCTCTGCGGTCAGGCCCACCGAACCGCCGCTCCCGCCATATTTGATCGCGTTGCTCAACAGGTTCTGCACCGACCGGCTGAGCGCTGCCGCATCCGCGATCACGGTCGGTAGCCCGGACGGCAGCTCTACGGTGATCCTGCATCCCTGCTCCCGCGCCAACGGCTGGCACGCGGCAAGCGCATCGTCGATGACCGCCGGCACCGCCACCGGGCGCAGGTCCAACTGGCGACGCCCAGTCGCAATGCCGGCAAATTCCATGACCTGCTCCACCATCTGGGTCAGCCGCCGACCTTCGGACGCGATGAGCGTGCCATACCGGCGTACGTGCCCCGCATCGGCCACGACGCCATCTGCGAGGTTCTCGGCAGCAGACCCAATGACGGCAAGCGGCGTGCGCAGCTCGTGCGACACTCCTGCCACAAACTCCATCTGCCGCGCGGCGAGGGATCGTGCGCGGCCTGTCGAGATCAGGATCAGCCCCATGCTCATCGCGAGCAGAAGTAAGACCCCGAAGCTCACAAACAGGTTGCGCTGTCGGGTGCTTGCAACGACGGTCTCGAGCGATCCGGACTGGTGCTTGAGCGCCACCTCCCACGGTCCGGGCACGCGCGCTCGCAGCGCGTCCCTGCCGGCCAGAACCCGGCGCCGGACCGGGCTCAGTCGAAATGCGCTGGCCTCGCCGGCCGAGAGCGGTGTTCGCAGCCGATCGTCAACCACGAAGCGGTTGAAATCACGCACGCGGATCTCGAACATGTCCTCCGCGTCATCAGGATCATCGAAGCGGCACTGTGGGGTCTCTGCCGCTGAACAGTAGATGAGCTCCCGGGTGCGACGAGCGATGACGGCTACGCGATACCCGAACCGGCCGTTCGCGCTGAAGTGGCGTTCGGCGAGCGCGGGTAGCAGCTCTCGTTGGATATAGTTCTTATCGAGAACCGCGAGCGTGAGCACGAGCTCGGTAAGCGACCGCTCGCCGGCCTGATTCCGCAAGACAATAGGAGGATACGGAATGACGAGCGCGGGGATCGACGGCTCAACGCGTCCCATGGGCGGGCCCTGGACTGGCGCCTCGACAAGCCGCTCGAGCTGCGCCGCCGTCGCGAGGCGCGGTTGCAGCATCTCGAGCTCCTGCGGCCAGGTCTCGAGTGACACGAAGGCCGCCTTCTGACGGTCGTAGCGCGTCAAGCGCGGCTCGCCCGCGCGTCCGAGCGCCACCTGGTAGATCGTCTTGACCAGCTCTGGATGGGGTGATGAGCTGAACCACCGCTCGAACGGCTTCGCGGGGACCGTCGCTCGCGCAGCCTGGGCCGCTAACCGGTCCACCTGGAGCCAGACGGGGTCCATCTGGAGCCAGATGTATGCGCGCGTGATCTCGCGGTCGAAATCTTCCGCGAACTCATTGGCCTGACGTCGCAGCGTGTGCTGCATGCGCCCGCGCTCGCTCGCGCTGATCTGCCCGAGCCAGTGCCACTGCAGTGTCGCGAGCAGACCGAGCAGGGCCGCGAGCACGAGCGCCAAGACCAGCAACCCGGATGGCCGCTGCCACCGCATGAGCGTACTCTAGCACTGCGCTTGGCGGCCTCGCGGACGCCGACCATCTTTTTACCTTCTTAACAAGAAGGCAGGGGCAAGGGGCGAGCGAGGTCCAAGGGCTGTCTCAGGCTTCAGGGACAGTTCATCCCTGATCCCTACCTGGCCCCTGGCCCCTCGCTCCTCGCCCCTGTTGTTTATCCAACAACCTTGACGACGATCCGCCGGTTCTCTGCGCGGCCCTCAGTCGTCTGGTTGCTCGCCACGGGCTTCGTCTCGCCGTAGGTGAGCACACTCATCTTATGCAGCGGCACCTTGTGTTGCTCGTACAGGTACTGCTTGACCGCCTCGGCGCGCTGGAGCCCGAGCTTCTCGTTGTAAGCCTGGCTCCCGGTCGAGTCGGTGTGTCCTTCGATCTCGAACCACACCGGCTGGGGATTTGCTTGGAGATCGCCAATCATCTTGTCGATCAACACCGTCGCCCCATCCGGCAGATCGGCGTTGTCGAACTCAAAGTTGCCGGCCGCCTCGTCCAGCGTCACCTCATAGATCAACTTCCGGAACGCCTTGTCGACCTCGTCCGCCTTGCCGGCTGCACCGTCGGCGGCGCTCCTTGCCTCTGTCGCCGCTGAACCCGCCGCAGCCGCCTTCTCGTCAGCAGCACCCGCCTTCGCATCCACCTCGGAGATGCGCTGATCGGTCTGCTCCTGATTCTCCTCAACGGTCGTCGACAGGGTTGTCACCTTGTCGTTGACCCCCCCCACCTCTTCTCTCACGAACCCCTTCGTCGCGCACGCGGCCGATCCCACGACAGCCACCGCCACGACCGAAACCACCATCAGCAGTCGACGGAACATTGCCTCCTCCTGTTCAAGTCCATTTTCGGCCATTACAGTTATCACGAATTCGGCAGGCACACTCGTTAGAGCCCTTGAGAACCTCACTGCGTCATCGAGTCCTGGCTCGCGAAATACCCGCGCCGGGCGCGCACGGTCAGGTCCCGATTCCGGGTGCGCACCGCTAGCCCCCGCCAGCCGGACCCGGGCGCTGCCTCGAACGCAATCAGGTATTGGTGACGCAGCTCGGTGATGAGATCTCGCACCGCCATGCTCGCCTCGTCCGCGTTGGTGACGAGCAGCATACCGCCACCGGTCCACGACGCGAGGTTCGCTAAGTTGCTCGTCACCTGTTCGCCAGACGACGTCCGGATGCCCACCCCGCGATCGGGATGATCGACCGACGCCATCACGACGAAGACATACACGGGCACATCAATCGCACTCGCAATGCCCGAAACTGCAGCCGGCGTCAACGTGCTCGCCGTGTCGATGCCGTCTGTCACGACCACGACCGCTCGCCGCTCGATGCTCTTGCCACCGATCCGCTCCGCGGTCTTCGCAACCGCGTCGTACAACGCCGTGGTCCCCCATGCCCCGAGCTTTGCCAGCCCGGCGCGCAGGGGCGCTGGATTACTCGTGAACGGCTGCAGCTCCACCAGCTCGCGATCGAACGCGTAGAGGGCCACACGGTCTGCCTGGGGCTCCATCCACGCCAACATGTGCTCGACAACCTGCCGACCGGCCTGGAGGTTCGTTCCCATGCCGGTAGCGCCGAGCCCCATGCTCCCGCTCTGATCGAACAGAAACGCAACGTGGATTGGCCCTTGGTCAGTGGGCTTGAAATCGACGATAGGCCGTTCCTTGCCGCTCTCGATGACTTGAAAATCTTGACGCTCGAGGTCTCGAACGAGGCGTCCTCGCTGATCCTTCACGGTTGCCGTGAGGGCCACGAGCTCGACGCCTGACCTGAACGTGGCGCGAGGCGTATCCGCCTGCTCCTGGGCTGCGACCGGTACCGACGGCTCAACGAGCACACCGACACCGATGATCGTGCAGCCAAGCACCTGAACGCACTTCAGGGTCACGTGGCGCTCCTGTTCCAAGATGCTTGCCAGCGCGGCCAACCCGTTGAAGCCGTTGGTCTTGAGCTGAACCATAGCATCGGCGGACAGACCGCCGACGCCGGATCGTCCACGGAGCCGCGTAAAACTTTCACGACGAGGCAACCCCAGCTATGTAACTTTTGGGAAACTGATACAATTCAACCTCTCATGCCGCCGACGACGACCGCGCCTGCTGTGGCCGTGGCTGACCGCGTGAGTGCCTTTACGTACGCTATCCGCAACATCGTCGCCGAAGCAAAGCGCGTCGAGGCCACGGGAACGCGGGTGCGGTACCTCAACATTGGCGATCCCATCCCCTTTGGCTTTCGGACGCCGGCCCACCTTGTGGACGCCGTGGGCCGTGCCGTGCGCGCGAACGACAATGGTTATGCGCCGTCGTCCGGCCTCTGGCGTGCGCGCGAGGCCGTCGCCGCCGACTTCACCCGACGGCACCTGCCGACCGACGCTGACCGCGTGATCATCACCAATGGCACGTCGGAGGGCATCGAGCTCGCCTTGACCGCGCTCGTCAACGCCGGTGACGAGGTGCTCATGCCCGTCCCAACGTACCCGCTCTACACGGCGGTGACGGCAAAGCTCGGTGCCCGCGCGGTACTCTACCCAGCCGATCCCGAGCACGATTGGCTGCCGGACGTGGAGGCGCTGGGCCGGCTCATCACTCGCCGCACACGCGCGCTGGTGGTGATTGACCCGAACAACCCGACTGGTGCAGTGTACTCTGATCGCATCCGACGCCACTTACTCGATCTTTCGGATCATCACGGTCTACCTATACTCTCTGACGAGGTATACGGCGATCTGGCCTATGACGGTCCGGTCGCGCCCCTGGGCAGCCTGAATCCCGACGCGTTGATCCTCTCGTTCTCGTCGCTGTCGAAGGCGTATCTCGCGCCGGGCTGGCGCGCAGGTTGGCTGGCGGTCGGGCGCAGCCCGCGTCTTGACCCCGTCGTCGCGGCCATCCAGAAGCTGGCCGATGGCCGTCTCTGCAGTTCCGGGCCGATGCAGTACGCGATTGCCCCTGCGCTCACCGGTGATCGGTCGCACCAGGAAGCCTTTTGCGCAGCGCTCCGCGTGCGCGCCGAGCTGACGACACGCCGGTTGAACGCGATATCAGGCATGCGGTGTGTTCAGCCGCGTGGAGCGTTTTACGCGATGCCGCGGGTCGAGCTGCCGCCGGGCGCGAGCGATGAGGACTTCGTGCTCGGCTTACTGCGCGACACCGGCATCCTCTGTGTGCACGGCTCCGGCTTTGGGCTCCCACGAGAGGACGGATTCTTCCGCGTCGTGTACCTCGCCTCGCCCGAGGAGCTGAGCACCATCTACGACCTCATGGCCGACTTCACCGATCGCTTCCTCCGGGAAGGACGTCGCGCGTGACAAGGAAAGGGGCGAGGAACTAGCCCCTGATCCCTGAGACAGTCCTGGCACCTCGCACCTTGCACCTCGCCCCTTCCATCGGCGCTATACTCTGGCCGTTATGCGCACCAGGACCGATCCGCTTGCCTATCTCGGCACCGATCTCGACTCGCTCAAAGAGCAAGGACTCTACCGCCAACTGCGCATCCTGCATGGTGAGCAGAAAGCTCGGTCGATCTTCGACGGTCAGTCGGTCGTCAATCTCTCGTCGAATAATTACCTCGGTCTGACGACGCACCCGAAGCTGCGGGAGTACGCGCTGCGCGTGCTCGGCGAGTTGGGCGTCGGTTCGGGCGCGGTGCGCACGATCGCCGGTACGATGGAGATTCATTTAGAGCTCGAGCGGCGCTTGGCCGCCTTCAAGCAGGTGGAAGCGGTGGTCGTCTTCCAGAGTGGCTTCGCCGCCAACGCAGGCACGGTCGCGGCGATCCTCGGGAAAGAGGACGTCATCGTGTCAGACGAGCTCAATCACGCGAGCATCATCGACGGCTGTCGCTTGAGCCGTGCGGCCATCAAGGTCTTTCCGCACCGTGATGTCCAAGCTGCGCGTCAGGTCTTGCAGGAGCTACCCGCCAGCCAGCGGAAGCTGCTCATCAGCGACGGCGTCTTCAGCATGGACGGCGACGTGGCGCCGCTCCCCGCCCTCTGCGACCTCGCCGAGGAATTCGGGTGCATCATGATGGTGGATGACGCGCACGCCAGTGGGGTATTCGGACGGAACGGGCGTGGGACGATCGACCACTTCGGCGTCCACGAGCGCGTCGACATTCAGGTGGGCACGCTCTCCAAAGCGCTCGGCGCGCTCGGTGGTTACGTGGCCGGTACGCGCACGCTCATCGAGGTGCTGTATCACCGGGCGCGGCCTTTCCTGTTCTCGACGTCGCATCCGCCTTCTGTTGCCGCAACGTGTCTCGCAGCGATCGACGTGCTGCTCGAGGAGCCACAGCTCATCGACCGCCTCTGGGAAAACACACGGTTCTTCAAGGAAGGCCTGCAGCAGCTTGGGTTCGATACTGGCACCAGCGAGAGTCCCATCACACCGGTGATCGTGGGCGACGCGCCACGTGCGATGAAGCTGTCCGACCGCTTGTTCGAGGAAGGCGTGTTCGCGCAGAGTATCGGCTTCCCCACCGTACCGCGCGGCAAGGCGCGCGTGCGAACGATTGTCACGGCCACGCACACCCGCGAGGAGCTCCAGTACGCGCTCGACGCATTCGCCAAAGTCGGCCGCGAGCTGGGCATGATCTAGCTGAATTCTTGTCAATTGAGCATTGAGCATTGAGCATTGGGCATTGAGCATTCCCCGGAAACTCCTCCCCTCGAAGCGCGTATAGTTGGTGTATGAGTAGCGCCCGCCGCGGTGCGCGCGAGATTCTCGATACCTTCACGCAAGACGTCACGGCGCGCGACCTCAAACGCGTCTTCACCCGTGATGCTCGCGAAGCGTACGCGTTCTTTGCGCAGGGCATCGATCACGCGGCGCTCGTGCAACTGCCGTGGTGGAAGCGGGTGCTGCTGCACCTGCGGCTATTCCTGATTGCCTTCTCACGTCACCTGCCGCCAGCACGTCGTGCGCTCTACGGCATAGCCTTGGTCGGCTCGCTCCTCGGCCTGCAGTTCCTGTTCACGCCCGTTAGGATCCCTCACATTCCCTATGAGCTCGCGATGGTCACCGCGCTGGCGCTGCTCAACGTCTTGTTTGCGTTGGAGGTGGCCGATCGGTTGTCCCTCAAGCACGACCTGACCGTCGCACGCGAGATTCAGCGCACCATGCTCCCACGCCACCCGTTTACGGGCCTCGGTGTGGTCGCTCACGGGGAGACCCGCCCCGCCAACACGGTCGGTGGTGACTTCTTCGATATCGTCCCCACGCGAGACGGCCGACTGCTCGTCGCGCTGGGGGACGTCGCGGGCAAAGGAACACCTGCGGCTCTCCTGATGGCGCTGCTGCTGGCGATGCTGCGCACGCTGGTCGACGAGGGACTCGCCCCACAGGCGCTGGCAACGCGGCTGAACCAACAGGTGCTCCGCCATGCGCCGCGTTCCCGCTTCATCACGGCCGTGCTGGGAATCTACGACCCCGACAGCCACGTGCTCTCATATGTCAATGCTGGACACCCACCGGCCCTCCTGTGGCGCGCGAATGGCGCGGCGGAGCGCTTGCCGCCGACAGGCATCGCGCTGGGGCTCGACTCCCGTGCGGTCTATCCCCCACGGGAGATAGTGCTACGACCTGCGGATCTACTCGTAGTTTACAGTGATGGCATCACGGAAGCGGAGTCTAGCGCGGGCGTGGCGTTCGATGACAGCGGCGTGGAGCAGGTGCTCACTGAGCACGGACGGCAGAGCCCCCAGCTTGTCACCGCCGCGCTGCTCGCGCGTGTGGACGCCCACACTGGCGACGCGCGGGTCCACGATGATCTGACGGTTCTGGCAGTGCGGCACAACTAGGGATCAGGGGTCAGGGATCAGGGTAAAGGCAGGGGCGAGGGGCAAGGGGCGAGGTCCCAGGGCTGTCTCAGGTCCAATGGCCCCTGGTCCCTGAGACAGCCCTCATCCCTCGCACCTGGCCCCTGGCCCCTGCTTTTATGCGTGCTTACTCCCGGCCACCCGGTGCCCTCACGGCTCGCGTCGCAGTGCGAGCGTGGGGGTGGCTCGCCCTCCTGATGCTGGCACTGGCAGGGCCACGCGTGGCCTCGTCGCAGCCAGACGAGGCGCTTTCCGCCGTGCTGTTGCGTCTCGAACAGGTTCTCGTATCGGGCCAGCCCGACGAGTACCTTGCCCTCGCATCACCTTCAGCCGACCGGGACGCCGCTCAGAAGTTCGCGGCTGCCAATATCGTTGCTGGAACGACGCATGCGGCCGTGCGCGAGCGCGAGCGCACGCCGATTCCGGCCGCGTCCGAGCAAGCCGCCGGCGTGCGACTCATCATCGATGTCCTCACCGAGCAGGGCGACCGCGGCACCGTGAGCACGTGGCGACTCGATCTCGAACCGGCGCCGGCCGCAAACGGCGCGAAGACGCCGGAGATTGCGCGCCCGCCGCAGGACGCCAGCACGGCTCCCGCCCCCGAGACCCCAGTGGACGCCTGGCGGATACGCGATCAGGATCGCCTCTCGCGGGTCGAAGGTCTCTATCGCTTGCGCCTCGATCGCAGCCGTCAGTACCTGGCAAAGGGGCTGCGCATCCACGCCGAGGATCTGACGCTGAGTGTTCACGACGGCGTGGCCCACATGGCGGCGACCGAAAGCGGGGCGACGGCGCTCGTCATCGTGGGACGCGGCGAGATGGAGTTCTCACCCGCGCCCGCCGCAGAAAAAGGGCAGGTCGAGCTCTTCGCCGGCCGCGAGACACTTCGTACGCGCTTCGAACGGGCTTTCGTACGGGTCAACCCCAGTGACCTGCGCAATCGCTTGACGCCCCATCGCTTCAGGCCCGCCGGAGGCCTCGACACGTCGGCGCTGGCCAAGGCGCAGGAGTTTTTCGATTCGCAGATTGATATCTCGTTTAGTCTCGACCTCAGCGACTTGAGCCGCGACACATGGTCGCTCGTCCCCAGCATCGGCGATTTTCTCGTGGACGTTGACACGGAGCGCTTCGACACGCTGACCTATACACGCTCACAGGGTGACCCTGAGGATATCTCGCTGTTCGATCGCGGACGTCGCAAGAACATCGCCGTGTATGCCTCGGCAACCCGGCTGGCCCGACAAGGGCGCAGTTACGACCACGCGGCGCGTCTCGACTACGACGTCTATCGCTACGACGTGGACGTCTCGATCAGCCCAGACCGCGCGTGGATCGAGGGCCGGACGGGCATCGACCTCCGGGTGCGTAGCTACGCGCTGTCGGCGCTGACGCTACGACTTGCTGAAACACTCGTGGTCCGTTCGGTTGTGGCTGACGGCTTTGGACGACTGCTCACGCTGCGCGTCCGCGGACAGAACAGCTTCATCGTGAACTTTCCAGCACCCGTTCCTCGCGGCGAGTGGGTCACGCTCCAAATCTTCTACTCCGGCCGCTTGCCGCCGCAAACGCTCGACCGCGAGGCCATCGTGCTCGGCCCACCGCCTGAGATCATGCCCCAGGAGCTGGACGGACCGCTCTTCGAGCCGGAGCCCAGGTCCTTGTACAGCAATCGCAGCTACTGGTACCCACAGTCGACGGTGAGTGAGTTCGCGCGAGCACGTCTACGGCTCAGCGTGCCCACAGGCTTGGGTGTCGTGGCCAGCGGCGTGCTGGCGCCTGGCGGTGCAACCACCACACCGGACCCGTCGGGAGGCGAAGCCCGACACACATACGTGTTCGAGGCGACGCAACCGCTACGCTACTTGAGCGTGCTCGTATCGCGCTTTGCGGACGTCACGACCCGGGTGGTCGCCAAGACGGGCCGGCGCGATCGCGACGCGCCACCCGCACGATCCGGCGTCTATTACGATGCCGTCTCCCTTGACATCGTCGCCAACCCGCGTCAGGTTGGACGTGCACGCGCCCTGGGCGACCGAGCAGCCGAGATCCTGGGCTTCTATCAGTCGCTGCTGCGTGACGCGCCGTACCCTCGCCTCACATTGGCCGCGGTGGACGATGTCTTGCCGGGCGGTCACAGCCCCGCGTACCTTGGGATCGTCAACCAACCCACGCTGCCGACGGTGCTGTCGTGGCGGAATGATCCGGTGAACTTCGACAACTTCCCGGATTTCTTCCTCGCGCACGAGCTCGCGCACCAGTACTGGGGCCAGGCCGTAGGGTGGCAGAACTACCACGAGCAATGGATCAGCGAGGGCTTCGCGCAGTTCTTTGCGCTCGTGTACGCTGAGCACAGCCGCGACCGCCGCACGTGGATCCGCATCCTCCAGCAAATGCGGCGCTCGGTGCTGCAGCGTCCCGACCAAGGTCCGATTTGGCTCGGCTACCGCCTTGGGCACCTCGAGAGCGACTCGCGCGTCTTTCGCGCCATCGTCTACAACAAGAGCGCGCTCATGCTGCACATGCTCCGGCAGTGGCTCGGCGACGAGGTCTTCTTCCGCGCCCTCCGCCGGTTCTATGACGAGGCGCGCTTCCGGCGCGTAGGCACCGAAGACGTGCGCCGCGTGTTCGAGGCGGAGAGCGACTCGCAACTCGAGCGCTTCTTCGAACGTTGGGTGTATGACGATCAGATACCGCGGATCAGGATGACGTGGCGCGTCGCGTCTCAGGAGACGGCCGGCGCCAACGCCACACGCCTTGAACACTCCGTCGGGAACCCTCCGCGAGACTCAGGCCAGGCCCCGACGCAATCGACGGACGGCGTTCAGCGGGTTGTCCGAGTGCGGATCGAGCAAGTAGGCGAGACATTCGACCTGCCGTTGACCGTGCGTTTGCAGTACACCTCTGGTGAGCGAGAGCACGTGCTCCTGCGGCTCGAGAAACCGATCACGAACGTGCAGCTCCGCCTCAAAGGCGATCTCCGAGACGTTCACGTGGATCCGGATGACATCTCGCTCGTCGAGGTCGTGTCTCGCTAGGACACTAGTCTTCCATGGCTTCGAGTATCCGCCGTCCAATGAACATCTGATATCGCTGTCGGCCGGTTGCTTCTTCGAGCAAGCCCGTAGTCTCGAGCTTCCGGATGGTGAGCCGCGCGGTGCGTGGCGTGACATCCAGGAGCTTCGCGACGCCCGGGATGGTGACGACAGGGTGTGCGAACAGATGATCGACCAACTTCAGGAGCGAATCAGGCGAGCGCGCGCCGGTAAAACGTGCACGGTAGTCGGCTCGCAAGGTGAGCAAGCCGTCCGCCCGGCGCAGGGCGTCCCGGGCCGTCGTGACGACCAGCTCCAGGAAGAACCGAATCCACGGATCCCACTCGCCGCGTTGGCTCACCGTCAGTAGGAGGCGCTCGTACTCGGCGTGCCGGCACTCCAGCGTCGCCGAGAGATACAGCACGGGATGCGGCAGGACCTGCTCGCGACCGAGCAGCAGGGCAATGAGCATGCGGCCAAGGCGGCCGTTCGCGCGGACAAACGGATGGATCGCGCCGAACTGATAATGAATCAGCGCCGCACGGACGAGCGGCGGTAACGGTGACGGCGCCTGAAGGAATCGCTCGAGCGCTTTGAGCACGTCCGGCAGCACGCCGGGTGGCGACGCGGCGAATCGTGACTCTTCCGTACCCGCCACCGGTTCGATCCAGGCCTGTGCGCGGCGGAACTCGCCGGCGCTGCCGCGTCCGTCGTTGTGCAGTCCCTTGAGCAAACGCCCGTGAAGCTCACGCAGCAACCGCAGTGTGATGCCGCTGGCCACGGCGCGCCGCACGCCGTACTCGAGCACGTGCACGTAGCGCGCCACCTCACGCACATCCGCTGCGAGACCGCGCACCGTGGAGGGTGCACCGGCTGTCTCGAACACGCACAGATCCGACAGCGATGCGTGCAAGCCGGCCAATCGGCTCGAGCTGACCGCTTCTCGCTTGAGAAACGGCTCGACGAGGAGTTGCGGATCCGGCAACCGGCGAGTAATGCTGGCGAGCTCTGCTGCGGCGCGGTCGGCAGCCGCAATCTGGCCGACGAAGTCCCACGACAGATTGAGCTGCGGTGGCAGCGAGTGCGGGACGAACGCCCACCGGTCCGGTGGGACCGGGAGCAGTGTTCCCCAGCGGTGCTCGGTGAATGTCTCTGGTGGCATGGGCGCTCGCTGCAGCTCGCGCGCCGGCGAACGATGCGTTGCCTTGGAACGTATCGTTGCCTGACGCCCGGGTCAAGCACTCTGCAGCTTGGGGCTTGACGAGCAGCCGTATTTCTACTACAGATAGGACTAAATGGCCGAGCCCCGTCCGCCTCGTGCCGTTATTCTCGCCACGGCGCTCCTGGCGATCTGGTTGCCCGCGCGCAGAGCGGCGCGTGTCGATCCAGTGGTGGCCCTTCGCTCTGAGTGAACAGCTCTCAACGGCCCGCTCGATGTGGTTACGGCCATGCGCGGGGACGCCGTCGTTCACTCACTGCCGTCAAATGGGTGTTATAATGGCGTCAAGTGACGGACCCGCTATGAGCGTGAGCAGCGAAGCCATCGTGGATTTACTGGGCGGGGCCCGCCGCTTGGGCGCCAGTCGGCGCGCGCCTGGGCCGGCAGAGATTCTGCTGCACGAGCAAGCCTTGATCGGCTTTGACGGCGCGGCGTTGAAGGCTTTCGTGGAGCGTCTGCCCGTTTCCCGCGCGACGCTGGCCAAGCTCCTGAATACGAGCGAAAAGACGCTGGAGCGCCGACAGGGCCGGCACGGCCGTTTGACGACGTCCGAGAGCAACGCGCTGATACGCGTGGCGCGCGTCGTCAGCCTCGCGAAGCAACTGCTGAAGACCGATGCTGGCGTGAGCGCCTGGCTGTCGCGTCAGCAGCCAGGGCTCGCGGGGCGCGTACCGCTCGAGTTGATGCGAACCGAGGCTGGCGCCGCCGAGGTCGCAACGCTACTCGATCGGCTCTACCATGGCGTCCTGCCGTGACCGTGTGGCGCGTGATCTCCGCAGACTTCTCGTCGAGCCCGCTCTCAGCTGAGGGCGCACGCCGCCTTGGCGGCCGCTGGAATCCCCCCGGTGTGGCTGTCCTGTACACCGCAAGCACTGAAGCGCTCGCGTACCTAGAACGCTTCGTTCACGTCGGTCCCGAGCTCAAGGACTCGCCTCACCTGATGTTGAAGATCGAAGTGCCGGAGCATGGGGGCATCGTGTCAATCGAGCGTAAACATCTGCCGACGAGCTGGAAAGCCGTGCCGGTACCCCCCGCTGTCCAGGCGATCGGCGGCAGGTGGGCGAGCGAAGGTACCGCTATCACGATGATCGTGCCGAGCGTGATCTCCGACAGCGACCGCAATATCCTCCTGAACGCAGCGCATCCCGAGTACCGCAAGGTACGTGTCTTGCGAAAACGGCCCTTCATCTACGATCCCCGGATGTGGAAGTTCACTGCCACCTAGACATCTCCTCAGGCCGGACTCGTGAGAGATGAAACAAGTTTTCTGTGCGTCCGGCCTTCGGATCTGTCTTAGGCGCGGCCGCCGCCGGCGGCCGCGCCTCTAGTGGCGAAGATCCGCCCACCGTGTTCGCCTAGGCTCCGCGGTTTGAGGCGGAGCTTCGCTACTGTCCTGACACTAGCTCACCGCGAGGCAGAGCGCGCAGACGTGCAGCTCGGTCCGAGAAAGCGTCCACCCGTCCATCATGAGCACGGCGCGGTCGGCGAAGTCCGCCTGGACTGCGGTCCGCAAGGCCGCGAGCGCCTCCGCGTCGGAGTCGTGGCGCTCGATCAGCTCGATGGTCGGTCCGAGCAACTGGTAAACCTCGGCCAGCGAAGCGCCGGGTGCCTCGGTCTCCAGGAAGCGCCCGCCAATCTGCCGTGCTGCCGCGAGATCCGCAAGAGAGAAGTAGGCGGTGACCACGGTGCCCGGCTTGGCCGTCGGGGAGCTCTCCCCACAACCGACGTGAGGGAGCAGTGGCACCCACGCGAGCTGCGAGAGCGCTGCCTGCAGGAACGTGCGGCGCTTCACGCGCGTGGGAGGCATTAGAACGTCTCCTCCAGGTGGTCCGCCAACCGGTGCGCGAGCGCCACGATGCTGAGGGTGGGATTACAGGCGCCGCCGGTCACGAAGACCGAGCTGCCCGCGATATAGAGGTTCTCGACGTCGTGCGCCTGGCAACGGGCGTTGACGACGCCCAGGGACGCGTCGGCGCTCATCGAAGTGGTTCCCATGTGGTGACAACCGGCATTGCGGATCCAGGCGAAGCGTTGGTCCTGGAGGGGCACCCAGGCGCGCCCGAGCCCGGCGCGTCCGAGCTCAACGCCGAGTAGCTCGGCCGCCCGGCACAAAGCCTCGTTGTCGTCCGACCGGATCGTCCAATGCAGATCGATGCGCGGCATCCCCAACGCGTCGACCTCGTTTCCGAGCGTCATGCGGCTCTCGGGCGTCGGTGTCTGCTCGGTCTGTAAGCTCAGTCGGAGGAGCTCCGGACGGCCGGCCCCCGACACGGTCAGGGCCTGCATCGTCTTCGCTGGGAGCCGCCCCGTGTCTGCCTCCTCGAGCGCGGCCGGCTCCAGCGTCGCGGTGAAATCTGGCAGGCCGGCGCCCGCGCGCACCGCGGCCGAGAGGCCGAACCCGCCGTACACGTCGACCAGTTGGCTCTGACCATCCACCGGGATGTCCACCCTGTTCCGCCGGTAGAAGCGCAGGTCGGACGGCTTGGTCAGCAGTGCGATGCAGCGGTAGTAATGCGGGTGCTCGAGGAAATAGCCGACGCGCCCGCTGCCATTGGCGATGCCTTCGGACTGCTGGGCGTTCGAGGCGAGTAAGACGCGGGCGTTCTCGAGCCCACCCAACGCCAGCACGTAGCGCTGCGCCTCCACGCGAAAGGACGTGCCCTCCAGGGTCTTACACTCGAAGTGCGAGACGGGACCACCCGCCGCGGTGAGGCGGATGTCAACCACGTTGGCATGTAAGTAGACGTGGACGTCCGGGGCCTCGTTGAGGTCGGTCCGATACCGCGTCCCGAAGCGTACAGGCGGGCTGAGTTGGTAGAAGCGTGGCTCGACGACGTCGGAATCTGCCAGCAGTAGGGGAAACTGCAGTCGTTCGCTCAGGGCCCTGGCGTCGTAGTCAAACCCGCCCAGCCCCAGCGTACGGTGAGCGCGCCGATAGAATGGCACGATGTCCTCATACGTCACCGGCCAGCCGCTGCCGGGAATGTAGGCGCGTGCCGTAAAGTCCTCTGGCACGAACGGGCGACACAAGCCCTCCCAGTGGTAGGTCGTGCCACCAAGCAGGCGCATGCGGCATTTGTCCAGCTCCCAAGTCTTGATGCCGCTCATCGTGCCCTGGTAGAGCGCCTGCACGGCGTTGTCTGGCTCGTAGCCTCCACTCTCGAGAATACAGACCGTCAGTCCCTTGTTTCGAAGCGAGAGACCCAGCGTGAGCCCGGCAGCACCGCCGCCCGCGATGCACACATCCGCCGTCAGCACCGCGCTGTCTGCGAGCTCTCGAGCATCCAAGATCAAGGTCAGCCGGCCTCCACCGCGACCACGCAATACAAGTATGCTGTGCTAGGGAAGCGTCCGAGACATGGGGAAACGCGCGGCGCGGTGGACGTGAACCGGCGGGCCAGAGCAGGACTGGGCTGGTTCATTACAGTGCGCGTCCGATGATCCGATAGAGCAGTACCGGTGTCAAGGTTACGAGACGATTGGAACGATTCGAATGGGTCTGACGCAAGCGTGATACCCACGTCGACGATCATGCCCTACATGCCTCGCACGTTGTTGTTGCTGCTACTGATGTCGCTGAGCACGCCGGCGCTCGCGCAGCAGGAAAGCTGGAAAGCGCCATTCCCTGCGCACAAGATCGCTGGCAATCTGAATTATGTGGGCACGGAGGACTTGGCCTGCTTTCTGATCACCACGCCGGAAGGGCACATCCTCATCAACAGCGGGCTCGCGGATTCGGCGTTGACGATTCGTGAAAGCGTGAACGAGCTGGGCTACACGTTGGGAGATATCAAGATCCTGCTCACCACGCAGGCGCATTTCGACCACGTCGCGGCTCTTGGGGAGATCCAGAAGCTCACGCGCGCGGAAATGTTCGCGACCGAACAGGATGCGGCCGTGCTCGAGGACGGCGGCAAAAGCGACCCGTTCCTCCAAGAACAGTACCGGTTCACTCCTCTCGAGGTCGACCGCAGGCTGAAGGACGGTGACACCATCCGCCTTGGCGGCACCGAGTTGGTCGTGCATCTTACGCCAGGCCACACGAAGGGAAGCGCCAGCTATTCGATGAGCGTGACCGAGGAGGGTAAGAAATACAGCGTCGTGATCGCGAATATGGGCACTGTCGTGATGCCTCTTGTCGGGAACTCCTACTATCCGCGAATTGCAGAAGACTTCGCCGAGTCGTTCCGCGTGCAGAAAGCGCTTGCACCTGATATTTGGGTGGCGGCTCATGCTTCGCAGTACGACATGCGGGAAAAGTACGAAAGAGGATCATTTGTAGACCCGGAAGGGTATAAGCGGGCTGTCGACCGCTTGGAGAAGCTCTATCTCGAGCAACTCGCGCAGGAGCGTCAGGAGCCCTGATCAGGAAGGGCCGGCCGGGGTTTGACGAAGGAGCTCTATTTTTACTACAAATAGATGTAAATCGGCGGAACGTGCTACGTACTCCGAAAATTGTACGTCCCATGACCAAGACCCTTGGCCAATTCGAGCTACTTCTGTTGCTCGCGGTCCTGCGTCTCGGAGATCGTGCCTACGGCGTCACGATTCGTCGCGAGCTCGCGGAGCGCACCGGCCGTGTCGTATCTGCTGGCGCCGTCTACACCGCGCTCGAGCGCCTGGAACGGCGCGGCCTCGCGACCTCATGGCTGGGCGAGCCGACTCCGGAACGAGGTGGGCGCTCCAAACGCTACTACCGGGTCCTCCCCGCCGGTGAAGAAGCCGTGACGCGGACGCAAGCGCTGCTGAGCGGCCTGGCCGCGGGTTTGGGACCACGCTTTGAAGCGCCCTAGGAAAAGGAAAAGGGGACAGGCCCCTTTTTCGAAGAAGACTAACGCAGTCGAAAAAGGGGCCTGTCCCCTTTTCCTGCCATGAAGCCGCCATCGCTCGCACGTTGGTTTCTGACCCGCACGCTCACCGGCGCGGCGCGCTCCGCCATTGTCGGCGACCTCGATGAGGAGTTCGCCAGCCACGCCGTGCCGCGGTTGGGCCCACGTCGTGCGCGTCGGTGGTATTGGCGACAGGCGATGCGATCTGTGGTCGACCATCGGCTCCAGCGTCCACTAGGCTGGCGGGATCGAGCCGCGCATCCGCGCGTCCGGCTTCGCGATGTGCTGCGACAGGAGCGGGAGATGGTGGTGAGCGACCTGCAACACGCTTGCCGCCTCCTGGTCCGGCAGCCCGGATTCACGGTGATCGTGGTGCTGACGCTGGCGCTCGGCTTTGGCGCGAACATCGCAATCTTCTCTGGTGCCAACGCCTGGCTGTTCAAGCCGCTCCCTGTGCCTACCCGCGATCGGCTGGTCTCGCTGCGCTACCAAGGCGGTGGCGGCGACTTCCCGTACCACGTCTATCAGGCGCTCCGCGAGCATGCCACAGCGTTCGACCATCTCGCGGCCTACGCGAGCATGCCGATGACGCTTCGCGATGAGCACGGAATGGATCGTGTGATGGGCCAGCTGGTGTCCGGCAACTACTTCGAGGCGCTAGGCATCACGGCCGCACGCGGGCGAGCGCTGGTGCCGGCTGACGATCAGCCAGGCGTTGCCGGAAGCGTCGTTCTCAGCGACCGGTTCTGGAAGCAGCGCTTCGACGCCGATCCGTCGGTGATCGGCCGAGCCATCCGCGTGAACGGCCTCCCGTGCACGGTGGTCGGCATCACGCGGCCACCGTTCTTTGGCCTCCGCGTAGGCGAATCGCCAGACCTGTGGCTTCCGCTCCAGCTCGAAGCTCAGTTCTTTCCCAACCGCTCAGCGCTGCAGACGCGGACGACCTGGTGGCTAAACGTGGCCGGAACCGTGCGCCGTGGCGTGTCGCGCGACGCGGCGACTGCGGCGGCGATGCGCGCGCTCCAAACCGAGCAACCCGACGAGCGGGTCTTCCTCGAGCCTACCGAGCACTACCCGCGATCAGGGCTCCTTCCCACACCAGTTGTCGTGCTGCAGTGTCTTGCGCTGTCGATCCTATTGATTTGCTGCGTCAACGTGACGAGCTTATTGCTGGCGCGGTCGACGGCGCGCCAACGCGAGCTGGCCTTGCGTGCCACCCTCGGTGCGGGGCGCGTCCGCCTGGTGCGACAGATGTTGGCGGAGAGTGGCGTGCTCGTCGCCACTGGCTGCCTGCTCGGTTTGGCCGTGGCCGCGCCGCTTGCCAATGCGGCGATCCGGTTCCTCCCAGGCCGACGTCCAACTGTTCTCGATGTCGCGCCAGACTACCGCGTGCTGCTCTTTGCGCTGCTGCTGGCGCTGATAGCCACGGTTGGTGTCAGTCTCGCCCCTGCTCTCCGGGCCGCGTGCACTGACGTCCTTCCCTTCCTCAAGAGCACACCGCCGTCGCACCTGCGGCCGCGAGGCGGGATTCGTGGATTCAGGTGGCTGTTGGTCCCGGCGCAGATTGCACTCAGCGTCCTTTTGCTTGTAATGGCTGGCCTCTTCGTGCGGTCCCTTCAGCATCTTCGCGGCCTTGGTGCGCACGTCGAGCCCGATCGCGTCTTGGTGGCCGACGTCTCTCCGCGCGACGCCGGATACACGGGCGAGCGCTTGTTGCAGTTCTACACGGACCTACGTTCGCGCCTTGCCGGGCTACCAGGCGTAATCAACGTTGGACTCGGCGCGCTCAGCCCGCTCGGCGGTGCGATCGAAATCGGTGGGCCGCTCGCGATTGAGGGCTCGGCGCCGCTCGACCCGCAGATACGAGTTCACGGGAACCGTGTCACGCCAGGATATTTCGAGGCCACAGGTATGCCTGTCGTCGCCGGTCGCGACTTCGTTGATGCAGACCGCGACGGCGCTCCGCTGGTCGTCACGGTGAATCAAGCGTTTGTGCGTCGCTTTTGTCCAACCACGAATCCGCTCGGCCGCCGTGTGCGGTACGGCAATGGCCCCCCGCTGGAGATCATCGGCGTCGTCCGCGACTTTAGGTTCGTGTCACTACACGATGAGCCCAGACCCGCGCTCTTTTACCCGGTTGCGCAGCAACCGCTCGATCGGCGCCTGACCGTGCACCTGCGCACGATTGGCGATGCAGGCACTCTCACCCGCAGTCTCCGCGAGCAGGTACGCGCGCTCGACGCCAACGTCGGCCTCACCGACATCCGCACGCTCGCGATCCAGTTCGATCGCGGGCTTGGCGAAGAACGTCTCGTGACGACGGTGGCGAGCATCTTTGGCGCGTTGGCGCTGCTGCTTGCAGCCGTTGGGCTCTATGGGCTCATCTCGTACGCGGTTGCGCGCCGGACCGCGGAGATGGGCATCCGCGCGGCGCTGGGGGCAACCCCTGCGAGCATTCGCGGCCTCGTGCTTCGAGAGACGCTCGTCGTCGTCGCGCTCGGCCTAGGGCTCGGCGTGCCGCTGGCCTGGGCTGGCGCCCGCTTCGCGCGCTCACTCCTTACGGGTATCGAAGCGGGCGACGGTACAGTGTTCATCACCGCAATGATTGCGATTCTCGGGACCGCTGTTCTCGCGGCCTGGCTGCCCGCCCGCCGCGCCGCGCGTGTTGACCCTGTCGTCGCCCTTCGCGCTGAGTGAGGAAAACGGGGCTCGCTGGCTTATGGAGGGCGACCCCGGCCATGACCAACAGCACCCCAAACACGTCCCTCGGAGTTGGAATCTGTGCGAGCACGATCGCGCCGATAACGGTCGCGGTCGCCGGCAGCAGCGCCAGCAGGAGCGCGAAGCTGGCGCGCGGTAGTCGCGACATGGCCATCTGGTCGCACACGTACGGAACGACGGACGAACACACCCCAACGCCGATGCCGGCCAAGATGAGCATCGGCTGGGAGAGGGCTGCCCACGCTTCTGCGAAGCCGATCGGCATGACAACGACGAAGGCAATCGACATCGCCGCTCCAAGCCCCTCGACGCCGCCAGACGCGCCGGCCTCGGAAATCTTGTGGCCGAGCGTGATGTAGCCGACAAAGAGGGCTCCGTTCAGAAAGGCCCAGAATAGTCCGAGTGGATCGCTCGACCACTTGACGTCGATCAACACGCAGACGCCGCCCACGGCGAGCGCGAGCGCCGCAAGATTGCGGCGGCTCTGGAGCCCATACAGGGCCACACCGATCGTCCCGACGAACTCGATCGCAGCGACTAGGCTGATCGGCAGCCGATCAAGCGCCAAGTAGAACGAGCTGTTCATCACCGCGAGGCAGGCCCCGAACGCCACCAAGAGGACGCGCGTCCGGCGATCGACCTTGGCGAACGTGTTCCACGGCCTCGTCCACGGCGCGAACAGGGCGGCAGCCGAGGCGATTCGCAGCCACGCCACACCGAGCACGCCCACGGCCGAGAAGAGCAGAACCGCGAGCGACGGTCCGAGATAGTGGAACACCGCACTTACGCCGAACCAGGCGTGCGGCGGAACGGCCTCAGCCGCCCTGGTCAAGGTGAGCTCTCGCGTCACCATGCCCTACATGATGAAGGCTAAAGCGTGCCTATAGAATGACTATAGAGTGGTATTATGCGCAATATGCCTTCAGAAGATGCCATATATCCCATCAGACGCCTTCGATTAAAGGGTGGGACCATCGACGCCATCGACGCGAAAATTCTGCGCACGCTTGCCAAAGACGGGCGCATGACGATGGCCGACCTCGCACGCACGGTGGGCCTGTCGCCGCCGAGCGTCACCGAACGGGTGCGCCGGCTCGAAGAGACTGGCGTCATCGAAGGCTATGGCGCGCGGATAAGCTCGATCGGTTTGGGCTTGCCGTTGTCGGCCTATATCCGGATCCGCCCGATGCCGGGCCAGCTGCGCAAGGTCACTGACGTCCTGAACGGCTTGGAGGCCATCGTCGAATGCGATCGGGTGACCGGTGAGGACTGCTTCATCGCCAAGGCGCACGTCGGTTCCGTCGCGGACTTGGAGAAGGTCATCGACGCGATCATCCCCTATGCGATGACCAATACCTCCATCATCCACTCGTCGCCCGTGCGCCATCGACTACCGCCCTTCCCGAAAGCCACGGCTTAGTGGTCCCCTGCCTTTCAGGGAGATTCCTACCAGCATAGGTGGTGCGCACGAGGCTCTCATGACGCTATTCATGAGTGTCGCGAGGCACGCTCTATCGCGTGGCCAGCAGGCCCGGTGCATGGGAATGACCCAACTCAGCAGTTCCGTCGATCGACGAACCTTAGGCTCTGGGGACAAGGTCTCAAGGGACCAGGAGGGTCGAAGCTGCTTCGACCATCGCTCATCCCTTGGCACTGCTTCCTGTTTCCTGAGACAGCCCTTGGACCTCGCACCTTGCCCCTCGCACCTGTCTTTAACCTTTACCCCTCTACCCCTCTACCCCTTCCGTCTGTCAACGAGCTGACGAGCGCGTCCGTCAGCGCTCGACCAGCCGTGCCTTGCGGATCGAGATCGGGATCGTAGATGCCGATGTGCATACCCACCGCCAGCGGAGAGCGGATTAGCAGGCGAAGCGCGAGCGTCAGCTCCTCGAAGCGGAGCCCGTCCGGCTGTCGCGAATCCACTGCGGGCATGACCGCGTCGTCGAGCACGTCGACGTCGACGTGGATCCAAAACCCATCGACGTTCTTCGCCTGCAGCTTCGTGAGCTCGTGGCGGATGCGATCCGCGATCCCCGCACGACGCAGCGCATCAAGCGTGTAAAGCGTCATGCGCGTCCGTGAGAGCCGCTGTTGCCATTCGGTGTCGAGTCCTCGAGTGCCGAGAAGCACCACGTCGTCTTCCCGCACCAGAGCGCCCCGAGGGTCCAGGCTGGAGAGGAGAGCCGGGCCGTGACCCGTGGCGAGCGCCAAGTCCATGCCCGCAGCCGCCTTCGACTCCGACGTCTCCGGGGTCGCGAAGTCCGGATGGCCGTCGAGAAAGAAGAGACCGTGCCTGCCTCGACTCCGGAGGGCCAGGAGGTTGCCGAGAAGAATGCTGCAGTCGCCCCCGAGCACGATCGGAAACTTGCCGTGGTCGATGATCTCACCGACCGTTCCCGCCAAGCGGATCGAGTAATCGCGAATCGCCGGCGCCTCGCGGATACCGGTGTGCGGGTCAATCGCACCGGAATAAGGCGGCGGCTCGACCCTTCCCGTGTGCACCGCTCCCACCCGCTTCGAGAAGCCCGCGGCCTCTAGAACCTCTGGAAGATGCCGCACGCCCGGTTGTGCGCCCGGCCGGGGTGGCCGCAGCCCGAGATTCGATGGAGCTTCGATGACCGCGTAACCCCGCTGGCGTGGAGCCGCGCGCTGACTTACGTCGCTCAACTTGGGCCGCTCCTGAAAGAGGTGGCCCGCACTCTCCGAGCGGATGCGACGTCCGAAGAACTCGGCCTGGAGCTGCCAGCTCTTACCCTCGTCGAGAGATACTTCGCCGCGCCAGTGGAACGACTGTGGCGTGATGCGCGAGAAGATCCAGCGTATCGGCGCGCCCTGCTCAGCGCGACCCTCTTGGACGATCTCATCATCCTGCTTACGGCCGACGAGCGTATTGTGCGCGCCGGTCACGGCGTTGATCCAGGTGACGCGCCACACACCGCTCTCGGGATCATAGACGCGCAGCGTGGTGCCGTAGCGGTTTCCCTGCACAGGCTGCCCCGGCCGCCGGTTGGTGCGCGGAGGTGCGATCAGCACGTCCTGGATGGCACGGCCCTCGAGCACCCATGCGAAATACCACTCCCCCTTGCTGACCCGCCGCGAGCCCTCCGCGTCGTAGTCGATGAGCTCCATCTCCCAATCGCCGACCAAGGGCGCGTAGAGCGTCATCGCGTCCGACTGGGTGGCCAGCGGACCCGCGGCGCGCAATGCGTCCGCAAACCCATCGGTCTGAGTTGATTCGACCATCGCCACACTCCCGAACACGAGCAGGATACGACTCTAGGTGAAGAGAGCGGGACGCGCTTGAAACTTCTTGCGCGCTAGACATCTTCTAAGGCCGAAGTCGTGAGAGATGAAGCAAGTTTTCTGAAGGAGCGGCCTTAGAAGCTGCCTTAGGCGCGGACTAGCGGGCCCTCACCCGTGCCCGAAATTGTGAAGGTGGGAGACCCCACTCTTGGCGGAACGCGTTCGTGAAGTGGCTGTGGTCGGCGTAGCCGAGGTCAAGCGCGAGCGCCGTCAGGTCGTCTGCGTCGGCCGCCAAACGCTCCGCAGCGACCGAGGCGCGGAGCCGCCCAATGTATCGCCGCAAGCTCACGCCGGCCACACGGTGGAACGTGCGGGAGAGATGGAAGGGTGAGCAGTCGAAACGTCGAGCCAACTCGCCGAGGCTCGGGGGCGAGGCCACGAGCTCGTTGACGGCGAGCTTTGCCACCTCCACCATGTCGCGCGCCCTTCTCACAGCCACAGGCGGCGGCTGGCTTTCGGCTCTTGGCTCGCGTGCTCGATACGCGGCGCGCACGGCTTCGTCCGTCAGCTCGGCCAGCGCATCATCGATCGCCAGGATGGTGCACTCATCGCCTCCGGGCAGCGGATGCGCGTATCGATAGGGCTCTGCCGCGTTGAAGAAGAGGACGTGCGTGGGATCTGCAACGAGCGTCTCCCCGCGGTACGTTCGCCGGAAGACGCCTCGGCGAACGAAGACGATACTGTGCGTGGCGTTGGGCTCCTCGGGACCTTCCGGCTCCACGGACGCGCGGCAGCGGAAATCCACCACAGAGATCCCAAGCGACTCGCACAAGACCTCTCGCCTCTGCAGCGCGCGGCACTCGGGCATCTCGGCGAAGCTCACGGCTCGACTCAGTATACCGGGAGGCTCGCTGGCGTCAGCCGAGGCACAGCTGCTCCGCCCGCAGACGGCTGACGCCGTCCACAACTTGGCCGGCTTTCGCAATCTCCTCGTTCACGACCATGCGCGACTGGACCACGCACGAGTGCACGCGTTCGTGCAAACGCGAGTGGCCAGTCTCAGGGAGCTTTCAGACCGCATGGCGCCAGCGGCACTCAGAGCGTGCATCTCCAGTGCGAGGTCACGGACGGTCGATCAGATAGCCAGAGATGTAGAGCAAGCCGCCGGTGGTATCGGGACCTCTGAAAAGGTGCTCGCCAGCGTCGACATAGAAGTGGATCTCTTGGTTCAGGAAGTATGCGTCGCAGTTCGGTTCGATCGGTACACAGGCACCGAGAAGGCGGTACTGGCTGCCCCCAAAGCCGCCACCGCTGTCTCGGACTTGCAAGCTCCACACGGGATCATGAGGATCTTCATCGAGATAAAACACCCAGGCGTTGATGAACTCGACGACGAGCCGGGCGGGCCATGACACCGGCTGATATAAGATGGTGTGAGTGTTGGCGTCCCTAATGAGTGTTGGCGCCCCAAAAGCCACCCCACGCGGGCTGCCCGCGTGGGGACCCCGGCAAGGGGCGCCCTACATCATGGAAACAGGCAGGTAGGGCGCGGCTTTAGCCGCGCCGTTTAGCATCATGGAAACAGTTGCGCTCACGATCGACGGGAAGTCAGTGACGGTCGAAAAGGGAAAGACCGTCCTCCAGGCAGCCATCGAAAGCGGGATCAAGGTCCCGTATTACTGCTATCACCCTGGCCTTGGCATCGACGGCTCGTGCCGCGTCTGCCTCGTGAAGATCGAGAAGATGCCGAAGCTGCAGGTTTCCTGCTCGGTGGTGGCCGCCGAGGGGATGGTGGTGCAGACGGAGACGCCCGAGGTCGTCCAGGCACGGGCGGGCGTCTTCGAGTTCCTCCTCATCAATCACCCACTCGACTGCCCCGTCTGCGACAAGGGGGGCGAGTGCCCACTTCAGGACTTCTCGTACGCGTTCGGTCCAAAGGGAAGTCGCATGGAGTTTGCTCGCCGCGTGTTCGATGGCGAGGGCGTGCGTGCCGACGTCGACTTCGGGCCAACGCTCATGCTGAACCGGAATCGTTGCATCCTGTGCACACGCTGTGTGCGGTTCATGCGTGATGTCGACGGTGACGCGCAGATCGGCATCGCGGATCGCGGCTATGGCAGCGAGATCGCCACGTTCAAGGAAGAAGGCGTCCACTCGCTGCTTTCCGGCAACTTGATGGACGTCTGCCCGGTGGGCGCGATTACGACGCGCGAATACCGCTTCAAGTCACGCCCGTGGGATAACCCGACCGCGGTCGACACTATCTGTACACTCTGTGAGAAGGGTTGCAACACAACGGTCTGGCTCAAGGCGAAGCCGGAGTGGGCCAAGGGCGCGCAGCTGGCGCGCATCACGCCGCGATACAACCCCGAGGTCAACGGTTACTGGATGTGCGACATCGGACGGTTTCGTCTCGCGTGGATCGAGAGCGAGGCACGTCTCTCGCAGCCGCTCGTCCGTGAGGGAAACGACGCGCAGACCGCCACCACGTGGGATCACGCGCTCGACACCCTGAAGCGCCTCGTCGGCGCCCACGGGTCAGAGCACCTGCGGTTCTTGCTGTCCGCGCACGCGTCGCACGAAGAGATGTTCGCGCTGAGCCGGCTGGCTCGACAGCTTCTCGGTGACCGAGCCCAGCAGTCGTGCACCGTGAGTTGGGCGGCGAGCGTCAAGTCGCAGCCGGAGCACACGACCTTCTCGGTTCCACCGATCGATGCACCAAACGTGGCTGGCGCGCGGTTGCTTGGGCTCACGAGCGTCCCGGTCGGAGAGGCCGAGCCAGACCTTTCGGCGCTACGCGCTGCTGTCGAGGCTGGTGAGGTACGCGTCCTCTATGTGCTCGACCCTGGCCCGTCGGGCTCGCTCGGTGACACGGCGTGGATCGTCGACGCGCGCCAATCGGGCCGGATCGCGTCGCTCGTTCTGCAGGGCGTCCTCGAGAGCCCCCTCGCAGCAGCGGCCGATGTCGTCCTCCCTGGTGCCTGCTTCGTCGAAAAGGAAGCGTGCTATACGAACGGACAGGGACGGCTCCAGGCGACCGCACGCGCGATTCCTCCCCCGGGGCAAGCTCTCGACGACTGCAGCATCATCGTGCGGGTTGCCGCAGCGCTCGGCCGACCGCTCGACTACCGCTCGGCTGCCGACATCCGCGCAGACATCGCCGCCACGCGCTCGGACGAACCGGGGCTTCAGGGTATTGCGGACATGGCCTTCGCCCAGCCCGTGGCAACCCACCATTGGCTCGAGGCGTCGAACCCGATGGAGCGGTGGAAGTGGGACGTGATGTTCCAGGACCTCCCGCCGGTGAAGTTCGAGGAAATGCTCAAGAAATAGAAAAGATGACCGGCGCGGCCGGCGCGGCTAAAGCCGCGCCCTACATGTTTCCACATGTTTCCACGATGTAGGGCGCCCCTTGCCGGGGTCCCCTCGCGGGCAGCCCGCGTGGGCTGGCTTTTGGGCGCCAAGGCATCTTTTCCCATCACGCACCATGGAGAACATGTCCCTCGTCGTGGCGTTTGCGGGCGGCGTGCTGTCGTTCGTCTCGCCGTGTGTGCTGCCGCTCGTACCCGGCTATCTCTCGTTCATCTCGGGCGTCACAGTGGAAGAGCTCCGGGAACGAGGTGGCACGCCTACGCTATCGAACGAGGCGCGCAATCAGGTCGTTCTCGCGGCGCTGGTCTTCGTCCTCGGCTTCTCGACGGTCTTCGTGGCACTGGGCGCGACGGCGAGCGTGTTGGGGCAGTTCATCAACGAGCGCCTGTCGCTGTTCGGCAAGATTGCAGGCGTCATCCTCATCCTCTTTGGCCTGCACACCATGGGCCTCTTGCGCATTCGGTGGCTGTACACTGAGAAGCGCCTACAGACCACGGGGCGGCCGACCAGTCTCGTTGGGGCCTTTGTCGTCGGCTTGGCATTTGCGTTCGGCTGGACACCCTGCATTGGTCCGATTCTCGCGACCATCCTGACGTTAGCCGCATCCACCGATACAGTGGGCCGCGGTGTGGTGCTGCTCGGCGTCTATTCGCTTGGTCTCGGCGTGCCGTTCCTGCTGACGGCGCTGGCAGTAAACCGCTTCTTCGCCGCGTTCGCGCGGGTGCGCCGCCATTTCCATGCGCTCGAGATTGCGGCCGGCGTGCTGATGATCGCCGTGGGCGTGATGGTCTTCACAGGGCGGTTTACAATGCTCGCCCAATGGCTCACGCCCTACCTGCCCGCCACCTTCTAAGCCCCCGTAATCACCACGAAAACAACCGCCTGGGCGCGCGGCAAAGGCCGTCGCTACGTGCGAGACGCCGTGCACGTCCCGCAACATTCTCCGTACGGGTCGGCGTCTGTGTGCTGCTCTTCTTCCTGCCCGCTCCGCCGCGGCCGCTCGCCCAGCAGCGCGCAACCAACGATCAGGCGCTTCGCGTTGGACGGTTTCGCCTGTCGGGGTACGGCCAATTCGACGCGCGCCTACTGCAGGACGCGGACACCGAAGAGCCCGCCGATCCGTTGTCGATTCGCCGCATTTTCATCATCTTTGCCGGCGACATCATCCCGCAGGTCGGTTTCGTGCTCCAGGGCGATCTCACGGATAAGCGCATCCTGCGGGACGCGTACGTCAACTTCAAACACTTCCCAGCCGCGGAGGTTCGCATCGGACAGTTCGTTGCCCCCTTCAGCCTCGAGCGACTGACAGGCACGTCGCGGCTCGAGGCAATTGACCGGACCGACATCGGCACGCGGCTGTCACCGAGCCGCGACATCGGCATCATGGTCGCCAATAGCACGCCGTTTTGGGACTGGCTGTCGTATGGCGCTGCGGTCGTCAACGGCACTGGCAGGAATACCAGTGACAACAATGACCCGAAGGATCTGGTCGGGCGCTTGTCCGCCACGGTCCCTGCGTGGCGAGGCTTCAGTATTGGCGTGAACGGCGCCATCGGCGACCAGCCCGAGGGGCGCCGTTCACGGGTAGGAGCCGACATGGCGTACGATCAACCCCTCTATCGCGTGGCGGCAGAGGTCGTGCGCGAAGCGCATGGCTCGATCGTCGCCGCCGATGAGCGCGTCAACGTCAGTCGCGGCGGCCCTTTTGCGCGCCGGGGATTCTATCTGTTGGGCGTCTGGAAAGTGGCCGGAGGCATCGTCGAGATTGATGCGGAGGGTAATGTCACCCTACCCGACCGTCGCCTCGAGCTCGTGGCGCGCTACGTCGACCTCGACGACCCGACCGGTGAACTGAGCACACGTGAGATTCAGACGGGTGCGAACTACTATCTCTCGCCCACCGTGCGGGTCATGCTACAGGGCTCCCTGCAAACCAAGGATTCGCCGGTGATCGCCGGGGACACCATCGAGATTCCCGGGCATCGCCTGGTGCTGCGCGCGCAGATCAGCTTCTAGCGGGCCGCGGTCCAGCGGCGACCGAGACCTCAGCAACGCACAACGAGGGCCTGCTCGCGGACGAGGACGCGGAGCGTTGTGCCGGCCCGGAAGGGCTCGCCGTCGACGTGGGCGAGCATCGGCTGATCGGAGCTGAGCGTCACCTCTCGCACGGCGCGGGTCGTGCACCCGCGCATTCGCTCGATTGTGCCATCGAACAAATGGTGGCTCTCGACCAGCGCACGCAGAACCGAGCGCGGCTCGATGATCACGACGTTCAGCCGACCATCGTCAAAGCGGGCCGCAGGGGCAATGCGGGCGCCGCTGCCGTATTGCGCGCCGTTGGCGACGGCCACCAGCAGCGCGGGCGCGTCGTCGAGCAACACAGCCGCGGGCGCTGCGGACGACGGACCGCCGCAACCGGTCACGCGGTATTTGGCGGGCTCGTAGCGTATGGCTTCGAGCAGGCTGGTCCAGATATAGAGCGGCAGGCCGCGGCGCGCGCCGCGATTGAACGCCTGCGCAACCCGTGCGTCGAAGCCGACGCCCGCGACGTTGAAGAAGAGCCGCCC
The DNA here is from genome assembly GCA_009377495.1 of Luteitalea sp. Lineage (GTDB taxonomy): Bacteria > Acidobacteriota > Vicinamibacteria > Vicinamibacterales > Vicinamibacteraceae > WHTT01. The sequence goes on from WHTZ01000006.1 coordinate 64,287, forward strand.
GTCGATGTCGCCGGCGTCAATCCATCGCTCGTGCCCGTTCATGGCCACGGCGAAGGCGGCGTCTGGATCGAGCGGAATCCCCAGACCACGTGCGAGCCCGTTTCCGGATCCGCCAGGCACGATGGCCAACGGCGTGGGCGAGAATGCAAGCGCCGAGGCCACCTCGTTGATTGTGCCGTCGCCACCCCACACGAGCACGAGGTCCGCGCGCGCGTCACGGGCACGCTGCGCCAGCTCGCGCGCGTGCCCCGGCCGTTCCGTGACCGCCACGTCCGCATCCAACCCGAGACGGGCACACGCCGCGCGCGCGGTTGCGTGGCGCCCCATACCCGCCGTCGACCGCCTCTGTCGCGACGAGTGCATCCGCGTCGTGCCAGCCGCGGGATTCACGATGACGAGCGTGCGCATGTCGTAGCTCAGTTGACGCTGAGTAGCCCGTCGGCTGTGACCAGGGTGTATATTACCGAGCGGGCTGGTATCACGAATCGAAGATTCGGGACACTAGCGTGCGAGTGCCTGTCCATGACTCGCGTAGACTTGCCGCGCGAGAGTCTGCTCATGACCCCATGACCCGCCGTCCCGAACGTTTCGTTCTCTTCGTCCTGCTCGTCGCCGGTTCGGTCGCGGCCGCCTACTTTCTCGTCACGCTGGAGCTCACATTGCGTGGGCGACAGGCGGGGTCTCACAGGATCCAGAAGCTTACCCAGCAGGCGCGATTGAACCTCGTCCTGGTGCGCGCCGACCAGGAGGCTTACATTGCCGAGGGGCAAGACGCCAGCGATTGGATGGAGCGCGTGAGCGACGACCTCGACAGGTTGAGCACTGTGCTGGACAAGCTGTCGGAGAGCGCACCCGCCGACAGCACCGCAACCGTGGATCTGGACGCGGCGCGCACTGCCGTCGACGCGTTCATCGTAATCGACAATCGGGTGCGGGAGTACGTGGAGGCCGGCAACCCCCTACCCGCCTCGGACCTCATCTTCGAGGATGGTATGCGCACGGCCGCCGCGATTGACAATCACGTGGTCGCGGCCGGCGACGCGCTTCTCGCGGTCAGACTCGAAGCCGACAGCCGGCGGCGGCGGACCATGGGTGCGATTCTCGGTGCGTGGCTGTTCGGTATGCTCACGATCGGGTTTCTGCTCTTGCGGACGACAGACGCGCCCACAAGAGACGCGGAGGCCGCGGGCACTGGAGACGCCGCGACCGTCGAGCACCCGCCACCCCACGGAACCTCGAGCCTGTCGAAAGGCGAGCGACGAGCGGCGGACCCTCACCAGCCGAGCTCGTCCCCAGCGTTCGCACCCTGGGACGCTCACGCCAGCGCGGCTGGCTCGGCAGCAACGACTACGCCAGTGACGACCGTCACGAACGCCTTACCCGTGCAGCAGCTGCTTCCAGGTGTCGACCTCGAGATTGCAGCAGCCGTCTGCACCGACCTCGCACAGGTCAAGGACGCGGAGCAGCTCGCCGAGATCGTTGGTCGCGCGGCGCACCTGCTCGACGCGTCCGGCGTGATCGTCTGGACGGGTGACGACGCGGTGTCCGAGCTCCGTCCCCTCGTCATTCACGGGTATCCGGACGACGTGGCGGGTGAAATCCCCACGATCCCCTTCGGCGCGGACAACGTAACGGCGGCGGCCTGGCGTGCCGGCGCGGCGCGCACGGTCCGCGCCACACCCACGGAACCCGGCGGCCTGGCCGTTCCGCTGCTGGTGGCCACGGGCGGCGTTGGTGTGCTCACGGCTGAGATCGGGCATGGCCGCGAGCAGGATCCGGCAACGCTGGCCGTGGCGCGCATCATCGCCGCACAGATTGCCACGCTGCTTCCCACGCAGCCGACCACGTCAGATTCGGCCTCTGGACCCGCCCACAGCGACCCCGCGCCGGAAGGCGTCGAGGACCTCTTCCAGACGTGACGGAAACGGGGACAGTCCCCGTTTCCGTGGAACGGACGCTGACGAAAACGAGGGCTGTCCCCGTTTCCGTGAATCACACGCGTTCGTGACGGGTCCGCGATGCGGGCTCCGGGAGCGTCACTTTCACTGAGATACTCTGGCGGTCGCGCGTGACGCTCAGAGCTCTCTCCCGTTTGTCGGGATCCTGCAGCGCCCGCCTGAGGGCGGCGTCGTCGTCAACCGACTCGCCGTCCACTGCCGTGACCACGTCGCCTGCTTTGAGTCCGGCCTTCGCCGCGGCCGAATCGGCGTCCACCGACGAGATCAGCACGCCGCTCTTCACACGGAAGTGCTCGGCGAGCTGTGGCGTCAGCGATTGCACAGACACGCCCAGTCGCGCGCCCGACCACGGGAAGCCTGGCGCGATGAAGTCGAAGCCCTCTGGATGGACGCGCATCGCCCGAACCTTTGGCTCAATCTCGCGTCGCAGGTACTCGGCGTTCTTCCGCACCGACTCCGCGAAATCATGGAACTGGTGCCCCTTCCAGCGCCAGGCGTGACTGCCGCGTTCGGGCGTGATTCGTAGCGTCTGTTGCTGTCCGTCTCGCATCACTTCAACGGCGACGCGGCGACCTGGCGGCGTTTCCCTCACGAGCCGCGAGAGCTGACCGACGCCGCGCACACGCTCTTCGTCGAAGGTGACGATGACATCACCCTCAGCGAGTCCACTCTTGGCAGCGGGGCTGTCCTCGTCGACGTCGGTCACCACCGCGCCGCCTGCCGCGGGAAGCTTCTGTGCTGAGACGTCTTCTGCCGTTACGTCACGAATGCTGACGCCCAGCCACGATCCACCGCCCTCGGACTCGAAGCCCAGGACCGTCAGGGCCTTGGGGCCATCAGCGGCTGGGACGACGGCGTCGTGCGGGCCCAGATCCTCGGTCTCGCCTTCCGCGGCTTGACCAGCCGGATCGGCGTGTTCTACCTTCTCCTGAACCGTGGTTGGGGCTTTGCTCTCCTCCGAGCGCTCCTGTCCATGGCCGATTGGGGCCACGAGCGCGAGCGCCAGTCCTGCCCCGGCGACGGTGGCCGTCGCCACACCAAGAAATCTCTTCTGCTCCATGGTATACACCCGCCCTTGCCGAGCTTGAATGCCGCGACGAGATGTCACTGTTATCGAGCGTTGAATTCGAGCCACAATCACGTCCGGTCCGTTTCGGGACTCTCTGGCACCCTCTGTACTACAGACGGGTCGTCACGGGGATGGGTTGGGCTCAGCGCAGGGGGCAGCTCGATGAGCATGGGTGTGACGTTGAGTAGGGTGCGTATCGGTGTGACCAGTGTGCTGCTGGCAGTCGTCGCGCTGAAGGTCGCTGCCCTCGCGATCGACCCGACCATTCGGTTGTTCTTGGGTGATTCGGCGGCGTATCTCAACGCGGCCGCCGACAACTGGCTGCCCCCTGAGCGCTCCTTTGTCTACCCGGTGCTCATCAAGGCCCTCGTCTTTCCCACAGGATCGCTGTGGACCTTGCTCTTTTGGCAGACACTCGCCGGTCTCGGCGTCGCCTTGCTCCTGTGGCTCACGCTGGTCCGCAGGCTGGCCCTTCCACGTGGCCTCGCACTGGCCGCCGCTTGTGTGTTGGCAATTGAACCGGCGCAGCTCTTCTATGAGCGCATGGTGATGGCAGAAACCCTCGGCCTCCTCGCGTTCGCGGGCTTTTTTGCGTCGTGCGGCGTGTATCTCGCCCACGGACGCGCCGCATGGCTGCCGCTGACCACCTTTCTGGGCTTGCTCGCGGTCAGCATCCGCCTCAACTACCTTCCAGTCGTCGCAGTGATCTCCCTCGCGCTTCCGTTGCTCCGTGGGCTCGATCCTGTGGCACGGCCCGGCGGGCGCCGACTCCTAGCACATAGCCTGTTGGCGCTCTGCGCGTTCTTCGCCCTGCATGGTACGTACCGGCACGCCGTGGGTCGCGGATTCAAGGCGCCGCCGGGCTATATTGCGAGGGTCGGCTTTATGCGCCTCGGGCTCGTGGCGCCGCTCATCAAGCCGGAGCATTTCGTGCGCGTGGGCTTGCCCGCCGATTTTGCCGAACACTTGACGCACAACCTGGCCAACCCGGACACGCGCCCCTCACAGTTCTGGGCCGTGGGGGGCCTGGCCGATGCCATCGCGCAACGCGGCCTCGACGTCGATCGCGTTGGCTTGGATTTGGCCACCCTCGCCGTGGCCGACGACCCGTTCGGTCTCGTCCGGTTGGGGGTTCATACGCTCGGCAACTACTTCAGGCCGCCTCTCGCGAGGTTGCGACTCGACACAGACTTAGCGCGCGCGCCGGACTATCCTGACGCGCTCGTACAGAAGCTCCGCGCTCGCTGGCGCTACGATATCGCCGGTCTGCCGCAGCGGATCACGCCCATCAGCCGCTACTTCGAGGTTGGCTCGTGGTGGTTAGTCGCCTGCCTGTTCCTGTTGGCACCGCTGGCCGCGCTCAACCTCGCCTTACACTGGCGCGACCCGAGGCGGACCCAGATTCTCCTGGGTGCGCTGGTTGGCGTGGGCTTGGTCATGACCCACGTGCTCTTTTCGAGCATCGCCTCGTATCGCTACCTGCACGGGCTGCCGTTCTTCACACTTGTCAATCTGCTGCCGCTGCTCTCTAGGAAGGGGCGAGGGGCCAGGGACGAGGGGCCAGGGCAAAACAAGGACCAGGTGCCAGGTGCCAGGGCCCAGGAGGGATCAGGGATGCAAGGCTCAGGGCGCCCGCGCACGATGCACTCGACAAGGCGAGAACACCCGAAGGAGCTACTATCAGCCCTGATACCTGAAGAACTGATCCCTGGAGCCTGAGACAGCCCCGGCACCTCGCCCCTGACCCCTGACCCCTTGTCTTATGGACGAAACGACCGAGCGCGCCCGCCAGACCCGTATCGCACAAATCCTCGAGACCGTGGAGCGGCTCGGCGTCAAGTTCATGCGCCTGCAGTTCAGCGATATCTTCGGCATCACGAAGAATGTCGAGGTGCCGGACAAGCAGTTCGAGGCGGCGTTGCATGGCCGCATCATCTTCGATGGCTCGTCGATCGAGGGCTTCGTCCGACTCGAGGAGTCGGACATGTACTTGAAACCGGACCTCGCGACCTTCAACGTCTTTCCCTGGCCACACGAGACCGGCGAACGGGTCGGGCGGCTCATCTGCGATATCACCAACCCGGACGGGACGCCGTCGACCGGGTGCCCGCGCCAAACGCTGAAGAGAGCCATCAGGCAGGCCGCATCCGCGGGCTACACGATGTATGTCGGGCCCGAGGCGGAGTTCTTCCTCTTCCAGACGCGCGACGGCGAAGCCACCACCGAGACGCACGACGCCGGTGGCTATTTCGACTTGACGCCGGTCGATCTGGGAGAGGACGTGCGCCGCCAGATCGTCCTCGCGCTCGAGGCGATGGGCTTCGAGGTCGAGGCCGCCCACCATGAGGTGGCGGCCGGCCAGCACGAGATCGACCTCCGCTACGATGACGTGCTGACCACTGCTGACACGGTCGCCACGTTTCGCTTCATTGTCAAGAACGTCGCGATGCAGAACGGTCTGCACGCGACGTTCATGCCCAAGCCGCTCGACGGCGTGTTTGGTTCGGGCATGCACACGCACCAGTCGCTGTTTCGCGATGGGAAGAACGCGTTCTACGACCCGGACACACCGAACGGGCTGAGCGATACCTGCCTCCATTACATTGGTGGGTTACTGAAGCACGCAAAGGCCCTGTGTGCCATCACCAATCCCCTCGTCAACTCGTACAAACGGCTCGTTCCCGGCTACGAGGCGCCGACGCACATCGCGTGGTCGGAGCGGAACCGCAGCCCGCTCGTGCGTGTGCCGGCACCGCGGGGCACGGCGACCCGCATCGAGCTGCGGATGCCTGACCCGTCGTGCAACCCGTACCTCGCATTTGCCGCAATGCTGCGGGCGGGGCTCGATGGCATCGAGAACCAACTCGATGCCGGGCCGCCTGTCGCGAAGAACATCTACAAGATGAGCTATCGAGAGCGTCGGCACCTGCGGATCGATGAGCTCCCGGCCAACCTCAGCGAGGCGCTTGGCGCGCTCGAGAAGAGCGAGCTGATGCGGGACACGCTGGGCGACCACATCTGTGAACACTTCATCGAGGCGAAGCGTGGGGAGTGGTCCGATTACATTCGTCAGGTGAGCCGCTGGGAAATCGAGCGCTACCTCAAAGTGTACTAGTCTCCGCCCTTGCCCCTGAAATCTGACCTCACGCGAGGTCACCGTCGTCCACGTGGTTGGACGTCTCCGGGCATCACGTCTTGCGCCGCGCCCTGTTTGTGCACACCTGCAGCGCCAGAGCCCTCAGCGCGCGTCGGCACGAACTTTGATTTGGTAAGGGGCAGGTCGCGCCGGGTCAACGGGGTGCGTTACCTTCAGGCAGGCGCTGGCATCGCCGTACCCCGTCGTTCGTGGGCGATTCGCGCGCGACCCTGACTCATTCTGTTCTTTATTCCCGTTCTCACCCCACGCGGGCTACGCGCGTGGGTGCCACAGGGTGCGACGCCGGCGTTCGGTGATCGCACCCTTTTCATTTCCGGAGGGCGAACATGGTCACACGTCACCCACGGATCCTGACGGTTGTCGCGCTCGTCGCGGTGGGCGCGGGCTGCGCCGCCCGCGCGGGGAGCATTGGGGACATCCGGGCGAACCCGGCGAGGTACCAAGACCGCCGCGTCGTTGTCCACGGGAGGGTCGCAACGTCGTATGGCGCGCCGCTCTTCCCTTATCAGTTCTACAAGATCGAGGATGGCACGGGAGACATCGTCGTTCTCTCACGCGATCCCGACGAATGGACGCCGACCCGCGGCGCGCGCGTGCGCGTAAAGGGGCGGGTGGAAAATGCCGGGGTCTTTGGCGGCAGAGCCGTCGGCCTGCACATCGCATCGCAGGACTTGGACGTCCTCCGGCCGTGAGGCGACGTCGGCTTCGAACCGCGACATGAGGGGGACTGTCCCCTCTGTCGCGGCCCGGCGCCGTCGACGAATTCGACAGACCGACTCGACAGGTCTGGACACGAGCCGACCGACGATGTAGAGTGCGATGTAGGAGGGGAGTGATGTCCCGGATGGTTCGTAAGCAGCTCTACATTGAGAAGCGCCAGGACGACATGCTCAAGCGGCGAGCGAAGGCGCAGGGGGTGACGGAAGCGGAGCTCGTTCGCGAGGCGCTGGATGCACCCGTGTTGCCCGCGTCCCGCGCGTTCCACCCCGACGAAGACGCCTGGGATTCCTTCCTGCGGTTCGTGCGGCGCCTCGCCCACCGAGGGTCTCGTCGTGCGCGTCGTGCTGTTCCCAGCAGCGATCGTGGCTGGACACGTGACGACCTGTACGAGGAGCGGATCGGGCGGTGGGTACGATCCTGATCGACACAAGCGTGCTCGTGTACACCTGCGATCCAAGAGACCTCAGGAAGCACCAGCGGGCGATCGACCTTCTAGAGCATCTGCGTCGGACGGAGCGGGCGGTCATTAGCGTCCAAATCCTCGGTGAGTTCTTTTCTGCAACAACTCGTGGCAGAGCTCCCTTACTGACCGTCGCCGACGCGTGCCAGCGGCAGGACGAACTGTCCGTCATCTTCGCAGTGCTGGTTCCAACGCCGGCGATTGCTCTCGAAGCCGCCCGCGGTGTCCGAGTACATCAGCTCAGTTACTGGGATGCCCAGATCTGGGCGACCGCACGGCTCAACCAAGTGCCCATCATCCTCACCGAGGACCAGCAAGAGGGTCGGCGCCTGGAAAGCGTCAGGTTCGTGAATCCTTTCGTCGACGATTTCCAGCTCGACGCCTGGTTTTGATCAGGAGGCTAGCTGACGATCTTGACGGCGACCGCCGTCATGTCATCGTTCTGCACGGCGCCACCGCGGAAGGCAACGACCGCGCCGAAGATGGCATCGACAATGCGCTCGGCCGGCAGCTCGCGGGCCTGCCGCACGGCATCGAGCAACCGGGCTGCGCCAAACTCCTCACCATGCTCGTTCATGGCCTCGGAGATACCGTCGGAGCAGAAGAGGAACAGGTCGCCCGCGTTGAGTGGCATCGAGACCTCTTCGTATTGCGATTCGGCAAAGGCACCCAGCGGGACCCCACCTTGCTCGATCTGGGTGGCGCGATCGTCGTTGCAGTGGACGGGGTACGGAAGGCCGGAATTGGCCAGCGTCAGCACGCGACGCTTGAGGTCGAACCACGCATAGCAAAGCGTGCAGTAGTACTCCTCGAGCTGCCGCTGGTGGAGGATGGTGTTGATCGACGCGAGCACGCCAGCCGGCGTCGAGCGCTCAGGCATGTAGGGCTTGCGAAACGTGCGTGATCGCACGAGCTCTGCGGCGAAGACGCCATAGAGCGCGGCGGGCACACCCTTGCCCGACACGTCGCCGACCGCTACCACGAGGCTGTTCGCTTCTGCGGTCAGAAACTCATGGAAGTCGCCACCGAGCTCGCGCGCCGGCGCGAAGCGGGCACCCACGTCGACGCCGCGCAGCCGCTTGGGGAGCCCCAGCGGCAGCAGCGCCGTCTGCACCCGCTGCGCAAAGCGCACTTCGCGCTCGAGGCGCTCCTCGTTTGCCGCCACGGCCTCGTAGAGCCGTGCGTTCTCGATGGCGACCGCCGCTTGGTTCGCCAGCACCTCGAGCACGTGCACGTCGCGCTTCTCGTACGCGTCGATCTCGGGGCTGGCGAGATCGAGCACCCCGATGCATCGGTCCTTATAGATCATCGGGATCGCCACCTCGGATCGCACGTCCTCCATGACCTGGATGTACCGCGGCTCGCGCGTTACGTCGCCAACGAGCACCGGTGCCCGCTGCGCGGCCGCATAGCCTACCAGGCCTTCACCGAGGGGCACGGGGCGCACGGTATAGATGTCGCCGTACTGCACCGCGATCCTCACCTCGAGGAGATTCGTCGCCTCGTTGAGGAGCAGGATGCAGAAGCTGCGGTAATCGATCACGCGGCGCGTGAGCTGGGCAATGCGCGTGAGCAACTCGTCGAGATCGAGGATCGACGTGACGTCTCGTCCAATTTCGGCCAGCAGCTCGAAGGTTTCGGCGTCGCGACGCTGCTGCTCGAAAAGACGCGCGTTGACGAGCGCCACCGCCACGTGCGTCCCGAACTGGCGTACCAGCGCGAGGTGGCTCGACGTGAACGCGCCGAGCTGCCGACTCAGGATGTTCAGCGCGCCGATGACACGCTTGCGATAGATGAGCGGCACGACGAGCGACGACTGCACGTCTGGCACGAAGCCGAGATGCCGCGGCTCCTTCGAGAGGTCGTTCACCAGCCACGCGCGTTGCTCGGCGACGGCCGCGCCGACCACCCCGTCCCCCACCTTCAACCGGACCCGTTCCGCGAGACCTTCGGGATAACCGACCTGATAGCCGATCGTGAGCTCGCCACGCTTGGCGTCCAGGAGATAGATCGCGAACGCATCGAACGCAATCAAGCGTCCGATGAGATCAGGAATGATGTGGAGCAGCTCGCCAAGGTGAAGCACCGACGTGACGCGACGACCGAGGTCGAACAGCGTCGCGAGGGCGTCGCGGTCTGTGATGCGCGCGATGAGCGTCGAAGAAGTGTCTGTGAGCGACTCTTTCACGAGCGGGAGCGCCTTCCCCCACGCCGCCGCCGAACGCATGGCGGTCCGGCATGCGGCACACGGATTTCCGTTGCATGCAAACACGATTATACTGGCGAAACTGCATGTCGCGATGGTCATGGCTCGCTCGCGCTCGCCGGCTAAGCGGGACCTCTCCCGCCAATCCCCTGGTCATGCTGCTCGCGATTGCGCTGCCGGTCGCCCCGAGCGCGGTCGAACGGCGACAAGCTCGAGACGTAGCTCCCCTCGGCGCACGCCATGGAATGGTAGGCTCGACCGACGTCCACGCCAGCCGAGCCGGCATCGATATCTTGAAGCGGGGCGGAAACGCGATCGACGCGGCCGTGGCCGTCGGCTTCGTGCTGGCAGTGACCCACCCGGCCGCGGGCAACATCGGGGGCGGCGGGTTCATGCTGATACGCATGGCGGACGGCCGCGCGAACGCGATCGATTACCGCGAGATGGCACCAGCCAAGGCCTCGCGCGACATGTTCCTCGACGCGGCGGGGAACGTCGTCTCTGCCAGGAGCCAAGAGGGCCCCCTGGCAGCCGGCGTACCCGGCTCGGTCGCCGGCCTCGTCTACGCGCAAGAGAAGTACGGCCGCCTGCCGCTCGCCGCCCTCGTCCAGCCAGCGATCGACCTTGCCGAGAACGGGTTTGTGGTGAGCGAGGCCCTAGCCACGTCTCTCGCGGGCGCGAAGGCGAGGTTCGAGAAATTTCCTGCATCGGCACGCGTCTTCCTCAAGGACGGCCAACCATACGCCGCAGGTGATCGATTGATTCAGAAGGACCTCGCACGGACGCTGCGCCTCATCGCGCAGCACGGTGCTGACGGCTTCTACCGGGGACCGGTCGCGGATCTCATTGAGACGGAGATGAAGCGGACAGGCGGGCTGATCGCCAAAGCGGACCTCGCCGCCTACCGCCCCGTCGAGCGCCTACCGCTCCGCGGCGCCTACCGTGACGTTGAGATCATCGGCATGCCGCCCCCGAGCTCGGGTGGTGTGGCGCTCATCCAACTGCTGAACATCCTCGACGCGTACCCCGTCAAGGACCTCGGGCACAACTCGTCGAAGACCATGCATCTCATGGTCGAGGCGATGCGACGCGTTTACGCAGACCGATCGAAGTGGCTCGGCGACCCCTCGTTCTTCGACGTGCCTGTCGCAGGCCTCACGTCGAAGCGCTACGCGGCCGCGCTTCGTCAGTCGATCGACCTGAACCGCGCGACCTCGTCGACCGCCGTGCAGCCGGGACGGCCCGCCACGTACGAATCCGACCAGACCACACACTATTCGGTCGTTGACGCCAACGGCAACGCGTCCGCCGTAACCACGACGCTCAACGGCTCATACGGCAACGGGATGGTTGTGCCCGGCGCCGGCTTCCTGTTGAACAACGAGATGGACGACTTCAGCGCCAAGCCGGGCGTGGCGAACATGTTTGGCTTGATCGGCGGGCGGGCCAATGAAGTGCAGCCGCGCAAGCGCATGCTGAGCTCGATGACGCCAACCATTGTCACGAAGCAGGGCCAGTTGCATCTCGTTCTGGGCTCGCCCGGGGGCTCGCGCATCATCACCACTGTTCTTCAGGTGCTCATGAATGTCGTGGATCATGGGATGAACGTGCAGGACGCCGTTGATGCTCCGCGCTTTCACCACCAATGGCTGCCAGACTACATTCGCGTGGAGCGCGTCGGCTTCCCGAAGCCGGTGCTGTCGGCACTCGAGGCCCAAGGGCACACCGTAAAGGTTCAAGGCGACATGGGAGACGTTCATGCCATTTGGATCGACCCGCAGACGGGGATGCGCCATGGCGCCTCCGACCCTCGCATGGACGGCCGAACCCTTGGGTTCTGACTGGCTCGCTACCCTTCTAAAATAACTCCATGACTGACCTCACCCTTCCACTCGACTATGCCGCCATTGAACGCATCCTGCCTCACCGTTACCCCTTCCTTCTCGTGGACCGGATCACGGAGCTCGAGCCGGATCGCCGCATCGTCGGCATCAAGAACGTCTCGCTCAACGAGCGTTATCTCGCGCGTCAGGCCGGCGAGCCGCCCGCGCTCCCGCCAACGATCCTCACCGAGGCTGTGGCGCAGGTTGGCGCCATCTTGATCCTGGCCAAGCCTGAGAACCGCGAGAAGTTCATCTTCTTCATGGGAATCGAGCGCGTGCGCTACCGCCACCCCGTCCACCCGGGTGACGTCGTCGAGATCGAAGCGCGGGTCGGGCGCCTTCGGAGCCGAACGGGTGTTTTGCACGGCGTGGCCCGCGTCGAGGGGGCGGTGGTCGCCGAGGGGACCATGACCTTTGCGCTCGTCCCACGGCCGGATCCCAGTATCCCGTCCCAGTGACTTGTGGCCTGAGTTGCGGGCGGGGCACGAGCCGCTCCGACGTGTAGTTTTGACAGCCTGCGTCTTGGACGACGTCACGCCGCAGTCACGGCACACGGTGGCGACTGGCGTTGGCAGGATGACTCGCGACGATGAGAGCGCGAGAACAAGTCCTCGTGGCGCAGGTCTTTAGCGCCCTGCCCCTGTGATTGGCAGCGCGAACGGCCGCGATCTGGCCATCACTTCTCACCGCCGACAACTGCCGGCGTGCTGCTGGCGTTCAATTTGCAATGAGCGAGCATGAGACCGCGTGGGCGTGGCGCCGTTTCCACGACCAGCCCAACCTTGGCGTCGAGCCGCGCGGTTCTCAACCCTTCGCCCGCGTCGCGCGGCGCGGGTGCCTGAGAGTTTCCACCAGGGCACCTTGCGCGCCATGCTCGAGACCGTCGCCATTCTCTTGATTGTCCTGTGGCTAGTCGGCCTGCTCACGGGGCACACGCTCGGCAGCTTCATTTACGTCCTACTCGCCGTCGCCGCCGTCCTCATTGTTGCGCGTCTGGTGACGGGCCGGCGCCTCGTCTAGACATCTTCTAAGGCCGAAGTCGTGAGAGATGAAGCAAGTTTTCTGAAGGAGCGGCCTTAGAAGCTGTCTTAGGCGCGGCCGCCGACGGCGGCCGCGCATCTAGTAGCGAAGATCCGCCCTACCGTGGTTCGCCTAGGCTCGGCGGTTTGAGGCGGAGCTTCGCTACTGTCCTGCCTCACCCTGTTGAATCGAAAGGCCTGTGATAGAGTGCGCGAAGCCGGCTGCCACTCGTAACCAGTGCGGCCATGTCCTCACGCGATTCCTCGCTCGGCACCGACACGCTCGCCGCGGCGCTCGACCGGTTTTTTGTCTCGATGCAGCACGGCGTGTACGTTGGCGTCGTGTCACGGGACGAAAGCTACACCCTCGCCGTCAACCCGCAAGCCAAGCTCATGTTCGGGCTATCGGCCGATCACCCGGATGAGGACGTCCGCCTCTTCGCGCCCGAGCGGTTCGTCGATTCACAGACCCACCGTACGTTTATCGAGCGGCTCGCACAGGACGGGGCCGTCCGGGATCTACTCTTGCGGCTGCGCCGCATCGACGGCGGCATTGTTTGGGTCGAGGTGACGGCTCACGCGGAATTGGATGGGGATGCGCTCCGAATGCAGGCGCTGCTGCGGAACGTGAGCGAGCGGAAACGACTCGAAGACCAATCCCGCGACATCTATCACCAAATCTTACAGACCGAGAAGATGGCCGTGCTCGGTCAGACACTCTCCGGCGTCGCCCACGAGCTCAACAATCCTCTCGCCACCATCCTGACCTTAGCCGAGCGTGTCGCGGGGCAAGACGTCGCACCACGGGTCCAAGACGCGTTGCAGACAATCCTGGCTGAAGCGGAGCGGGCGGCGAAGATCGTCCGGCATCTGCTCACGTTTGCGCGGAAGCGGCACACGACGCGTACGATGGTTGACGTCAACCAGATCGTGCGCGAGGCGCTCGAGCTTCGGTTTTATGGCCGTGGCATCGACAACATCACCGTGACCGACGCCCTGGCGGCAGGTCTGCCCCACACGTTCGCAGACCCGCACCAGCTCCAACAAGTCGTGCTCAACTTGATCATCAACGCCGAGCAGGCTATGCGCACCGCGCACGGTGGCGGCAAGCTTCTGGTTCGGAGCGGGCGCGACCCAGAGCACGACGCGATCGTCCTGGAGGTCAGCGACGATGGTCCGGGCATTCCGCCGGAGGCGCAGTCGCGGATCTTCGATCCGTTTTACACGACGAAAGAGGCGGGACAGGGGACCGGCCTGGGTCTGACCGTCGCATACGCGATCGTCCAAGAGCACGGCGGCCGGATCTCGGTGACGTCCGAGATCGGGCAGGGTACGTCCTTCCTGATCGAGCTACCAGCGGCGGGTGGACAGCTACGGGCGCCTGCTCGCAAGACGGCACCCGCAGTGCCGTTCGCGGGGGGCTTACGCGTGTTGCTCGTGGAGGATGAGGTCGCCCTCGCGGCGGCGGTTGCCGATGCGCTAACCGACGCAGGGTTCCTCGTCGATCGCGCCGTCGATGGTCAGCAGGCTCTCGCACGCGTCCAGGCGCAGGCGCAGGCTTACGATTTGATCGTCTGCGATCTTCGCATGCCGCGCCTCGACGGGCCGTCGTTCTACCGCGCCATCGCCGACAAGACGCCAAGCCTCGCCCGGCGCGTCGTGTTCGTCACGGGTGACGTGGTCGGCGACGACGCCTCTCGGTTCCTCGAAGAGAGCGGATGCCGCTGGCTCGCCAAGCCGTTCCGCCTCGGCGACCTGCTGTCTATCGCGCGCGAAGTCGTCTCCGGATAGGGCAAGACGGCACGTTGGCGCGCACGGCCATCGCGCGGTGTAGATGCGGACACGCGGGCGCGGGCCATCGGGCTCTGCATGTGTGCGCGGTCGACGACAGCCGATCCAGAAGCGGAAGTCGTCGCGATCGCTGATGGGGTCGGTGCCTCACGGTCGGGTGCCAACGCTTGTCGCAGCCGCGCGACGGCGCGTGCGTGAAGCTGTGATACACGCGACTCATTGACGCCAATTTCTGCGCCAATCTCCTTCATCGTCGCTCCGCCGTAGTAATACAGGTTGATCAACCGGCGTTCCCGCGCAGGAAGCTGGGCAATGGCGCGATGCAGCGAACGACATCGCTCCGCCGCTTCGAGCTCCGCGTCGGGTGGCACCGTCTCCGGCGGCAGGCAAATAGCCGGTAGCAGGTAGTCGCCCGTCTCAGGAGCGCCCGCCGCCGACGTGGACTCGATGGTCCGAATGCGGACAACGGCCCGTCCGAGTCGCTCTTCGGTGGTCCCGAGATGCTCCGCGAGATCGGCGAGCGTCGGCTCGCGGCCGTGCTCGCGGCGCAGCCGGTCGCGGGCTTCATCGAGCTGTCGCCGCAAGCGCCGCACACCGCGTGGCCATGCCGCGCGTCGGAGCGCGTCAATCATGGCGCCTCGTACTCGCCGCTCCGCGAAGGTAACGAAACGGATGCCGCGTGACTCATCGAACCGCTGTACGGCATCGATCAAGCCCAACATGCCGTCCTGGACGAGATCATTCAGCTCCACCGAGTTGGGCATCGACGCCGCGACCCGGCGCGCGAGCGCCTCAACGAACGGTAGATGATCAACCAGGCGAGCCTGCGCGTCCTGACAGAGCGGCTCCATCCTGTCTCCTCACCCCCGAGGGCCGATGGTTCCCCTCACCGCTCGACCCTCGCCGACGAATACCGCCGGTCCGCTCTCGAGGTCGCAAGCAAGGTGCCAAACCGTCCATTTTCCGACAGCTGCGTCCTCCGCGGGCGCTGTCTGCCGACAAAGGCACTCTATTCAACAACTTATGTGAGATGTGCGCTAATAGATCGTGGTCAAGCGAGGGCTCGGAGACCGATGAATCGTCAACGGCATGACAGCAACCCGCAGTGGGCGACGATTCCGTGACGATCCGAGGGGAGAAACGATGCCTGTGATCTTTTCTTCCGCTACTCGTGCGGCGGGCGCAGGGCGTCCCACTGCTCGCGAATCTCACGAGTGGTCGCAAGGGCCTCGAGGGCGCCGCGCACCACCTGTGCGGCCCGCGACCGGCTCTGGTCGTCGGCGGCGCGTGCCTGGAGCAATTCGGCGTGGGCGAGGATGACGCCGAGCTGGTTGTTCAGGCGATGAAACAATGCAGTCAAGTCGACGGCGTCGGCAGGCACGCGGTTCCCTTCTGCCTCGAGATTGCCGCGGCAAATGCCTGGTCTAGCGGCTATCAAGCCCGTCCCTCCCACTCTGTCCTTCAGTGTATCGGTCGAATCGGCGTGGGCATTAGGGAAGGTGCGAGGGGCTCCGGGTGCTTAACGGAAATGGGGGTCGCGAGATCTGGAGGGTCGGAAAAAGGGGACAGGCCCCTTTTTCGAGAACCAACGCCGACGAAAAAGGGGCCTGTCCCCTTTTTCTCCATCGTTCTGGCGATCGTCGTGACCCCCATTTCCGTTAAGCACCCAGGGGCTCCTCCCTCATTGACGGCGAGGCGTCGGATCGTCAAAATATCGACGGGTCGTGGAAATGACGGAAACCAAAACACATCTACTCCTGGTCGAGGACGAAGCCTCGCTCCGCCTCGCGGTAGCTGACTATCTCACGGGTCAGGGCTTCGCGGTGGAACAGGCGGCTACTGCCGAGGACGCCCTCGCGCGTCTGGACGATTTCGCCTTCGACGTCGTCATCACGGATCTCCGCTTGCCCGGGCAGAGCGGAACGGCTGTGCTGGACGCGGCGCTCAACCGATACCCAGACGTCATTGTCATTGTCGTGACCGGGTACGGCACGGTGAAAGACGCCGTGACGGCCATCAAGAGCGGCGCAGCAGACTTCTTGACCAAGCCCTTTCAGCTCGACGAGCTGCAGCTCGTGCTGCAGGGGGCGCTGGCGGTGCGCCGCCTGCGTTCGGAAAACGCCTACCTCCGTGCGCAGCTCCAAGAACGTTACCGGTTCGAGGGCATCGTCGGGCGCAGCCGACCGATGCGTGTGCTCTTTCATTTGCTCGAAACCGTCGCCGGGACGTCGAGCACGATTCTGATCTCCGGCGAGACGGGCACGGGCAAGGAGCTTGTGGCGCGCGCGCTGCATCACAACAGTCCGCGCCGGCACGAGCGGCTCGTCGCCATCAACTGCAGCGCCATCCCCGAAACACTCCTGGAAGCTGAGCTCTTCGGACACGTGCGCGGTGCGTTTACCGGCGCCGTGACGACACGGAGTGGTCGTCTGGAACAGGCCAACCGGGGCACGCTCTTCCTTGACGAAGTTGGAACGATGAGTCCGGCGCTGCAAGCGAAGCTGCTGCGCGTACTGCAGGAACGTGAGTTCGAGCGGGTCGGTGACGCGCGCCCGATACGGGTCGACGTACGAGTGATCGCCGCCACCAACGCAGACCTCGCGCAGTTGGTCAAGACCGGGGCGTTCCGAGAGGATCTGTTCTATCGACTCAACGTGATTCCGGTGCGCTTACCACCGCTTCGCGAGCGGCGCGAAGATATCCCGCTGCTCGTGCAGCATTTCCTCGAAAAGCTCGGTGCCGAGATGCAACCTCCGCGACGAGGTGTCGCCTTCTCGCAGGCTGCCATGAGGCGCCTGATGCGCTACGCATGGCCGGGCAACATCCGTGAGCTGGAGAATGCGGTCGAGCGTGCATTGGCACTGAGCCCCGGGTCCGCGCAGATCGACGTTGCCGCGCTTCCGCCCTCGCTCCAGGCAGTTGAGCTCGTGCAAGAAGAGCAGGATGTCGTCCTCCCGGAGGAGGGGCTTGCCATCGAGAGCTACATTGGCCGGATCGAGCATGGGCTGATTCGCCAGGCGCTCGCCCGCACGAGCGGCAACAAGCGGCAGGCCGCGGAGCTGCTGGGCCTCAAGCGCACGACGCTCATCGAGAAGCTCAAGCGGCTCGAGCGCGCTCTGGTGGAGCAGGATGGCGAGCCGCACCCTTCCGTCGAAGCGGAAGCGTGAAAGGCCCTGAGCGAGCGAAGCGAGTCGAAGGGAGCGAGCGAAGCGAGTCGAAGGGAGCGAGCGAAGCGAGTCGAAGGGCCGATTCCTGATCATGTCGCGCATCGCCTATTGGACGATTCTGGTTGGCACCGAGCCCACGGCGTTTCGTGCGCGCAACGTGGAGGATCTCGTGCCCACGCTGAAGCAACTGCAGCGCGGCCACCCGAACGCGGTGCTCAAGTGGTTCGAGGCCGGGCGGATTTGGGACTCGCCGGACCACGCGCGCGCTCATCGCGATCGAGGGCGGCGCGAGCTGCGACGCACACGAGAGCGCGACTGGCGGCCCGGTGGGGAGCATCGCGACCCGCGTGCGCGGCCCAAGGTGCCGCGCACGATCAAACGACGCCTCCTCGCGAGACGCTATGGCTGGAAGAAGACAGGCGATAGCGGTGAAGGCGGAGACGCGCCCCTCGACCACGCTCGGGCCAAGCCGCGGTTGAACCGACCGAGCGGCGGGAAAGGACGTCGGGGCAGTCGGTGACGGTCCACGTCGTCTTGTATCGGCCACGCGCCGATTCGTCGGCCGAGGAGCGCGAGGCGCTCGTCAGCGCTACGAGAGCGGCGGCGCAGAGCATCCCCTCCGTCCGGCGGTTTCTCGTAGGTACTCGCGTGGCAAACGCACCAGATTACGTCATCACCGGCTTTCCCGAGTTCCCCTATGTCGCGCTCGTTGAGTTCGACGACGAGGCGGGATTGCAGGCGTATCTCCAGCATCCGGTCCACGTGAAGCTGGGCCAGCGGTTCAACGCACTCGCCGAAGCCGCGCTCGTCTACGACTTCAACGTGGAAGCTGTGTAGCGAAAACGGGGACAGCCCTCGTTTTCGAAGAAGAAGGCTTCAATCACGTCGCGCAGCTCAGCGATCGACGCGCACTGATTGATGCGGACGCGGAGGTGCGATCCGTTCTCGACACCCTTCGTGTACCAAGACCCGAGGGCCCGAAGCTTGTTGATGACCCACCGTTCGCGGCTCCGCGACGGCGCCTGGGCCACAGACGAGGAGGGCGAGGTAGGCGCGGCATGGCGGAAGCCTTCCGCCTCGTTCACGCGCTCGCCGAGCAGCAAGTCGATGTAGTCCAGCAGAAACCGCCCGCGTTCCTGCATCGTCACGTGGCGCGCTGGACGCCCGGCTCGCAGATCGGAGGCTTGGGCGAGAATCCACGGGTTCCGGAGGATGCCGCGGCCGACGAGCACGCCTTGCGGCCCGCGCGCGAGCCGGTCGACGACCTGCTCCGGCTCAACGCAGTCACCGCTGCCAAAAACGGGGATCGCGACGCGCTCTGCGACGTGGGCAATGAGCCGCCAGTCCGACGCTCCCGAATAGCCCTGCGCGGCGGTTCGGCCATGCACGGTGACGGCGGTCGCACCCGCGTCTTCGACCATCCTGGCCAGCAGTGGGGCGTTGATGTCGTGCTCGTTCCACCCAGCGCGCATCTTGACCGTTACCGGAATCCTCACGGCCTTGGCCATTGCCCCCACGACCGTCGCCGCGTGCGCCGGCTCCCGCATCAGGCTACAGCCCGCATTGTGCTTGGAGATCTTCGGGACCGGGCAGCCCATGTTGATGTCGACAATGTCGGCACCCATGCCCTCGACGATCTGGGCTGCCGCAGCCATTTTGTCTGGGTCACCGCCGAAGATCTGGATGGAGACGGGTCGCTCCTCTTCGGTATATTCAGCGTATTCGAGCGTCCGATCGATGCCCCGCACGAGGCCTTCCGAGCTCACCATCTCCGACACGACGAGGCCGCAGCCGCCCTGGCGCTTCACCAGACGGCGGAACGCCGTGTCGGTCATGCCGGCCATCGGCGCGACGCCCAGCGGGAGGTCGAGCGCGAGCGATCCTATCTTCATGACTTCGTCGCTGACTGCTGCGGCTTCTGCTGCTCGATGGGTTGCTGGATCTTTTTCTGCACCTGCGCGACGGCTTGGTCGTACGCTTTCTTCACCTCGTCGTTCTTCCACTCGATGATGGCCTGCCCGCGCAGCCGTGCGAGGTATTTTTGAAACTCGGCTCCGCGCCTCGACTCGAAGATCGTCTGGTTGACCTCGTCGCGTGCCTCCTCGAATGTGGCCACCTTCTCTGGCGTGCGTGATTCAAGCTTGAAGAGCTGCCAACCTTCGTTCGTCTCCATCGCCTCACTTGCCTGGCCAGGCTTGAGCGTTTCCAGCAATTCCTGAAGGTTCGCCGACAGCTCCTTAGGCGCAAGCGGCCCAATCAGGCCGGCGTTGGCTCGCGACGGAGCATCTGACATCTCGCCCGCCACCTTCGCGAAGTCCTCACCGGCCTCGAGCCGCGCCTGCACCTTCTCGAGCTTCGTCTGCGCCGCTTGCACGGCATCTGGGTCCGCCGGCTTGCCCTCTTCAGCTTTGGGTAGCGACACGAGAATCTGACGCAACGTCACCGTCTCCTGCTCCGTGAACTCGTTCCGGTGCGCCTTGTAGTAAGCGCGCAACTCGTCTTCGCTGATGTTCAGGCGGCTGTACACCTCTTGCTGCTGCAGCCGCTGCACGATCATCTGCTGTTCGATCTGCTTCCGGAGGGTCTCGACCGTCAGGCCCTCCTGCTTCAGCGCCGCCTTCCAGTCCTCATCCGACTCGAGCTTGTTCTCTTTGCGGATGCGTGCGAGGACCTCGCCAAATTGCTCGTCGGTCGGCCGAAGCCCGAGCTCGCGGCCCCGCTGCATCAGCAAGAGCGAGTCAATCGCGTTCAGCACGACCTGCGGCGTGACCTCGGCAACCGCCTTCTTGAACTGCGCGTCGTCGAGGTCAGATCCCGAACGCGACTGGTTGTTCAGCCGCTGCTCCAACGCCTCGGCCGTTTGTCGCTCCAGTTCCGTCTTGGTAATGATCTCGCCGTTCACCTTGACGAGAATCTGCTCGAGGATCTCAGCCCTGAGCGGCACCACGACGCTCACGGCGAGCACGCCACCGACCGCCAGGCACCTCAACATCTTCATGGTTGACTCCAGCCGCCCCGGGGGCGGTAATCCCTCCATTGTAAAGGTTCGAGGGCCAGGGCGCCTCTTGCCCCTTTACCGTGTCACCCCGTCGTCGCGACCGCCTCCAGCTCATTGAGCAATCCCTCGACGCGGGCAACCACCCCGCCTGGCACCAGCGGATCCTCGGCTGGGCGCCTCAGCACCTCCGACTTGCTGAACCCGCTACGCACCTCCCCTTCCTTCGCGCGCGCGGTCCACCACGATTTGCCCTCACCGGACGTGCGCCCTAGGTCGAGCCTCAGTAGTCCCGGTGGAACCAGCCGTACATCCGGCCGACTGTTCATCAGGCGAATCAAGCGGCCGGGCTCGAGCGGCGCATCGGGCCTGAATTTAAGGACGATTGTCGACGCCTCTCGGTCGATCGATTCGACCCGCAGCCGGTCCGCCACGATACGCAAGCGCGCGCACGCCGCCAGATGCAGGAGAGACGAGGGCAGCGGTCCGTACCGGTCTCGCACGTCGTTCAAGACGCGCTCCAGGTCGTCGATGGATCGCGTAGACGCCATGCGGCGGTAGACACTCAGTCGCTGGTTCATGTCGTCCACATAGCTCTCGTCGATCCGGATGTCCATCTTGAGATTGAGCGCCGTGCGCCGATCATCGTCGAGCTCTTCCCCCTTCAGCTCGCGCACGGCTTCCTCGAGCAGCTTCATGTACATTTCGAAGCCAACGGTCTCGATGTGGCCGCTCTGCTCCGCGCCGAGCAGATTGCCCGCCCCTCGAATCTCCAGGTCGAGCGCCGCAACGCGGAAGCCGGCGCCCAGATCCGAGAACTCTCGGATGGCCGCCAAGCGGCGCCGTGCGACGTCTGACAACGAGTCCGCTGGTGGCACGATCAGGTAGGCGTACGCCCTGCGATCCGAGCGGCCGACGCGCCCACGCAGTTGATAGAGCTGCGCGAGCCCGTATCGGTCTGCCCGATTCACGACGAGCGTGTTGGCATTCGGAATGTCCAGGCCGTTCTCGACGATGGTGGTCGCGACGAGCACGTCGAACGTGCGATCGACGAAGCCGACCATCACGCGCTCGAGATCCGCTTCGTCCATCTGACCGTGCCCGACGCCGACGCGTGCGTCCGGCACCAGCCGCTGGATGAGATTGGCGAAGCTGTAGATCGACTCGACGCGATTGTGCACGACGTAGACCTGACCCCCGCGCTCGAGCTCTTGCTGGACCGCGTTGGCGACGATCCGGGGATCGAACTGCGTGACGTGCGTTTGAATTGCCTGCCGGTCTTTGGGGGGCGTCTCGATAATCGACATGTCGCGGATGCCAACGAGCGACATGTTCAGCGTCCGCGGGATGGGCGTCGCCGTCATGGTGAGGACATCGACACGCTTGCGAAGCTGCTTCAACCGCTCCTTGTGCACAACGCCGAAACGCTGCTCCTCGTCGACGATAAGGAACCCCAAATCCCGACAAACGACGTCTTTCGAGAGCAGACGGTGCGTCCCTACGATGATGTCGACGCGCCCGTCGACGAGCGCCGCGAGCGTGGCCTTTTGCTCGGCGCGACTCCTGAAGCGGCTCACCATGTCAATGCGTACCGGGAAGGCCGCAAAGCGCGATGTCAGCGTCCTGAAGTGCTGGAGTGCCAGAACTGTCGTGGGCGCGAGGAAGGCAACCTGTTTGCCGTCCATCACGGCCTTGAACGCGGCGCGCAAGGCCACTTCGGTCTTGCCGTAGCCAACATCGCCGCACAACAGTCGGTCCATGGGCGTCGGCGCTTCCATGTCGCGCTTGATGTCGCTGGTCGCCGTGTGCTGATCCGGCGTCAGCTCATACGGAAACGCCTCCTCGAACTCCTGTTGCCAATGCGTGTCGGCGCCGAACGTATGCCCGACGATGGCCTTGCGAGCAGCGTAGAGCTTGAGCAGCTCCTCGGCCATGTCGCGCATCGCGCGCTTGACACGGGTCTTTGTCTTCTCCCAGCTCGCACCCCCGAGGCGATCGAGCACCGGGCGACCGCCGCCCGTGTGCTTCTGCACGAGGTCGAGGCGATCGACCGGGACGAACAGCTTGTCGTCACCCGCGTAGCGCAGCTCCATGAACTCGCGCGCTTCGCCGCCGACGTCGATCTTGCGCAACCCCACGAAGCGACCGACACCGTTGTCGATGTGGACGACGAAGTCGCCCACCCTAAGGTCCCGAAAGTCGGAGAGGAACGCTGCCCGACGCACCTCACCCTTGGACCCCACGCGGCGTCGCCGCTCTCCGCCCACCCGCTCTTCATCGAAGATGTCGGTCTCTGCATAGAGGCGCAGCTTCGCGTCGGGCAGCCGGAAGCCTTCAGTGAGGTCCCCCACAACGACGAGGAGCGCCACGGACGGTGGTGTTACGTGCGGTTGCTGGCCATCGGATGCCCTCGCGTCCGATGGCCCGTCGATGAACTGCGCGCTTAGCCCGTGCTCGCCCAACAGCTCAATCACACGCTCGGCACGCCCGCTCGTTTCAGCGACCAGCACCGTCGTTTCGCCCATGTCGCGCGCGCGACGAAGCTCTTCAATCCACTGACCCACGCGGCCATGGAAGTGGACTGACGGCTGGCAGTACACATGTCGCAACGCGCCCGCGGTAGGGTCCCCCCTTTGGGACGACGTCGTGTCAGGTTCGTCCAGGCCTAGTGTTTCGAGCCGCGTCGCGCTTGCGAGGCGCTCGACAATCTCACCCCACGAGAACGCGACCCGATCGACTGGCGGGACACGTTCGCCACGCGCGGAGGCGTCTCGATAACTGGACGCGATCCCATCGGCGCGTGCTTGACCCAGTCGATCGAGATCCGTCCACTCGGAGACGAACAATCGCGCGTCGGCGCGCGTCCCATAGTCGAACAGCGATGCTGACCTGTCGTCTTGACTCTCACTGACCCGTTCGGTTAGGGGCAGAATGCGGACGTGGGCCAGTGTCGCCACCGACCGCTGCGTTGCAGGGTCGAACGCACGAATGGACTCGATCGTGTCGCCAACGAACTCGAGACGTACCGGTAAGCGGTCTCCTGCCGGGAACGCGTCGACCACGCCTCCGCGGACACAGAACTCACCATGTTGGTCGACTGGATCCTCGCGTGTGAAGCCAGCGGCCGCGAGCCGATCCGCAAGATCGGTCGGCGCAATTTCCTGCTCTGGCGTGAGCTCGGTGGCGGCCTCAAGGAGGCATGCCGGAGACACGAGGCGGGGCAACAACGCCGCGGCAGATGCCACGACGAGCCGTGCGCGCCTCGACGCGAGCGCGTCCAGCGCACGGGCGCGCGCGGCCGCCACGTCGAAGTGGGGTGCAAGGCCCCGATAGGGATCAACTTCCGGCGAGGGAAACGGCAGGACCAGCCGTTCGGCCTCGTCCTCGGACACACCCGCGAGCACACGCAGAAAGAAGCGCGCGTCGGCAACGAGCGGCTCGATGTCACGATCGGCGGGCACCACCGCGAGGGCCGACTGCGCCGGCACCGCAGCGGCGGCGGCCAGCGCCTTCGCCGACGCCGACAATCCAGAGTACCCGTGTGCAGGTCTCGTGAATCCGGCGCGTTCAACGGCGATCGAGAGGATCGTGCGAAGCGAAACGGCAGTCGTCGCGGAGAGCATCATCCGGCGGTTCCACGGCGCATGCGAACCGGCAATCTTACCACGCCGCCAATTTTGGTCGCCAGTCGGTCCAGATCATTTCTTTGAACGGAGGGGGCGGCGCAACGACGGGAGAAGAATCCGGCGGCGGTAGAGCTGGGCCGGCGAGGCGGATTGCGCGGCGGGGGTTGCTCGGGCAGAGAGCCTGTCCCGACTCCTCGTCGTGAGATTGCGCGGAAGGGGGCTCAGGCGCGCGGTGTAAGAGGCGGGGCCATATGGCCGCTGAGGTTCAACGCTCCGAGCGGGTAATGCGTTGATACGAATACGCGGCCAACAACACGCACGCGAAGCCAAGGACGATCTGCCACCAGATTGGTGCTGAGTTCCAGTGCGGGCCGGCGGAGAGGGGTCGGCTGGCCTGATAACCGATAGCGCCGGTGGTCAGGAAATCTTCGTGGTTCACCTCCCTGTGGGCCCAACCACCTCTCTATCGCCTTTAGCCCCTCTAGCTCGTGATCGGTGGCAGGCGGTCGGCCGGAATCCCCAGCGCCCGTGCAAGCTCGCGCAGCTTCTGCTCGACCATCGTCCGATTGCGCGGGCCCATCCGAATGAGCTGCTTCTGCGCCGACGGCAGCGCTTCGATGTTCTCGTCCGCGAAGATGTAGTTGACGCCTTTCCCCTGGCGCACGGCCATCGGACCAGTGACGTCAGGGGTGTCCAGCATTCGCACCAACGCCTGCTCTATCGCCACGTCGAAGTCGCCGGTAGGATTCCCCAGCTCACGATAGGCCTCGTCGAATCGCGGTTTGAGCGTACTGTAGAGTCGCGCGAGCGCGTCCGCGTCGAGCGACGCCACCGTCGTGGCAAGACCGTTGTACCGATCGTACGACCGCGGGTCGACGACCATCTGTTGGCCGCTGGTCTCCACGGCGAAGTCGCCTTTGGGCGCGACCGCGCGCACCTGGTTCGCCGGTGCAACGCCGCGGGCGATGTTGTCGATGGAGACGACGAAGCGCCGCACGAGATCATCGGTGGTGAGAAGCGCGGCGAGCTGTGGTTGAGACGACAGGGGCCCCACGAGCCGCCGGACGAGCGCGTCGAGCGCGGAGCTGTCGGTGAGCGGCGGCACGTCGACCGGCTCCGCGGGCTGGCCAAGGCTCGTCGGCTCGGGCGCCGGCGGCAAGGTCTCTACCGGTGCGCTCGTCTCAACTGGCGGCGTCTCGGCGCGCGACCACGGCCGCGTCTTGTAGAGATAATAGGCCGCCCCAATCAGGACGAGGAGCAACACGACCGCCCCGACGCGCACCAGCAACGAACGGGACATGCCGGACGCCGGCGGCCTCTCTGGCGGCTTCTGCAGCTCGTAGTTGCTCAGCTCGATCATGGGCGTCCTCCCGATCACGGCACGGCGGCCCTAAAGGGCCGCCCTACGAGTTAAGAGGCAAAGGGCCGCCCTACGAGTTAAGACGCGGGACGCCTCTCCTCGGTCGTGGCGCCCGGCTTCCGGGCAACCATCGCGACGAACATGGGCGTCCGCTCGATGACGATGTCGGTGAACCCAGCCCGCTCCGCGTAGATCTGCAGCTCCTCGCCGGTCGACGACTTGCTCACGTTGGGCGGGCGCAAGGCCGCATCCACCTGCGACGTCTCGAGAAACAGCTTCCAGCCCATTTCACCGCTCAGGCCGAAGTTGTCGACATACAGGCGGCCGCCTGGTCGAAGCACACGGTGCGCTTCAGCCACGTAGCGATATCGATCCCATTCGTCGAGGTGCATGAACACCACGGTGCAATACACGACGTCGATCGATTCATCGCGTATCCCGTGCAGATCGACACCATTGAGCTGCACGAACGACACGTTGTCAGAGCCCTCGAGCGCCTCCCGTGCGTACCGAAGCATATTCGGCGAGACATCCGCGCCGATCCACTGCTGGCAGCGCGGCGCGAGCTTCGCGCCGACGCGTCCCGCGCCGCAGCCGATTTCCAGCACGACGTCACGAGGCCCGATTCCGGTTGCTCTCGTGAGGTCCGACGCGAACAGCTCTCCCGTGCGGTTCCACTCCTCGTCATCGTCGTAGCCAGCCACGGACACCCGCGCATCGTGGAAGTTCCGCGCCGACCGATCCCACACGTCCTGGTAGGCGAAGCGCGGCAGCATGGAGCGCCCAGGACGCCATCGGACGACTGGCACCGTTTCCAGTGTCGCCTCTTTCGTCTGCCCGTTCTGTACAGCTCGGGCGGCGCACTTGAGAAAGACCACGCGACTGCTGGGCAAATCGAACGCTTTGACGAAGACCTCGAACCCGGAACGTTCGACGCCAGGCACGTGAGGATAGAGCTTGGCGACATCTGGCCTCGGGAGAGACGGCGCGAGCGCTTCGACCTGTTTGCCGGCCGCGGAGAGCACGACGGTCACGGGTGCACCATCCTCCACGCAGCACCATCCCCGCACGATGATCCAGTCGTGGAACGGCTGCAACGCACGCGGGACATCGAGCGCACCGTAGAGCCAGCCTATACGAGCACGGCGACGCTGGTTGAAGAGCTCGAGCCCCTTCTGAGTGGCTCGCTCTACGAGACGCGCGCCGAGGCGCCTCACGTTACCTCTCGCCATAAGTGCCAGCTCCCGCCGCCGTGATGCGAGAGATGAGTCGCGTCGTGGAATGACGCTCCTGGATTGGCACGCGCACGACGCGGCCGCCACGCGCGAGAATGGTCTCGCGTCCGACGATCTCGTCGGCGGGCCAATCGGCGCCCTTCACCAGCACGTCCGGTTGCAGGCACCCGATGGCACGGGCCGGGGTCTCGTCGTCGAACAGGACCACGGTGTCGACCGGCACGAGACCAGTTAGAAGCTCGGCGCGCTCTGCCTCTGGAATCACAGGTCTGCGAGGCCCCTTGTTCGCCCGAACCGAGCGGTCGGAGTTCACGGCAACGACGAGCCGATCGCCTTCGGCCCGTGCGGCTGCGAGATACCGCACGTGACCCGGGTGCAGGAGATCGAAGACGCCATTGGTGAACACGACGCGACAACCCTCACGCTGCCAGGCCGCGACGCGGGAAGCCGCCTCGTCGAGTGACACGATGGGCGCGTTGCAGGGGCGGGCCATTCCAAATTCAGGGGCCAGGTCCCAGGAGGTATCAGGATGCAGGGATCAGGGCTCCCGCACATGATGCACTCGACAGGGCGAGAATACCCGAAGGAGCTATTATCAGCCCTGATCCCTCAAGAACTGACCCCTGTTGCCTGAGGCAGCCCTGGGCCCTGGGCCCTGGCCCCTGGCCCCTTCCTTCTTCTCGACCACGCCGCACGCAATGCGATCGCCGGCATCGCCCGCCGGGTCCGTCGCGTAGTCATCCGGCCCGGCGTGCACGACAACCGCCGTTCCATCCTCGTCGAAGAGGCTCGTCGCGCCCGCGTTGAGCGTGACACCCTCCGCGAACGCGTCCGCATTCAGCGCACCGTCGGCACCAACGTGGACGTTGGGCAGGTCGCCCTCGTGCGCGCCTTTCGGGTTCTTGTACCCGTGACTCGCCGAACCGGGATTGTAGTGCCCTCCGGCTGACTTGAAGTCCGGGGCCGCACACTGGCCCACCTCGTGCAAATGCAGCGCATGCTGGCCCGCCGGTAAACCCGAGAGCTTCACCGTCAGCAACACGCCGTGAGGTGTCTCGGTGAGCTCCGCGGTGCCGAGCGACTTACCCTCTGCGTCCTGGACGTCTGCCGCCGCCGTCATTGCTTCAGACTGTACCGCTCGCGCCGCGGCCCGCGCGCCGCTCCGCGCAAGCACCGGATTCATGCCTACCACAACCGCTGTCACACTTGCACTTGCAGCCCATAGGCTGAGATATCTCATCGTTGCCTCCATGTGCTTGATCTTGTGCCACGTCCACGGCGATGACAAGCGCAGCCCCTTCGACAAGCTCAGGGCCGCGCGTCGTCCCTACCGGTTTCGCTCCCAACCGACCGGACCCTCGGCGTGCCGCAGGCGCACGCTTTCGGAGAATTCCCATGTGTGCGCCGGGCGGTACACGCCCACATCCTTCACGCGAGACTTCACGCGGAACGTGTAGAGCTGACGATGGTAATCGTACGGATACCCGTCCAGCTTGTGCGCAGCAACGTCGAGCTTATAGGTGCCCTCCGTGAGGTCGAGACGATCGATGACGAACCGCACTTCGCCCCGCCCGCGAACAAACTCTGGTTGCAGCTGCTCAATGCTCGTGTTCGTCCCGTAGCAACAGACGCGGCCGGCATTGAAGATGGCGACCCCGAACGCGAAGTCGCGTATCTCATCGCGCGCGTGGACCGCCAGCCGGACGGTGACGCGATCCCCGCTGTGGAAGACGTGGCCCGGGTGCCCATCCTCGCCCACGAGCGTCACGTCTGCGATCTCGAGCTCGCGTGATCCCCAGCGACCCTCGGCCGCGAGAAACATGTCCGTCGGTGGTGTGCCCGCTGCGCCGTCTCCTTCACCCGGCACCGCCACAGGCAGCGCGCGACCCGATGTGTCACCGCGCTCGGCGGCCTCACGCGTTTTCGCGTCCGCCGCCGCCAAGTGCATCTCTTCGCTCGCCTCGACTTCGGTCACGTACGCGTCAACGACGTGCTTCGGGTCGCCAAGACCGCAGACCCGGCCATGATCGAGCCACAGTGCCTCGTCGCAGAACCGCTCGATCACGCCTAGCCCGTGCGTCACCAGCAAGATCGTCTTCCCGCGGCGCCGGAACTCCCCGAATTTATCGAGACATTTGTGCGTGAAGCCTTCGTCACCCACGGCCAGCACTTCATCGACGAGAAGCACGTCGGGATCGACGTTGATGGCGACGGCGAAGCCGAGCCGCATGTACATGCCGGACGAATACGTTTTGACCGGCGCGTCGATGAATGACTCGAGCTCGGCAAACTGCACGATTTCATCGAAGCGGCGACCGACCTCGGCCTTCGACAGGCCGAGCATGATGCCGTTGATGAAGACATTCTCGCGCCCCGAGATCTCCGGGTGAAAACCGGCGCCCAGCTCGATGAGCGCAGAAACTCGGCCTCGCACGGCGACGGTGCCGGTCGTCGGCCGGGTGATCCCGGCCACGCATTTCAGCATCGTGCTCTTGCCCGAGCCATTCCGCCCGATGATGCCAACCGTCTTGCCCGCCCCGACCGTAAACGATACGTCGTCCAGCGCACGGAACGTCTCATCGGCGTGCAGCTCGCTGATCAGGCTGCCCGTGATGATAGCGCTCTTCAGCGTCGCGAATTGCCGACGACGCCCGAAGCGCCGGTAGACCTTCGAGACGTTCGCAGCTTCAATGACATGCATAACTGATACTTGTAGGGGCCAGGTGACAGGGGCCAGGGGCCAGGAGGGATCAGGGATGCAGGGATTAGGGCTCCCTCACACGATGCACTCGACAGGAAGAGAACACCCGAAGGAGCTACTCTCAGCCCTGATCCCTGAAGAACTGATCCCTGTTGCCTGAGACAGCCCTGAGACCTGGCACCTGCCACCTGGCCCCTTGTTTGCCTTGAGACCTGGCCCCTGACCCCTTCCTCTTCATACCTCTTCGGCGAACGAGTCGCGCAACCGATCGAAGACGAAGTATCCCACGAAGAACACGAGAACGGACGCGACCGCCAGCGCCACGAGCCACTTCCAGTGGCCGAACGGTCCCTTGTAGAACAGGATCTCCTGATACGAGATAGCGAGGTGCGTGAACGGATTCAGATTCAGAAATTTTCGGACGCCAGCCGGCACGAATGACATCTCGTAGATGATCGGTGTCGAGAAGAACCAGAACGTCAGCAGGTTCGACAGGAGATCCTTGATGTCACGAAAGTGCACCGTCAGCGCGGCCAGGAGCAGGCCGATGCCAAGGGAGAGCACGAGCTGGACGAGAACCACGAAAGGGAACCAGACGAGCTCTCCTGCGGTGAGCGGCGTCCGGTCATAGATGAGAAACGCCAGCAAGATAGGAAGCCCGAAGAAGAAGTGCATCATGTTGGCCAGGACCGACACAATCGGCAGCACCTCGGCCGGAAAGAGCACCTTCTTGATCAAATTGCCGCCCACGAGCAGCGCGTTCGCCGAGTCCGACAGCGACGCGCTGAACCAGGTCCAGGGCAGCAGGCCGCAAAAGAGAAACAGGGCGTAGTTCTCGTCCTCAACTTCCATAGGGCGCGGCAGCACCACGCTGAAGACGAACGTGTAGACCAGCAAGAGCAGCAGCGGATTGATGAACGACCAGAAGAAGCCGAGCACCGACCCGCGGTAGCGCGCCTTGAGCTCGCGCGCCACGAGAGCTTGAATGAGGGCTCGGTAGCGCACGATCTGCCGCAGGTTAAAAACCATCGATCTGAAGGCCAATTGCGGTGATGTTGTCGGGGCCGCCCGCGCGGTTCGCTTCGTCGATGAGCACGCCGGACGCCCGTTCCAAGCTGGCCTCCGCTCCTAGGACGTCGCGGATTCGGTCGTCGTCAACGACCGACGTGAGGCCATCGGAGCACAAGAGGATGCGATCGCCGACCTCGAGCGTGAATGACGTCACATCGATGGTTGGATCCTCGATGCCGGTCAGGGCGCGCGTCACGATGTGTCGCCACATGGAGTGTCGCGCTTCCGTGATCGAGAGACGGCCCGCGTCGACCTCTTCTTGCACCCACGAGTGATCCCGTGTGAGCTGGGTCAGGCGACCTTGTCGGAGTCGATACACGCGACTGTCGCCGACGTGAGCGATGGCCACGTCCGTCCGTCCGACGAGCACAGCGGAGGCAGTGGTGGCCATCCCGCGGAGCCGCGCTTCGGCGCGCATGGCCCTCGTGAGGCGCTGATTGGCGTGCACGAACGCCGCGCGGAGGTCGCCGCGCGGCATGTTCTCATCCTCGGCGTTCACAGTTGCAGCGATGAAGCCCTCGATCTCTTCGACGGCGAGCCGCGAGGCCACGTCGCCGGCTGCGTGGCCCCCCATTCCGTCCGCCACGATGAATAGGCCGAGATCCGGCCGCGCGCCGAAGGCGTCCTCGTTAACGGACCGTCGAAGGCCCGGGTGCGTGGCGGCGGCCCAGGAGATGCGCATGGACCCACAATGGGAACGATGCCGTGTGGAATGGTGCCTGGCCCCGATCGGTCAGCGGTCCGCTCGACGCGCGTCAGTCAGCGGTCGGGCGCGGCTTTAGCCGCGCCCGGAACGGCCGCCTTACAAAGGGCCGCCCTACCGTAGCACGAGGGCCCTCAGCGATGGGTCTGCGCGTGTCTGGCCACCCGCACCCGTGTGTTCGCCTTGTCGAGGGCGGCCCGCGCTCGCTCGTGGTCGAGATCGGCGCTTGGCGTCCTCGAGCGCTCCTCCGCGCGCGCCTTGGCGGCCTGTGCACGCGTCATGTCGATGTCTGCGGCCCGCTCGGCGAGCTCGGCCAGCACCGTCACCCGGTCGGGCAACACCTCTGCAAACCCGTTGGCGATCGCCACATAAAACTTCTCCTGCCCCTTGCGGTACCAGAGCTCGCCGATCTTCAGCGTCGCGAGGAGCGGCGTATGACCGGGCAGCACGCCAAAGTAGCCTTCGGCGCCCGGCAGCTCGATCTCGTCCACCGTCTCGTGAACGATTTCGCGCTCTGGCATCACGATGCTGAGTGTGAGCTGACCTGCCATCCTCGAACTTCCGTCAGAGCGTCTTTGCCATCTCCAACGCTTCGTCAATCGTTCCCATCATGTAAAACGCCTGCTCCGGCACCTCGTCATGCTTGCCATCGCAGATCTCCTTGAAGCCGCGGATGGTGTCTGCGACCGGCACGTACTTCCCGCCGCGTCCCGTAAATTGCTCCGCGACGTGGAATGGCTGCGAGAGAAATCGCTGGATCTTGCGCGCGCGGGTGACCGTGAGCCGGTCTTCCTCGGAGAGCTCGTCGATGCCAAGAATCGCGATGATGTCCTGCAGATCTTTGTTGCGTTGCAGGACTTGCTTGACGCGACGCGCCACATTGTAGTGCTCCTCACCCACGACCCGCGGGTCGAGGATGCGCGACGTCGACGCGAGCGGGTCGACCGCCGGGTAGATGCCCAGCGACGCGATATCGCGCGAGAGGTTCGTGGTGGCATCGAGATGCGCGAACGTGGTCGCCGGCGCGGGGTCCGTATAGTCGTCTGCCGGCACGTAAATGGCCTGCACCGACGTGATCGATCCCTTCCTGGTTGACGTGATGCGCTCCTGGAGCTCGCCCATTTCTGTGAGCAGCGTGGGCTGATAGCCCACCGCGGAGGGCATGCGGCCGAGCAACGCCGAGACCTCTGAGCCTGCCTGTGTAAATCGGAAGATGTTGTCGATGAAGAGGAGCACGTCCTTGCCTTCCGCGTCACGGAAGTACTCGGCAACCGTGAGGCCCGTGAGCCCCACGCGCAGGCGCGCCCCCGGCGGCTCGGTCATCTGGCCATAGATGAGTGCCGCACGCGACTTCTGCCAATCGCTGGGGTCGACGACACCGCTCTCTTGCATCTCGTGCCACAGGTCGTTCCCCTCGCGCGTGCGCTCACCGACACCAGCGAAGACCGACACACCACCGTGCTTGAGCGCGATATTGTGAATGAGCTCCTGGATGATGACCGTCTTGCCAACGCCAGCGCCACCAAAGAGCCCGATCTTCCCACCACGCAAATACGGCTCCAGGAGGTCGACGACCTTGATGCCGGTCTCGAACATCTGCAACTCGGTTGATTGTTCCTCGAGTGATGGCGCGGGTCGGTGGATCGGCCATCGCTCCCGCGTCTCTACCGGACGGTCAGGGAAATCGATGGGCTCGCCGAGCACGTTCATGACGCGGCCGAGCGTTTGCGGGCCAACGGGCACGGAGATCGGCACGCCGAGATCAACCGCTCTCATACCGCGCTGCATGCCGTCGGTCGCCTTCATCGCGACCGCACGCACGCGGTTCTCACCCAGGTGCTGCTCGACCTCCACCACGACGCCGATCGTATCGCCGCTGGCGTCGGCCGACATGACACGCACGGCGTTGTGGATGGCGGGCAGGTGCCCGGCATCGAACTCGATGTCGAGGACGGGCCCGATGATCTGCACCACCCGACCCACCCGTTCTTCTACCGCTGCTGCGTGGCTCATGTCGTGCGCTTTCTATGTCCTGGCACCTGAGACGACTTCGATGATCTCCCGCGTGATGGCGGCCTGGCGAACTTTGTTCATGTAGAGCGTCAGGTCGTCGATCATGTCCGCCGCATTCCGCGAGGCGGCGTCCATGGCGGTCATGCGCGCGGCATGCTCGGCGGCCTCCGACTCCAGTAATGCTCGAAAGATCTGCACCTCCACGTACTGCGGCAGCAACCGTGCCAGAATCTCGTCGGCCGACGGCTCGTACAGATAGTCGCCCGGCGGCGCGTTCCCGGCCTCCGTGCCAGCACCGCGCGGGATCGGCAGCAGTTGCTCGACCACCACCCGCTGCTGCATGACGGTCTTGAACTCGTTGTAGGCAAGGCACACGCGCCCGGCACGCGCCTCGACGAACTGCTCGATCACCACTCGGGCGATCTGGCGCGCGTGATCCAGCTTCAGCCGTCCGAAGATCTGCGCGCACTCGTACCGAATGTCGACCCGTCGGCGACGGAAGTAGTCGCGTCCCTTGCGGCCGACGAGCGCGAATGCCACGGCGCGCCCCTGCTGCTCGCGCACGAAGCTGCTAGCGGCCTTCGTCACGTTGCTGTTGAAGCTGCCGCACAAGCCCTTGTCGGCACTCACGACCACGAGGAGCGTCGGGGCATCGCCGATCGCGTCGAGGCCGCCAAGCAGCGGGTGCCGTCCCGGCTCGACGCGGGCGGCGAGGCCGTTCAGCACGTGCGCCATCCGCTGGGCGTACGGCCGCGCGTTCACGACACGCTCCTGCGCACGACGCAACCGGGATGCCGCAACCATCTTCATGGCCTTCGTGATCTGCTGCGTCGCCCGCACAGCGCGCACGCGACGGCGGATATCAATGAGTGAAGGCATCTCTCGGAATTGATCCTTGCTACTTGAGGCTTGAACGTCGAACCCAAACCCTTATGACTTGTTTCCTCACCCGTGGGCGCGGTGGTGTTGTCACCCTTCATGGTAGGGCGGCCCTTTAGGGCTGCCACGATCGGCGGGGCGGCCTTCGATTCCACTCAGGCCAGGAAAGCCCCGCCCTACCGGGATTAGGTGATGGTCGCCTCCGTCGCCACCACGAAGCTCTGGTTGAACTCCTTGATGGCGTTCGTCAGCTCGGCCTTCAGATCGTCGTCGACGATCTTCTTCCGGGCAAGCGTCGTGAGCATGCCGGGATGGCGTGTCTCGAGAAACCGATCGAACTCCTGCTCCCAGCGCCCGACCTCCGGCACCGGGATGTCGTCGAGCAGGCCGTTGGCGCCGGCAAAGAGGATCGCCACCTGCTTTTCCACGGGAAGCGGTTGATACTGGGGCTGCTTCAGGATCTCGACGAGCCGCGCGCCGCGATGCAACTGCGCCTGCGAGGCTTTATCGAGGTCACTGCCGAACTGCGCGAACGCCGCGAGGGCGCGATACTGCGCCAGCTCGAGCCGCAGCGTGCCTGCAACCTGACGCATCGCCTTGATCTGCGCGGCCCCACCGACGCGCGACACGGAATTGCCGACGTTGATCGCCGGCCTGACGCCCTGATGGAACAGATCGGTCTCCAGAAAGATCTGCCCGTCGGTGATCGAAATCACGTTGGTTGGAATGTACGCCGAAAGGTCGCCCGCCTGCGTCTCGATGATGGGCAGCGCGGTCAGCGAACCACCGCCGAGCTCGTCGTTCAGCTTGGCAGCGCGTTCGAGCAGCCGCGAGTGCAGATAGAAAACATCTCCGGGATACGCTTCGCGGCCCGGCGGCCGCCGCAGCAGAAGCGAGATCTCCCGGTAAGCCTGCGCATGCTTCGAGAGATCGTCGTAGATCACCACGGCATGCCGTCTGCTATCGCGGAAGTACTCACCCATCGCACAGGCGGCGTACGGGCTGATGTACAGCATTGGGGCGGGGTCGGACGCAGCAGCCGCCACGACAATGGTGTACTCCATTGCGCCGTGTTCTTCGAGTGTCCTGACCACCTGTGCGATCGTCGACTGCTTTTGACCGATCGCGTTGTAGATGCAGACGACGTCCAGGCCCTTTTGATTGATGATGGTGTCGACGACGACCGCGGTCTTGCCGGTCTGACGATCGCCAATGATCAGCTCGCGCTGCCCGCGGCCAATCGGCACCATGCTGTCGATTGCCTTGAGCCCGGTCTGCAGTGGCTCACTCACGCCCTGTCGATCGACGACACCCGGCGCGAGACGCTCGATGGGCGCCGTCTTGTCAGTCACGATCGCGCCCTTGCCGTCGATTGGCTGACCAACCGCATTGACCACGCGGCCGAGCAGCCCCTCACCAACGGGCACGGAGATGATCCGATTGGTACGCCGGACGGTGTCCCCTTCCTTGATGTCCGTGTAGTCGCCCAGCAGCACCACGCCCACACCGTCCTCTTCGAGGTTCAGCGCAATGGCATAGACGCCATGCGGGAACTCGATCATCTCGCCAGCCATCGCGCGCTCCACGCCGTGGAGGTACGCGATGCCGTCGCCGACAGACACGACCGTTCCCACTTCCGCGACATCGACGTCGGTCGACAGGCCGCCAATCTGCTCGCGAATGAGTCGCGTGATCTCGTCTGCATTGATCGTCATACTTCTGCGCTCAGCTCCTGCTTGAACCGCCGTAACTGCGTTGTGATACTCCCGTCGAGCACCAGGCTGCCGACACGTGCCACCGCGCCGCCGATGATCGCGGGGTCTACCGTGTGCACCAGCGAGACGTGCCGCCCCGTCGCGGCCGACAACCCGGAGCGAATGGCCGCCGCCTGCTCCTCGCTCAGTGGCACGGCCGTCGTGAGCGCCGCCTCGATGACGCGCTGATGGTCGAGCAGATGGGTGTGAAAGACCGCAGCGATTGGCCGGACAGAAGCGATGCTGTCGCGATCGGCGAGCAGCCGTACGAACCGATGGCTGATGGACGTGAGCGCGAGCCGCGGGGCGAGCTGATCAATGAGCGCGCATTTGGCGGCCGGGCGCACCATCGGGCTGGTGAGCGCCTTCTCCAGGTCGCTGTGCGCATCGAGCAACGCGACGACCCGCGCGAGATCATCAGCGACGCGTGCCGGATCGTCCTGGCTGACCGCCACGTCAAACAGCGCGCGGCCCGCACGCCTGGCCTCCCGCCTAGTCATGCGGCTGCCTCACCTGCGCGACGTACTGCGCGATCAGTCGTTCCTGGTCGGCTGGCGTCATCGAGGCGCGCAGGTGGCGCGATGCCACGTCGACGGCAAGCGTGGCCGCGTGCGCGCGGAGCTCCTGCTTGGCGACGCGCAGCGCCAAATCGATCTCCCGTCGCGCCTGCGCGATCAGTCGATGGCGCTCCTCCTCGGCGGCATGGCGAATGCGGGTCTCTTCGGCCGCAATCTCTTCGACCCCGCGTTGCTGGAGCGCCGCGATCTCACGCGGGAGCGCCTGCAGCTTGGCCTCGATCTCGGCGAGCTGCACGCTCGCCGCCTGACGTGTCGACTCTGCTTCCGCGAGAGAGGTGTGGATCGCGTCGGTGCGCGCGACGAGATGCCGGGCAAACGGCGTCCGGAGAAAGTAGTAGAGGCCGCCGACAAGCACCGCGAAGTTCAATACGGTCGCGACGAGGCGCCACGGGCTCTCGCCATGCGGCTCGTCGGCTTGCGAGGCTTGCGAGCCCTCACCGTGCTGAACAGCGTCAAACCGAGACCTGCCCTCGGCTGGTTTGTCGGGTGCGACGGGAGCGCCCGCTTGGGGCAGCGCAGGCAACAGGCACAGCATCGCCACGAATACAGCCGTACGCACCGAGGCCTGGCCGCGATTGATCCGAATTTCACAAGCTCGCACGGGCATTGGCTTCTGGTGTGTGGGCCTCTGGGTGGTTGGACACAGTTAGGAAGCGTGGCGGTCGAGCAGGCGGTTCGCAACGGCAACGCCGAGCTCATGTGCCTCAGCGGCCAGGCGAGCACGCGCGGCCTCGGCGGACGCGCGCAATTCTTCGGCGGCCCGTGCCCGCTCGGTCTCAACTTCGCGGCGCGTCTCAGCGACGAGTGCCGCCCGCTTCTCGAGCGCCGCGCGGCGGACTTCGTCCATTTCTCGGTAGACCACCGCGCGCGCGGCCGTGGTCTTGGCTTCGTACTCCTCCGTGGCGCGCCGGGCCTCGGCCGTCGCGCGCGCGGCCAGCGCGCGAGCGGATTCGATGGCTTCTTCACGCGCTCGTATGACGCGCGTCAGGGGCGTGAACAGAAAATGCTGCAAGGCGGTAGCCAGCACAAGGACCGAGAAAATGACCCACAGGACCGACAGGTCCAGCGACACGCATTGCCTCCGCAGAAACCAGCCCGAGCGAACGCTCTGGCCGTGGACAGGCCCGTTCGGGCGCGCTCCACGCGGCCCGCCGAAACGTAGCTTTATACCACTCCCACCAAACTGTCGGCAAGAGTAGGGGTCAGGTGACAGGGGTCAGGGGTCAGCGCAGTCTCAGGGAACAGGGGCGAGTGCTCAAGGGATCAAGGGCTGGTAGGCGCTTCTTCGAGCAGTACGGTCTACTGTGCGCGCACCACGATGCATCCAAGGTGCGCCTCGAGCTCGTACGCGCGAGGTAGCTACAACCAGCCCTGATCCCTGAAGAACTGATCCCTGAAGCCTGAGACAGCCCTGACCCCTGACCCCTGATCTCTACTTCTGGAGTCGAATCTTCCACTCGCTCGGAGCACTCACCTGGCCAATGCGGGACGCGAGGACACCTCCTTCGTGCAGCAGCTCCAGAACGGCGTGCTCCTGCCCGGGCGTCACGGCCGCCAGAATCCCCCCCGACGTTTGCGGGTCGTATAGCAAGGCCAGGAGCTCGCGGTCAGCATCGTCTGGCACGTCGATGCCCGATCCAAAGTGCGCTTCGTTGGTCTTCCCGCCGCGCGTGACGTAACGGGCCACCAGTGGGCGCACATGCGGCAGGAGCGGCACGGCCTCCATCGCCATCTCGATCGTGACGTTGCTGGCAACCGCCATCTCCGATGCGTGACCGAGCAAGCCGTAGCCGGTGACGTCCGTGCAGGCATGTACGGTGCCGTCGCGCGCGCGCGCGAGCGCCGCGGTCGCCGCGCGATTGAGTGTGGTCATCGAGGTAACGGCTGCTTGGAGCACCTCGACCGGTGCGCGCTGAAACTTCGCCGCGGTTGTGACCACGCCCGTGCCGAGCGGCTTCGTCAGCAACAGCACGTCACCGGGCTGCGCTCCGGCATTGGCCCAGACGCGCGCAGGGTCGACCATCCCGGTCACCGCGTAGCCAAACTTCACCTCCTGGTCCTGCACGGTGTGCCCTCCTAGGAGCGCAACGTCTGCCTCAGCCAGCTTCTCCGCGCCCCCTAGAAAGATGGCGCGAATGATGCTCGGATCGAAATCATCAGCCGGAAATCCTGCCACGGCGAGCGCTGTGAGCGGGCGCCCGCCCATGGCGTAGACGTCGCTGAGGGCATTGGCCGCAGCAATTTGGCCGTAGAGGTGCGGGTCGTCAACAATTGGCGTAAAGAAGTCGACGGTCTGCACGAGTGCTTCGCTCGCCCCGATTCGGTACACACCCGCATCGTCCGCGGTCCTGAAGTCCACCAGGACCCGGTCATCAGCAGCCACGGGCCAATCGCTCAACACGTGAGCGAGCTCGCCAGCGGCGAGTTTGCTCGCTCAACCAGCGCAGGCTGCGTAGTCGGTCAGTCGGCGTTTCTTCCGGAACATCTTGGCGTCACGTTCTATCTGTTATGCACTCGTAGATTCGATTGAGCTCCTCTTCCGACACGAAGTCGATCTCGATGCGGCCGCCTTTGCCCGTGCGGAGAATGCGGACGCGTGTGCCGAGCGTGAGGCGGAGTCGTTCTTCGGCCTGCCGGGTGTGCACGTCGCGCGGAGGCTCGCCGCGCGCCGGCTTGGCCGGGCTCACGAGTCGGCGCACGAGCGCTTCGGTTTCGCGCACCGAGAGACGACGATCAACAGTCTCACGCGCGGCGGTTTTCATGCGGCCCGGGTCTTCGAGGCTCACGATCGCGCGTGCATGTCCCATCGAGAGCGTGGCGGCTGCAACGAGCTCGCGTACCTCTCCCGGCAGCTTCAGCAGCCGCAGATGGTTGGCAATCGACGCGCGATCCTTACCTACGGCATCGGCAATCTGCTCCTGCGTGAGATGGAAATCCTCGACCAGGCGCTTGTAGGCGAGCGCTTCGTCTATCGGGTTCAGATCCTCCCGCTGGAGGTTCTCGATGAGCGCGACTTCGAGCAGCTTCTCGTCCGGGACGTCGCGGATGACGACCGGCACCTTCAACAGCCCGGCGCGCTGCGCGGCTCGCCAACGGCGCTCGCCAGCGATGATCTCGTAACGATCGCCACGGCGTCTCGCGACGAGCGGCTGGATGAGACCGTTCGTGCGTAACGAGCGGGCAAGCTCGTCGAGCCGGGCTTCATCGAAGTGCGCACGCGGCTGAAAGGGGTTGGGGTCGAAGAGGTCGAGATCGATCTCGAGGGCTTGCCCTGAATGGGTCAACGGCCGATGCAGCTCGTCACGTGGGGCGTCGATCCACGTTGGAGAGCGCGGCTCAATGGCCCGTGACACGGACGCCGCCGGGTCGCGCGCCCCGGCTGGTGGCGAGGCAGCGGCGTCGGCGGGCCTCTCGGGGATGAGCGCGCTCAGACCGCGACCGAGCGCAGGTCGCTTCTCGGCTGCCATATGCGTGACTCCCATAGAGTTATACTGATTGCCCTATCCACATCATGACACTGACCCGTTTCGCGACAGCAGCTCCTGTGCGAGGTTCGTGTAGGCTTCGGCCCCGCGGGAGCGGGCGTCGTAGAGTACAACCGGCATGCCATGACTTGGCGCCTCGGCAAGGCGGATATTGCGCGGGATCACTGTTTCGAAGACTTTGTCGTCGAAGAAGCCGCGTATCTCGCGGGCGACCTGCTGGCCGAGATTCGTCCGGTCGCCATACATGGTGAGCAATACCCCCTCGATGTCCAGTCGAGGATTGAGGGCCGAGCGAACACGCTTGAGTGTCGCCAAGAGATCTGCCAGCCCTTCGAGCGCAAAATACTCGCAGTGCAAGGGGATGAGGACCGTGTCGGCGGCAAC
The DNA here is from genome assembly GCA_009377495.1 of Luteitalea sp. Lineage (GTDB taxonomy): Bacteria > Acidobacteriota > Vicinamibacteria > Vicinamibacterales > Vicinamibacteraceae > WHTT01. The sequence goes on from WHTZ01000006.1 coordinate 104,501, forward strand.
GAGCGCGTTGAGCGTGAGTAGCCCCAGAGACGGCGGTGTGTCGACCAAGAGGAAGGCGAACTGATCTCGAAGCGGTTCAAGCAAGCGGCGTAGGCGGCCTTCACGATCCGATTGATTGACGAGCTCGACCTCGGCTCCCGCCAGATCTCGGTCCGCGGGGACGAGCTTCAGGCGCTCAATGGGCGTCTCGAGAACGGGCAGCGTCCAGCCCTGGTCGCTAGCCGCGGCGACGCCCATCACCGCATCGTAGATGGTCGGCCCTTCGTACTGTTTCTGGCCGACACCGCTGGTGAGATTCCCCTGGGGATCAGCGTCAACGGCAAGCACCTGGTGGCCAGCTCGGGCCAGACAGGCACCGAGATTGATGGCTGTGGTGGTCTTGCCCACGCCGCCCTTCTGGTTGGAGATCGCGACGATCTTCCCCATTTTCAATGGTTTAGGGCTCTTCGCGCTCGACTTGATGACCGGCGGCGACCAGCCGATACACAGAAGATAACACAGGCGAGGGCTCAGGAGTAGAGATGGGTAAGCCGCGCCTTTGGCGTGGCGATGGCCTCTCGTTACCTGTGGTCGAACCCGCCCCTTCCTTACCTCTTTACGCCAATGCCCACACTACGTCGCCAGGCGTCTTTAGAACCCCTCGCGCGTGAGACCCCTCGCGCGCGCGGCCTGCCCGCCTTCGCCAAGGCTACGGCGGGTCCGCCGAAGCGCGGAGCGCGGAAAGGCCGCGCGCTACGTACGGCCCTTCACCCTATTCAACTGTTCCACGTGGAACATTCACCTTACGCAAGACTAAGAGTCGACTCCCTAGTGCAGGCACCAGGGCACCCTCGGCCGCGACCTGAAGGACCGGTACGTCCGGAATGCGGTCTTCGTCGGCCTGCCCGCGGAACCATAGCAATAGCCCCCCCGGACGCAGAAAGTTCTGAAGCCCGTGCAGTTGCGGTGTGCCTACACGCACGGCGCGAATAGTCAGAAGATCCATTCGGCCGGCAAAATCCGGATCCCTCGCCAAATCCTCAAACCGCGCGCGCTCGACGCGAACGTCTTTCAGGCTGAGGCGCCGGCTCGCTTCACGAAGAAACGCGGCCTTTCGGACCCGTGCCTCCACCATCACGACCGCTAGACGCGGCAGCGCCAACCTGAGAGGGATCGCGGGCGACCCTCCGCCGGATCCAATGTCGATCAGCGATGCGGCATCCGCCGGCACCCATTGGACCGCCAACAATGGCTCAATGATCAATCGGTCGATTGCTTTGTCCGCGTCATCAAACGCTGCGAGGTTGATGCGGCGGTTCCAGTGGCAGAGTAGTGAGAGGTAACTCGCAAGCCGCCGGCACAAGTCGGGATCGAGCTCCAGCCCGACTATGCGCGCGCGCCTCTCGATGCGCGCTTCCGCCCTTTCCGCCTGTGCCAATGGCACTGCCACGTCAGTAGGTCATTCACCAGATACCTGGCGACGCCTAAGCGCGATGATGACACGCTTCGCCGCGCCGTCCCCTTGACTCTCCGAGCTCAGGTCGGGATCGTTCGCAACCTCGAGATGCACGGTGCGACGGCTGTAAGAATTCAGCGGTCCGATCTCCTGCGGTCCGCCGGTCGTCTTCGCGCGTTCCATCAAGAAGCGCGCCATCTGGCGCAGCTCGTTGTCCTTTCCTTGTCGGAAGCCGCACGCATCCACGACAATTCGATGCCCTTCTTCGAGATCGCGCCGGTACGCGGAGTTCACGACCTGTTGCAGCGCATCCAACCCCTCTCCCTTGCGCCGCAGCAACACCTCGGTCTCATCCCCATTCAGCTCGACACACAAACCATCCGGATGATCGCGAGTCTCCGCCTCGAGATCGAGCCCCAACGCGCTCACCATGTCTTGTACGAACGTGCAGACCTCACGCCGAAACTGCGTCGCGCGCTCCGTGTCCATCGCTGCCGCTCCTCATCGCTCGTGCCCTGCTCACTGCGCCGGCCGGTCCCGCTTCCGTGCAACCGCCGGCTTCACCAACCGCTCCGCCGCCGGTCTCAACGCCTGCACCTGTGGGGGACCAATCAGCTTGTTCGTCAGCAACTGCTGGCCGATGGTCCACACATTGCTGAGCAACCAGTAGACAACCAACCCGCTCGGCACCCACAAGAAGAAGACGGTGAACATGACCGGCATCATCATCATCATCTTCTGCTGTACCGGATCCATGCCGACCGTGGGCGTCATGCGTTGCTGCAAGATCATCGACGCTCCCATCAGGAGCGGCGTCACGTAGTACGGATCGTGAACCGAGAGATCCTGGATCCACAGCATGAACGGTGCACCGCGCAGCTCGATGGCCTGCGAGAGGAGGGAATAGAACGCAAACAAGACGGGGAACGTGGCCACCATCGGCAAGCAGCCGCTGGCTGGGTTCACGCCTTTCTCACGATAGAGGTTCATGAGCTCCGTATTCATCTTCTGCCGTGCGGGGTCGGTGACCTTGAGCTTCTTGTAGCGCTCTTGAATGGCCTTCACCTGCGGCTGGATCGCCTGCATCTTTCGCATCGAGGTGACGCTCTTGTGCCGGAGCGGAAACAAGACCACGTTGATGATGACCGTGAGGATCACAATCGACCAGCCGTAGTTGCCGACGAACGAGTGCACCCACTTGAGCGCATGCAGTAGCGGCACGGCCAGAAACGCAGAGAAGCCGAAGTTGATGGCGCGAACCAACTCGCGATCGGTGGCTGCAAGGAGGTCGAAGTCCTTCGGCCCGAGGAACACGTCGAGCGGTCCAGGCTCGCCGTTGAGTTGCAGCGCGTACGACACGAGCTCGCGCTCCTCTTCCGGTCCCGGCAGCGGCACGACGCGATAGTCGACGCGCGCCGGTTGCTTCCCCGGTAGAACGGCCCCCAGGAAGTAGTGGTCGTCCATCCCGACGTAGCGGAATGTGCCCTGGTGCACAGCCTCCGTGCGCAGCGTGCCCGTGGGCAGGCGAGTGACCTTCTCGTCCTTGTAGAAGATGCCTTGAGGTGGCTGGAAGTAGGCGACGAACAAGAACCCCCCGCCACCGCCCCGCGTCAGATCGCCAATGCCCAAGCCGCTGTGAACCGTCAGGGCGGTGGGCTCGCCGTTGTTCGTCACGGACGCCTCGAAGCCGAGCAGGTAAGGCTGCCGATCTTTCTGGATCGTGAACGTCTTCTTCGCGCGGAGACCGCCGTCCTGGTAGTCGAAGACGAGGCGCGCGGCTTCCCCCGGCCGCACCTTCGCTACGCGTCTGCTCGGCTGAAAGAGCGCGTCGGTCAACGTCGCCGTGAGCGCCTTCTCGTCGGGCGTCGTAATCGCGAACGCCGGTTCCAGCACGTCGACTGCGATGTCCTGTGGGATTAGATCCACGGGCTGCCCGTGGTCGTCGAGATACTTCTTCAACTGCCATCGCGTCAACACTGCGCCACGCGTGTTGAACTCCGCACGCACGGCGTCGGTTTCCACGACCACCCTCTCGCCGCGGGACGCGATGCCTTGAGCGGGAGGAGACGTTGCGGTGGGCGACACAGGCTCACTCGCGGCGGGCGGTGTCGTCGCCTCGGTGCTCCCCGGTCCCGCGCCCGCGCGCTCATCCGGCTCGACGCGGCTCTCGGCTGGCACGCGACCGCCAGGTGCGGCGCGACCTTCGGCTGTGGCGCTCGGGGACGAACGCCCGGTTGGTCGCCGAGGCACCAGCAACGCCTGATACGCGTAGAGCACCACGAAGGACAGGAGAAACGCCAGAAGAACTCGCTTTTCCATGGATCAGTTTCCGGACGAGTCCTCAGCTCGGCTCGCGGACCCGCCCCAAACCCTGTCGAGAGCCGCGGCGGCTGGCGGCACCGGATCCCAGCCTGCCGACCCGAGCGGGTGACAACGGCCGAAGCGTCTCAACGCGAGCCAGCCGCCTTGCAAGAATCCGTGGGTGATCAACGCGTCCACCGCGTACTGCGAGCACGTTGGGTGGAAGCGGCACGTGCCACCCGCGATCGGCGACAGCAGGACTTGGTAGGCGCGGACAGCGGCCACAGCAAGGGTCACGAGCGAGACGTGGAGGATGTGCGTCACGGAGGCGTCGATCGTTGCCGACCGCCGCTGCGGCGGAGCATCGTTCCGAATTCGGTCTCGAGGCGGGTGAACGACTGGGTCAGGAGCTCACGCTTCGGCACGATCACGACGTCCGTCCCACGATTCGGCTTGTGCCGCCGGAACAGCTCCCGCGCCAGGCGCTTCGCCCTGTTGCGCTCTACGGCATTGCCAAGCTTTCGTGTCGCGGCCACGCCGAGCCGCGCGCCGGGCGCATCGGTCGCGAGCACGAACATCGTCATGAAGCGCCCGTGCAGCTTCTGTCCTCGGGTATAGATGCGCTGGAAGTCAGCGCGCCGCTGAACGCGCTCGTTCGGCCTGAACGTTTGGCGCATGGTGGCCCGCCCGGCTTGCCAGGCATCGGGAACTCCTGATTCCTGATTCCTGATTCCTGGCTAGCGCCGCGGCCCCACTGTCCCCGGCCGCGTCGTGCCAGAGACGGTCAACCGCTTCCGTCCCTTGGCTCGACGCCGTGTGACCACCAGGCGGCCGTTCTTGGTCCGCATGCGCACGAGAAACCCGTGCGTGCGCAACCGACGACGTCGGCTCGGCTGATAGGTGCGCTTCATGATGCCTTTCTCCGATCAACGCTCACGTCACGAATAAGAACCAGCTATCGTACCCGCACCGAAACAACACTGTCAATCCGCGTGGTTCGTTGGGGTGCTTAACGGACATGGGGGTCGCGAGATCTGGAGGGTCGGAAAAAGGGGACAGGCCCCTTTTTCGTCGGCGTTGGTTCTCGAAAAAGGGGCCTGTCCCCTTTTTCTCCATCGTTCTGACGATCGTCGTGCCCCCCATGTCCGTTAAGCCCCCGGTTCGTCGGGGGTTCGCCTTGACATTCGTCCTGCCAGAGGTTGCACGCCAACGTAGACCATGATAGCGTTCGGCGCTCCTTCACGGCCGCCTCCTAACGACCCAACTGAATGGTTCTCAGGCGGAGTTTTCCACACCTGTGGAAAAAACTGTGGAAATTTCAGGGCCTTCGCCTTGGCGCGCGCAGCAGAGCGCGGAGTAGAGACCACTTTCGCCATAGACTCAGGTAGATACGACTGGTATTTACCAACTTTCGCCTTGGCTAGCGAGCCGCGCGACTCCACGGTGAGATCGCTTGGGATGGCGAAAGGTGAGGCGCGTCATCGAGTAAGATCGACTCTCTCAGCGTGCACGTCCGCCGTTGTGATGCAAGGCGGTTACAGAGCTGTCATGAGCGTTGTTATTTGGGATCAGGTGCTGGCTCTGGTCGAGACACGCGTAAACCGGCATATCTTCGACACCTGGTTTCGGCCCACGGCGTTCATTCGGGACGAGGGCACCCGGTTGCTCGTCGGCGTCCCAAGTAAGGTGTTCGGCGACTGGCTGACAAGACACTACAAGGGAGTATTGGCGGAAGCGCTCACAGCCGTCGGACGCTCCGGTATCGAGATTGCGTTCGTAGCACAAGATCCCCCGCCCGACATGGAGCCGGACTCTCTCGATCATGAATCGTTCCTTCCTGGAGACCAGGGCCCCGTCTCTGGTGCCCGTCTCAACCCGCGATACACCTTCGATACCTTCGTCGTGGCCTCCTCGAATCAGTTCGCGCACGCCGCTTGCCGCGCCGTCGCCGAAGCCCCGTCCCGCTCGTACAACCCGCTCTATATCTACGGTGGGGTTGGTCTCGGCAAAACACATTTGATGCACGCGGTCGGCCACTATGTGCTGTTCTACATGAAGCGTGCGCGCCTGACCTACATTTCAGCCGAGCGCTTTATGAACGAGATGATCAACGCGCTCAAGCTCGAGCGGATCATCGAGTTCCGCGAGCGCTATCGGAACGTCGAGGTCCTCCTCATCGACGACGTGCAGTTCATGGCGGGCAAGGAGGGCACCCAAGTGGAGTTCTTCCACACGTTCAATGCGCTGTACGACGCGTCGAAGCAAATCGTCATCACCAGCGACTGCCCGCCGCATGAGATCCCCCAGCTCGAGGAGCGCTTGCGCTCACGGTTCAACTGGGGCCTCATCGCCGATATCCAGCCGCCCGACCTCGAGACCAAGATCGCGATTCTGAAGAAAAAGGCCGAAGCCGAGGCTGTTCCCCTGCCCGACAACGTCGCACTCTACATTGCAAGCAAGATCAAATCGAACATCCGCGAGCTGGAAGGATCGCTCATTCGACTCGTTGCCTACGCGTCGCTGACGGGACGCGAGATCACCGTCGCGCTCGCCCACGATGTGCTCAAGAACGTCTTGAGCAGCGACGAGCGGGCTGTCACTATTGACGCTGTGCAGAAGTTCGTCGCCGACTACTACCAGCTCCGACTCAGCGAGCTGCGATCCAAAGACAACTCGAAGTCGGTCGTCCTGCCGCGACAGATCGCGATGTTCTTGTCGAAAGAACTTACCAAGGCCTCGCTTCCCGAGATTGGTCGCGCCTTCAACAAACATCATTCGACCGTCATTCACTCAATTGGGAGGGTCGAGGAGGTCCGCCAAAGGGACGCCGATTTCAACAGACTTATCAACAGCTTCATTGACAACTTTCGATAGCACCCTCGAGAACCTGAAACTAAGGATTCGTCTGGAAATACGTGTCCCATTCTGGGCGTCGAGGCGCCCGCCCTGGCAAGGCGCGAGGAGCGCGCATACCGGGCGTATGTAAGCGACGAGCAACGCCGCCAGGCCCGGGGTCCCCAGCGCGGCAGCCGCGCTGGGGTGGAGGAGGGATGCCTCGGCGGCCAGAATGGCACACGTATTTCCAGACGAGTCCTAAGCTCGCGCCAGGATTTCAACAGGTGCTGCGCGACGCTGTGTGGACCACCTGTCGATGGCCGGGGCGCCGGGCGTATTCCACAACCCGCAGAAGAGTCCGCTCATCGCTGGATCCACAGATCGAGAGTGGGTTAAGTGGCTGAAAAACAAGCATTAATTGATGATGTCCAGCTTTTCAACACGCCTTATTCTTGTTATAATGCTTTGTTGGTTTATCTCTTGACTAAGATCACTAAGAGACACTAAACAACCGATACCTGCCGTCCTGCCACACGCCCCGGGTGCGCTGAGCCCAGCGAAGAGCGTTGCAGGCCGAGGGACGCAAACAGACCAAGGACAGCACGTTCATGGAACTCGTCGTGCGCAAGAGTGACCTGCTTCGCGAGCTGCAGTTCTTCCAAGGCATCGTGGAGCGAAAGACCACGTTGCCGGTGCTGGCCAATGTCCTGATGCAGGCAGACGGCGAGAGCGTCGAGCTTGCCGCCACAGATACGGAGGTTGGGCTCCGGAGCCGCTGTGCCGCCTCCGTAACCAAGAGCGGTGCATCGACGCTCCCAGCAAAGAAGCTGTACGAGATTGTCAAAGCACTGCCCGAGACGGACGTGCGCATCGAGCAGGACAAGAGCGGCGTCAAGGTTGCGGCAGAGCGATTCGAGTCGCGGTTGTCGACACTCCCGCGCGACGAGTTCCCGCAGTTGCCAGAGGGAGGCGACCGAGTGGCCACCTTGCCCCGAGAGTCCCTCAAGCACATGGTGGAGAAGACGCAGTTCGCGATGACGGGGGAAGATACACGGTACTACCTGAATGGAGCGCTGTTCGTGCTGAAACCGGATCAGATGAGCCTGGTTGCCACTGATGGCCACCGCCTTGCGCTCGTGACCGTGCCGCGAGACCGTTCGGATGCGACGACGTCGGAAGAAGACGAGGGTGTGAAGGTTCTCTTGCCGAGAAAGACCACGCTCGAGCTGAGTAAGCTGCTCGGCGAGGGTAAGGAGGCGATTACTTACGAACGATCAGAAAACCACCTCTTCTTCCGCGTGGAGGGCCGCACGCTCATCTCGAGGATGATGGACGCGCAGTTTCCGGCCTACGAGCGCGTGATTCCGAAGGGGAATGACAAGAACGTGACATTCGACCGCGAGCGCATCAACAACGCCGTCCGCCGCGTAGCGCTCCTCTCGAACGAGCGCTCACGCGCCGTCAAGTTTCAGATTACGTCTGGCAAGGCAGAAGTCACGTCGAGTAGCCCGGAAATCGGCGAGGCACGTGAGGAGCTGCTCGTCGACTATGAGGGTTCGGAGCTGCAGATTTGCTTCAACGCGCAGTACGTGCTCGACTTCCTCGGCGCGGTGGAGAGCGACACCATCAGCCTCTCGCTCAAAGATGACGCGAGCCAGGCCCTGCTGAAGCCGGTGGGTGTCGACGGCTACGACTATACCTACGTGATCATGCCGATGCGCATCTAGCAGTCCCTATACGGACGGCTAAGCCCTGTTTCCGTCCCGCTAGAACGATTCGATGGAACACCTGACACCTGATATTCCCGATCCGGACGAACCGCATGTGTCGCCGGGCGCGGCGAACGAATACGGCGCTGAGAGCATTAAGGTGCTCGAGGGCCTCGAGGCGGTCCGTAAGCGCCCCAGCATGTACATCGGCACAACGGGGCCGGCGGGCTTGCACCATCTCGTGTACGAGGTTGTCGACAACTCCATTGACGAGGCGCTGGCGGGCTACTGCGACGACGTCAGCATCACGATTCACGTCGACAATTCACTCACCGTTCTCGATAACGGTCGCGGGATCCCGATCGACTTGCACGAAAGCGGTAAGTCAGCAGCAGAAGTCGTCATGACGACGCTGCACGCAGGCGGCAAGTTCGATGACCAGAACGGGGCCTACAAGGTGTCCGGAGGATTGCACGGCGTTGGCGTTTCCGTCGTCAATGCGCTCGCGGAGAGCTTGTCGCTGGAAATCTACCGAAATGGTGACGTCTACCAGCAGAACTACGAACGCGGCAGGCCGCTCGCCCCGCTGGCACGGATCGGCACGACAAAGCGGCGTGGCACGAAGGTCACCTTCAAGCCTGACCCTCTCGTGTTCGAGAGTATCGAGTTCAGCTTCGACACGTTGGCGCAGCGCCTACGCGAGCTGGCGTTTCTCAATGCGGGCGTGGTGATCACGCTCGACGATGAGCGAGAGGACGGGAAGCACGCGCGATACGAGTATCAAGGCGGCATCAGCGAATTCGTTGCCTACTTGAACACGAACCGGACCGTCCTACACGAGGCGCCCATTTACATGCGGGGCGAGAAAGAGAACGTCGACGTCGAGATCGCGTTGCAGTGGAATGATGCGTACCTCGAGCAGGTCTATACGTACGCCAACAACATCAACACGGCCGATGGGGGCACGCACCTGTCCGGCTTCCGCTCGGCGCTCACGCGGACGGTCAACGCGTATGCGTCTACCTCCAACCTCACCAAGGATCTGAAGGACACGACCATCGACGGCAATGACATCCGCGAGGGTCTGGTTGCGGTGGTCAGCGTCAAGGTTCCCAGCCCGCAATTCGAGGGGCAGACCAAAGGAAAGCTGGGAAACACGGAGGTCAAGGGCATCGTCGAGAGCATCCTCAACGACAGACTCGCCGCCGTCCTCGAGGAGAATCCGGCGATCGCGCGCAAGATCGTCTCGAAGGCTATCGAGTCCGCGAGAGCACGCGAAGCGGCGCGCAAGGCTCGTGATCTCGTGCGCCGCAAAGGGGCACTGGACAACAGCACGCTTCCTGGCAAGTTGGCGGATTGTCAAGAGCGGGATCCTGCGCAGAGCGAGCTCTACATCGTCGAGGGTGAGTCGGCCGGGGGCTCGGCCAAGCAAGGCCGCGACCGGCGCTTCCAGGCCGTGTTGCCCGTCAAGGGCAAGATTCTCAACGTCGAGAAGGCGCGCTTCGACAAGATGCTCGGGAGCGACGAGATCAGGACGATGATCGCGGCATTGGGCTGCGGCATCGGCGAGAACGACTTCGATGTGACGAAGCTGCGATACCACCGCATCATCATCATGACGGACGCGGACGTCGACGGCTCGCACATCCGCACGCTGCTGCTCACGTTCTTCTATCGCCAAATGCGAGCGCTGATTGACAGCGGCTACGTCTACATCGCGCAGCCGCCGCTCTACCGCGTGAAGCAGGGCAAGCGGGAGACATACATCAAAGATGACCGTGATCTGGAGGCGTTTCTCGTACGTCGCGCCGTTGAGTCACGGGTGCTTCGGTTGGTCGATCAGCAGCGCGAGATCAGCGGCGAAGAGCTCGTACAGCTCTTGCAGCGACTGATTGCCTTCCGCAAGAACTTGCGGTTGGTCGAGCGGCGCGGGCCGTCGTCCGATGTCTTGTACACGCTGCTGGACGAGGGGATCAAGGACCGGACGTTCTTCGCAGAGCGTGCGGTGGTCGAAGTCTTCGGCGAGCGGTTGGTGAGCCCTGGGCGAACGGTCAGCGTCGAGGCGGACGAGGAGCACAATGCATTCCGGCTGATCATCGAGGACCGGACCGCCGGCTATCCCCGCCACTTCGACATCGGGCTCGATTTCGTGAGCACGCCGGACTATCGAGCGCTGCTCGCTGGCTACCGGGACGTGAAGGCACTCGAGGGTCGGATGATCGTCGCCCATATCGCGGGACCGGACGCGCGCGAAGAGGAAGAGTCCGCCGTCGAGCCAGGCGACACGACGGCAGCCGCCCAGCGCGCGGCGGCCGCTGAAATCGGCGTGCCAGAGGCGGCGGCGACAGCACGACGGGCGGCGGCACGCAGCCGACCGGCAGAGGACGCGATTGCCTCGGTGCCGGACCTGGTTGACTTCTTCCTGAGCGGCGGCCGAAAGGGCGTGTCCATCAACCGGTACAAGGGACTCGGTGAGATGAACCCAGACCAACTGTGGGATACGACGATGAAGCCAGAAGCACGCACCCTGTTACAGGTGCGCGCCGAGGACCACGCAGAAGCAGATTTGATGTTCACGACGCTCATGGGCGATCAGGTTGAGCCACGCCGCAAGTTCATCGAGAGCAACGCCCTTGATGTCAGGAATCTTGATATCTGAAGGTGTCAGGTGTCAGGGGTCTCAGGGTTCAGGGACCAGGCGGCCCTGATCCCTACTGACACCTGACGCCTGATACCTGATCCCTGAGACAGCCCTGACCCCTGACACCTGACCCCTCGTTCTTATGACCACCCCCGTCCGTATCCCCGTCGCCATTGAAGATGAGATGAAGCGCTCGTACCTGGATTACGCGATGAGCGTGATCATCGGGCGCGCGCTGCCAGACATTCGTGATGGGCTCAAGCCGGCGCATCGCCGCGTGCTCTATGGGATGCGACTCATGGGGCTCGGCGCGAACCGCGCGTATCGCAAGTGCGCCAAGATCGTCGGCGAGGTCATGGGCAACTTCCACCCGCACGGCGATCAGTCGATCTACGACACACTCGTGCGGCTCGCCCAAGACTTCAACATGCGATATCCGCTGGTGGACGGCCAGGGGAACTTCGGATCGATGGACGGCGACCCGCCGGCGGCCATGCGGTACACCGAGGCACGGCTGGAAGCGCTGGCCGAAGGGATGATGGCCGACCTCGGGCAGGACACGGTCGACTTCACCGCGAACTACGACGAGACCAGCGAAGAGCCGAACGTTCTGCCGACGCCGTTTCCGAACCTGCTCGTCAACGGATCGTCAGGAATCGCGGTGGGCATGGCAACGAACATCCCACCGCACAACCTGCGTGAGGTCGTCGATGCCATCATCGCCGTGACCGAGCCCACGCTCGAAGGGACGCGGCTTGCGCGCGACGACCGTCAGCGCCGCCTGCTCCAGCTCGTGCCAGGTCCCGACTTCCCAACCGGCGGCTTCATCGTCGGGAAACGTGGGATCTACGAGGCTTATCGGAGCGGTCGTGGCGCGATCACGCTGCGGTGCCGGACCACGATTGAAGATCTGCCGCGCAGCGACCGGGAGGCGATCGTCATCACCGAGATCCCATACCAGGTCAACAAGGCCAAATTGGTTGAGCGCATTGCGGATCTGGTGCGTGAGAAGACGCTCGAAGGCATTTCGGATCTCAGAGACGAGTCTGACCGCGACGGCCTGCGGATCGTGATCGAGCTCAAGCGCGATGCGCTGCCGGATCTCGTCCTCAACAATCTCTACAAGCACTCGGCGCTCCAGACGACATTCGGCATCATCATGCTGGCAGTGGTGGGTGGACGGCCGCGGGTGCTGCCGCTCGTCGATCTCATCGACCACTTTGTCGAATTTCGGCGCGAGGTGGTACGCCGGCGCACCGAGTTCGAGCTGAAGAAGGCAGAGGCGCGTGCGCACATCCTCGAAGGCCTCAAGATCGCCCTCGATCACCTCGATGCGGTCATCGCACTCATCCGCGGAGCCACGAGCCCGGCGGAGGCGCGCGAGGGCCTCATGGGGCAGTTCGGGCTGACGCAGATCCAGGCGCAGGCCATTCTGGACATGCAGCTCCAACGGCTGACCGGCCTCGAGCGCCAGAAGATTCTCGACGAGCTCGCCGAGGTCCTGAAGACCATCGAGCGGCTGCGTACCATTCTCGCCAGCGATCGGTTGGTGATGGAGATTGTCCTCGAGGAGTTGCGCGAGGTCCGCGAGACGTACGGCGATGACCGACGGAGTGAGATCCTCGAACAGGAGGGTGAGGACTTCCGGATGGAGGATCTGATCCCGGACGAGGACATGGCCATTACGGTGAGCGGAACCGGGTACATCAAGCGGACGCCGATCTCCGCTTACCGCGCGCAGGCGCGTGGGGGCAAAGGTCGCCGCGGGATGACGCTGCGCGGAGAAGACTACGTCTCGCATCTGTTCGTCGCATCGTCACACGCCTACCTGTTGGTGTTCTCGGACCGCGGCCGCGCGTACTGGTTGCGCGTCTATGAGATCCCGGACGTCGGGACGGACGGCAAAGGGAAGGCCATCGCGAATCTCGTGCAGATGGCACCCGAAGAGAGGCTCGCTGCTATTGTCGCGGTGCGGGAGTGGCCCGCCGAGGAGGGCGAGCAGTTTATCGTCATGGGGACGCACAAGGGCGTCATCAAGAAGACCGACGTGTATGCGTTCCGTCACCCGCGAGCTGGGGGCATTATTGCGATGGGCGTCGACGCGGACGACCGTGTCATCGCGGCGCGACGCACGGAGGGCAGTCATGAGATCGTGCTCGCGACGCGTGAGGGCATGGCCATCCGGTTTCCGGAGGCGGACGTGCGGCCAATGGGCCGGACGGCCTACGGCGTCCGCGGCATCTCGCTACGCGAGGCAGACGAGGTGGTCGGGCTAAACGCGGTGAAGCCCGGCGGCGCGGTCCTGACCGTGACGGCACACGGGTACGGGAAGCGCACCTTGCTGGACGAGTACCGGCTGCAATCCCGTGGCGGATTCGGCGTGATTAACATCCAGGCCACCGAGCGCAATGGACCGGTGGTCGGCATGGTCTACGTGACCGTCGAGAACGAGCTGATGCTCGCCACGCAAAAGGGGAAGGTGTTGCGCATGCCGACCGCGACGCTTCGGCCTATCGGCCGCGCGACTCAGGGCGTCTGCCTCATCGATATCGAGGAGGACGATCGCGTGGTTGCTCTCGCGCGCCTCGACATCGTCCAGGAAAACGGCGAGAACGGCGAGAACGGTGCGACCCCCGAGACCGCCGACCACGACGATGCCGCCCCACCGGATGGCGAGCCACCGGAGGAGTAGGGCGCGGCGCGCGACGTACCACAAAATTCGTTTGTAGCGCGCGGCCTTTCCGCCTCCGCGCTCCGCGCTTCGGCGGACAAGTCCGCCGTAGCCTCGGCGAAGGTGGACCGCCACGGCGGCCCGCGAGACGCGGGCCGCTAGCCAGCACTGGCTTGTCGGGTCCCGATGGGACCCGACCGGGGCGAAGGCGGGCAGGCCGCGCGAGCTGACACCTCTACCGCCCGACCATCCGCATCATTGCTTCCGAATACCGCGGGCCAACGACGGCGCCGCGCGGGCAGATGGCTTCAATCTCCTTGAGGTCTTGCTCGGTGAGCAGCACGTCGAGCGCGGCGAGGTTCTCTTCCAGGTAGCTCCGACGCTTCGTGCCCGGGATCGGGACGATATCGTCTCCTTGCGCGATGACCCAGCGCAAGGCCAGTTGTGCAGGGGTCACGCCTTGGCTCTGGGCCAGCTCGCGGATCTTCTCCACCAGCGCCAGGTTCTTTTGGAAGTTGTCACCTTGAAAGCGTGGCGAGTTGCGACGGTAGTCATCCGGCGCAAAGTCCTCGAAGCGGCGGATCTTCCCCGCGAGAAAGCCGCGGCCGAGCGGACTGTAGGCCACGAAGCCAACACCGAGCTCGCGGCACAGCGGCAGCACAGCATCCTCCGGGTCGCGGCTCCACAGCGAGTACTCCGACTGCAGCGCAGAGATCGGATGCGCGCGGTGCGCGCGACGGAGCGTCTCCAGCCCCGGCTCGGAGAGGCCTAGATATCGCACCTTGCCCTCCTCAACGAGACGCCCCATGGTGCCAACAGTGTCCTCGATCGGGACGTCCGGATCGACGCGGTGCTGGTAGTAGAGATCGATGACGTCCACGCCCAAGCGCTTCAGGCTTCCTTCGCAGGATGTGCGGACGTACTCTGGTCGCCCGCACACGCCGCGGTAGGTGGGGTCGTCGGTGCGCACGACGCCGAACTTTGTCGCGATGATCACCTGATTCCGGCGATCGCGAAGGGCGCGTCCGACGAGCGCCTCGTTCGTGTAAGGCCCGTACATGTCAGCCGTGTCGAGCATCGTGACGCCCAGCTCGAGCGCGCGATGAATCGTCGCGATGGCTTCTTGCTCGTCGTGCGGACCGTAGAACTCCGACATGCCCATGCAGCCGAGGCCGATACCCGACGTGACGAGCCCCTGAGTCCCGAGAGGTTTGGTGTCCATATGTTTGACGCTACATCCTACGCCGGCGCCAGCCGCGCGTAGCGAGCCATCAGCTTCTTCTGACCGAAGTCCACAAAGCGCACGGTGAGCTTGAGCTTGTCATCGGCGCCCTCGACGCTGAGAACAGTCCCGACGCCGAAATCCGGGTGCCGGACCCGGAGGCCCGGGCGAAGTTCCCTTGCTGACTGGTCCTCGTCTTCATACGCATAGCTCGGCGGCGCCTCGCGCACCGTCCGGTGGCCGTCCAGTGTGCGTCGGTACTCGAACGCCGCACGACGCCGCGAGGGCTCCGGCACGCCAAACGCGGGCATCTGCTCGACCAGCTCTTCCGGAATCTCCTCGAGGAATCGTGACGGTGTCGTGGCCTGGTACTCGCCAAAGACGCGGCGTCTATAGGAGCCGGTCAGCACGAGCTGCGACTGCGCTCGCGTCATGCCGACGTAGCAGAGTCGGCGCTCCTCTTCGAGCTCCTCACGGCTCTCGAGCGCCCGCATGTGCGGAACGAGGCCTTCCTCCATACCGGCAATTGCGACCACCGGAAACTCGAGACCCTTGGCTGCGTGCAGCGTCATCAGCCAGACACGCGCGCTCTCACTGCCCTCGGCTTCGTCGGTTTCGGAGAGCAGCGACAGCTTGTCGACGAAGCCGCCGAGGGAGGCCTCTGCGTCACGCTGCTCGTACTCGCGCGCGGCTGAGACGAGCTCCTTCAAGTTTTCGATGCGGCTGCGTGCGTCTTCGCCCTGGTCCTCTTCGAGCATGTGGAGGTAGCGCGACTCCTCCAGGACGTCGACGATGACGTCGGCCACGGTGGCGTGCTGCCGGGCGGTTGCGCTGAGCCGCTCGAGAAGCGTGACGAATGCGCCGAGCGCCGAGGCGCTCCTGGCGGGGAGTCGCCGCGACGACAGGAGCTGCGCGCTGCGCGCCCACAGAGACTGAGAGGAGGCGATGTCAAAGAGGCCTGCGGTGACGAGCGGAGGCGCGTCCGACATCGAGGTTTCTGCCGCGTCGAGGCCGTCCATCACCGCTTTCCCAATCCCGCGGGCCGGTGTGTTCACCACGCGCCTAAAGCTCACATCGTCATGCGGGTTGAGCAGAAGCTTCAGGTACGCGAGCGTGTCTTTGATTTCCTTGCGCTCGTAGAAGCGCACGCCGCCGACAATGCGGTACGCGATGCTCTCGCGCATCAGCGCCTCCTCGATGGCGCGGGATTGAGAGTTGATGCGGTAGAGAATGGCCATGGTCGCGGACGGAGCCGTGGACGGGCCGCTTCGAACCATCCGGCGCAGAAAATCCGCCTCTTCGAGCTCGTCGGCTCCCCGGAAGTAGAGAACCTTTGCACCGCCCGCGCGATCTGTCCAGAGCCGCTTCTCCTTGCGCTCGCTGTTCTGACGAATGACCGCCGATGCGGCATCGAGAATGATCTGTGTCGACCGATAGTTGCGCTCGAGGCGCACGACCGTCGCGTTTGGATAATCGCGCTCGAAGTCGAGGATGTTACGGATGTCAGCGCCGCGCCATTTGTAGATGGACTGGTCAGGATCCCCAACAACTGCGACGTTGCCGTGCGCGGCCGTCACGTGGCGAACGAGCAAGTACTGCGGACGGTTCGTGTCCTGGTACTCGTCGATCATCACGTAGCGGAATTGGCGGGCGTACCGCAGTCGCACGGGCTCCGCATGGTCGAAGAGCTCCACCGTCTTGAGGAGGAGGTCGTCGAAATCGAGGGCGCTAGCCGCGGTCAGCGCGCGCTGGTACGCCTTGTAAATCTCAGCAATTTTCTCGTCGCGGAAGCTCCAGTGACTACCCTCCAACGCGTCTGCGCCGTGCCGTCGATTCTTTGCCTCGCTGATGCGTGCCTGCGCCGCACGCGGCTGAATCTGCTTGTCGTCAATGCGCAGATCTCGCATGAGCCGCTTGACGAGGGCGAGCTGATCGGCCGCGTCGTAGATGACGAAATCCCGCGAGAGGCCAATCGCGGGCGCCTCGCGTCGCAGTAAACGTGCGCAGAGGGCATGAAACGTCGAAATCCAAAGACCACGGACATCTGCGCCAAGCAATCGCTCGACGCGTTGACGCATCTCCTCGGCCGCCTTGTTCGTGAACGTCACCGCCAACACCTCGTGCGGCGAGGCGAGGCCGCTGCCGACGAGGGTCGCGATGCGATGCGCGATCACGCGCGTCTTACCCGACCCCGCGCCCGCGAGGATGAGCAACGCGCCTTCCGTGTGCAACACCGCTTCGCGCTGCTCCGGATTGAGATCGTCGAGGAAGTTCATGGGAATCGGCAATCGGGAATCAGGGAACGACGAGGGCGTCGCCTTTCATGAAGTATAGCGCGGGGAGGAATGTGCGAGGGACGGACTTTGCATTGGCTAACGCGAACGTTCCGCGGAAGCTTGTGGTCAATCACGGCATAGAGCGGCGCAACCGAGCTGGGGCGGCAGTTCAAGAACCCGGTGAGCGCAAGAGATGTCACCGGGGCCGTGTTGGAGTTGGCAGAATCTGCGTACACGCGCACGGAGCAACCGATGAGCGCTGTGACCTCGTTCCGAGGCTTGGAGGTTGCGGTTTTCTCTCGACTCCTGATTCCCGCTTCCCGCTTCCCGCTCACTCCACGGTGACGCTCTTCGCGAGGTTCCGCGGTTGGTCGACGTCGCAGCCTCGCCGCACGGCCACATAGTACGCGAGTAACTGCAGCGGCACGACCATCACGACGGGTGAAAGCAGCGGGTCGGTGGCGGGAAGTTGCAGGTTCACGTCCAACACAGGTGACAACAGCGCTTGAATCCGTGTGTCCCCTTCGGTGGTGAGCGCAATCACGCAGCCGCCGCGCGCTTTGACCTCCTGGACGTTTCCCACCATCTTCTCGAACACGTGATCGCCGGGCGCCAGCGCGACGACGGGAAGATCCTCGTCGATGAGGGCGATCGGGCCGTGCTTCATCTCGCCGGCGGGGTACCCCTCGGCGTGGATATACGAGATCTCCTTCAGCTTGAGCGCACCCTCGAGCGCAATCGGGTAATGGATACCGCGCCCCAAGAACAAGAAGTCTCGCCGCGAGTGGAACCGGCGCGCCACTTCCTCGATCGTTGGCGCGAGCTGCAGCACTTTCTCGACGGTGAGCGGCAACTGTGTGAGCCCCTCGACCTGCGCACGGATCTCTTCCGGCGTCAGCGTGCCGCGGCCCTGCGCGAGATACAGCGCCAGCAGGTGCAGCGCCACGAGTTGTGCGGTGAAGGCCTTGGTCGACGCGACGCCGATTTCCGGGCCGGCATGTGTGTAGATGGTGCCGTCGGTCTCGCGCGTGGCCATGCTACCGACGACATTGCAGATGGCGAGTGTGCGTGGACCGCTGCGCCGCGCTGCACGCAGCGCCGCGAGGGTGTCTGCGGTCTCGCCCGACTGCGTGATGACAACCACGAGATCGCGGTCCGAGACGATCGTCTGCCGGTAGCGGTACTCAGAGCCATAGTCCACTTCCACTGGTACACGCGCAAGCTGCTCGATCAGGAACTTGCCGACCAGGGCCGCGTGCCATGAGGTGCCGCACGCCAGAATCAGGACCCGTTCGATGCTGCGCACGGCGGCCTCACCCAAGCGTGCTTCGTCGAGGAACACCCGCGCCTGCTCGACCGACGTCCGCCCGAGCACCGTCTCGCGGATTGCCCAAGGCTGCTCGAAGATCTCCTTGAGCATGAAGTGCTTGTACCCGGCCTTCTCGGCCATGACCGGGTCCCAAAGGATGCGTTGGGTGACCTTCGACACGGTTCCACCGGCATAGTCGGTAAACTGCACGCCCGTCCGTGTGACGACAGCCATCTCCTCATCATCCAGGAAGATCACATCGCGAGTGTGGCTGAGAATGGCCGGGATATCCGACGCGACAAAGAACTCGCCCTCGCCCAGACCGACCACAATGGGCGGCCCGTTGCGCACGGCCACGATCTTGCTCGGATCATCGGCCGAGATCAGCACCAGCGCGAACAGGCCGCGCAGGGACAACAAGGCACGCCGCACGGCATGCTCCAGCCCGTCGCCACGCATCTCGCGCTCGACGAGGTGCGCGACAACCTCGGTATCGGTCTCCGTGACGAAGCGATGACCCTCGCGCTGGAGCTCGTGTTTCAGCTCGATGTAGTTCTCGATAATGCCATTGTGAACCACCACCAGCCGGCCAGTGCAATCGCGGTGAGGATGTGCGTTCTCTTCGGTGGGCCGGCCGTGCGTGGCCCACCGAGTGTGGCCCACGCCGTAATCGCCGTCGAGGGGGGCAAGCGAGAGCGCCTCCTCCAGGCAGGCGAGCTTGCCTGCGCTGCGTCGGAGGTGCACTACACCGTTGTGCACGACCGCCACGCCAGCGGAGTCGTACCCCCGGTATTCGAGCCGGCGCAGCCCGTCGAGGATGACGGGCACGACCGGCTTCTCACCAATGTAACCGATGATGCCGCACATAAGCTTGTGGAGGCCTGTTAAATGCCCAATGCTCAATGCCCAATGGCGGGTTCACCCACGGCGGTGCCGTCCGTTGCGCATCGGCCGTGAGCGACGATGGTGTCCGCATCGCGCTGTCGATAGGCGCGCTTGGTGTCCTGCTGGGGGAGGACGATACACAACGTAAACCCGTACGCCGGCGAACCGCCATTGGGCATTGTGCATTGTTCATTGGGCCTTGGGCATTTTCTTCCGTCTCTCCCGTGCCCACCCTTCCTTGTTGACTTGCCGGCTGCGCGCGACGGCCAGAGCATCCGCCGGCACGTCCTCCGTGATCGATGAACCGGCCGCGACATACGCGTTGCGGCCGACACTCACGGGTGCGATGAGCTGCGAATCGCTGCCGATGAACGCCTCGTCCTCGATGGTCGTCTGGTGCTTGGTCGTGCCGTCGTAGTTGCACGTGATCGTCCCCGCGCCGATGTTCACACGCTCACCGACGGTCGCGTCACCCAGGTACGTCAAGTGGTTTGCCTTCGAGCCACGGCCAAACGTGGTCTTCTTGAGCTCGACGAAGTTGCCGATCTTCGCGTCGGGTCCGATGTGCGTTCCCGGTCTGAAATGAGCAAACGGCCCGATCGTCGCATGTGGGCCAATCTCCGATTCCTCGATGACACAGTGGTTGAGCACCACCGCGTGATCGGCCACCGTGGAGTCGACGAGGCGCGCGCCCGAGTGGATCTCGCACGCCCTGCCCACGCGCGTGCGGCCTTCGAGGAAGACATTCGGGTGCAGCACCGTGTCCGGCCCCACTTCCACGTCTGGGCCCACGTAGGTGGTCGCCGGGTCCTCGAGGGTGACGCCCGCAGCCATCAACTCTTCGTTCTTGGCTTGTCGCATGAGAGCACCTGCTTCGGCGAGCTGAGTCTGCGAGTTCACGCCCAACAACTCACCGGAATGAAGGACCTCGACGGTGTGAACGTAGAGGCCACGTTTTTTGAACAGTGCCACCAGATCGGGCAACGTGCGGTCCCGCTCACCCTCGCGCCAGTCGAGCGTCCCCAGAAGCTCTTGAAGAGGGTCTGCCGCAAACGCGCACACGCCGCTCGTGATCTCGCGAATGCGGCGGTGCTCGGGTGCGGCATCCCGTTCCTCGACGATCCGCGCGAGGCGACCGTCCTGGCGGAGAACGCGCGTATAGCCATAGGGTTGGCTGACCACCGCCGTCGCAAGGGTCAACGCGGCTGCCGACCGGGCGTGCTCGTCGACTAGCCGCTTCAGCGTCGCGGCCCGGACGAGGGGCAGATCCGCTGGAATGACGAGCCGAGTCTCGCGGGTCTTGGCGAGGCTTTCCACTGCGTGGGCGAGGGCGTGAATAGGGCCAAGGAGCGGCTGCTGGACGACAATGCGAACCTCCGGCCACGCCGCGAGCGCCGGACGCATCAGTTCTGTCTTATGACCAATAACTGCTGTTGTCGAGGAGGCTCCCGCGCCAGCCGCAGCTCTGAGGGCCAGGCCTAATAGGTCAATACCCCAAAGTTTATGAAGCGGCTTGGGACGCGCGCACCGCATCCGAGAGCCGGGACCCGCGGCCAGCACGATCGCATGAAGTTCAGGCATGACTGTCGATATCGGACCGCTTCATGCGTTCGACGGCCGCGTACGCCTCTTTCTGGCTGATACTATAACGTTTAGCCACGGCCGCGATCGCTTGCCGACGAGAGAGGCGAACTGGACCCCGATTGGTCATTTGATAGAATTCAGTCGCGATCTCGTCATCGCTGACGTGAAGGTCATTCACAACGGCATCGTGAGGAGCCGCGAATAGATCGAATACCAGAGTAAACTCACCAACCGGTTGCTTGAGAGCGCTAGAAGTCAGGACGCTAGAAATTGGGCCTCTGACCAATTCCTCGTGAATCTTCGTCAGCTCGCGGCAGACCGCGACCGAGCAGTCTCCAATGAGGCGAGCCACGTCCTCGAGGGTCTGCCGAACTCGATGGGGTGCTTCGAAACAAATCACCGTGCGGCGTTCCTGGGCCAGCGTCTGGAGCCAGGTTCGGCGCGCTTTGCCCCGCGCCGGTGGGAAGCCGAGGAACGTAAACTGGTGTGTCGGCATCCCGGACATGACGAGGGCGGCAAGCACCGCGCTTGGGCCGGGCACTGGCTCGACGGGGAGCCCGACGTCGAGCGCCTGGCGAACGAGGGTGAGGCCCGGGTCGGACAGGAGGGGCGTACCGGCGTCGCTCACGAGCGCGACGTCGCGACCGGCTGAGAGCTCCGCCAGCACCCTAGCCGTTGCCGCCCGCTCGTTGTGGCCGTGCAGGCTGGTCATGCGCGTATCAATCCCGGCGCGCGTGAGCAGGCGTCGAGTCCGGCGGGTGTCCTCGGCCGCGATGAGCGCAACCGTGCGGAGAACGTCGAGCGCCCGAAGTGTGACATCCTCCAGGTTACCAATGGGCGTGGAGACGACATACAGGCGGCCCCCCATGCTGGCAAGATCCTTCGGCACGCGAATCGGGCTGATCAGCGTGGGTCGAGGCGGGAGGCCACGGGCCGCATGCGAAATGCCAAGACCAACGCAGAGCACGTATTGTACATTGCAGGGTAGGCTCCGCCTTGTCGTGCCACTGAGGTGGGCACGCGGGATTGTGAGATGACCAGGAAAAACGGGTAAGGAGGCGGGGACAGCCCCGGACAGCCCTCGTTTTCCCAGAAAACATGCGGAAAACGAGGACAGTCCCCGTTTTCCGCACTGCGCTACCTACGTCAACTCACAATCCTGGCGTGTACCCCGCCGGGGTGCCGCTAAAGTCGCCGCCTAGGTCAACCGTCAAACAGAACAAGACTGAAGAACCATACCGTGACTCGTCAACCCAAAGGCTCCTTAGGAAGAGCCGCTGTCGCCGAATCGCTTCCCCATTTCGTCGAGGACTACTTGCGCTGGCGCTATGAGCACGAGCCCACGGGCGCGACGTTCGACGGCGTCCACGCGCACGATGATCTCCTCGAAGACCTGTCGCGTGCGGCCATCGATCGCCAAGCGCGCGAGCTCGGCGGATTCGCTCGCCGGCTCGCAGCGATCAAGACGGCGGTGTTGAATGACGAGGAGCGTGTGGAGGCGGACGCGCTGTCCGGCAATATCCAGGCTCGCGTGCACGAGCTGGAAACGATTCGCACCTGGGAGCGCGACCCGCAGCTGTACGCCGAGGTGCTGGCGGTGAGCCTAGCCGCGCAGGCAATCTTCCCCTACGCACCGGCCTCGGAACGTGCACGCCGGGTCGTGTCCAAGCTTCGGCAGGTGCCGCGACTCTTCGAGGCGTTGCGCGCGAACGTCACAGATCCCCCCGGCATCTTCGTTCGGACCGCGGTCGAGACGCTGCGCGGGCTCTTGCAGTTCATCGAGCGCGACCTCCCGCGAGCATTCGGCAGCGTCGACGAGCTCTCCTTGCTCGGCGATCTCGCGGATGCTTCGTCCGAAGCCACTCGTGCCGTTGAAGCGACCGTGCAGTATCTCGAGGAGGAGGTCGGCCCCCGCGCGCGTGCGTCGTTCCGCCTCGGGCCCGAGCGCTTTCTGCAGAAGCTGCGTCATAGTGAGGGTGTCACGCTGGATGCCGATCGGCTGTTGGCCATCGCCCTGCGAGAGATCGAGTCCACCAAAGAGGCGTTTCGTCGCACGGCGGCACAGCTCGGTCGTGACGAGCCGCGGCAGGTGTGGGAAGCCGTCAAGCGTGCGCACCCGCAAGCCGGCCAGATCGTCTCGCGCGCACGCGAGCAGGTCACGGCGCTCGGCGATTTCCTGCGGACGCGAAATCTCGTGTCTGTGCCGGAGGACGCCGTGCTCGAGGTGCGACCCACGCCCCCGTTCTACCGATGGACGGTTGCGAGCCTCTGGGCGCCCGGACCCTTCGAGCCTCGGCCAATGGCTGCCAGCTACTACGTCACGGACGTCGATCCGGCGTGGTCCGCGGAACGGCAAGAGGAGCACCTGCGCGACTTCAGCGACGCCAGCTTGTGGGCCATCTGCATGCACGAGGCGTACCCCGGCCACTTCTTGCACTTTCAGCACCTGCGTCGGGTGTCACGTAAACAACGGCGCTCGGTGCTCCTCGCGCCAATGTCGTTCGTCGAAGGGTGGGCACACTACGGTGAGCACATGATGATCGAGGCCGGTTTCGGCGAGCGGGAACCCGCCGTCGTGCTCGGCCAGCTCGTCGAAGCGCTCGTGCGCCTGTCGCGCCTCGTGGTTGGCGTGCGACTCCACGCGGACGATTGGTCGGTCGAGCAGGGCGTGCGCTTCTTCCGTGACGAGGCGTTGCTCGAGGAGGGCTCGGCGAGGCGTGAGGCGGAACGCGGCACGTTCGATCCGGGATATGTGACGTATGCGATCGGCAAGCTCATGCTCCTCAAGCTGCGCGACGACTACCGGCGGCACGCGGGCAACGGCTTCTCGCTGCGACAGTTTCACGATGATCTCCTGGGTCAGGGGACGCTGCCGTTTGCGGCACACCGTCAGCTGCTCCTCGGTTCGGCTGACGACGGCATTGCGCTGGAGTGAGGAGCCGGCGCCGGAGGGGCGCCGCGTTCTTGGGGTACGTCGTGCACGGCCCCTTCGACAAGCTCAGGGCCGCGCGCGAGACGCCATGTTGCGCGGCCAAGGAAGAGAAGGTACAATTGATGGGCTATACAGGTAGCTACCTATGCCGCTCTACGAGTATCAATGTGACCGATGCGGTCACCGCTTCGAGGTAATCCAAAAATTCTCGGATGCGCCCCTCGCCGATTGTCCCCAATGCGCAGGAGCGATTCGCAAGCTTCTGTCGTCACCCGCCATTCAGTTCAAGGGAACGGGCTGGTACATCACCGACTACGCGCGGAAGGGCGGTAACGGCAGCTCGACGGACGCCGACCGCGCCAAGGAGGACGGTAGCCCGAAGCCCGAGGCCAGTCCCAAGGGCGACGGCGGTACGAAGGTCGACGGCGGTGCGAAGAGCGACGCGGTCACCAAGAGCGACGGCGGTGCCAAGAGCGGCGGCGGTGCCAAGAGCGGCGGCGGTGCCAAGAGCGGCGGCGCCTCAACTCCCTCCTCATAGTTGGGGTCTTGGCGCTCGCCGCACCAAGAACCCTTGAGAACCGGAAACTTGACGCATTTGAGTCAAGTTTCGGGGCTCGCAAGTGAGCGTCGGGGGGCGTGGGCGAAGGCCGCGGCCCGCTAGAACCACGAGCTACGTCCGTAGCGTCGTCAGGCCCTGGAGATACTCGCGGAACGCCTCGGCGAGCTCCGGCCGCTTGAGGGCGAAATACACCCCGGCCTTCAGGAACCCCAGCTTGTTGCCCGTATCGTGGCGGACACCCTTCACGTGACACGCATAGATCGGCCGGGTTTGGAGGAGGGCACGCAAGCCGTTCGTGAGCTGGATTTCGCCTGTCTGATCCTCGCGCGTGGCGGCTAGCGCGTCGAAGATGTCCGGCGTGAGCACGTATCGGCCAATGATGCCTAAGTCAGAGGGTGCCTCGTCTGGCCGCGGTTTCTCGACGAGATCGCGGATTTTGAAGACGCCGTCGCCGATGGGCTCGGCGTCGATTACGCCGTAGCGACTCACGTCCTCGTGTGGTACTTGCTCCACGGCTAGCACCGGCCCGTGTACTCGAGCAAAGACATCTGTGAGCTGTTGGATCGCCACGGGCTCCGCGTCGATGACATCGTCGGCGAGGATGACCGCAAACGGTTCATTGCCGACGAGATCGCGTGTGACCAGGACGGCATGCCCCAAGCCGAGGGGCTCGCCTTGACGCACGTAGGCGACGTTGATGAGATCGGAGATGGCGCGAATCTCCTGGAGGAGCGCCTTCTTGCCGCGCGCCTCGAGGAACGTTTCGAGCTCCACGTTCACGTCGAAGTGGTCCTCGATCGCATTCTTCCCCCGACCGGTCACGAGGAGGATGTCATCGATGCCGGCCGCGACCGCTTCTTCGACGCCGTATTGGATGATGGGCTTGTCGACGAGCGGCAGCATCTCTTTCGGCTGCGCCTTGGTCGCGGGCAGGAACCGGGTGCCGAGACCGGCGACGGGGAAGACAGCTTTGCGAACGATCGACATGGCTCAGTAGCATAACAGGGACGCGAAGCGGGACAACAGGAAACAGATCCGAAAAACGGGGACTGTCCGGACTGTCCCCGTTTTTCGCTATCGCGAGAAAAAGATGACAGGCATCTTTTCCTCTTCGTCGTTACAATCCAAGCATGCTTGACACGGCGTTACTGCGTGATCGCTTCGACGAGGTGCAGCAACGGCTGCGGACACGTGGTCCTGGCGCGGAAGAAGGGCTCACGCGGCTGGCGGCACTCGATGCCGCGCGGCGCGACATCCTGCCGCGTGTCGAGACGATGAGGGCAGAGCGAAAGCGCTCTGGCGAGGCGATTGCCCGTGCGAAGCGCGCGGCCGAGGACGTCGGCCCACTGGTCACCGCGAGCAGTGAGCGATCGGCTGCAATCAAGCGATTGGATGCCGAGCTGGCTAGCATCGAGGCGGAGCGCGACGCGCTCCTGCTGACGATTCCGAACGTGCCGCACGGCACCGTGCCGGTCGGGCAGAGCGCCGCGGAGAACCAGGAGGTGCGCCGATGGGGTGAGCCGCGCAGGTGTGACTTCACACCAAAACCGCACTGGGAGCTGGGGACTGCACTTGGGATCCTCGATTTCGAGCGCGCGGCGCGCATGTCGGGTGCGCGCTTCTCGGTGCTGCTCGGCAGCGGCGCACGTCTGGCGCGTGCGCTCACGGATTTCATGCTCGACCTGCACACGCGCGAGCACGGTTACGTCGAGGTCGAGCCCCCATTCCTCGTCGGCAGCGCAGCTTTGCGTGGCACGGGCAACCTGCCGAAGTTCGAGGAAGACCTCTTCAAGATCGCAGGTGATTGGGATCTGTATCTCATCCCGACCGCGGAGGTCCCGCTGACGAACTTGCACCGCGACGAGACCCTGGATGAAGCCATGCTGCCACTGCGCTACACGGCGTACACACCATGCTTCCGCAGCGAGGCGGGATCCTACGGGGCGGACGTGCGCGGTCTGATGCGGCAGCATCAGTTCGACAAAGTCGAGCTCGTCAAGCTCACGACGCCCGAACAGTCGTACGACGAGCTGGAGTCGCTGACGACACACGCTGAGGAAGTCTTGAAGCGGCTCGAGCTGCCGTTCCGGACGGTCATCCTCTGCACGGGTGACATGGGCTTTGCAGCGGCCAAGACCTACGACATCGAGGTGTGGCTACCCAGCCAGGAGACGTACCGGGAGATCTCCTCTTGCAGTAACACGGAGGCGTTTCAGGCGCGGCGTGCGGGCATCCGCTATCGGCCGACCGGCGGCAGTAAGTTGGGGTTCGTGCACACGCTGAACGGATCCGGTCTCGCGGTGGGCCGCACGCTCATCGCGCTCCTCGAGCACGGCCAGCAGCGCGACGGTAGCGTCATCCTTCCCGAGGCGCTGCGACCTTACATGCGAGGCGTGGAAGTCTTGGAGCCAATGAGATAATCGACGTGAGGCGTTGGGGCAGCGGTCAAGCTGATCCTGATCCCTGACCCCTCGTATCGGAGGGATGGCCGAGCGGTCGAAGGCGGCGGTCTTGAAAATCGCTGTAGGGGTAACTCTACCGGGGGTTCGAATCCCTCTCCCTCCGCCACCCTCCGCTCGCCTTCGGCGAGCTTCGGGTAGCCGGAGCGACTCGGTTTCCAGCCCTCCGCGGCTCGCGCCGCTCCGGGCGCGAATCCCTCTCCCTCCGCCACCCTCGCTTTGCTCGCGTGGCGCTCGCAGATGAGCTCCTGGAGGCCCTTCAGGTGTTAAGAGGCATGCGGGGACACGGACAGATCGACGTCATCACTGACTCAGGACAACGTCGCGAGCGTCCGCTCAGCTGTCGTGAGGTTCAGGCCCCGCGTTCGAGATCGCGGAACTGTCGTCTGAGGTCGTACTCGCTCGAAGTAACGGCGCGCTCCATCTGTGCGATCCGCTCGTCGAGCGCACGGAAGCGATGCTTCAGGGCGGAGACCGTCGCGGCCGGGCGCGCGGAAAACGTTCGCCAGAAGCGTTCTTCGTCGGCGGACTGATACACCGGATCGTCGTTGCGCGCCGGCTTCATCACAATCGCCAGCACGCCGTACGCGATGAGCGGCAGCGGAAAGAAGAAGATGGCCGCAAGAATCCAGGCGCAGCGGAGGACGTTGACGTTCCAGTCGAAGTAATCGGCAAGCCCGGCTGAGACTCCGGCGACCTTGCCGCGCTGTGTGTTGCGGCGAAGGCGGTGGCGGTTCGGACCTGGTCCCGGCTCGCCCGCGTGATACGCGTAGCGGTCGCGGTCGCGATAATAGTGGTGATGATGATGGTGATGGCGGCGGTCAGGCATGAGACCGCTCCTTGTAGTCCTCGCGCCAACTCGGAGCTTCTTTGTCCAGAATCGTCTCCAGGGCCTCGACCCGCCGCTCGAGCCGCTGCGCCGTTTTCCACAGATCGTCGACGAGACGCTCGTCGTCAGCCGAAAACGATCTGGTCTTCCGCCATTCCGTCACATAGTGGAGCAAGATCGACGGTAACACGATGAAGACGATCGCGACGATCGTCACGATAAAGACTCTTTCAGGCATCAGGCCGCCCCTTCTTTGTTCCCGAGCCCGTTACGGATTGCTTGCGCGCGAGGCGACGCGCTTCTTCAACGCTTCGAACTCCGCGTTCACCTCGTCCTCGGCGGCGAGCTCTCTGAACTCTTCCTCCAGCGATTTCGGCCGGCCGAGCACGTAACTTTCTGCTTCGGCTTCGAGCTCGTCGATCCGGCGCTCGTAGCGCTCGTAGCGTGCCATCGCCTCGTCGATGCGCCCGTCATGGACGTGACGGCTCACCCGCACGCTGTCGAAGGCGGCGCCGTGGCGGATTTCGAGCGAGCGTTGCTTGGCCTTTGCCTCCTTCAGCTTCGCCTGTAGCTTTTCGAGATCTTCGTTGGCTTTGTCGAGACTCTTGTCGATCGCGTGGAATTCCTTGTCGAAGAGCTCGACCATTTCCTGCGCCTTACGCCTGGCTGCAATGGCGCCTTTGGCGAGATCGTCGCGGCCCTTGGCAATCGCGAGCTCGGCCTTCGATTCCCACTCGTTCGCGCGGGCGGCAAACTCGGCCTTCTTGCGCTCCACCTCTTTCTTGTCGGCGATGGCACGCGCCGCGCGGCTTCTCACCTCGACAAGGGTGTCCTCCATCTCCTGAATGATGAGGCGCACGATCTTTTCCGGATCCTCGGCCTTGTCGAGCATCGCGTTGATGTTGGAGTTGATGATGTCGCCTAGTCTGGAAAAAACGCGCATGGTCGTTCCCCCTAGAAGATAACGCCGCCAAGGACGAAGCCAATCAGGAAAGCGCCCCACGCGAAGCCCTCGCGGCTGCGGCAGGCGCGGCGAAAGCGGCTCTCCCAGTCAGAGTCGCGGTCGTCGTAGTGGTAACGGTAGTAGCTCATGTTCATGCTCCTTGGTTTTGCGCCCTGCAGCGTTGGTCAACCCCGTCCCTTGCGAGAGCCGTTCCAGTTTGGAGCTGTTCTTATAAGGTGTTGATTTTACTTACGTTTATCTCCACAGCCTGGTTCCACGTGCCAATCGCAAAGGGTATCTCACACCTATCTAGAGGTATGTATCACCGTTTCCGATTGGTATGATTAGCCTATGGATCGTCTGCGCACGCCGCCGGAACTCGTGGGGCAGGCTCCCGCCTTTCTCGACGCGCTCGCCCACGCGTCGACCGCGGCGGGTCTCAACCGACCGCTCCTCATCACAGGCGAGCGCGGCTCCGGCAAGGAGCTCCTGGCCGAGCGGATCCACTTCCTCTCGCCGCGCTGGGACGGCCCCTTGGTCAAGGTCAACTGCGCGGCGCTGAGTGAAGACCTCCTCGAAAGCGAGCTCTTCGGCCATGAGGCGGGCGCCTTCACTGGGGCCGCGCGGCGCCATCATGGGCGGTTCGAGCGGGCGGAAGGCGGCACGCTCTTTCTCGATGAAATCGCCTCGGCGAGCGTGCGCGTGCAGGAGAAGCTTCTGCGGGTGATCGAATACGGCGAGTACGAACGGGTCGGCGGCGAGGCAACGGTCGCCGCGGATGTGCGCGTCGTCGCCGCGACGAATGTCGATCTGCCCGCTCGCGCCGCCACCGGGCTCTTCCGCGCCGATCTGCTGGACCGCCTCGCCTTCGACGTCATCGTCGCGCCGCCCCTGCGCGCCCGCAAGGAGGACATTCCTCTCCTTGCCGCGCACTTCGCTGCGGCTCTCGCGCAGGAGCTCGTCGAAGACAAGCCCGACGTGCTGTTTGAAGGTTATACACCGACCGCGATGGCGACGCTTCACACCTACGACTGGCCCGGCAATGTCCGTGAGCTGAAGAACGCCGCCGAACGCTCCTTCTATCGCTGGATTGCCGCTGACCGGACCGGACCCATCGACGAGGTCGTCATCGACGCTTTCGATCCGGCGTATCGTCCTGCGGCGACCGTCGACATGGGTGTCCCGCCGCCGGCAGCAACGCCTGAACCGCCGCCGCCGTTCACGAGCCCGTCAGGCGGCCCCTTTGATCTCCGCGCGCGCCTTGATGAAGTTGAAAGAGAATGGGTGAGGCGGGCGCTGGCGGCGAACGGCGAGAGCCAAAAGCGCACCGCGGAATACCTTGCGCTCACCTACGACCAGATTCGTGGACTGGTCCGCAAACATCGCCTTCACCCGCGCCAGCGATCCACACGAGAACCTTTGAGAATCCGAAACTTGACCGAGAACACGACAAGTCGTCGAGGTTCCCATTGAGGACTTCACTCATACCGCGGGCATTCCCACACCCGTGCAGCGGGCCCAGCACGTCGAGCGTCTTGAGCACCATCAGCGCCAACGTGCCCTGCTGGACATCCATCCCTTCTTTCATAGGACGGCTCTTTTAGGTTTCCAATAGGGATGATGGTACACTGTCTTTTGGAAAGCAACAGGAGCAAGCCGAGTGCACCGTTAGGCGGACGACGTCACCCGACTCGAACGCCGTCACCTCCATCAATACTGCGTGAGCACGGGCGACAGCACGGGCCTGAAGTCTGGCAGCACGTCCGATTGCAGTGGGTCGGTCCACGGAATCGAGACCGTAGTCTCGACGGCGCCCCCTTCAAACTTCACGACATCTGTGCGCTGCTCCCTCTGGCGAACGACCCAACATTCGCGCACATCGTACTCCGCGAACCAACGCAGCCGTTCCATGACTTCACTAGGCCGCTGACTGGGTGACAGCACCTCAATGACGAGGTCTGGCGGCACGCATATCCGATCCGTCACGCTTGGCATGCGCTGCGTCGAGATGAAGAACATGTCGGGCTGCACCACGAGCCGGCGCCTGTGGTCGAGCGTCACGCTCAGCGGAGCAAACCAGACATTGCCCAGTCGTCGCTCGCGCACAAACGGCGCGAGCAGCAAGTACAGATCGCCGAGAATCGATTGGTGGTGGAGCGACGGCGCGTTTTCCGCTACACGGAGTTGCCCAAACACCAACTCGGCGCCGTAGAGCGGCCTCGGGATGTCATAGAACTCATCGGTTGCCATGTACTCTGGTACAGACACACGCTTCCCGTTCCGGTCCACGTACTCCACACGTCCCGTTCCGGCGCCTTCCGGATAGGGGTTCTCTCGAGTCATCACGCGCGCTCCCATCGATGCCTCCTCTCGGGCATCCCTGCCCACGATCCATCTCCCCCGACGACGACGATGCCATCGTCGGCGACGACGACGCAAGGGAAAAATAATGAGGGCGAACGCCTGCCAGAGTGAGCGCCTCGAAGGGCGCATGTTAAGATCGATTGTTAGCGCGCAAGCGATGTCGGATGGGTAAAACACTTCTGCAGAAAGTCTGGGACGCGCACACGGTCCGCGTGCTGCCAACGGGGCAGACGCAACTGTTCATTGGGCTGCACCTTGTCCACGAGGTGACCAGTCCGCAAGCCTTCGCAGAGCTGCGCGCTCGCGGCTGGAAGGTACGATTTCCCGAACGCACGTTTGCCACGGTGGACCACATCGTGCCGACGCGCGATCTCGAGCGACCGTTCGCCGACCAGATGGCCGAGGCCATGCTCTCGGCGCTCGAGGCCAACTGCCGTGAGTTTGGCGTGCCGCTCTACGGTCTTGGCGACTCCCACCAGGGCATCGTGCATGTGATTGGGCCGGAGCTCGGTCTCACGCAGCCTGGGATGACCATCGCGTGCGGCGACTCGCACACGTCGACGCATGGCGCGGTTGGGTCGGTCGCATTTGGCATCGGCACGTCACAGGTCCGCGACCTGCTGGCGTCACAGTGTCTGGCCCTCGAGCCGTTGAAGGTGCGACGGATCAACGTGGAGGGCACTCTTCGGCGCGGCGTTTACGCGAAGGATGTCATTCTCGAGATCATTCGCCAGCTCGGCGTGAAGGGGGGCGTAGGGTACGCCTACGAGTACGCGGGCTCGACGGTCGCGCGCATGTCGATGGACGAGCGGATGACCATCTGCAACATGTCGATCGAGGGTGGCGCGCGCGTGGGTTACGTCAACCCGGACGAGACGACGTTTGCGTTCATCGAGGGACGGCCGTTCGCGCCAGCGGGCGACGCGTTCGACCGCGCCTGCCAATGGTGGCGGTCGATAGCGTCCGACCCTGACGCCGCGTTCGACGATGAGGTGGAGATTGATGCGAGCCGACTCGCGCCGGTGATCACGTGGGGGCTCAACCCCGGGCAGTCGATTCACGTCGACGAGCGCATTCCTGGACCAGACGCATACCAGTCCAACGAGCGTCCGATGGTGAGCGAAGCGCTGTCCTTCATGGGCTTCACGGGGGGCCAGGCCATTACGGGCACGAAGATCGATGTCGCATTTCTCGGCTCCTGCACGAACTCGCGCCTCTCTGATCTCCGCGAAGCTGCGCGTCTCGTTGCGGGACAGAAGGTGGCGCCACATGTCAAGGCGCTGGTCGTGCCCGGCTCGCAGGGCGTGCGGACGGCCGCCGAGCAGGAGGGTCTGCACGACGTCTTTCGGCAGGCAGGCTTCGAATGGCGCGGCGCCGGTTGTTCGCTGTGCCTCGGCATGAACCCGGACAAGCTCACGGGCCGAGAGATCTGCGCCTCCTCATCGAACCGCAATTTCAAAGGACGAATGGGGAGCCCGACTGGCCGCACGCTTCTCATGAGCCCGGCGATGGTGGCTGCCGCCGCGATTGCCGGTGAAGTGGTGGACGTCCGCAGAGTACTCGACGCCGCGCTGACCGCATGACTGATTGGCGCCCCTAAAGGGGCGCCGTACTAACGAAGGTGCTGCGTACCTGCGGTAGGGCGCGGCTTCCGCCTTCGCATAAAGCTTCGGCGGACAAGTCCGCCATAGCCTTGGCGAAGGTGGACCGCCGTAGCCTTGGCGGAGGCGGTTAGCCATGCCGGTGAACCGAGACAGCGCAATGACTTCAGAGTCTCCTCGCATTCAGCGCCTGAGTGGCACGATGCTGCCGCTGCCAGGCAACGACATCGACACCGACCGCATCATTCCCGCGCGGTTCTTGCGCGCCATCACCTTCGAGGGTCTCGAGCGGCACGTGTTCGAGGATGACCGCGCGTCGGCCCATACGGGGCAACCCCACCCGTTCGACAACCCGGCGTATAGCGGCGCGTCCATCCTCGTCGTGAACCGCAACTTCGGCTGCGGCTCCTCGCGCGAGCACGCCCCGCAGGCGCTGCGTGGCTGGGGCATTCGCGCGGTGGTCGGGGAGTCGTTCTCGGAGATCTTCTTTGGGAACTCGGTGGCGCTCGGCATCCCGTGCGTGACAGTTTCAGCAGAGGATGCTTCAGGGCTGATGGATCTCGCCGAAAGCTCACCGTCAACGTCTGTCGACGTCGATCTCGAGGGTCTCGCACTGACGGCTGGTGATCGCGTGATCACGCTCACCATGTCGCGCGCCGCGCAGGGCGCACTGCTGTCTGGCGCTTGGGATGCGACCAGCCTCCTGCGCGATGACGTCGAGCAAGTGAAGGCGACCGCCGCGCGCCTCCCATACGTCAGCGGTTTCTGATCGGGACCACCGCCTTTCCTCATTCACGCTCCGGCGGCGAGCAGCAGGCGGCGGATGCGGTCGTCCCCTTTTCTTCCGCCACCGTGAGCGCCGTCCAACCGTCCGCGTCCGCCATGCACGT
The DNA here is from genome assembly GCA_009377495.1 of Luteitalea sp. Lineage (GTDB taxonomy): Bacteria > Acidobacteriota > Vicinamibacteria > Vicinamibacterales > Vicinamibacteraceae > WHTT01. Next base: position 137,946 of record WHTZ01000006.1, read on the forward strand.
CGGCGCCATGCTCGAGGAGCCACCGCCGGCATAATAGAGGAGTAGGACTAATACCCTGTACTTGTACTGCAGAGCTTTGCCGTGATAGCGTCGGGGCTGGTCTGAGTAGCCGCGCCATTTTAGGCCTAAGATAGTGTTTTGGAGCAGCGCTTGGTCAAGAAGGAAACCCACACATGTCGCTCGTCAGCCCGGCTCGGTCCGTCACGCGTATCCTGCTTCTCGTTCTGATCACGGCGGTCACGTCGGTGGCCCAGACCACGAAGCCCGTTGCCGTCACGGTTTACAAATCCGCCACGTGCGGTTGTTGCGCGAAGTGGAACGATCATCTCAGCGCCAACGGCTTCGAGGTGACGTCGAACGACGTGGGCAAGGAGGAGCTCCAGTCCATCAAGGACAAGCACGGCGTCCCAGCCGCGACGCACTCTTGCCACACTGCGCTGATTGGTGACTACGTCGTTGAAGGGCACGTGCCCGCGGACGTCATTCGCAAGCTGCTGCAGGAGCGACCGAAAGTGTTGGGCATCGCGGTGCCGGGAATGCCGATGGGATCGCCGGGCATGGAGGGTCCGCGCAAGGACGCCTATCAGGTGCTGACCTTCGACGCGCAGGGAGCGACGGAGGTCTTCGCTTCGCGATAAGAAGGGGTCAGGTGTCAGGGGTCAGTAGGGATCAGGTATTGAGGAATCAGGGCTGCCGGATGGGGTGCACTCGACAGGACAAGTATGCTCGAAGGAGCTACGACCAGCCCTGTCCCCTGGGCAACTGATCCCTGTGCCCTGAGACCTGACCCCTGACACCTGACCCCTACGTTTGCCCTGACCCCTGTCCCTGTCACCAGACGCCCGGTCCGATCTCCAGAACCCAACGCGCATAGTCGATGGGGTCGAGACCGTTGAATCGCACGCCGAGACGGACACCGCCGAAGCGCGAGCCCAACGTCAACCAACGGGCCCTGCCCGAGGCCTGCACCCGAAACTTGAAACCCACCTCGCTCACGAACGCGCTCCGTCGCTCCACGTCCGACCCTCGGGAAGGATTGAAGGCATCGAGCTCGACGCCCAGGCTGACATACGGGTCCATCCACCGTGACGCCGACCGCGTGACCAGCAGCTCGGCGCTGAAGCCATTGGCCAGGCCGAATCGCGGCACGATCCAGCCCTCGCCGAAGTCGATGCCTCGCAGCGTCACGAAGAAGCCGGCGTTGCCACCGTCGACGCGCGCGCCGATGCCGGCCAGCAGGCCTGTTGGTGAGCCCAGCTCCAGATCGTGGGGCGCCACCTCGCGGTGCTGGCGGGTCGCATGCCCGGCGCCGAAGCGGTTCACCTGCATCAAGCGTGCGAGTGAGGTCGCCTCCGAGGCCGAATCGCAGGCGCGGACGGCTCTCGCCGGGCGCAGCTCGTATTGGCCCAGCGAGGGTTCGCCCGGGTGGAGGGATCGCTGGCCCTGGGCGACGCAGGTCAGAGGGGCATCCGGTGGGCGAAGCCGGAAGTCAAGCCGCCGCGCCTTCGACAGCTCCGCGCGATATCCGCTGCTCAGGAGTCGTCCGGTTGCCATCACGTCTCGGACGCCCCACGCGTCGTTGACGCGTGCGTTGACGTCGTAGCCGGGCGTGTACTGGCCGTCGGCGTTCCGGTCGGGACAGCTCGCGTGCTTTCCCTCCTCCACGAGCACGGTGAGGGGGAACTTCATGTCCGGCTCCGCTTGAAGGATGTTCGAGTACCAGTCGAGGCCGTGCGCGAGCCCGGTCACGCGCCTGACACGCACGTCCGAGCAACCGGTCGGATGCCGATCCAGGGAGACCTCGACGTCGATCGCTTCGAGGTCGTGCTCATGGGGACTGAGCCCTCGATCTTCCGGGTAGTAGAAGAAGTACCGCACGACGAAGCCGCGTGCCTTCCGGGAGAGTTCCGGATCGTCCTCGACCGGGAGTGTCACCTCGCGGCCGCCCAACAGATGAACGTCAGTGATTTGGTAGTACACGACGGCGCGATCGCTTGGGCGATCGCACGGATGCGGCGCTGGAATGGTCGTGCCTTCCTCCCTCAAGAGCGGCTCGTCGGGCGAAAACCACAGAACCGGCGCTAGCATGCGCGCGATTTCTTCGATGCTGGGCGGTGTCACGCCCCGCCACACCATGCCCGGAGGCTGACTCTCGTCGGATTGCGACGGGCAGGAACACGTCGCGCCCGCAAGCGGCCGACTGCGGCTCGTCTGAGGCGATTGCGCTCTCACCTGCCCCGGCCATGCGAGGATGACGAGGACCACGGTCCATACCCCTAGCGCGATCTTCATTAGGGCTCCACCGCTCCGCTGTAAACTGTTAACACCGTACGGGTAACGCATCCGGAGCGTCCCGAGGGACCATCCGGCGAGCGTGCAACGCATCGTACACGCCAAAAATCACGCGCGCCACGTGCGTCCAGTCGAACCGTGCAGCCGTGGCACGTGCGCACGCAATGCGTTGAGCGCGACGCACGCCTGGCTGGCACGCGGCACCGACCGCTGTCGCAAATGCTTGGCCGGTTGGCTCAGCGAGCCACGCGTTGCCATCGCTGGCATACGAGAGCAGCCCGCCCGCCGCGGGGGCGACCAGCGGGATGCCGGACGCCATGGCTTCCAGCGGTGCGATGCCGAACGGCTCGTGCGGGTTCGGATGCACGAAGACGTCACAGCTCGCGTAGAGCTGCGCCAGTGTGTCGCGCGCCGCGACGTGCCCCCACATCAGCACACGCCCGGGCGCGCGCCGTGCCGCGTCGTCGCGGAACGCTGCCGCCATTGGGCCATCGCCCGCCACGACGAGCCGCCACGTGCGTCTGGCGTCGTCAAGCTGCGCCAACATGTCGACGAGCAGCGACAAGTTCTTCTCCACCGACAGACGGCCGGCATACAGCAGCCAGGTGATATTGTCGGCCGTGGTGCCGCCGATGCGGCGCCTCAGATCCGCGCGCAATGCCTCGCTGCGGCCGTGCGGGCCGAGACCGTCGAGGCTCACGCCCATCGGGATGACGTGCACGTCTCGCCAGTGCTTGGGCCACATGTTGTCGGCGAGCTCTCGCGCGGTGTACTCCGAATTGGCGAGGTGATAGTCGAACTGCCCCGCGTAAATCCGCCCGATGTACCAGCGGGCGAATCGCCGACCAAGGGATGCGGGGCTGATGGCAGCGGCGACGTTGTCATCCAACCGCTCACAGCTCAGACCGACCAACGTCGGCCGTGGAATCGTCTCGCACCAGCCACGGCGCAGCAACCCCGCCAGATAGCAGAGCGAATATTTGTCGCACACCTCGACGAGATCTGGCTTCTCCTCCTCGAGGATGCGGCGCACGGAGCCGCGCGATTGCAGGAAGGTGTGGGGCAGCATGAGGCGATAGCGCGAGTCGATGAACGGCGATCGTGGCGCTTTGACGTGATAGATGCGACCGTAGTTGCCCACCGCTTCGACCCGGCTCGCATCGGCTGGCACGACGAGCCGCATGGGCCGCTGCTCCGCGTTGGCTGCCGCCAACATGGCACGGTACATCGTCCGGATGCCGCCGGACGAGGAGTGATAGGCGTTCGTCAAGTGTAGGGTCTTGATAGGCATGAATGCTTGTCTAGTGAAAACGTTGACAGTTTCATGAAAACGATGCGGTAGGGCGCGGCTTTAGCCGCGCCAGTTGCGAGATGCTCGGCGTCGTCGGCCGCCGGCAACGATCGCGATGATGAAGGCCGCGATGAGCCGAGGCATGCGCCGCAAGTCGTCCGCCAGCGACTGGCGGCCGTCGCCGACGATGAGGGCGCCCTGCCGCATGGCGAAGAGGTTGAAGACGGTCGAGAGCGCAGTAAACAGGCACGAGGCGAGAATGCTTGCTCCCAGACGCTCTGTGCCGCGATACCAGTGCACGAGGAGCTCCACGGCGTGGGCAACCGTTGGGAGCAGCAGCATGACAGTCAGCGTCGCGAGCCAGGACGGCTGCGCGTGTCGAAACGCCTGGGTAAGCGCGCCGTAGAAGCCCGCTGTGGAACCGCGGAAACCGAGCTCGGTGAGCATGGCCGCGACGGCCGCGCCGAGACCGGCGCTGAGGTTCGTCAGGAAGAACAGCACCGAGCGGAAGCTAGCGCTGAGCAGAGCGGCCTTCCAGTTCCAGTGCCGAATCAGGCGCTGGCCCGGCGAGCGGACCAGGGACACCAGCACCGAGCCAACGGTCTCGTTCGTGGCCGCGGGACCGTCGCGCGCGCCCCCTCGCATGCCGCTCTCTCGTGGCTGCTCCATGTTAGGGTTCGTCAAGTCCGTTAGATATTCCATGCGGTGCCTCAGCCCTTCGGAGCAGGCGCTGCGAACATCGCAGCGGCCGCTGCGCTCGACGCGCGACGTGCCGCAACGTCACGGTACGCTTGGTACAAGGGCGCCAAGGCGCGCGCCCAGCTTCGCTCGAGCGCATACGCGCGTGCCGCTTGTCCCATAGCCATCCGTAGCGCGGCCTCACGTGCCAGATGAACGGCGCGCGAGATCAGATCAGTTGGCCTTTCCGCAGCGCACACGAATCCCGTCTCGTCTGCGATCATGTTTTCCCGAGGCCCGCCCTCGTTCGAGACGAGCACGGGCAGACCAGACGCTTGCGCTTCCAGGACGACGTTGCCGAGCGTGTCCGTGCGGCTCGGAAAGACGAACATGTCAGCCGATGCCATGGCAGACGCGACCTGTTCGTGCGGCAGCGCGGCCGTGAACACCGCATCGGGACAGGCCGCCTGCAGCGCTTGGCGCATCGGGCCATCGCCGACGAAGACGAATTGGTGGTTGATTCGTGCCGCGCGAAGCGCACGGGTGACGGCTGGAACCACGTCCAGGCCCTTCTCCGCTGACAAGCGGCCGGCATACAGCAACACGGGCCGCTCATCGGTGACGCCCCATGCCTCGCGCATGGCGGCTGAGCGTCGCGTCGGCGCGAAACGCTCGGTGTCTACGCCGCGCGTCCAGATCCGAATTTTCTCGGGGCGCATGTGCGCCGCCACGAGCAGCGCGCGTGTGGCTTCAGAGGGCGCGAGAACCTGCTCGCACTTGCCGTACGGCCAGCGTTGATACTCGCGCATGAGCCGCCCCAGCCACCTCGATCCGCTCAGCAACTCCGTGTATTCGGAAAGTTGCGTGTGGAAGCTGCCGATCATCGGCAGCTTCAAGCGCCACCTCACGAATATCGCCGCAAGGCCCACCGGTCCCGGCGTCGTGTAGTGAATGAGGTCGAGGTCGTCCGCCTTCGCGTGCCGAAGGAAGGCGAAGAAGCGCGGCACGAACATCTTCATCTCGCGATAGAACGGAATGCCTGTCCCGAGCGAGCGGAGGGCGAGGTAGTCCGGTAGGGTCACGGCCGCGTCCGCCGCCGTGTAGATGCGAATGTCGATGTCCGCCGGCCGCCAACGCAGCACGGCCTGGAGCGTCGTCGTGACGCCGGATACCCAGTCGAAGTTGTTGTCCGTGAAGATGGCTACGCGCATGTCACACTGCCTCCGCATGCAGCCCACCAACGAGGCGGGCGACATGAGATCGAATACGATTCCCTCAGCTAATGTGAAAATGGGAACCCGAATGGCTCATGTGTTGGTGGGAGGCGCGGTGCCCGTTGTGTGCTGTGTGCTTCTGGGTCCTGCTCCGGCAAGCGCTCAGCACGCCGCCGAGGCGAACCCCGCGATGCGAGTCGTCCATGATGAGGATCGAGACGGCCTGCCCGACGCGTTCGAGGAGGAGCTTCTCCAACGGTTCGTGCCGTCGTTCATGATCAGCGTCGGAGAGTGCGACGGCTTGCCAGCCGAGTTTCTCTCGGGCTCGCAAGAGCCGCGTGTCGTCGCGCGAAACGGCACGATCTACGGACAGGTGTTCAAGAGCGAGCGCTCCGCCTGGCCTGGCGCCTGGGTGGAGGTTCACTACTACCATCTCTGGGGTCGAGACTGCGGCAGCCTGGCACACGCGCTCGATGTCGAGCATGTCTCGACGCTGGTCCAAGCCGAGTACATGCGGGCGCCGCCCTCGAAATGGAAGGCGTTGTACTGGTACGCAGCGGCGCACGAAGATACGGTTTGTGATGCGAGCCACGGCGCGAGCGCGGAGACGCTCGATGCTGGAGATGGCGGTCCCACGATATGGATCTCGCGAGGCAAGCACGCCTCGTTTCTCAGTGAAGAACGATGCCGCTGGGGCTGCGGCGGCGACCGCTGCGACGAGATGATTAGGGTCCCTCGCGAAAAGGTGATCAACTTGGGAGAACCGGGAGCTCCTCTCAATGGGGCTGTCTGGATCGACGCAACAGCCTGGCCAATGGCCGTCAAGATGCAATCCGACTTCTCCAATCTCGTTCTGGCACGCCTCCAGAATGCCGCGCCGGGACAAACCGTTGCATTGAGCGGCATGCGGCAACCGTGGCAGGCAATGATTCTCACGGGAGGTTCGACGGCCGGTGCGGTCGCAACCAGCAACCAACAGACAGGGAAGGCGGTCTCGGTCGCCGGCACGTCTACCGGCAGCGCACTGGCCACGAGTGCCGAGAAGGTCGGTAAATCACTGGGGCGCACCAGCCGAGGTGTGTGGAACTTCCTTCGGGGCCGAAAATGAACAGCCGGAGTTTGGCGCGAGGCTACGTAGAATCTTACGTGTACCTAGCGCGGGGCCTTTATAGGCCCCGCGTCCCGCGTCATGCAGGCCTGCTGTCACCTTCCTCTGGAAGATCTTTGATTTCTGCGCTGTACTCGCGTGCCGCGGTCAGCAACGCCTGGGAGGCGTGCGAGAGTTGTGCTCCCTCCCGATAGACCAAGCGCAGCGCTCGAGGCAACCGCACCTGCGCAACCGGTATCGCGGTCAATCGTCCCGATGTGAGCTCCGCCAGCGCACAGCGCCTCGGTAACAACGCGACGCCCAGATTCATCTCCACGGCGCGCTTGATCCCATCCAGGCTCGGCAACGCGATGACGATGTTGAGGGGCTCGTGGCGCTGCTCGAAAAGCCGCAGCACGCGCTCTCGCGCCGGTGAGGCTTCGTTGTGCGCAATGACGTTTTGCCGCCCGAACTCGGCCATCGTCACCTGCCTGCGCGAGGCGAGCGGGTGCTTCGGGTGTGCCAGCATCACGAGCTCGTCGTGACCAATGGTTACGGTGCCCAAGCCACGCTCCGCGGGCGTGAAGCTCAGAACGCCGAAGTCGAGGCTGCGCTGGAGCACTTCCACGCCAATCTGCCGCGAGGGGACGCGGCGGATGTCTATCTGGACGTGAGGGTGAGAGCCACGGAATCGCTCGACCAGCGGCAGCACGACGTGCACGGCCGCCTCGTTCGCGCCAATGAGCACACGACCGCGCCTGAGATCGCGCAGCTCGCGTACTGCGCCGTCCGCCTCTTCCGCGAGGCGCATCAAGCGCTCAGCGTAGTCGAGCAAGACGCGGCCAGCATCGGTGAGCTTGCCGTCCTTTGCCGACCGGTCGAAGAGCTTCTCGCCGAGGTGGTCCTCCAAGCGCCGAATTGCCTGGCTCACCGCCGGTTGCGTGCGATGTAGCCGCGCCGCGGCGCGCGAGAAGCTCCGCTCTGAGGCCACCGTCAGGAAGACTTGCAGCTCTGCTAGGTCCATGCCACCTCCAGCAGAAGGTAGGCGCGGCTGAAGCCGCGCCAGCGCGGTAGGGAAAGCGCCAGCGGCGACCATGGATGGTGGGCGAATTGCTGGCGTCCCTAAAGGGGCGCCCTACAAAGGGCCGCCCTACCGCTGCCCGAGCGTATTATTCAACGAGGTTATGCTTTAGTAAAGATTATAAATTTGACTGTGGATCGAACGCTGCGCTGTACTGGAGGGGTCCGTGGAGGTATTGGATGCCCGACCCTAACGTCATTGTGTTCGACACGACGCTGCGCGATGGCGAGCAGGCACCCGGCTTCTCGATGCGCATCCCGGAAAAGGTACGGATGGCGCGCCAACTGGACGCGCTTGGCGTCGATGTCATCGAGGCGGGCTTTCCGATCGCGTCCGAGGCGGACGCCGAAGCCGTGCGCCTGGTCGCCAGCGAGATTCGGCGGCCGGTGATTGCGGCGCTTGCGCGCTGCAGCCCTGCCGACATCGACGTCGCGGGTGCTGCACTGCGGTCAGCCACGCGTCCGCGCATCCATACCTTCATTGCGACGTCAGACCTCCACCTCGAGCGCAAGCTGCGCATCTCGCGCGACCAGTGTGTCGAGGCGGCGGAGAGAGCGACACGCCAAGCGCGTCGCTACACGAGCGATGTGCAGTTCTCGGCGGAGGACGCCACACGGAGCGACCTGGATTTCCTGTGCCTCGTCGTCGAAGCTGTGATTCGCGCCGGGGCGACGACGATTAACCTGCCCGACACGGTGGGCTACTGCACGCCGGACGAGATAACGGAGTTCTTCCACGCGATCACGTCGCGCGTACCGAATGCCGACAAGGCCGTCTTCAGCACGCACTGTCACGATGATTTGGGCCTCGCGGTCGCAAACAGCGTGGCGGCCCTCAAGGCCGGCGCGCAGCAGGTGGAGTGCACGGTCAACGGCATCGGCGAGCGGGCCGGTAATGCCGCACTGGAAGAGATTGTCATGATCGCGCACGTGCGCGCAGAGCGTGCCGGCTTCCGCACACGCGTCCGGACGACGGAGATTTTTGGCGCCAGTCAGCTTCTGAGCGAGCTCACGACCGAGCCGGTCCAAGCCAACAAGGCTATCGTTGGGCGGAACGCCTTTGCCCACGAGGCCGGCATTCATCAGGACGGCGTCCTGAAGGATCGGCGGACATACGAGATCATGACTCCCGAGAGCGTAGGGGTACCGCGCACCACGCTGGTGCTCGGCAAGCATTCCGGCCGTCACGCGGTGCAGGAGCGGTGCGCCGCGCTGGGCTTCACGCTGAGCAAGCACGAGTTGGACCGCGTCTATCGGAAGATGATCACGCTGGCTGACCGCAAGAAAAGTGTGTCCGACGAAGAGCTGGCGGCCATTGCTCGTGAGATCGCACGAACGCCCGCTTCATCCGATTCTTCCCGTCCATCCTCGCAGGGCCCCCGTCCTGCTCAAGAAGCCATGCCCGCCGAGGTCGGATACGGTCACGGTGTTTAGCCGGCCGTCCAAAACCGTGTCTGATTACCAAACGTGTATATCCGACTCGCAGTCTTGCCCGGTGATGGCATCGGGCCAGAGGTTGTAGCCGCGGCGGAGCGAGTGCTGGCCGTTGCAGCGGCCCGATTCGATCATCAGGTCGATAGCCGGCGGTGGCCGATCGGCGGCGCGGCGCTGCGACTCGATCTCCCCGCTCTTCCGCACGACACGGTGCAAGCCTGTTCGGACGCGCGTGCAGTGTTCCTTGGCGCCGTCGGAGATCCGGCGTTCGACGACCTGCCACGCGAGGCGCGCATCGAGACGGCCCTGTTGTTGCTCCGCGAGCGACTCGGTGTCTTCGCGAACCTGCGTCCGGCCCGCGCCTGGCCGGGCCTCGAGGAGAGCAGCCCGTTCAAGCCGGAGCGGATCGCAGGCACCAACCTCCTCATCGTGCGAGAGCTGCTCGGCGGCCTGTACTTTGGTGAGCCGCGCGGGCTCGACGACGATGGCGCGGGTGCCTACAACACGCTGCGGTACTCGGAGCCCGAGGTTGCGCGCGTCGCGGACATCGCGTTCACGCTGGCCGCGGGCCGACGGGGCCGCGTGACATCGGTCGACAAGGCCAACGTCCTTGAGACGTCGCAACTGTGGCGTCGCGTCGTCAAGGAGACGGCACCACGCTTTCCTGCGGTCGTGCTCGAGCACCAGTACGTCGACGCGTGCGCGATGATGCTCGCCCTCGACCCGCGTCACTATGACGTCATCCTTACAGAGAACATGTTTGGCGATATTCTCTCCGACGAAGCAGGGGCCATCGCCGGATCGCTGGGCTTGCTGCCCTCTGCGAGCCTGGGCAGCGGACCGGCGCTCTACGAGCCGGTGCACGGCTCGGCGCCGACGCTTGCCGGCAGAGACGTCGCGAACCCAATTGGCGCTATCCTCTCCGTGGCGCTGATGTTCCGCCACAGCTTCCAAGCCGAAGAGGAAGCGGCCGCGATCGAACACGCCGTGGCTGACACGCTGGCCAGCGGCGCGCGTACGATCGATCTGGTGCCTTCGGGCTCGCGTTCACTGACTTGCTCCGAGATGGCGCGCGCGATTGCTGACCGCCTCGCGCAGGCGAGCTAAAGAAGAGGCTATTCGCTTCGCAGCGCCAACACCGGGTCGACGCGGGCCGCCCGTCTCGCCGGCAGGTAGGCGGCGGCCAGGGTCACCGCGGCGAGCGCGCTGAGAACGAGTGCGGATGTGACAGGGTCGGACACGCTCACGTCGAAGAGCAACGTTTCCAGGAGCCGGCCCGTCCAAATCGAGGCCACCACGCCCACCAGCACTTCCGCCCCCACGACTTTCAGGGCATCGCGGACCACCAATCCGGCGACCTCGCCCGGCCGCGCGCCGAGCGCCATGCGGAGACCGATCTCCTGAGTCCGCCCGGCGACGGCGTACGAGAGTACGCCGTAGAGTCCGAGCGACGCGAGGAACAGCGCGAAGATCGCAAAGGCGGAAGTGAGATAGGCGACGATCCGTTCCCGGCCGAATTGGCCCGCCAGGCGCACGGACATCGTGCCGACGTCGTCGATGACGAGCCGGGGTTCGGCGCGTTGAATCGCGTCTCGGATTGGGAACACCGCCCGCTCCGCGTCTCCGGCGATCCGTACGTCCAGATTGTGCGGATAAGTCTTATGCGGGAACGCAGCCGGCTGCTCGATCGGAAAGTAGACCATCGGCACGGCTGGCTCGCGCAGCGTCATGAAGCGGGCATCGCGTACGACACCCACAATCTCGGTATCGAGTTGAGAAGATCCTAGACGTTGGCCAATCGGGTCCTGCTCTGGAAAGTAGCGTCGCGCGACTGACTCCGTGATGATCGCCACACGAGGGCTGCGTGCCGTGTCGCGCTCGTCGAACTGGCGGCCGCTGACGAGGGGCACGCCAATGGTCGCGAAGTAGCGCGGACCGACCCAGTTCTGATTCAGGACGATCCCGTCGCCGGCACCTTGGATGCGAAAGCGGTTCGAATATGAACAGTTGGCGACAAGCCCACACGTCGCGACTGCAGCCGAGGTGACACCGGGCACCGTTTGCGCCGCGGTGACCAGACGTTGGCCAAGAAGGGCGGCCATTTGATCACTCGAGTACCCGTTGCCGCCCGGACCAAAGTTCACGCTTACGAGATGATCTGCCGCGAACCCTATATCCAGCCGTGTGAAATTGATCAGCGTCCGACCCAGTAGAACCGCGGCAAACACCACGACGACAGACAACGCGAGCTGGCCAGCCACGAGCGGTCGCATCCCCTTCATGGCCGACTGACCAATGGCCTGCCGCTGATTCGCGCCGAGGGCCGCGGCATGCCCGACCCGAGTCGCGCGAAGGGCTGGCGCCAGGCCGAATAGGATCGTGGTCACGAGAGAAAGGGCCGCAGCAAAGAGCATCACACGCGTGTCTAGTGAGAACACGGGTGGAAGCTCGCGTGACGTGCCGAGCACGGCGCGCGCAAGGAAGCCGCTCGTCCACTGGCCCGCTAGCAGTCCGGCTGTGCCGCCGAGTACGGCCAGCATGACACTTTCGGTGAGACACTGCCGAATCAGTCGGCCAGGCGTCGCGCCGAGCGAGATTCGTATGCTCACGTCACGCGCGCGCCCCGCCGCGCGGGTGAGCAACAGGTTGGCGATGTTGGCGCAGGTCACGAGCAGAACGATCGCGACCATTGCCATCAGCGCAAACAGCGCGTCTGAGTACCTTGCCCGCAGCCACGAGAATCCAGGCGCGACCGGTTCGAGGGCGAGGGTCTGGGTGAGCATCTCGCGGCGGCCCTCGGTATCGAGCCTTTCGGCGAGCTCGAACACGCCGTGGCGGTTTGCGGCCTGTAGGAGCGCCGTGGCACGCGGCAGATCTCCAGGTGCGACACGCGCAACGACGTTCAGCCAAGAGATACCGTCTTGCGCAGGCCAGGGCTTGTTCCTGTCACCGTCGTACACACTGGAGTTGGTTTGGTGCCCCAGAAGAGACTGGAGCGTGAGCGGTAGCCACAGATCCGGCTCCGCATCTGGCCACATACCCGTGAAGCCGGGCGGTGCAACGCCCACGACGGTGACACCTACCCCGTTGACGTGGATCGTCTGCCCGATCGCCGCGTCGGTCTCGCCAAGCGAGCGCCTCCAGAATCCGTGGCTAATCATGGCGACCGGGTCAACCTGGTTGATGCGCACATCGTCAGCGGTCAACAGGCGTCCGCGCGCGGCCGAAATGCCGAGCGTGGCAAAGTAGCGGCCGGAGACCATTTGAGCATCAACGCGAGTCGTCTCCGGGCTGCCCGGAAGGCGAGCGACAAATCTCATGTTGCTGGTCATGGCCGCGAGCGAGCCGTGCGATGCGAGCGCCCGTTCGAGGCGTTGGACCCTCGGATAAGAAAAGCGCAGGTATCGGGTGGCGGGTCCCACGCTGGGGTCGATGCCGCCGCTTCGCACGGCAGCAGCCGGGACGCCCTGGGGAGCGTTCTCATATAGCGCCACCAGCTCGTTGGCCGCGGGCACGGCCAGCGGCTTGAAGATGACCGCATCGAGCAGCGTAAAGATGGCTGTATTCGCACCAATGCCAAGCGCCAGCGTGATCACGGCCGCCGCGGTGAACACGGGTGTCCGCCGCAGCGACCGCGACGCGTAACGGATATCCTGCACAAGCGCGTCTACGAAGGCGCCGGCTCTCGCGGACCGAACCTGCTCCTTGAGAGATTCCACACGTCCGAGCTCCAGCGTCGCGCGACGACGTGCCTCGTCTGGGCACATTCCCGCCTGGACCTTTTCGTCGACCAACAGGGTAAAGACGGTGCGGACCTCCTCGTCGAGATCGCGTTCGACGCGGTCGCGGTGCACGAGGTTGCGCCAGAGACTGGCCCAACGAGACATCAGTGGCAGTACGAGGCCTCCCAGTAGTCTTTGTCCTATCGTCATTCGATACGAGTAGTGTGTACGGTGTCCTATCGAATGTCAATAGGACCAATTGACGCTCTCACGTCAAAAGGTGAACCGCAAGCTCAGCTGCGCCTGCCGCGGCGCTCCGGCGCTGCGTCGGATCCTCGACGCTAATCTCGATCTGTCCTGTGAGGGTTTGAGCAGAGGCCGGATAGAAGCTGGACAGCACGAACGCAACCACCAACCCGAGGATCAAAACGCGAGTCACCAATGTTTTACCCCTCCAGGTCCAAGAAGGTGAACCGGCAGAATTCGGATGTCAAGGAAGGAAAAAGGGGCCTGTCCCCTTTTCCACCGCGCTGTGTGCTACCATCATGCCCTGCCTTGGGTGCCTACGAAGGCCTAACAGGGAAGACCGGTGCAAATCCGGCGCGGTCCCGCCACTGTGAGTGAAGGCGCGTCGCTTCGATTGACCACTCGGCCCACCAGCCGGGGAAGGTGAAGCGGCCAGCGAACAGACGATCGTTCGCTACCTTCCGAGCCAGGAGACCTACCCAGGGGTTCTGCGGTCGACTTTCTGCGGCGACAGAAAGTGTGCACTGGAACCTCCGGCGTCAAGCCGCGTCCTTCCACCCGCACTCCTGCATCGTTGCCGCCGCCGGTCTACCGCGCCGCTCGCGGAGGCGACGCTCATGGTACGGACAATCCCTCGCCATTTGCGGCTGATCTCAGCCGCTCTCCTCAGCTTTGTGTGTCCCATCTACCTGCTTCCGCCAGTGGCCGCGCAGGCAGGCCCGGCGATCGCAGGCACCGCACTCGACGAAGCGGGTGCGGTTCTCCCCGGCGCCCGTGTCACGGTCACCGACGCGAGCGGTCGCCTCGTCCGCACGACGGTGACCAACGGCGCCGGTGCGTTCGCGATCGAGACGCTGAGTCCGGGCACCTATACCGTCGTGGTGGAACTGCCGCTGTTCGCCGCAGCCAGCGAATCAGTGACGGTGCCCGTCAGTGGCGTCGCGCCAACCGTGCGCGCCGTGCTTGAGGCTGGCGGATTTTCGGAGCGCGTCGTCGTCAGCGCGCGGCGAGTCGAGACGCGCGTCGCCGAGACGCCCCAGAAGATCGAGATCATCGACGCCGTCGACATCGAGCGCACGGTGGCGGCGGATCTGACCGACGTTCTGAAGAAGGCCTCCGGCGTGGACGTCATTCAATACAGCGGTGTCCTGTCAGGCATCGGTATTCGGGGATTCCGCCCGCAGTTCTCCGGCATCAACAAACGATCGCTGCTCCTCATCGACGGCCGGCCGTCCGGTGTGACGAATCTGGCGACCCTGCAACTGGACAACGTCGAGCGCATCGAAGTCCTCAAGGGCGCGGCATCGTCGGTGTACGGGTCGTCGGCCATGGGCGGCGTTGTCAACGTCATCACGCGGCAATCACGAGGCAAGCTGGCCGGTACAGCGCGCCTCGGCGGCGGCAGCTTCGGGACGTCGGAGCTCTCGGGACGTGTAGGTGGCAGCGCCTCGTCGCGCGTGGACGTCGACCTCGGCGGCAACGCGTTCGATCAACGTGACGACTACCGCATGGGCAATGGCGAGGTGCGGCCGGCCACCAGCTACAAGACCTACGACGGCTCCGCACGTTTGGGAGTGGACTTGGGCACGTGGCGTCTCGAGGCGCGCGCGAATGGCTACCGCGGACGCGACATTATGACGCCTGGCAATCTCGTCACGGGCGTGAGCTCCCAAGGTCGCAAGGACCTCGAGCGCTCGAGTCAGGACGCGCGCGTCACCGGCCTCGTCGGCGGCCACGCCCTCTCGATCACGGGCTACCACACCGACGAATCGAGTCACACCTTCAACGTCACGACAACGAACCCACTCGACCAGCCGTATCTGCCCTACTTGTCGTTCGAGAACGACCTCGGCTGGGTCGGCCTGCAGCTCAGGGACACCTGGAACTGGTCACGTCAGAACAACGTCGTCGTCGGCTTCGACTACGAGAAGGTCACGAGCGTCAGTCGATCGTACCTGCGCACGGGAGATCGGTCTGCCCCGTTCTCGGCAGACAACAACAAACGCACAGCCGGGTTCTATGGCGAGAACACGCTAAGACTGCGCGACGGGCGCACGGTCGTGACCTTGGGCGGTCGTGTCGACCGCATCGCGACCGAGACAGTCGACACCCCGCTCAAGACGAACTTCACGCCCTCCGAGAGCAGCTTCACGGTGTTCAACCCGAGCTTCGGGATCAAGCACCAGATCTTGAACGACCTGCGGGCGCATTTCGCCGTTGGCCGTGCCTTCATTCCAGCCGAGGCCGTGATGCTCACCGGCTACACCACGACGATCGTGGGCGGCCGCACGCAGATCAGCCAGGGTAACCCCGATCTGAAGCCCGAACGGAGCACATCGTTCGACATCGGCGCGGAGTGGACGGCACAGTCCAGTCGTCTCGACGTGACGTTCTTTCGGACGGTCGTGAAGGACCGCTTCATCTCCAACGTGGTGATCAGCAACCCGCCGCCGCCAGATCCCATCGTGTTGTCCGTGACCAACGGGCTCGACGCACACATCAGCGGGCTCGAGGTGGACGTCAATCACCGCCTGCGCAGCCGGGTGGGAGTGTTCGCCAACACGACGCACTACCTCACCCGCAAGGAGCGGCTGACGAGCGGCTTGCAGCAGGACATCCTGAATGTCCCCATGCACACGATCCGAGCCGGAATCGACCTGGACTTCGGAGCGCTCAGCAGCCGTGTGTCGGGCCGCTTCGTGCAGGGGCGAAAGGACAACGACTTCAACCAGGCTGGCTTCCCGATCATCGACTACGACGATTTCACGGTGATTGACGCCAACGTGACCTATCGGCTGACGCGCTTGCACTCCCTCGTGCTCGTCGTGAACAACGTGTTCGACGAGCTCTACTACGAGAAGCTCGGATTCCCCCTGCAAGGCGCGTCATTCAAGGCGTTCTACCGCCTGGGCTTCTAGAAATGGTGGGAACGGTCTCGGTCAAAACATCAACGGTTGCCGGTCGGTGGCGAGCGCTGGCCGTCGCCCTCGCCGTGTGTGGCGTGTTCGCAGCCGTCCCGGCGGCTGAACGTGTGCCTGACGGCAACATGATCCGGGGCTGCGTCGATCGGTACGACGCCGCCACCGACTACTTCCCGGACAAAGTAACGGTTGAAGACGCGGTGAAGTTCAGCGTGACCTATCACCGCTCGTACAAGGTGATCAGTGTCCGAGAGACTGTCACCGGCAAACCGTCCGAGAAGTACGTGCTCGTGCAGTGTGGCGCGTCGGTGCCGAAGCTCGAGCGCGAGTTGGCCGGCGCGCAAGTGGTGACGGTGCCGATCTCGTCGCTCTACTCGGCGTCCACGACACATCTGCAGCTGCTCGTCGACCTGCAGCGGCTCGACGTGCTGACCGGTGTCTCGACGATGAAACAGCTGATCGGCGACGAGATCTTAAAGCGCGCGAATAGCGGACGAGTCCGCGAGTTCGCGCCGATCTCCGTCGTCGACGCTGAGCTTGTTGTCTCGCAGCGGCCTGGCCTGTTCATGACCGGCGGCACGACCAGCGCGCCGCTCGCGGTGGTTCGGAGCGCAGGCATTCCGGTTGTTACGAACAACGAATGGCTCGAGCCGACGGGGCTCGCTCGAGCTGAGTGGTTGAAATACATGGCGCTGTTCCTCAACGAGGAGCGTGCGGCGCAGGGCATCTACAACGCCATGAAGGCGCGGTACAAGGTTCTCAGCGCGACAGCGATGTCAGTACCCGACGACAAGAAACCGATCGTCATGACTGGACGCGGCACGCGCGGCGATTTCGTGATCGCTGGGGGCCGGTCGTACGTCGCCGCCCTGATCAAGGATGCGGGCGGTCGCTACGCCTGGGCGGACAACCTCGTGACTGGCTCGGAGACCATAGACCTGGAGGCGCAGATTCGTCGTGCCGGTAACGCCGACATCTGGATCAACGGTGGCGGGTGGCAGAGCCTGGCGTCGATGGTGAAGGACGAGCCGAGATATAGCGAGTTCAAAGCGTACCGGACTCGGCAGGTGTGGGTGTATGAACGGCGCGTGACGTCCACGGGCGGGAATGACTACTGGTCCCGCGCCGTCTCGCATCCAGACCTCGTGCTCGCCGATCTCGTCAAGGTCTTCCATCCGGCGCTTGTGCCGAAGCACGAGTTCCAGTGGTACATCCAAGTGCCTGCGCGCTGACTCTCCGGCACCATGACCGTTCACGCGACTTCTCCGCCTGCTATCGAGAGCTCGTCACGAGTCGAGCGCAGCTCGCCGCACGCTACACGCGAAGCGGTCGTGCTCTGCGGGCTTGCTGCGGCCATGGCGACCGCCTTCTTGCTGTCCCTCGCGCTCGGCTCGACCAACGTGCCGGTAGGAAGGGTTCTCGAAGTACTCCGTGGCTCGCCGACGGAGCGCGACGGCGCCGCGATCGTGGTCGAGGCGATCCGCTTGCCGCGGTCGCTCACCGCTCTTCTTGCCGGCGCCGCTCTCGGCATCGCCGGGCTGCAGATGCAGACGCTGTTCCGGAATCCGCTGGCGGACCCGTTTGCCCTGGGAATCTCGTCGGGTGCGAGTCTGGGCGTGGCGATCGTGGTGCTGGGCTCAGGCATGAGCGTCGCGGCGGCGTTCGGAACCTCGACCGGCCTTCGGGGCGATGCGCTCCTGATCGGAGCGGCGATCGCCGGAGCGCTCGCCGTCCTTGCGCTGGTACTGGTCGTGTCCTCGAGAGTCGCCAGCCCGACGACCGTGCTCATCCTCGGCCTGATGTTCGGCTATGCCGCTTCAGCCATGGTCACCGTGCTCGTCGGCGTCAGCTCACCCGAACGACTCATGCAGCTGGCGCAATGGGGCTTCGGCTCGTTCTCCGGCGTGACCTGGCAGCGTCTGCGACTCTTCGCGCCGCTCACAATTGTGGGCGTCTGCCTCGCTGCAGCGATGACGAAACAGTTGAACGCGCTCCTCCTGGGTGAGAGCTACGCGCGGTCGATGGGCGTTGCCGTCCGTCGCGCGAGAGTCCTGACCATGTTCGGCGCTTCGATGCTCGGCGCCGTCGTGACCGCGTTCTGTGGCCCTATTGCCTTTCTCGGCATCGCAGTCCCCCATCTGTGCCGTGGCCTTCTCGGCACGTCGAACCACCGTGTGCTCGTGCCGGCCGTCGTGCTGATGGGCGGGTCAGTTGCGCTAATCGCGCAGATCGTCTCCCTGCTGCCCGGGAGCGCCGGGATATTGCCACTGAACGCTGTGACGTCGATCATCGGTGCGCCCGTGGTTGTCGCAGTGCTTCTGCGAAGCAGGCGCGGAGCGTTCGCGGGATGAAAGCAGCCACGACATCGCGCCCGGCGGTTCCCGCCCTGCGGACGCACGACCTCGCGGTGGGCTACCGGAGCCGCCGGCAGCGCCGAGCGGTGCTCGAGCGCGTCAATCTAGCGGTCGACGCAGGAGAGCTCGTATGCCTGCTAGGGCCGAACGGCATCGGGAAATCAACCCTGATGCGCACGCTGGCCCGAATGCAGCCGGCGCTCTGGGGATCTGTGGAGCTGGGGGGAATCGCACTCGAATCGCTGTCAGCCTCTGAGCTCGCGCGGCGGCTGGGCGTCGTCCTCACCGAGCGCGTAGCCGTCGAGTCACTGCGGGCCCGGCAGGTCGTCGACCTGGGACGGTATCCCCATTCTGGTTGGCTCGGAGGCCTGAGCGATCGTGATCACGAGGTCGTGTCTTGGGCGATCGAGGCTGTTGGTGCCCATCATCTGGCCGATCGCGACTTCGCCCGAATCTCGGATGGCGAGCGCCAGCGGGTGATGGTCGCGCGTGCGCTAGCGCAAGAGCCGCTGATGCTCCTGCTCGATGAGCCGACGGCATTCCTCGATGTGCCGTCGCGCGTCGAGCTCATGGGGCTGCTGCGTCACCTGACGCGCCAGGGTCCGCTTGCCGTCATCATCTCGACGCACGATCTCGAGCTGGCGCTGCGAACGGCCGATGTCGTGTGGCTCGTCGTTCCTGGAGGAGAGCTCATCACGGGGGCTCCGGAAGATGTGGTTCTCTCCGGTGGCATCGCCCAGGCCTTCGAGGGGCGTCAGGTCCGATTTCATGCCGAGGAGCGCAGCTTCCGCTGGCTGACCGGCGGCCGCGGCACAGCGGCCGTGCGCGGCGAAGGCCTGCCCGCGGCGATGGCACGCGCGGTACTCGAGCGCGAGGGATACACGGTGGTGGTCGCGCCTTCGACGGCAGAAACGCTCGTGCTCGCGGTCGGCGAGACGGGTTGGCACCTCTCGTCAGACGAGGCCGACGTCAGTGGTCACAACTTCAGATCGCTCGCGGCCTATGTCCGCGGGCTTCCATCCAAGGCGCGAAAGGAGACCGAATCATGAGAAGCATCAGCACGATGCGTGGCGACGCTGGCGAGACCAGTCTGGCCGGCGGCGTCCGTGTGTCCAAAGGATCGCTGCGAGTCGAGACGTACGGCACCATCGACGAGCTGAACTCGTCGCTTGGCTTTGCCCGTTCGATCTGCGACGACGTCGACATCGCGGCCTTCACCAAGAGCGTCCAGCAAGATCTGTTCAAGATCGGCTCGTCGCTCGCCACGCCCGCCGAGAGCCCGAAGCCACAGATCCTGATCGACACCGCGCTCGTCGAGCGCCTGACCGCGGAGGTGCATCGCTTGGAGGCGATCGAGGGCATGCTGGCCGACTGGTCCATCCCCGGCGAGCACCGCGCGGCGGCCGCCTACGACGTTGCGCGCACCATCTGCCGGCGCGCCGAGCGCTCGCTGGTCCGGCTGCAGGAATCCGGCGCCGTCGTTCAGCCCGCGATTCTGTCGTATGTGAACCGGCTCTCCGACCTGCTATGGCTCTTCGGCCGCAAGCTCGAACACGACGCGGGCGTCAGCGGATCGCTGCGCGAGGTCACCGGCAAGACCGGCAACCGATTCTCCCGAGCGTGGTGAGACGTGAGGTCACGATGATGAGCAGACTGCCACAGAATCCGCGGTTCGATGCGATCGAGCGCCACCCAGACGAGGCCGTCACGGCTTACAGCTACTTCCCGCCGACCGAAGCCACGATGCGCGAGCTCGCGCAGGACCTGTTCGGCACGCACTGGCGCTCGGTCGTCGTCGGCCCCTGCATCGAGGGCGCCGTCTTCGAGGTGTCGTTTCAGGCACCGCCCGAGATCCGGTACTCGGACGGATACCTCACCGTCGATCTCGGTCCCTGGCACTTTCACCTCTGCATCGGCCCCCACAAGGGCAACGCCTCCGAGGAACTGCGACAGAAGCGTCCGGTCGCGAAGGCGGCCTTCTTCGAACGTCGCGGCAAGGGCTGCGCTGGCGGACGGTCCTGGGGCCTGCGGCTGTGGAACGGCTACGACGAGCAGATGACGACCGTGTTCCTGCCGAACCCGCGCATCAGCGACGACCACCAGGTGCTGCGGACGCCGGATTGGTCGCGCCTCGACACGTACTACCGCCTGCGCGAGAAGTTCCTCGGCGAGCCGATGCCGGCGGACCTCCAGGCGGCAGCGGAGCGTCCACTGCCTGAAACAGCCTGACATGTGCTATCGCCCGCATCGGCTCTTCGTGACCGCGTGGCTCGTCGCCGTGACGAGTGTGGCTGCCCTGGCCCAGCCGCGCCCAGTGCCGACGCGCATCGTCTCGACGTCGCCGAGCATCACCGAGACGCTGTTCGCTCTCGGACTGGGCGATCGCGTTGTCGGAGTCTCGACGTTCTGTCGCTATCCGGCTGACGTCGCGAGACTGCCAAAGGTGGGTACCTTCCTCGAGCCCGATCCCGAGACGATCGCGCGGCTGAAGCCCGACCTGGTGTTCGTGCACACGGGGCCGAGCTCGGCTGCTTCGCAGTTGGCCACGCTCGGCATCGAGACGGCCATGGTCACTCGAGGAACCCTGCCGAGCGTCGTCACGACCATTCGCCAGATGGCCGCGGCCGCGGGCGTTCCCGAGCGGGGCGATCGACTGGTCGCGCGCCTGAACGCCGGGCTCGATCGAGTCAAGGCGGCCGTCGCCGGACGGGCGCCTCGACAGGTGCTCATCATCGTCGGCCGGCGCACCGGCACCCTCAGCGACCTCGTGGCCGTGGGACCGGGCTCCTACCTCCACGACATTGCGTCGATCGCGGGAGGCGTGAACGTCTTGTCCTCCGTGAAGCTCGAGTATCCCCGCATCTCGATGGAGAGCGTCATCAGCCTGGCGCCGGACGTCATCATCGATGTGGGCGAGATGGGCGAGTCACCAGCCGATTCGACGCGGCGTCGCCAGATTACCGAGAGGCTTTGGCAACGCCACACGATGGTGAAAGCGGTGCGCGACGGGGCCGTGCACGCGGTTCATGACGAGGCCTATGTCGTTCCCGGCCCGCGCATTCTCGACGTGGCGAGGGCCATGGCTTCGTGGTTTCACGGCGTGAGGCCGCAGTGAGGTCCCCGGTCCTGCGTGTGCGAAACGTGGCGTGGCGGGCCTCGACGGTGCCGGTGCTCGAGCACGTCTCGTTCGACGTCGCCCCCGGCGAGCTGGTCGCGGTGATGGGCCGGAACGGGGCCGGGAAGAGCACGCTGCTCGACATCATCGCGGGTTTGCGGTCGCCAACGGAGGGCGCGGTGATTCTAGCGGAGCGTCCGCTCGATGAGTGGGCGGCGATCGCGCGCGCCCGGATGCTCGCGCATCTGCCGCAGAGCCTGCGCGCCGATCTCTCCATGCGCGCCGAGGCGCTGGTCCTGATGGGCCGCTACGCCCACGCCGCGCGCTGGTTCGAGTCAGACGAGGATCGCCAGGTCGCTCAGGAGGCGATGCAGCGGTGCGAGTGTCTCGAGTTTCGACGGCGAACGTTGGCCACGCTGAGCGGAGGCGAGCGCCAGCGAGTCTTCCTGGCGGCCTGTCTGGCACAGCAGGGTCGCGTCCTGCTGCTGGATGAGCCCGCCACGTTTCTCGACGTGGACCAACAACTGCAGTGCTTCAGCGTGCTGCGCGCCGAGGCCGAGCGCGGGACGGCCTGCCTGGTGGTGACCCACGATGTCAACCTGGCCCTGACCTTCTGCACCAGGGTCATCATTCTGGCCGAGCGAGGCGTGGCTCGCGACCTCGCGACCGAGAGCGCGCTCGACGACCCTGCCTGGCTGCATGTGTTCTCCCAGCGACTGACCGTGGATCAGGGTGCGTCGCGTCCCTGGGTGCGGTACGAGTGATGCTGATGAAGCCGTACCCAGTGGTGTCGTGGCTTGGCGGGTCGGCACTGCTTTTCGTCGCTGCAGCCGTGCTGCTTCCGCTCGCGGGGCCGAGCGCGCTCGACTGGGGCCACGTCTGGCAGCGACAAGAGCCAGACTGGTCGATCCTCACGAACCTGCGGTTGTCACGTACCCTGCTCGGCCTGTTTGCCGGCGGCGCGCTGGCCCTGGCGGGCAGTCTGTTCCAGTCCATGCTGCGCGACGCCCTCGCGACGCCCTACACGTTGGGCGTCTCCACGGCCGCGTCCCTGGGCGCGGTGATCGCAATCGCGTTCGACTGGCACATGGTGGCGGGCGTCGTCGGCATCTGGGCCGGAGCGCTCACCGGTGCCGGCCTGATCCTGTTGGTCGTGATGGGGGCAGCAACCCGTGGAGGACAGCTCTCATCGTCCAGCTTGTTGCTCGCCGGAATTGCAATCAACAGCGTATGCGCCGCCCTCATCCTGCTGGTTCACGGTCTGACGGGAATGTCGCAGTCCTTTGCGATCTCGCGCTGGCTGATCGGCGGCCTCGATGCGATCGAGCGGCCAACCCTGTTGATCTACGTGGCGGCCGTCGTGGGGACCGGACTCCTCATCGTGCGCCAGGGGCGCCAATGGAACCTGCTCGCCGTCGGGGAAGCGTGGGCCGCAACGCGTGGCGCGCAGGTGCGGCGCGCGCTCGTTCAAGGGTACCTCGCGGGCTCGATCCTGGCGGCAGCTACGGTCGCGTTGACGGGGCCGATCGGCTTCGTGGGCTTGGTCGTGCCGCATCTGCTGCGTGCGCGTCTCGGTGGCGACGACAGGTTGCTGATGCCGTGCGCCTTTCTGCTCGGTGGCGTCCTGCTGGCCTCCTGCGATGCGCTGGGACGAGTGTTGCTCGCGCCCGCCGAGATTCCGGCCGGCGCCATTACGGCCTTCATCGGCGGACCGCACCTGATCTGGGTCGTACGGCGCGGAGGTACGCGATGACGCAGATGTTTCGGGCGCGCGTGGTTCGTGCCGACGGCCGCGCGATCAACGTCGTCCAGCGGCGAGCGCACCTGTCGTATTGCTTCACGGGGTGCTGCTGCGGCCGCACCGAGCGCGGCTACGCCGCGGTGCCTGTCGACACGTTCAAAGAGGAGTGGCTCCGGCGAAAACTGCGGAACATCGTGCATCTGACAAAGGCGGGCTGCCTCGGCCCATGCGCGCTCGCGAACGTCGCCAGCCTCGTGTTCGACGGCCGCTCGATGTGGTTCCATTCCGTGAACACGCCGTGGCACGTGCGGCTCATCTACGACTACATCGAGACGATGGTGCGCGCCGACCGCTTCGTGGCCCCACCGTCCGAGCTGACGGAATATGTCTTCAACTTCTACGACTGGGACGTGCGGCCGCGAACCGCAACGTCGCCGATGGCGCTGACCCCTGATGCGTCTGCCCGGCATCGCCTGGCCCTGATGTCGCATGCCGATACCGACCTCCTGGCCTTGAAGCGGGTGCAGACTGCGCTTCCCGCCGATCTGGAGGTGGTGGGCGTGTCCCTCGTGCGGCTCCAGACCGACGAACATCTGTCGCTGCTGCTGGAGGGGTCGCTCGCAGGCGCGCACATCCTCGTGGTTCGGCTGCACGGCGAGCTCGACAGCCTTCCAGGGTTCGCACGGTTGCGCGCCTGGGCGATTGACCGTTCGACGCCGATGGTGGTCGTGAGCGGCACAGGCGAGCCGAGAGCCGACTTCGCACGCGCGAGCACGGTGAGCCTAGATGTGGTCGAAGCGGTCCGAACCTATCTGACCCTCGGCGGGCCGCGCAACCTGAGCGAGTGTCTGACGTTCCTGGCCGACCGGCTGCTCCTCACGGCCCACGGCAGCGCGCCGCCGCTCGACGTCCCGGAGCACGGCGTCTATCTGCCAGATGTCGAGCACGCCACGATCGACGATTGGGAGCAGCGGTGTGATCCGGCCAGACCCACGGCGGCCATCCTCTTCTACCGCGCGCACGCGCTGAGCGGCAACGTCGCGTTCATCGACGAGCTCATCGACGCGCTCGACCAGCAGGGCATGAATGCCCTCGCGATCTTCACGTCGAGCCTGCGGGCCCGCGAGGACGGCGTCCCCGCGGCGCTGCGCTTGGTCATGGACCGCGTAGACATGGTGATCTCGACGCTTTCGTTCGCCCTGGGTGATAGCCGTGGCGGACACGACTCGTCGGTCTTCGAGCAGCTCGGCGTGCCGGTCGTGCAGGCGGTCGCCAGCGGTATGCCGCGCGAAGCCTGGGAAGTGTCACACCGCGGCCTGACGGCGCTGGACACCGCGATCAATGTAGCCATCCCCGAGCTCGACGGACGGATCATCGCGCCGCCCGTGTCGTTCAAGGATCGCTCGGAGGACGCTCCAGGTCTGTATGCGCCGCATCAGGAGCGTGTCGGCCGAGTCGCGGGCCTCGCGCGACGGCTCGTGCGATTGCGGCAGCTCGCGCGCAAGGACATGCGGGTGGCGTTCGTACTCACCAACTCGTCGTCGAAGGCCTCGCGGGTGGGCAACGCCGTGGGGCTCGATGCCCCGGCGAGCCTGCTCACGTTGCTGCGGGCGATGCGCCGCGACGGGTACACGATCGACGGCCTGCCCGACACGAGCGACAGGCTGATGATGGACCTCCTCGCGCGTGGCAGCTACGACGAGGATCATCCACTCGACCCGGGGGCGGCCGAGCGATTCCCGCGAGCGCGATATCGCGCCGCCTTCGCGACGCTGCCGGCCGTGTCCCGTAAGCGGATGGAGGACTGGTGGGGCACACCGACCGAGCGCGGGGACACGCTTCGCAGTGCGGACCGACGCGTTGACAAGAAGATCGCGTCAAGGGCCGCGAGCACGGCGCAGGTGCTGACCAAGGAACCCTGGAGCGACGAGCATGACTATCTCTTCGCCGCGATCACGTTCGGTCACGCGGTCGTGGCGCTTCAGCCACCCCGCGGATACGGGATGAACCCGGACGCGATCTACCACACGCCGGACCTGCCACCAACGCATCACTACGCAGCGTTCTATCGCTGGCTGGCGACGCCCGTGGCGAACGGCGGATGGGGCGCCGATGCCATCGTCCACGTCGGCAAGCACGGCACATTGGAATGGCTGCCCGGCAAGGGCGTCGGCCTATCGAACGAGTGCTATCCCGACGCGCTGCTGGGCGACATGCCGCTCATCTATCCGTTCATCGTGAACGACCCAGGCGAAGGCAGCCAGGCAAAGCGTCGCGCGCACGCCGTCATCGTGGACCACCTGATGCCGCCCATGACGTCCGCAGATGCCTACGGCCCGCTGGCCGCGCTCAATGATCTCGTCAACGAGTACTACGCCGCAGAGAAGCTAGACGCCACGCGGCTGCCGATCATTCAGCAGCAGATCTGGGACCTGATTCAGCAAGCACAGCTCCAGGCCGACCTCGACCTGCGCGCCATGCTCGCGCGGGATCATGGCGACCACAAGCACGACTGGGACGACGAGGTGACACCAGAAGGCGTGCCCGTTACGCTCGCCGAGATGAGCGGCAACGACGTTGCCCACCTGATCGAGGACATCGACGGTTATCTGTGCGAGCTCGGCACCGCGCAGATTCGCGACGGCCTGCACGTCCTGGGCGCCATGCCATCGCTGCCCGATACGCTGCGTGCGCTCACCCGATTGCCCAACGGACAGGTGCCCGGGTTGCAGACGGCACTGGCCGGGGCGTGCGATCTCGACCTCCAGACGCTACTGGCCGCACCCGGTGCCCGGCTCGATCGTGTGCACCACCTGGCTGGCGCGACCTGTGTCTCTCATGCCGATGCCATCGAGTGCCTGGAGGAGCTGGCACGCGACCTCTTCGTCGACCTCGAAGACACCGGTTTCGAGGAACGGTCGATCGACGATATCGTGACGCGCCGTCTTGGACGTGCGGACGCCGTGGTCGGCGAGTCGCTGCGCTTTGCCTGTCGCACGCTCGTGCCAGCGCTCGAACAGGTCACCGACGAGGTGGACCATGTCCTCGACGGGTTAGCAGGGCGCTACGTTCCACCCGGTCCGGCGGGCGCGCCGACTCGCGGGATGGCGCACATCCTGCCAACCGGACGGAACTTCTACGCCGTCGATCCGCGCGCGGTGCCGTCGCAGGCGGCTTGGCGCGTCGGTGAGCAGCTCGCGCGCGAAGTGCTCGCGCGCCACCTGGCCGAGGAAGGTCGCTACCCCGAGATGATCGGCCTTGGTGCGTGGGGCACCGCCCAGATGCGTACACAGGGCGACGACGTGGCCGAGGTGCTGGCGCTACTCGGGGTCGAGCCGGTGTGGGATCCGCAGTCGCGACGTATCCAGGATCTCGGTGTGGTGCCGCTCGAGCGCCTACAGCGGCCGCGCATCGACGTCACGCTGCGCATCAGCGGGTTCTTCCGCGACGCGTTTCCGCATCTCATCACGCTCGTCGATCGTGCCGTCGAACTGGTCGTGGAGCTCGACGAGCCGGCGGAGCGGAACTACCCGCGAAAGCACTACCTCGAAGAGCTGGCGCGTCCATCGGATGCCGCGCTCGATGAGATCGAGGCGCGCGCGCGCTACCGCATCTTCGGCGCGAAGCCTGGTAGCTACGGTGCCGGCATTCAGCAACTGATCGACACTCGTCACTGGCAGAGCGACAAGGATTTCGCGACGGTCTTCGTCGAGTGGGGCGGCTACGCCTATGGTCGCGGCGCGGACGGCGTGGACGCTCGCGATGTCTTCGTCGATCGACTGCGCGCGATCGAGGTGGCCGTGCACAACCAGGACAACCGCGAGCACGACATCTTCGATTCCGACGACTACTACCAGTTCCACGGGGGAATGATCGCGTCGGTGCGATCGCTGACCGGACGCCAGCCAAAGATGTACTTCGGGGACAGCTCGCGGCCGGACGCGGCGAAGGTGCGAGACCTGCGCGAGGAGGCATTGCGCGTCTACCGGTCGCGGGTCATCAATCCCAAGTGGCTCGAGAGCATCCGCCGTCACGGCTACAAAGGCGGCTTGGAGCTGGCGGCGACGGTCGACTACATCTTTGGCTTCGATGCCACGGCCCACGTCGCCCCCGATCTCGTCTACCAGGGACTGGCGGCCGAGTATGCGCTCTCACCCGAGATGCAACAGTTCCTGGAACAATCGAATCCCTGGGCACTGCACGCGATCGCGGACCGCCTTCTCGAGGCGGCCGACCGCGGCCTTTGGGAGAATGCGGCTCCCGAGACCCTTCGAGCGCTTCAGGATGTCCGTCTAAAGGCGGAGAGCTTCGTGGAGGCACGCGGGGAGCGCGTGCGTGTACGGTCATGAGAGCTCCACACTTCCCGTTCACAGCCCTGGTGGGCCTCGACACGCTGAAGCTGGCGCTGCAGCTTGCGGCCATCGACAGGCGATTGAGCGTCGTCGTGCGCGGCGACAAGGGCGCGGCCAAGAGCACGGCCGCTCGCGGTCTGGCCGACCTGCTGGAGGCGCAGGCGCCGTTCGTCACGCTGCCGATCGGCGCGACCGAGGATCGTCTGCTCGGGGGTCTCGACGTCCAGAAAGCCCTCAAAGGCGAGCCGGCGCTGAAGCGGGGCCTGCTGGCAGAGGCCAACGGCGGCGTGCTCTACGTCGATGAAGTGAACCTCCTGCCCGATCACCTGTCCGACGCGCTCCTCGATGCCGTGGCCAGCGGTGTTCACATCGTCGAGCGGGAGGGCTTCAGCGTCACACAGCCGGCCGAGTTCGTGCTGCTCGGGTCCATGAACCCCGAGGAAGGCGCTTTGCGGCCGCAGCTGCTCGACCGCTTCGCCCTTGCCGTGGATGTCGATGCTCCGTCGGACGCCGACCTCCGGTGCGAGGTGCTCGAGCGGAGGTTGGCGTACGACCGCGACCCGGACGCCTTCGGCCGCGCGTGGGCCGAGGCGCAAGAATCGCTTTCCGCAAGGCTTGCCGCGGCGAGGGCGGGCGTCGCGAGCGTGGCACTGTCACGCGAGCGGCTCCACCACGTGGCCAAGCGCGTCGCGGAGCACGATGTTCGGTCACTGCGCGCCGACCTGGCGGTCGTGCGAGCGAGCCGTGCGCATGCCGCGCTCGACGGTGCGATTGCCGTCAGCGAGGCTCACGTGAACGCAGTGCTGCCGCTGGCCTTGGCGCACCGTGCGAGTGGAAAGCCTCGACCGCCGCGCCCGCAGCCGCCGGCACCTCCACGCCCCCAAGAGCCCAGCCGGAGCGATGAAACCCAGGACGGGGAGTCGGGCGTCCATGAACGCGTGTTCGCGGCCACCGACGTTAACGCGCCTCGCCTGGTGGTCGAGCACGGCGCCGATCGCGCTAGCGGTTCGTCGGGGCCGTCCGGCGTGGTCGTGGGGCCGGTCGTCGCCACGCGTCGCACACTGGAGCCGCGAGAGGTCGATGTGCGGCCCACGCTGCTGCACGCTCTGAGCTACACGGGCACGACGCGTCTCCGCGCTGAAGACCTTCACGAGCGCGTCAGGGCGCCACGCGCCTCGACCCGCTTCATCTTCATCGTGGACTCGAGCGGCTCGCACGCCGTGCAGGATCGCATGCGGTTGGTGAAGGGCGCGGTGAGCGGCTTGCTCGAGGCGTCGCACGGGCGACACGACGAGGTCCTGGTGATCGCCTGCCGCGGCGCGTCGGCCCAAGTGCTCGTCGAGCCGACCTCCTCGCGCGCCGAGGTGGATCGATCGCTCGACTACCTTCCGACCGGCGGCCGCACACCGCTCGCCCATGCCTTGGAGCTCGCGGCGGGTTACGTCACCGACCACGCGGTAGTCGTGCTCGTCACCGACGGTCACGCCAATGTTCCCAGTCAAACCGGCGACGCGTGGAGTGATGCGCTCGCGGCGGCGGGCGCCCTGGGGTGCCTGGCGCTGGTCATCGACACCGAAGACGAGCGACGCCCCACTGGGCGGCCGAAGCAGTTGGCCGAAGCCATGCGCGCGACGTACGTGCGCATCGCCGATCTCAACGAGGCCACGGTGCTGCGTCTCATCAGGGAGATGGCGTGATGGCGAAGACGCTCTTCGTCGGCGGCACCTCCTCGAACGCCGGCAAGAGCTGGATGACCACTGCGATCTGCGCCTGGTTGCGTGGCCGGGGCATCTCGGTGGCGCCATTCAAAGCGCAGAACATGTCCAACAACTCCTACCCCTGCCAGGCGGGAGGAGAGATTGGGCGTGCGCAGGTTGCGCAGGCCGAAGCGTGCGGTCTGGAGCCGGAGCCCGCGATGAATCCGATTCTGCTGAAGCCGAGCGGGAACGGGCGTAGTCAGGTTGTCGTGAATGGCCGCACGTGGAAGATCCTCTCGGCTCGTGAGTACTACGCGCACGCCGACGAGCTGCGTCCGAAAGTCGTTGCCGCGTACCAGGACCTCGCCAGCCGATTCGACGCGGTTGTCATCGAAGGCGCTGGCAGTGTGTCGGAGCTGAACCTCCGGCAGCACGATCTGGTCAACCTCGGTCTGGTCACCGCCATCCAGGCGCCGTGGATCCTCGTCGCCGACATCGAGCGAGGCGGTGTGTTCGGATCGGTGATCGGGACCGCACATCTCCTGAGGCCTGACGAGCGCGCCCTGTTTCGCGGTTTCGTCATCAACAGGTTCCGCGGGGATGTGACGTTGTTCGACGAGGGCGTCCGAATCCTGGAAAAGCAAACGGGCTCGCACTGCTTCGGCGTCTTTCCGCACGCTGATGACATACACCTGGATGCGGAGGACAGCCTGGCACTCGAGACACGTTCCCGCACCGCGCCGCCGGACCGCGCGCGTATGGCGATCGTGCGATTGCCACACTTGTCGAATGCCACC
>WHTZ01000070.1 GCA_009377495.1 Luteitalea sp.
GGGTTGTCCGGCGTCGGGATGCCCGCCACCGCCCAGGTATCGAGGAACCGCGCGAGGATCGGCGCCATCTCGGGGGCGGTGGGAATCGCGTTGAAGTCGCCCATCAGCACCTTGGATCCGGCCGGCGCCACATCCATGATGTCCCCGATCTCCTCGGTCTGCAGCCCCCGGTCGGGCGCGGCGGTGTGGTGCAGGTGCGTGTTGTAGAACTGCAGTGGCACGCCGTTGACGTTGATCACCGCCAGCGTGAGACCGCGCTGCTCGTTGTTCCCCGTCCGGGGCAGCAGCGTGTTGCTGCAGTCGAGGATCGGGAAGCGGCTGACGATCACCGTGCCGTACTGGTGCGGCACGTCCGAGTGTGAATCGGGGGCGTGATCGAGGTTCGCCGCGTAGCATTGATGCTCCATGCCGAGCCCGGCAGCGATGGCCGCCGGCTCGTCCACGAACGCGCTGCGCGCCCAGAAGCGATCCACTTCCTGCACGCCGATGATGTCGGCGCCGTGCGCGCGCATCACGTCGATCGAGGCCTGCAGATCGAGGCCGCAGTCGGGAAACGGCAGCTCCCCGGGGATCGGCTGCGGCTGCTCGCACTCCAGGTTCGTCTGTCCGTGCTTGATGTTGTACGTCATCACGCGCAGTTCGCGGGGCTCGGCCTGCGGCTCCTGGCCACGAGCCGCCAGGACGGGGCCCAAACCGACGAGTGCGAGCACGCCAAAGCCGGCGAGAGACGATCGAGCGCAATGGCTCATTGCACACCTCCGAAATGGGAAGCAAACGAGGCGATATTATAACCTGTGCTCCGCAAAATCCTGAGCCGCCCATTTCCCCCGCGATTTATGCCGCTGCTTCGAGTCGATACTCGTGATGAAGGCCGCCCAACACCGGGTTCACCACCACGCGGTAGGTGGCAGGCAACCGATGCCCGTGTGACGGTACGGGCGCCTCGTTCGTCGCAGCCTCAGGGAGGCCAGGTCCCAAGCTGGCATGCGGACGTCCTCGGTTGTAGTGATCGATCCACTCCGCGAGCACGCGGCGGAGATGCGGCTCGTTGAGCGGAATAACCCAATCCAGACACTCGCGGCGAATCGTGCCGATCAGTCGTTCGCAATAGGCATTGGCCTGTGGTGATCGTATGGGCGTCTTGAGCACCGTGAGCTGTGCGTCGCTGAGCAGCTGGTCAACCGCGGCCGAGAACACGGTGTCGCGGTCATGAATCACGAAACGATGCGGTTGGTCGCCAGGGAGGATCATCCGGAACTGTTGAAGGATCCAGGGCTCACTCGGATATTCCGTGACATTCCAGTGGACGATACGGCGCGTGCCGACCTCCAACACCACGAACACATAGAAAATGCGGAAACTGACAGTGACGGTGGTGAAAAAGTCGCAGGCCAGACGGCGCGGGCATGGTTTCGCACGAACGTGCTCCATACCTGGGACTCACGACCGCGGGGCGGCGACCCACGTCGCGGCATGTACCGCCGAACCGTCCGCGCCGAGACCCGTAATCCGAGCTTCAGCTGCAGTTCTGCCGCAATTCGCTCTTCGCCCCACGTCACGTTCTCGGTCGCCATCTTGGCGATCAGTTGTTGCACCCCTAGCGGAATCCGGGGGCGGCCCAGCGGCCGGGACTTGCAGCGCCACAACAAGCGGAAACCCTTCCGGTGCCACCGGATCAGCGTGTCCGGCTTTACGACCGTCAGCAGATCACGCCAGTCGACCAATCGCGAGAGAGCGATGAGCGTCATTCGCGTGGCATCATCCGCACGCGGGGCTTCACCTGTCGCTCCAGGTATAACGCCAGCTGCTTGCGTAGGAACAGGTTTTCCGCGGCCAACCGCGTGGGGCCGTGTCTCCGCGCGGTACGCGCGGCAGTATTTGCTGGTATGGAGCGCAGGGACAACGTGCTTGCTCATGCTCGCGGTCCTGCTTTGGGGAGTCGTGCGGATTTACGTGGCGCTCGATATTTACCGCTTCCAAGGCTTGATGATTCTCGTTGCATTGCTGGCCGTGCCGCTGGGGCGCGTGGGGTTAGCACCGTCGTGTCTGGCGCGAAATCGGTACCGCTAACGGGAACTGGGAGGACGACGTGAAGCGCGAGCTCACAGTACTGGCCGTGATGCTCAACGCCGTAGCGCTGTTCCTGCCGACACGAAGCCAGACGTTTACGCGCGTGGCAATCGACGGTCATACCATGCGGATGCTGGTGGCTGGTAGCGGAGAGTCCACGGTGGTGTTCGAGAACGGACTCGGCCCTCCTTTGGAGATGTGGGGGAAGGTTCAGCCTCAGGTGAGTCGCTTTGCACGGACCGTCACCTACGATCGCGCCGGCGTCGGCTTATCCGAGGACGCGCCGCCACCTCGCGACGGCCGTCAGATCGCCGCGGAACTGCGTCACGCCCTTCGCGTCGCCAGCGTGCCGCCGCCGTACGTTCTGGTTGGCGCCTCGCTCGGAGGTCTCTACATCAGAGTCTTCGCGGGAATGTACCCAGACGATGTAAGCGGCATGGTGCTGGTCGATCCGACTCACGATGCCGAGGGTTTGAGCGTTCGGCTCTGCCGGAGATCGATGTCTTGCCGGAGACGGTCGAACAAGCGAGGACGAGCCAAATTCCGCCTCGCGTTCCGCTGGTTCTTATCGACGCGATCAGCCCCCGCGAGGTGCCGTTTACGACCAGCGCCATTCGACAGTTGCGCGCGAAGCAGCGACCAGAAATCGACGGCGAATCGCGCGCTTACAAGCGCTGGTTGGATACCATTCCCGGTGCTCGTCTCGTGATTACCGACGAGAGCGGACACAACGTCCCGCAAGAGCAACCCGAACTGGTGATCGAAACCGTACGCCAGCTCGTCGAGCAGGCAAGGGGTCTTCAGCCGTCGAATGGGACGTTTCCACCTTGACTTCAAGGACGAGCGCCATCAGTTCGATAGTGAAGTCACCCTGTGCTGGAAGTAATTGAAACACAGGGCGTTTTCTGTGGCTGGGTTGACTAGGATTCGAACCGACAGGCCGGCAGCTATCGCAGACGGCTTTACGAATTGGCCGCGACGATTAGACTACCGATTGATCCTGAGTAGTGGCCAAGTGTATTTCCACAGGCTCGACCGCGGATAGAAAGCCCCTTCGGCGTTTAGCGCGAGTTAATGCGTGTTAGGCTCCCTCCGTTAGGTGCGGCGATGTCAAGGGTGCGAAGACACACTCCGCGATCACACTATGGCGGCGAGGAGGACAACATGACGACGAGTCGAATTAGTGCCGTGGCAATCGCGCTGAGTATTGCGTTCGGATTTGTTGGCGGCGCCGGCTCGACGCAGGGTTCAGCGAAAGACCAGACCCTGTCCGGCGCGATCGCTTCTTCCAAACGGATGGCGGACGGTAAAGAGTGGACGACTGCCAATCTGAACGTCAACACGTCGTCATCCTATTGTTACGACGATGCGGAACCGAACTGCCGTCGATATGGCCGCTTGTATACGTGGGAATCGGCGCAGCGAGGATGTCAGTCGCTAGGAGATGGATGGCGGTTGCCGACCGACGACGAATGGCGTCAGATGGCGAAGCACTATGGTGGACTTGGGAACGATTCGCCTGATAAGGGTAAAGGGGCGTACACGGCACTCCTGAGCGGAGGGACGTCAGGCTTCAATGCCGTGCTGGGTGGCAATCGCTCCATTGATGGACAGTACGACCGGCTGGAGGCACACGGAATTTACTGGACGGTATCCGAAAACGATCCGATCACCGCACCGTTCTATAACTTCGGCAAAGGCAGTCAAGCGCTCTATCGTCAGCCTCAGGGCCAGAAGCAGATGGCAGTTTCCGTGCGTTGCGTCAGGGAGTGACCGCTCAAAATTCGGGCCCGCGAGATCCAATCGTAGTGGAACGCATTCGACGGTGAGGTCGCAACTACTCCTGCCTAGTCGCGTAGTGTTGATGGAAATCCGGTCGCGCAACATCGTTTTTCGAGTCGAGAAGCCGTAACGCGACGGTTACGACGGCTTGTCGTGCGTCAGTGCTGCCAGCAGCTGCAGATCTGAGCTGACAGGCTCGTCGGCCAACCAGTCGTCCTCGACGCGCGCGCCGGCGGCGACGAGTTGGCGAACGACGTCGTAGTAGGGCTCCGCCGGCGTGCCTTCGCCCCGATGCCCCCAGCCCATGAAGCGCCCAACCGAGCGGCGTGGCTTGATAGTGATCGTCCTTCACGTCGATCGGCGCGCCATGCGCGATCAAGATCCGGACGATGTCGGGGTGTCCGCCCAGTGCAGCGCCGTGGAGCATCGTCTCATTGCCGCGAGACTCGGCGAGATCGATCCCGCGCTCGAGCAGGAACTCGACAACCTCGCGCCGGCCGTACTGACATGCCCAGAAGCAGCCTCTCAGTAGTTGTTCACGCGGGGCGCCGGGCGTCAGGCGGCCGCGCTCGTCGAAGAAGCTCTTCACGACATCCAGACGCCCGACGCCGGCGGCCCCTTCGAGATCGAGCTCCGCGCCGCGTTCCGCGACGAGCTGCGCGCCTTCGCCGCGGCCGTTGGCCAGACACGCGTTGACCACGCGGCCGTCCGTGTAGTCCGGCGCTACCGCATGGGCGAGCGACGCGCCGGCCCTGACGAGAACGTCGATCAGCTCCGCCTGCACGCCGGTCTCCACGGGATGGACGCTCGTAGCGACGAGACCAAGCGTCGTCGTCCCGCGATACATCTCGCCGACGGCGTCGACGTCTGCACCCGCGGCGAGCAGCCGCTCGGCGATCCGGACGGCGTTCTTCGGCGTCTTCTGCCGAAAGCCTTCAACGCCGTTTGCACCGACATACAGCAAAAGCGTCGAATGATGCGGGCGCTTGGAGCGCGCGTGAATCAACTCGGGACGTGCGCGAAGGAGCCGATCGAGCGTGGCCTCGTCTCCACTCACGACTGCGTCCACGGCCGCCTCGAACTGGGCCGTCGGAGACTTTTCGTCCCGGAGCTCCAGCGCGAACGCCTCGAATTCGTCCCACGTGGCGAAATGGTGATTGCCCGCGATGATGGCCCGAACGTCGCCGCCCGAAAAACGCGGCGGCAGGCCGTCGAACCACGACGCCTGTGGCGGCCCCTCTTTCAAGAGCTGCTCGTAATCGCGAAGGAGCCGTTCGAGGGCCGCGACGTCGCCCGCGATCACGGCGCGCTCGGCAAGCTTCCACACGCGTGCCGGTGAATCGGCGCCGGATCTGCTGCTCTCGGAGGACCTCCAAGACGGATTCGCCTGGCGTGGGGTGAGCGTCACTAGTCCGTTTGGCTCCAGACGACGCGCGCTATCGGATGCGTCAATCGGCGAGGCCGCGCCGGCTGGCTGTCTTCCATGGTGTAGAGACTACGCTCAAGGCGTGCACGGTGCAGCGAAGCGAGAGTAGGCGCTAGATTTGCGACAGCGCCGACCCGATCACGCCGTCATCGTACCTGCCCAAGCACTTGGGGAGCCGTTCAATGTTCTCGTGATGAAGGCGAAGCTCACGTGAGGTCGCGCGCCGTGGTCCTGCGCCGAACCTTCGTGTGCTGTATTGCGCCCGACCGTCGTCAGTCGTCGGCCCGCAGGAGAGGATTGCCAATCGATGGTCGGCCGCCTAGTGTCACTCTGAACTGGCCGCGCGGCGAGTTGGGCACAAGATTTGTGCCTGTCGGATCGACGGCCTTTCAAGGCCTCACGCGGCTCATGACACGACCTCCTTCGCAATCGTCGTAGTCGCTCGAGTTCTCGCGAGGGAATGTCGCCACGCTTCTTAATCAAGCCATCGAGCAGAACGACAACCCGACCCGGTTTGAACGTATAAGAGTGTCACTGCCGGCGGGAGCTTCCCACAACCGCCGCAAGGGGCGTGGCGTCCGAACCGACGGCGGCCTTCAGCTTCTGCAGCACGTGTGACTCGATCCGTTCTTCAATCTCGAGCAGCTTCGCGTGCTCCTTCTCGGGCGAGAGGCCAGATTCGAGCACCTGGTGGCGAGCGGTGTCGGCGTCGATTTCCCGATCCGCGTCGAGGTATGCCGCAACGATTTGACTCACGTCTGCCCCGGTTGTCGTTGCGACGCGCGGCAGGAACGCGACACCAACGTGATTGACCACATGATTGGCCGCCACGGTCGCCACAATCTCGCGCTTCAGTGGGTGCCTCGGGAAATACTCGCGGAAGCTCTCGCGAAGGCGTCGAGGGAAGTAGACTTCGAGCAGGGGGAGACCAGCGTCGGTGTCGATCCAGCTGGCCTCCAGGATCTCCGTGAACGCCCAGATCTTCGTGTACCCGAGCAGGACAGCGCGGATCGGGCGGGGAAGACCGCGATCACGCGCCGAGCTCGCGAGGAGCTCCTTGCGGCTGGGCAAGTCCTCGTTTTCGCGGTTGAGCACGCCCAGGTTGACGAGGTGATCGATGGCGTCGAGGAACTCTTCGTAGCGTTGTGCGCTACGCAGCCCGTCGAGCGTGATCGCGACCGCCTGATGACGGTTGTCGGCCAGCACCAGCTCCGAGACCTCGTCGGTCATCTCCTCGAGCATGCGATGTCGCTCGTCGCGACTGCCGATGACACCACTCCGCACCAGCAGGTCGAGCAGGATCTTGATGTTGACCTCGTGATCCGACATGTCGACGCCACCGGAGTTGTCGACGGCGTCCGTGTTGCAGAGGCCCCCGCGCAGCCAGTACTCGACCCGCCCCTTTTGCGTGACGCCAACGTTCCCACCCTCACCTAGCACGCGCGCCTGAACGTCCTTACCGTCCACGCGGACGCGATCATTGGCACGATCGCCCACCTCGGCGTCGTCCTCGGTCGACGCCTTGATGTACGTGCCGATACCGCCGTTGTAGAGCAGGTCGACTTTTGCCGTGAGCATGTGCCGGATGACCTCCTCGCCACTCGCCTCGCTCGTCTCGATGCCGATCAGCGCCTGCATCTGCGGGCCGATGGGGATGGACTTGGCCGAGCGATCGAACACGCCACCACCCTCGCTAATGAGGTCCGTGTTGTAGTCCATCCAGGTCGAACGCGGCAGTCCGAACAAACGATCCCGCTCCGCGAAGCTCTTCTCCGGATCGGGGTTTGGATCGATGAAGATGTGGCGATGGTTGAAGGCGGCGACGAGCCTCACCGCACGGCTCAAGCGCATCGCGTTCCCGAAGACGTCGCCCGACATGTCGCCAATGCCCACACAGGTGAACGGCTGCGCCTGGATGTCGTGTCCGAGAATCCGAAAGTGGTGGGTAATGCACTCCCAGGCGCCGCGCGCGGTGATGCCCTCTTTCTTGTGGTCGTAGCCATGGCTGCCACCTGAGGCAAATGCGTCACCGAGCCAGAAGCCATACTGCGCCGAGACGTCGTTGGCTGGGTCGGAGAGGTGCGCGGTGCCTTTGTCCGCCGCGACGACCAGGTACGGGTCGTCGTCATCGTGTCGCACGACGTCCGGCGGATGCATCACGTCGCCGTCGACGATGTTGTCGGTGATATCGAGAAGACCCGAAATGAATTGGCGATAGCGGTTGACCACGTACGCATCGAGCGCGGGGCGTGCCGGTACGGTACCCTTGAGGACGAAGCCACCCTTTGACCCGACCGGCACGATGATCGAGTTCTTGACCATCTGCGTCTTCATCAAGCCAAGGACCTCGGTTCGGAAGTCGTCGTACCGGTCGCTCCAGCGAATGCCGCCACGTGCCACCCTACCGCCGCGCAGGTGAATGCCTTCGAGGAGCGGCGAGTGAACGTAGATCTCGCAGAGTGGCCGCGGCCAAGGCATCCCCTCGACCCGCGTGCTCTCCACCTTGATCGCGATGACGGGCCGCTCCGGTGTCTGGTAGACATTCGTGCGGACGGTCGCGCGAATCAGGTTGTGGAACGCCCGTAGAATCTCATCGTCCCGTAGACTGGCGACCTTGCTGAGCGCGCGATGTACGTCGGCTTCGCGCTCCTCCATGGCGTCTTCGCGCTGTGAGCGCAGTGTCGGGTCGAAGCGCGCGGCAAACTCACGTAAGAGCGCCACGGCAACCGCGCTGTTCCTGAGGAGGACGCCGTTGATCGTGTCTGCGTTGTAGTGCGGCCGGATTTGGAGCAGGTGGTTCCGCAGGGTGCGCAGTACCTCGACTTGGCGCCACCCGAGCCCTTCGAGCAGGATGAGACCGTTGAGGGGGCAATCGGTGGCGCGCGCCTCGTGTATCGCGCGGAGCGCGTCGAGCAGCCGATCCTCCTCGTCCACGACGGCAGACGCGATCTTCGGTGTGGCCTCGATCTTGAGCCGTTCCATGAAGCCCTTGCGTCCCTCCGGCAGCACGAGCGGAATGACCAGCTCCTCCACGACCGTGAGGCCGAGGTGTTGGAGCGTGCGCAGCGTCTCAGTGAGGCCGAGCGCTGTCGGGGAGAAGAGCTTGAGGCACACCCGATGCGACGACTCGCGGAGCACGCTCATCTCGAGGCGCGCCTCCAGTGACTCGAGCCGCCTGACGTCTTCCGGAACCTCCCAGGGCTGCGCCGTCTCGCGATAGATGCCACTCCGGCTCTCGGTGCGCACGTACTTGAGAAACAGGTGTCGCCCTTCGAGTGGGCCAAACGCCCTGTCCATCTCGTGGGCGACTTGGTCCTCCCAGCTCGTGATGGTCTGGGCCGCGATCGCCCGCGCCGTGTCGGCGTCGAGCGAGTGCTCGAGTGTCGCCGCCTCGAAGTAGAACACCAGCACCACGTTGTTGCCACAGTCAGCCCAGGTGTTGAACGAGATCGGGCCGAACCGATCGGCGAGCGCCACCTTCAAATCCTCTTCTGTCTTGTGCGAGTAACGGAGATCGGAGAACGCCACGAGCACCGCGGCGTAGCCGGCTCCGTGCCGCGTCGTCACGATAATCTCGTCGTCGCTCGCCATGTAGACCATGAGATCGATGATCTGCTTGAGGTCGGCGGTCGTCGCATAGAACAGCTCGCGCTTGGGAAAATGATTGAAGATGGCGCGTGTCTCGCGGAACGCGTGCGAGTTGGGGCGAGCTCCCAAGAGCGCCAGCAGCGTCGCAAGCTTCTCCTTCAACATCGGGATGTCTTGCGCGCGCTCGGCGAGCGCTCCCTTGGCCAGGCGTCCGAGCAGCACGGTGGCCGCCACGAGCTGGCCATTCGGTCCCCACTCCCGGATCACGACGTCGTCAATGGGCTCGAGGTGGTGAATCGCATAGGCGCGAACCGAGTAGTCGATGTCGACGACGCGGTCGTCACCGTCCTGGGGGAGAAGGGTCGCCTGCGCCTGTTCGATCAGGCCGGGGAAGACCACGGGCAGCAGTGCGGGATCCTTGAACGCGCCGAGCGCAGTTTCCTGATCGGCGTGCGGTTGCCCATCCTCGCCCACGTGGTACCGCAGCAGGCCGAACAGGACGTAATTCTCGTCGAGCAGCCAATCGATGAAGGTGCGCGCGCCCTCGAGCTCCTGCGTGTCACGGTGCCGACTCGTCAACCGCGGCGTCAGCTCACGGAGGGTTCGCTTCATGTCGGGAAAGTCTTCGACGGCGAGGAAGACGCTCTTGAGCAGCGAACACACTTGATGCTGGATGTGGTGAAGCTTCTCCTTCTTCTCGACCCGCTCGATGCGGAACTCACAGAGCAGCTCACGCGAGCCATCGTCGTTCGCGTCGCCAATCCGCACGATGCGCTCCCACTGGCGGTGCACCGTGAACATCGGGTGGATGGTCGAGAAGACACGCAGGCCCTTGCGTTGGAAGTAGTTCTTGAGGCTTTCGAAAAGAAACGGGGCGTCTGGAATGTGAACGTCGACAACCGTGGTATCGTGCGGCCCGCCGTCGACGTCGCCCATCCGCACGGCGTCTGCCTCGGCCGGATTGCGCACCATCACATGAATGCCGGGAAGCCCGCGATAGAGCTGTGTCTCGGGCGGGATCGTACGAGCGACGAACGTGAAGTAGTGCTGCAACCGGGCCGCTAACGCCGGCGCTGGTAAGCGCAGTGCCAGGAGGTCCGGCATCTCGGCAAAGACAATCGGCGAGAAGTCGCACAGCAAGTCCCGGTCGTCTGCAGACGCCTCGCGGCGGAGGATGTCAAGGACCTCGCGCAGGATCACGGCTCGTCGCTGGGGGTCGCCGGTAATCATGAGTACACCTTATTATCATTATAAGGAAACGAGATGTCAGTACAGGAAAACGGGGACAGCGGGCGGAAAAGGGGACAGGCCCCTTTTTCGGAACTGACGCCGACGAAAAAGGGGCCTGTCCCCTTTTCCGCCCGCTGTCCCCGTTTTCCTCTGTCTACGCGGCCTCCTTGACGGCGGTTGCCAGTTCCGTGAGCGCCTTCTTCGCATCCTGGAACAGCATCAACGTGTTGTCAGCGGCGAAGAGTGGGTTGGGGATACCGGCGAATCCTGGGCTGAGGCTCCGCTTGACGACGACGACGGTGCGCGCCTTGTCCACGTCGAGGATGGGCATGCCGGCTATGGGGCTCTTGGGATCGGTCCGGGCGAGCGGGTTGACGACGTCGTTCGCACCGACCACGAGCACGACATCGGTCTGCTCGAACGTCGGATTGATCTCGTCCATCTCCTTGAGCTTGTCGTAGGAGATGTCGGCTTCGGCGAGCAGCACGTTCATGTGTCCCGGCATGCGGCCGGCCACAGGATGAATCGCGAACTCCACGTTGACGCCGCGTGCTTCGAGCAGCGCCACCAGATCGCGCACGGCGTGCTGGGCCTGCGACACGGCGAGGCCATAGCCTGGCACGATGACCACCCGGCGCGCGGCGTCGAACAGCATCGCGACTTCCTCCGCTGACGTCGATTTTACCCGGCCGCCGTACACGTCGTCTTCGCTCGCGGCGCTACCGGCCGCGATCGCGCCGGTCAGCACATTGGCGAGCGAGCGGTTCATCGCGCGGCACATGATCTGCGTGAGGATGAAGCCCGAGGCGCCCACCAGCGTGCCCGCGATGATGAGAACGTTGTTGTTCAGCACGAAGCCGGTCGCAGCGCCCGCAAGGCCCGAATAGGAGTTGAGCAGCGCGACGGCGACTGGCATGTCGGCACCCCCGATGGGAAGGGTGACCGTCACCCCGAGCACGGACGCGACGCCAACGAGCGCAACGTAGGCCCACGTGGCTTGCGGATCGCGCACGATGACACTGCCCAGCACCAGGGCGACCGCGAGCAGCACCATGCTCGTGATCTGTCCGCCGGGAACCTGGACGGGCCGTCCCGGCAGGAGCCATTCCTGCAGCTTGTCGAACGCGACGAGGCTTCCCCAGAAGGTCACGGCGCCGATGATGGCCGAGGCGACTGTTGCAGACGCGATCCGCGCCGTGACCAACGCTGGGTCCGTGTCGAGGAACGCGGCGCCCGCGACGAGCACGGAGGCCCCACCGCCGAAGCCGTTGAGCAACGCCACCATCTGGGGCATGGCTGTCATCTGCACCTTGAGCGCCAGCGTCGCGCCGGTCGTCGCGCCGACGATGAGGCCGACGCCGAGCAGCATCCAGCTCTGTGGCTCCGCGGTGAGAATCTCCCGATCGAGCAGCGTGACGATGATCGCGACGAGCATGCCGAGCGCGCCAAGCCGGTTGCCGCGCACGGCGGTCCGCGGGTGGGTCAGCCCCTTGATGCCGACAATGAAGAGCCCCGAGGCAACGAGATAGCCGAGATCGATGAGAGAGCGATCGGGCACGACGTCAATCCTTTTTCTTGAACATCCCGAGCATGCGATGCGTGACGAGGAATCCCCCGACCACGTTCGTTGTGGCGAACACGACCGCCACCAGCCCAAGGACCGTCGTCAAGGGGCTGGGTGTGGCGACCGAGATGAGCGCCCCGACGATGGTGATGCCTGAGATAGCGTTGGCCCCCGACATCAGCGGTGTATGAAGCAGCGGAGGCACCTTCGAGATCAGCTCGAGCCCGAGGAACGCCGCTAGAACGAAGATCGTGAGAATTGGGAGAAACGAGTCCATCAGCACCTCCACGTGCAACTATACTGTCGCGAGGCTGGATTCCGATCGACGAGGCACTGAAGGGGCGCACGGTTGGTGTGAACCGACCCGAGGGGACGAGT
The DNA here is from genome assembly GCA_009377495.1 of Luteitalea sp. GTDB lineage: Bacteria > Acidobacteriota > Vicinamibacteria > Vicinamibacterales > Vicinamibacteraceae > WHTT01. The sequence continues at coordinate 12,039 of WHTZ01000070.1, forward strand.
GGACTACGACGTGGCGGTGGTGGGTGGCGGGCCAGCCGGGTCGAGTGCCGCCACGATGTTGGCGCGCGCGGGCCACAGGGTCGGTCTGTTCGAGCGGGACACGTTTCCCCGATTCCACATTGGCGAGTCGCTGCTTGCCTCGACCAACGAGGCGCTGGATGCCATGGGCGCGGCAGCGAAGATACGCGCCATGCACTTCCCGGAGAAGTGGGGCGCGATCTTCGCGACCGCCGACGGACGGTTCGAGTCGTACATCGGCTTTTCGACGTCGGGTGAGGTGCCGCAGCCGCAGACGTGGCAAGTCGAGCGCGCAAAGTTCGACCAGGTCCTCCTCGAGCACGCCGCTTCCTGCGGCGTGGTCGTGCATCAGCCGCAACGCGTCATCGACGCACGCCTCGACGCGGAGGGCGTCCTGCTGGGCCTTGCACACGAAGGCGCTGCCTCTCGCCGCGTACGCGCGCGGGCAATCGTTGACGCGTCGGGGCGCTGGGGCTTGCTCGCGCGGAAGCTCAACCTCCGTGTTCCAGAGCCTCGGCTGGCGAACATCGCCATCTTCTCGCACTTCTCCGGCGTTGCCCGCCCCTCTGGGCCCCGCCCCACCGACATCCGCATCATCGCGCGTGAAGACCTCGGCTGGTTTTGGGTGATACCGATCGACGCGTCCCTCACGAGCGTCGGTGTCGTGCTGCGCCGTGACGTGTTCGATCAGTTGCCGCGCCTGAGTCACGAGGACCACCTCGAGCGTGCAATTGCAGAAACGCCGGCGATCCGCCCCCTGATGGCAGGCGCGCGGCGCGAGTGGGCCGTGCGCGTCGAGAAGGACTTCTCGTACGGTGCACGGCAGTATGCGGGCGATCGCTGGCTGCTGGTCGGTGATGCGGGGTCGTTTCTCGATCCGGTCTTTTCCACGGGTGTGGCCATTGCGCTGGAGTCTGGCGTCGAGGCAGGACGTATGCTCGATGGTGCCCTGCGCGACGGCGATGTCTCGGCGCGACGCTTCGCGACGTTCAATCGTGTCCAGCGCGCCCGCTACGTCGCCTTCCGCCGCTTTGTTACCGGGTTCTACACGCGGCCGTTCCGAGACGTCTTCTATAATCCGGACCCGCCGCCACGGCTCCTGAGCGCCGTCGTGACGCTGCTCGCTGGCTACTGGAAGCCGTCCCTCGCGACAACTCTTCGCCTCGAATACTTCTATCTGCTGACGTGGCTACAGCGGCAGCTCAGGCTGCTGCCGGCCGTGCCCAGCGTGGGGACGGCAGGAGGTGGAGGGGCGGATGATACCGCATAGAACCCTTGAGAACCCGAAACTTGACTCACGGTGTCAAGTTTCAGGGTTCTCAAGTGAGCGTCGGGGAGCGCGGCCCTGGCCGCGGTCCGCTAGAATGTTGGCGTGAAACCTCGACGATACATACTTCAACTGGCCTTGTTGTTGGCGCTGGGCGCGGCGCTTCAACTCACACGCGTTGTCGTGCGAGGATCCGAGGCGCCCGCACAGGTGAAGAAGGTCTCTTCTGTCGACGTGCTGATCCGCGGCGGTCTCGTCGTTGATGGCTCGGGGCAGACACCCTTTACGGCTGACGTCGCCATTGACGATGGGCGGATTGCGCAAGTCGGGCGGCTCGGCGAGGTGGCGGCGGAGACGATCATCGACGCGCGTGGTCTCGTGGTGGCACCCGGCTTCATCGATGTGCACACTCACGCCGACCGCGTGGCTCGGACGCCGGACGCGCAGAACTTCACGCGTATGGGCGTCACCACCATCGTCGCGGGCAACTGCGGCTCGTCGGCCGTGGACGTGGGCGAGGCGCTTCGCGAGATCGAGCGTACACGAGTAGGCCTGAACGTCGCGACGCTCGTAGGCCACAACAGCGTGCGCGCAGCGGTGATGGGCCGGGCCCGGCGGGCGCCCAGCGATGGAGAGCTGCAGCGCATGCGTGCGATCGTCGCCCAGGCCATGCGCGACGGCGCCGTGGGCTTCTCGACCGGGCTCGAATACGTGCCGGGGACCTATGCCGAGACGCCCGAGATCGTGTCGCTTGCGGCAGAGGCGTGCAGCTCGGGGGGCCTCTACGCGACCCACATGCGCAATGAGGGCACCGAGGTCGAGCGCGCGGTCGCAGAAGCCATCGAGGTGGGCCGCAAGGCGAGCTGTCGGGTCGAGATCTCGCATCTCAAGATCGACAGCCCGAGCCGTTGGGGCCGCAGCACGCAGGTCTTGCAGGCTATTCGCGACGCGCAACGAGATGGTGTGGACGTGCGCGCTGATCAGTATGCCTACGGTGCGTCGAGCTCGTCGCTCGGCATCCGCTTTCCCTCGTGGTCGCTCGAGGGTGGACCGAAGACGATCGAGGGACGGCTGGCAGACGAGGAGACCTGGGGCCGCATCGAGCGGGAGATACGCGCCACGCTCACGGAACGTGGCTTCGAGGATCTGTCATTTGCCATCGTCGCCTCGCACAAGGCCGACCCGTCGCTGAACGGCCGATCGATCGCGGAGATTGCCGAGCAGCGCCATGGCTCGCAAGGCCTCGACCATCAGCTCGAGGTGGCGCGCGCCCTCATGCGGGCGGGCGGCGCGCAGATGGTCTATCACGTGATGTCGGAGGAGGACGTGCGTCGGATCATGCGTGACCCATCAGTGGCCGTGGCCTCTGATGCCAGTGTGCTCGAGCTGGGTGACGGCGTCCCCCACCCGCGCGGGTACGGCAACACCGCCCGCGTCCTCGCGCGCTACGTCCGCGAGACAGGCACCCTCCCTCTGGAAGAGGCTGTACGAAAGATGAGTTCGTTGCCGGCGTCACATTTCGGGTTTCGAGACCGTGGCTTGATCGAGGCGGGTGCGCTGGCCGATCTCGTCCTGTTCGATCCCGAGCGCGTCGACGCGCCCTCCACCTTCGAAGAGCCACACGCCTACGCGACAGGCATCCCACATGTTCTCGTCAACGGCGTATTCGTCATCCGTGACGGCGAGCCGACGGGCGAGAAGCCGGGGCGGGTGTTGAAGGGTGGGGGCGAGACGGTGACAAGGTGACAAGGTGCCTCGCCCTGTCACCGCGCCCAGCCCAGCTTGCGCGAAACACTGTGCAGGGGTAGGCTTCAGCCTCATTCGGCGCCGAAGCGCGTTCGAGTATGAGCGTCTGCCGCACTTGTGGCACGCCTTGGGTTAGGCCTTCCGTTTCTTGCGCTTGCAAATCAGGGAGGGTGTCATGAAAAGGGCCGTCCGGTGGTCGACGTTGGGGTTGGTCCTCCTTGCCCTCGGGGCGCTCGGTCTCTCTGCTGGTATGCGCGCAGCACAGCCCCAAGGGACGCGCGCGTTGCTCGGCCCAACCAACGTCTCGCGTACTGTGCGGTCAGGCGTGACACCTCGCGTGCGCGACCTGCGCCCTACACCACTGAAGTCGAGCGAGCGCGACCAGCAACTGGTCAAGGGTGGAGAAGTACGAGAGATTCGCAATCGGCGCTTGCCGAAGAGCGAGGATGACGAGCAGGCCCTCGCTCGTGCCATCAGCGGCGACGCGGCTCTCCAGCAGGTGCAGCCGACGCTGAACATCCCGTCTCCGCTCTTGTCGTTCGAAGGTCTCAGCAACGACGACGACGTCGATCAATTCGGCTTCGGCGTGCTCCCGCCTGACACGGTCGGAGACGTCGGGCCGAATCACTACGTCCAGGCCATCAACATCGTCTATCGCGTGTTCGACAAGAACGGAGAACCGCTGGTAGGGCCGTTCAAAATGAGCCAGCTCTTCCAGGACATCGGGGGCGAGTGCGCGACGCGCGACGATGGTGATCCGATCGTCTTGTACGACCATCTCGCGGACCGCTGGCTCCTCACACAGCTTGCCGCTGCGGCGCCCATCTCGCGTCAGTGCGTTGCCATCTCGCAGACCGGCGACCCAACCGGCGCGTACTTCGCGTACGAGTTCCAGATGCCGAACGAGAAGTTCAACGACTACCCGAAGTTCGGTGTGTGGCCAGACGGCTACTACATGACAGACAACCAGTTCACGGCAGCCTTCGAGGGTGGGGGTGCGTTTGCCTTCGACCGGGCGCGTATGCTGCGGGGCGATCCTGACGCGAGCTTCATTTACTTCGACCTCGAGGAGCTCGATCCAACCATCGGCGGCATGTTGCCCTCCGATCTGGACGGCTCGCCTCCCCCTGACGGTACGCCGAACTATTTCGTGTACTTCACCGCGACCGAATTCGGCGACGAGAGCGATGCATTGCGCATCTTCGAGTTCCATGCAGATTTCGACGATCCTGAGGCGTCGACGTTCACCGAGCGTCCGGACAGCCCATTGGCTGTCGCAGACTTCGACCCGCTCAGCCCGCCGGGTGGCGACGCCATCGAGCAGCCCCCACCCGCGGACATCGAGACCGAGTCGCTGGACGCGATCTCGGATCGATTGATGCACCGGCTCGTCTACCGCAACACTGGGGATCGCGAGTCGCTTGTCGTCAATCACACCGTCAACGTGGGGACCGGGACCACGATCGAGACCCACCAGGCTGGCGTACGCTACTACGAGCTTCAGCGACTGCTATCGGACGGCTTATTTGACGTGCACGAGCAGGCGACCTTCGCGCCTGACGAAGACAACCGCTGGATGGGCAGTGCCGCGACGGACCATCAGGGCAATCTCGCCGTGGGCTACAGCGTGTCGAGCGTCGAGACATTTCCGTCGATCCGCTACGCGGGGCGCCTGGCGTCCGACCCGCCAGGCGGCTTGACGCAAGGCGAGACGGAGCTCCAAGGCGGAAGCTTCGTGCAGCGCGATACCAGGTCACGTTGGGGCGACTACAGCTCGCTCAACGTCGACCCTGTCGACGAGTGCACGTTCTGGTATACGAACCAGTACTACGCGGTTGATAACCCCGACTCTCTCGCTGAATGGCAGACGCGCGTGGGCGCCTTCAAGTTCGCCGAGTGCACGCCGGCGGAGCGTGGGACGCTGGCCGGCACTGTGACCGACTGCACCAACGCCGGGAACATCGCCGGCGCCGTTGTTCAAGTGGGAGCGTATTCGCGCGTGACTGGTGACGAGGGGCAGTACTCGATGGACCTGCCGCCTGGCACCTACACGCTCGCCGTGACACCGCCCGCCGGTTATGAGGTCCCACCGACGGAAGAGGTGATTGTCGAGGCCAATGGCACGATGACCGCGAACGTCTGCGTCACCGGCGTCCCGCTCATCGAGCTTACTGACGCCACGCTCGTGGGTGAGGGATGCGCACCGGAAAACGAGGCGGTCGACCCGGGTGAGTTCGTGATCTTCGACATCACGCTTCGCAACACCGGATTCGCGTCCACGACGAATCTCGAGGGCACGCTGTTGGCGAACGCGACGGTCAAGCAGCCAAGCGAGCCGAGGGCCTACGGTGCCATCCCACCCGGCGGCGAGGCCACGCAACGGTACACGTGGCGCGCGAACGGCCTCTGTGGGGAGTCGTATCTCTTGCAAGTGCTCGCACAGGATGGCTCGACGAGCTTTGGGACGTTCGAGCGCAGCGACACGCTCGGCGCGGTAACCGAGCACGCGTTCACCAACGATACCGCCATCGAGCTTCCGCCGGATCCGCCGGCCGCGGGACCCGCCACGCCGTACCCGTCCACGATCGAGGTGACGGGCATTACCGAGCCAGTGAGCAAGATCTCGGTGACGCTGCACGGCCTGGAACACACGTTCCCGTCCGATGTCGATCTGTTGCTCGTCGGTCCAGAGGGACAGAGCGTCATCCTCCTGTCCGACGTGGGTGGTGCGGACGACATCAGCGGCGTCGAGATCACGTTCGATGACGAAGCACCGACGCCCGTGCCCACGCCCATCGTTGGCGGGACGTTCCAACCCACGAACATCGACGTGGACGACGCCTTCCCAGGGCCGGCGCCGCCAGAGCCTTACGGGGCGGAGCTGTCGGTGTTCAAGATTCCCGATCCGAACGGGACGTGGAGCCTGTACGCGCTCGACGACGTCGAGACGGATACGGGCACGATCGCGGGAGGCTGGACGCTCACGGTCAGCACGCTGTCGTGCACCGTGCAGTGCGGCAGCGTTCAGCCGAAGCTTCGCGTAGACGCGACGCTGCGTCGGGCGTCGTCGACGGCCGTAATGGCCGAGATCCTGGTGAACAACGCTGGGAACGGCGTGGCACAGGCGGCGGAGGTGACCAGTGTCACGCTCGCGTCGGAAACGGGTTCGCCGCTCCCGCAGCGCTTGGGAGACATCCTCCCGGGCCAGACGGCAACCGTGCACGTCGCATTCGATCCATCGCCGCCGGCTGGGGAGCGCGTGCAGTTGCGCGTGGAAGGCATGTCGGTCGACGGTCCGTTCGAGGCGAGCTTGCGGCGCGTCGTGCCTTAGCGACACTTGACCAGACGAACGGGCTTGCCGTGCTCCAACGAGAACGTCCCGAGCTTCGTGCCGCTTTCCGTGAGCTCGACGCTCAACGTCATATCGTCGTTGCGCACGCGTCCGACGTATCGTGCGGCGAGCTTCTGATCGGCCGCACCTTCCCGCACGGCCCCTCCCTGCTCCTGCACGTGCCAGCCCGTGGCGACGAACCGACCGTCCGCATCGGTCGCGATCGGCTGATCGATGCCGCCGTGTCCGCAGTCGTACTCCACCGTTCCGCCGTTCGCGGTGACGGTGAGCCGTGCCTGCTGACCGCCCCACAGACCGGGCTCAACGGGTTCCGGTCGCCCTTGGGGTATGGTCGGGGCGTTGCCACACGACGCGGCAAGCGCACCCGCTAACGCTAGGCCGCCCGCGATGCTGATCATCGTGCCCGTCGCGCTTCGCATCGGCCACCCTCCCAATTGTTGCGGATCATCCAATTGTACCCACGACCCCCTTCCCCTGGACCTCCCGTTCGGGGCATTCTAGAAGTAGGAAACGGGGACGGACATGAAGGAACAAGCTGAGCTAAATGAGCAGATCCAGCACGCGCCGCTCAAGCCACTCGAGGTGCCGGAACCCGTGAGGCCGGACGCCGTGGGCCCGGCCAGCATGACCGAGCGCCTTCCGGGTGCGGCTGGCACCGGCTACATCCACGGGAACCGCCACGGCTGGCCGCACCGCGCAGGTGAGCCAGAGCCCACCGAGATGCACTACGAAGGGCACTGATCTCCGGTGAATCAATCCGCTGTAGTCAGGGGGTGCTTAACGGAAATGGGGGTCGCGAGATCTGGAGGGTCGGAAAAAGGGGACAGGCCCCTTTTTCGAGAACCAACGCCGACGAAAAAGGGGCCTGTCCCCTTTTTCTCCAGCGTTCTGGCGATCGTCGTGACCCGCGTTTCCGTTCAGCACCCGGCTACGCCTGCCGCTGCTCGATCTTTACCGAGCTCCTGCGTTAAACTGTGGGGCCGACTGACGCGCCGCGCATGGCCACATTGCCTGTCGAAGTTACGCTAGAGGTTAGCCCGCGGGCACGGTTCGACGTCATCGATGTCCGCCGCCGTGTGGCTCAAGAGTACCACGACGTCCTCGACGTCTACTCACGTGCGCTGTACTGCTCGTTTCACACGACCGCGGGTTATCTGGAGCAAAGCCTCGCCTCTCGCCTCGAGCACCGTCGCGACCGGGTTGCGCCCTACGTCCAGCTCTTCCGGACGTTGTTCCCGCAGGGAGCCGACTACGAGCACGACAAGCTGCATTTACGGCAGGAGCTCAGCGACGAGCAGCGGCGCGTGGAACCGCGCAACGCCGATTCGCACCTCGCGTTCATCGGTGCCGGGCTCACGCCTGTGGTGAGTTACGTCAATCGTCCAGGGAACCCGGTGTACTTCGTGGACTTGGACGGGCTCAACGGCGAGCAGCCGCGCCGCCGCCAGACGACCGTGCTCGGATTCGACGACGAGGAGGTGGTTGCACGCGAGCGCCTCAGTGTACCGGTCTCCGCGCATCCGGTTGACTCGATCAACCTGAAGAATCCACGGCTGGGCTTCTACGAGCAGATCCAAGGGCTCGTCGCCCGCCATGGCGTCGAAAAGGGACGCGTTCATCTTTCCCTGGCCGTCACCGAGCGGCAAGCCGGTCTGACCATCAATGAGTACGAAACTCTGCTCATGCGCCACGACCTCGCCGATGTGTTGCACGACCCCTTGCGTTTCGTCGCCGAGAAGAGCCGCAGCCTGCTCGCCCACCCCCGCGCGATTCCCAACAAGACCATCGACTACGCGAAATACGACCTGGTCCGAGTCTTCAACGAGATCTTCGACGCGCTCGGCTTGCGCGAGTCGTTTGTCGAGCAGATCGTCTCGCGCGTCATTGCGCTGCCAGCCTCCCGATTCCTGAGAATGAAGCGCGCCGTGAGCCTCCTCGTCTCCGACCGCGATCGGTCGGGTTGCGGTACTCTCGTGCAGGGCCAGTACCAGAGCCCGATCTTGGTGCAATGGCACAAGGCAGCGCGAGGCCAGCGGCACGTTGACGTCACGCTCACCCGCTTCCGGTAAGAGCGCCACAGACGGACACAGATGCACACAGATCGTAATGAACACAGATAGGTCGATTGGGCTTATCGTGTCCATCTGTGGATCAAAACGTCTGTCTCTATTCGTGGAATGACGTTCCCCGTCGCTCTTCGTTCTCTCCGCCACCAGAACTTCCGCCTCTTCCTCTCCGGTCAACTCGTCTCGCTGATCGGCACGTGGATGCAGATGGTGGCCCAGGCGTGGCTCGTCTATCGCCTCACGGGCTCGTCGGTACAGCTCGGGCTGATTGGCTTCGCCGGTCAGATTCCGGTCTTCCTGCTTGCACCACTCGGCGGGGCCGTCGCTGATCGCGTCAGTCGCCACCGGGTGGTCGTCGCCGCGCAGGCGACGATGATGGTGCTGGCCCTGTTGCTGGCAGTGCTGACGTTGTCCGACCTGGTGCGGTTGTCGCATATCTACGTCCTTGCCACCTTGCTCGGCATGGCAAACGCGTTCGACATGCCGGCGCGGCAAGCCTTTGTCATTGAGATGGTCGGTCGGTCAGACCTACAGAACGCCATCGCGCTCAACTCGTCGATGGTGAACGCCGCGCGCATTGCTGGACCGGCCATTGCCGGCCTCACCGTCGCGGCTGTGGGCGAGGGTTGGTGCTTTCTCATCAACGGCCTGAGCTATGTCGCGGTCATCGCGGGCTTGCTCGCGATGCGGGTGAGGTCGCAGCCGTACGTGCACGCCACGGTCCCGGCTTGGGCGAGCATCCTCGAGGGGCTCGACTTTGTCGCGCGCACGGAACCTGTTCGAGCATTGCTCCTGCTGCTCGGCCTCGTCAGCCTGATGGGCATGCCGTACACGGTGCTCATGCCGGTCTTCGCCGATCAAATGCTTGGGGGTGGCGTGTGGGGATACGGGACACTGCTCGCAGCGGCCGGCGTTGGCTCACTCGCTGGTGCCGTGACCCTGACCATGCGGCGGGATCTGAGGGGGCTGGGGAAGTGGGTCGCCATCGCCTGCGGGAGCTTTGGTGTGGGGCTCGTGCTCTTCTCCCTGTCGCGGCACTTCTGGCTCTCGGCGTCGATCCTTCTGCCGACCGGCTACTTCATGATGTTCCAAATGGCAGCGTCGAATACGCTCATCCAGTCGATGGTGCCGGACGCGTTACGCGGTCGTGTGATGGCGGTCTACTCGATGATGTTCATCGGCATGGCGCCATTCGGCGCGCTCTTGGCCGGTATGCTGGCGGATGCCATCGGTCCGCCGCTCACCGTGGCGGTCGGCGGGGCAGCGTGCCTGGTAGGGGCAGTCTTGTTCGCGTACCGCCTACCGGCGCTGCGCGGTCCTGCCCGAAAGCTCATCGTCGCGCAGCAGGCTGCGGCGGGTGACCCAGCGGAGAGCACAACCGGAACCGCGACGCGCGTGACCGCACGCCATGAGAGGAGACGTACGTAGCGCAGCCCCGTTGGGCTGCCATATCACAGCGTAGCTTTTGTCAGCTCGCCGTCGACCAGCCGCCAGATGCCGCGCGGGTTCGCGTCGCGAAGCTCCGGTGGCAGGAGCGTGTGCGGAGCGTTCTGATAGCAGACGGGACGTACAAATCGCAGGATCGCGGCGCTGCCGACCGATGTGAACCGCGCGTCAGTTGTGGCCGGCCATGGCCCGCCGTGCTGCATCGCGTGGCACACCTCCACGCCGGTTGGATAGCCGTTGAAGATGACGCGGCCCGCCTTGTCGCTGAGGATCTCGATGAGTGGCCCGGCGGCGGCAAGATCAGTGTCGGTGCCGTGGACGGTTGCTGTGAGTTGGCCGTCGAGCGCCCGCGCGACCTCCTCCATTTCTGCGACGTTGGCGGCTCGAACGAGTAGCGCGAATGGACCGAAGACCTCGTGCATCAGCGACGACTGCTCGAGCAGGGTTTGAGCGTCCGTCGTGAACACGTGCGCTCCCGCCTCCGTGCGCGCGCGATCAACCGACGTCTCGGCTGCGGCGAGTCGCGATACGCCGGGCGTTGCACCCACAGCCAGCACGCCCGAGTTGAAGCGCTCGGAGATGCCTGGATAGAGCAGCGAGCCAGGGCGCGCGGCTTCGATCCGGCGGGCGAGCGCGTCGCACAACGCGTCCGCGTCCGACGAGGCAGGGGTGAAGAGCAGCCCAGGCTTGGTGCAGAACTGACCGACACCCAATGTCATCGACGCGACAAAGCCCTCGGCAATCGCCGCGCCGCGCGTCTTCAGAGCGTCCGGCAAAACGAAGATCGGGTTCACACTCCCCATCTCGGCAAAGACCGGGATGGGATCCGGCCGTGCCGCCGCAGCGCGGGTGAGCGCACGGCCCGCCCCGAGCGATCCGGTGAAGCCAACGGCACGTGTGTGCGGGTGCTGAACCAGCGGGCCACCGATTACCTGACCGCGCCCCTGCAGCAGCGAAAACACACCCGCCGGTAGCCGGCAACGTTCGCAGGCACGCGCCACCGCAGACAAAACGAGCTCAGACGTGCCTGGATGCGCCTCGTGCGCCTTGACCACAACCGGGTTGCCGGCCGCGAGGGCAGACGCGGTATCGCCGCCTGCGACAGAAAATGCCAGCGGAAAATTGCTCGCACTGAACACGACTACCGGGCCGATTGGCACCAGCAGCCGGCGGACGTCTGGTTTGGGCAAAGGCTGGCGATCTGGGATCGGGCGATCGATGCGTGCGTCCAGCCAGGAACCCTCGCGCACCAGGCTGCCAAAGAGCCGGAGCTGGTTGCACGTGCGCCCGCGCTCGGCTGTGAGCCGATCCTGTGACAGCGCGGTCTCCGCGTGCGCGCGGTCGATGAGTGTGTCGCCGAGCGCCATGATCTCCTCGGCGATGGTGTCCAAGAACACCGCGCGAGCATCCGGCGTTGTCGCGCGGTAGTCGGCAAACGCCGACCTAGCTCCCTCGAGCGCGCGGTCCACATCGTCGAGCGACGCCTCGTGAAAGTCGGGCTCGAGCGCTGTCGCGTTCTGCGGATCGATCGCACGAAAGACATGACCGGAGCCGCGGCTCAGACGGCCCGCAACGAAAGACTGTCCGTGAAGACGCAAATTCACCTCTATCCGACTCGGTTGATCAGCGTGCCGATCGGCTCGATCGTAACCCGAACCTCGTCGTCACGTTGCAGCGTGAAGTCACTCGGCGGAACAATGCCGGTGCCGGTCATGAGCAGGCAGCCGGTCGGAAAGCTCGTCTCTCGGTACAGGTATTCCACCAGCTCTACGAGCGGCCGCCTGATCTGGCTGATCGTTGTCGCGCCGCGAAACGCGATATCGTTGTCACGGCCGATCTCCAGCACGATGCGGGTGTCGCCTGCGAGCGGCTCGTGCGCGAGGAGCACACACGGCCCAATCGCGCAGCTTCCGTCGTACACCTTGGCCTGTGGGAGGTACAGGGGATTTTCGCCTTCGATGTCTCGCGAGCTCATGTCGTTGCCAACGGTGTAGCCGACGATCGTGCCGCCCGCGTTCAGGACGAGCGTCAGCTCTGGCTCGGGCACGTTCCACGCCGCATCGCGCCGCATGCGGACCACGCCACCCGGTCCGACGACGCGCTGCGGCGTAGCCTTGAAGAAGAGCTCGGGCCGCGGCGCGTCGTAGACGCGCGCGTAGAAATCACCACCGCCAGCTTCTTGAGCTTCCTCCATGCGCGCGTCGCGGCTGCGATAGTACGTGACGCCAGCAGCCCAAACCTCCTGCGTTCCGATGGGCGCGACCAGCTCGCTCGCAGCGGGTGGAGGGCAGGGCGTCGCGTTACGCAGGGGCGCAGGCACGTCGTCGGCGTTGATGAGCCCGTCCCAGTCACCTCCCGGGACCAACCTGAAGCCGCCATCCGTTTCGACGACGAGACCGCGAACTGTTCGATAGACGCGCATGACAAACATGGAAAAAGGAACCGGGTACCTTTTGCTCACGAATGCCCGTGGAAAAGGTACCCGGTTCCTTTTGCTCTTTACGCTTCCCAGAAACGCTCGCTCAAGTACTTGTCGCCGCTGTCGGGAAAGATGGTGACGATAACGCCCTCGTCGAGGCGGTCGGCGAGGTGCAGGGCGCACGCTACTGCCGCGCCAGATGAGATGCCAACGAGCAGTCCCTCTTCGACCGCCAGGCGGCGCACCAGGGTGTACGCCTCTTCGGTCGACACCACGAAATCTTGGTTGGCGAGCGACGGGTCGTAGATGCCTGGCACGATCGCGCTCGCCATGTGCTTCAAGCCCTCGAGGCCGTGGAACGGATCGTCCGGCTGGAACGAGATCGTCCGGATGGCGGGGTTGATCTCCTTGAGTCGGCGTGCGGTGCCGGTAAACGTTCCGCTCGTGCCGAGGCCGGCGACGAAGTGCGTGACGCGGCCCTCGGTTTGCTCCCAGATCTCCTCTGCCGTCGTCTCATAGTGCGCGCGCCAGTTCGCGGGGTTGTTGTACTGGTCCAAATAGACATAGCGCTCGGGATGCTGGGCGTACAGCCTGCGTGCCTCGCGAATCGCACCGTCAGACGATTCGAGCGCGTCGGTCAGGATGAGCTCCACACCGTAGGCGTTCAGGATGCGCTTGCGCTCGGGGGTGACGTTCGCGGGCACGCACAACGTCACGCGGTAGTCAAGGATGGCGCCCATCATCGCATAGGCGATGCCCGTGTTCCCCGATGTCGCGTCGAGAATCGTTCGGCCGGGCCGCAGCACGCCCCGGCGCTCGGCATCGCGAATCATGGCGAGCGCGGCGCGATCCTTCACCGAGCCGCCGGGGTTCCACCATTCCGCCTTGGCGTAGACGGCCACGCGAGGATTCGCGGGTCTGAGGCGCTGCAGCGCGATCAGGGGAGTATTCCCGACGAGGTCGAGCGGCGAAGGGCTTGCGGGCGTCGTGTTGAGCGCGTGCCCTGTGTCCCGCCTGCTGGCCAAGGTCGTGTGCATGTCGAACGTCCTGAACCTCAGACTCGCACGGTTCACCTGGACCCACCACCACGTGCCGTTCGACGTGGAGGTTCCGAACCGTGCAACGATTCGCTATCGCTCTGGGAGAAGAACTGGAGGCGCCGCGGAAGGGCGCGGCCGTCACGACCGCGTTACCGCGGCGAACGACACGCGCAGCGGCAACATCGACACGCGCGGGGACCGGAGTGGGCGAGCACGAACGATTCAGATAGCATATTCAGCATGGCCCGGGCCCGAACAACGCCATTGTACCCGGACTGGCCGTTCCTGCCAAACTGACCGCTGGTAGCGACCCCGTAGGGCGGCCCTAAAGGGGCCGCCCTACCGTAATATTTCGTAATATTCCTGGTAGGGCGCGGCATTAGTCATATTCGCCGTAGGGCGCGGCTTTAGCCGCGCCAGCCGCGCCAGCGAGGTGCCCCGGGGATCACGGAAGCGCCTTGATCGTCACGTTCCGGAATTCGACCGGGTCGTTGTGACCAGCGAACCCGAAGTGGCCAGACGTGCGGTCCTTGCCAGGGTGTGGCATCCCGTCCAAATAGTCGGTGACCGTGCTGAGGTCAGCGTCGAGGATGAGCGTGCCATTCAGCTCCACTTGAATGCCCGAGCCCTTGACTGTCACCTGCTCGAGGTTCCACGTGCCGACCGGACGCAGGAAGCCTTTGTGCGCAGCGACCATGCCGTACGCGGACCCGTGGAACTGGCGCGGGTCGAGCTCTTGGTGTTTCTCCGCCGTGTCATCGAGCACTTGGAGCTCGCACATGCCGTCGTACGCCGCATTGCCTTCACCCGGGTATCGGATGGCGAGACCGTTGTTGCCGCCCGGCGGCAGCTTGAACTCGAAGCGCACGACGAAGTCCGCGTGCTCCGATTTCGTGTAGATGGTGCCACCCTTGCCCGGTTGACAGCGGATCGTGCCTTCAGGCGTGATCTCATAGTTCTCCAACGGACCGCCCCAACCTGCCCACGTCTTGCCGTCGAAGACCGGCTGGAACGCCTGCGTGTCGCGCTCCGCGAGATACCCGTTGGCTTCATCGACCGGAATCTCGCGAACGAAGATGTTCCGCCAGCGAATCTCGCCGCCGTGCGTTTGTAGCTGAATGGGACCCTTGGGCCACAGCGGTGATTGTCGGTCCCAGAAGTTTTCCATACGTGCGTGATCGACAACGAGCTTGTCATTCAGCCAGACCGTGGTGATTTCGCCCACCTGAACGATGCGTAGCGCGTTCCACTCGCCAAACGGCCTGTCCGCAAGCACGAGCGGGTCCTTGCCCGGCGCACCGGGGCTGTTGTTCCACAGGCCACCCGAGCCTTTGCGTGCCCCGAGCTCTGACGCTCGGCCTTTTGCCGTCGGATCCCATATCTGCACCTGCGGATTGCCACGTAGGTAGATCCCGCTGTCAGCCTTTGGCACGGTCTTGTATTCGATGTGTAGCTCGATATCACCATATTCCTCGTCGGTCGTGGCGTACGGTCCCTCTCCATCGTTCACCAGCTCGCCGTTCTCGACGCTCCAGTGCTCTTCGAACTCGGCACGGTGCGACTCGACGAAGGCGGCGCGCTCGTCGGGCGACATGGCCCGCAGCTTTCGCGGGTCGACCTGCGGTATGCCGCGCCACCCGGTGAGGTCCTCGCCGTTGAACAGTGCCGTGAAGCCTGATGGCGGCTCCGGTTGTGCCTGTGCAGACGGCAGACCAGACCCCAGCAGGAATATGCTCGCAACCAGACTGCCGGTGACAAGAGATCGACAACGGTGTTGAGTACGACGCACGATCACCTCCGGACGAATAATACGGGATCGGGACGAGAAAGGAAAAAGGGGACAGGCCCCTTTTTCGCCGGCGCTAGTCCTCGAAAAAGGGGCCTGTCCCCTTTTTCCTTTCACATCTCACGACGAGACGACGCGAGCGATCTCATCGAGCGCTTCCGGGTTTGCCATTGCCTCCCGGTTGGGGACGTCACTTCCGTTGACCAGGCGCGCCACCGCCATCTCCATCGTCTTGCCGCTGCGCGTCCGCGGGAGCTGACTCACCTGGAAGATCTGCTTGGGCACGTGCCGTGGACTGGCCTTGGTCCGAATCTCCGAGCGAATCCGGTCCGCGAGCTGCGCATCGAGCGTCACGCTGGGTTGAAGCACAACGAAGAGCCAGACGACTTCATCCTCGCCGTCCTTCTTTCCTGCTGCAAGCGCCTCGACCACATCCGGCAGGGCCTCGAGCGGCCGATAGATCTCTGCCGTGCCGATCCTCACACCGCCCGGGTTCAGCGTCGCGTCACTACGGCCGTAGACGATGATGCCCTTCTCGCGAGTGATCTCGATGAGATCGCCGTGCCGCCACACGCCAGGGAAATGCTCGAAATACGCGGCGCGATACCGCACGAAGTTGGGGTCGTTCCAGAACATCAGCGGCATCGACGGAGACGGTTGTCGGCACACGAGCTCGCCAGGCCGTCCCACCACTGGCCGTCCGTCATCGTCATAACACGCGAGATCGATGCCGAGACCCGCCGCTTGAATCTGGCCTGCGTAGACCGGCTCGGTAGGCACACCTAGCATGAAGCAGCCGACGATGTCCGTGCCGCCGGAGATGCTCGAGAGATGGATGTCGCGCTTGACCGCGTCGTAGACCCATTCGAATCCTGACGCGGAAAGGGGCGAGCCGGTTGATAGAACGGCGCGCAGCGAGTCCAGGCCGGCGAAGTCGGCCGGACGCAGCCGCGCCGCCTTGCACGCGTGAATGAACCGTGCGCTCGTCCCGAAATGCGTGATACCTATCCGATCGGCGAGCCGCCACAGGACCTCGAGTGATGGGTACGACGGCGATCCGTCGAACAGCACGATGGTTGCCCCCTGGGCGAGCCCCGAGACGAGCCAGTTCCACATCATCCAACCGCACGTCGTGAAATACAGGAGCACGTCACCCGGTTTGACGTCGCTGTGCAGGCGCAGCTCTTTGTCATGCGTGAGAAGCGCGCCGCCCGCGCGGTGGACCATCGCCTTTGGGAGGGCTGTGGTGCCCGAGGAATAGAGCACGTAGAGTGGCTGATCGAACGGCAGCGGCTCGAAGACGGGCCCGCCAGCATCACGTTCTAGCGGAGCGTGGCCAGGGCCGCGCTCCCCGACGCTCACTTGACGCCCCGAAACTTGACTCAAAGAGTCAAGTTTTCGGCGCCTCAAGGGTTCTAGCCAGTCGTCCCAGGAGGTCCAATCGGTACGCGGCTGTGTGCCCGGCCGCGGGACGAGCACGACGCCCCGCGCGGCCTGGATGCGCTGCGCGAGCTCCCTGACGACCGGCAACGTCTCGTACCGTTTGCCGTTGTACACGTATCCGTCGGACGCGACCAGCAACGTGGGCTCGATCTGATGGAAGCGCGAGAACGCTGCGTCGGTGCCGAAATCGGGAGAGCACGAGCTGAAGATGGCGCCGATTGACGCGCAGGCCAAGAGCAGGATGACCGCTTCGGGAACGTTCGAGATGTACGCCGTGACGCGGTCGCCGTGACCGATGCCCTCTCGGCACAACGCCGCTGCAGCCCGCGCGACATCATGCCTCAGCTCGGTCCACGTCAACCGCCGCTCGTGGCCCGTCTCATCGAACGCGATAATCGCCGCAGACGAGGCAGACGGTTTGCTCAGCGGCTCGAGCAGCGCGTGCGCGTAGTTCAGTGTGGCTCCTTCGAACCAGCGCGTATGCGGCATGGGGTCGGCGCTCGTGATCCGGTGCGGCGGCGTCTCGAAGCCAATACCGGTATACGCCACGTACGTGCGCCAGAAGCGCCCGACGTCTTCAATAGACCACGCGTGCAGCGCCGCATAGGTCGGGAATGATCGACCGTCGCGTTGCTCCACGAATCGGCGGAAGCGGGTCATCTCCGCCTGCTCGATCCGTTCCCGGGATGGCGTCCAGAGGGGTGCAGTCATGCGAGCTGTTGCGTGGTATGTTCTTCCTGACACGATTGTACTTGTCTGAGCTGGCCCCGCTAAACGACACGTGACCCGACTGGCGCGATGACGACGGTGACCGGAGCGCAAGCCCTGCCGTTCGAGGATCCTGTTGAGGGAGCACTCGACGATTCGTTGCGGCGCTTCGAGTGGCGAGGCGCACCTACCCAGGTCGAGTCGCTGCAGATCGCTGCAGACGATGGTCGCACCATCGAGGTTCCGTCTTTCATCAATGAGTTCTGGACCGCGCGACAACGGGCGGCGCACAGCTTGCACGAGGTTTCGTATCGTGCCTGCTTCAAGCCGCAGCTGCCGCGATTCTTCATCGAGCGCCTGACACAACCGGGCGACGTGGTCTACGACCCCTTCATGGGCCGAGGGACGACGCTCGTCGAGGCTGCGCTCATGGGTCGTCGAGCCTATGGATGCGACATCAATCCTCTGAGTCGCGTGCTCTGTGAGCCTCGCTTAACGCCGCCAACCATCGCCGAAGTCGAGCGCGCGCTTGCCGAGGTGAATTTCGAGGGTTGTGGCGCACCCGCGACGCGCCGCCCGAGCGTCGTCGAAGAGCGTGCGCCGAGCGCAGTCGATGGATTACCCGAGGAGTTGTTGGTCTTTTACCACCCTGACACCCTGCGGCAGATCTGTGCGTTGCGGCAACACCTGATACTGAAAGAGCGTTCCGGGACGTTGAGCCGCGCCGATCGCTGGATCCGCATGGTGGCGGTCAATCGTCTCACAGGGCATTCCCCGGGGTTTTTCTCTGTCTATACGCTCCCTCCAAACCAAGCCGTGTCGCCGAAGTCGCAGGCGAAGATCAACGCGCGTCTAGGCCAGGTGCCTCCAATGCGCGACATCCGTGGCATCATCCTCCACAAGAGCGCAGCGCTGCTCCGCGATTGCACCACCCAAGCGCGCACCGTTCTCGAAAAGGCGGCTCCCGACCATCGCTTTGTGGTTGGCAGTGCATCGGACGCATCCACGCTCGCCGCTGATTCTGTGGCGCTCGTGGTCACCTCTCCTCCGTTTCTCGACGTGGTCGACTACAAGACCGACAACTGGCTGCGTTGCTGGTTTTGCGGCATCGATGTGTCATCGGTTCGGGTGACGTTATCGAAGCAGGTGGACATGTGGAAACAGTTCGTCGCGGACGTGCTCCGCGACGTCAGGCGAGTGCTGCGGCCGGGAGGTCACGTTGCGTTCGAAGTTGGGGAGGTCAGAGGAGGCGCCGTGCGGCTGGAGAACGCCGTTATTCCAGCCGGGATCGCCGCGGCCCTCGAGCCCGTGCTCCTCCTGATCAACACGCAACGCTTCACCAAGACCGCGAACTGTTGGGGAGTCACGAACAATCGTAAAGGCACCAACAGCAACAGGGTCGTCGTATTGCGGAAGCATCCGTGAACGGCAAGTCTTTGCTACCCTATGCAGCCATGCCAGCGCGCCGAGACCTTGGAGCCCGTGTCGC
Source organism: Luteitalea sp. (assembly GCA_009377495.1). Lineage (GTDB taxonomy): Bacteria > Acidobacteriota > Vicinamibacteria > Vicinamibacterales > Vicinamibacteraceae > WHTT01. Next base: position 30,819 of record WHTZ01000070.1, read on the forward strand.
ATGACTACCCTCGACTGGTTGATCATCCTCGGTTACTTCAGCGGCCTGATCGCTCTCGCCTGGTGGGTCATCCGCAAGGGCAAGGACACGGCGGACGACTACTTCCTCGCCGGGCGCAATCTCGGCTGGTTCATCATTGGCGCCTCGATCTTTGCGTCGAACATTGGCTCGGAGCACCTGGTTGGTTTAGCCGGGTCTGGCGCCACGAGCGGCGTGGCCCTGGCACACTATGAGCTGCACGCCTGGTGTCTCCTGGTGCTCGGTTGGATCTTCGTGCCGTTCTACATGCGGTCGAAGGTCTTCACCATGCCGGAGTTCCTCGAGCGCCGATTCTCACCCGCGGCGCGTTGGGTGCTGTCGCTCATCTCACTCGTGGGATACGTCATTACCAAGATTGCCGTGGGCATCTTCGCCGGCGGCATCGTGTTCGGCACGCTCCTACCCGACCTGCAGATCGAGCTTGGCGGCGTTCTGCTCAACAGCTTTTGGATCGGCTCGGTGCTCGTCGTCGTCCTAACGGGGCTCTATACCATTCTCGGTGGGATGCGCGCGGTGGCCTACACGGAGACCGTCCAGATGCTCGTGCTCGTCATCGGCTCGGCACTGCTGACGGTCTACGGCTTGGCGGCGCTGGGGGGATGGAGCGAGCTGCGCGCGACGCTCGATGCCGACATGTTCAACCTGTGGAAGCCGCTCATCCCAGCCGGGATGGAGGGCACATGGCTCCCGGTCAAGGAGCCGGATCGCATCGCGTGGTACTTCAACGACGAGTATCCGTGGGTTGGCATGCTCTTTTGTGCGCCCATCATCGGCCTGTGGTACTGGTGCACGGATCAGTACATCGTGCAGCGCATGCTTGGCGCACCCGACCAGACCGAGGCGCGTCGCGGCACGATCTTCGCGGCGTGTCTCAAGCTGCTCCCGGTGTTCATCTTCATCATCCCCGGCATGATCGCGCTGGCGCTCGCGAAAACGGGCCGCGCCGACATGCTGACAGTGATGGTGGACGCCGACGGCAGCGTCATTCCCGGAACGGCCCAAGGCGCGTTTCCGCTGATGGTGCAAGCCGTGCTGCCGATGGGAATCCGCGGCCTCGTCGTCGCCGGGCTGCTGGCGGCGCTCATGAGCTCGCTCGCGGGCGTGTTCAACGCATCCTCGACGCTCTTCACGATGGACTTCTACCGCAAGCTCCATCCGGCCGCGTCGCAGCATCAGCTCGTGTGGATTGGTCGGGTGGCGACGACCGTGATGGTGCTGATTGGGCTGTTGTGGATTCCCGTCATTCAGGGCGCGAGGGGGCTCTACGAGTACTTGCAGGGCGTACAGGCGTATCTGGGTCCACCGATCTTCACCGTGTTCTTTCTGGGCGTCTTCATGAAGCGGCTCAACGCTCAGGGCTGCCTCGCCGCGCTGATCATTGGATTCCTGCTGGGCATCCTTCGTCTCGCTGTCGACACGCCGGTGAGCCTCCAGGTGGCCGGTTTCGAGAACGGCTATCCGGAAGGCTCGTTCCTGTGGATCCTCAACAATACGTACTTCCAGTACTACAGCCTGTTCATTTTCCTCGTCTCGGCCGCGGCGATGATCATCGTGAGCTACGCGACCGCAGCTCCTCCCGAGGAGCAGATCAAGGAGCTCACCTATGCGACCGTGACCGACGACCAACGCCACGAAACCAGGAAGAGCTGGAATCACTGGGACGTGCTCGGCTCGGCCGCCGTGCTCCTGCTCATTCTGGCCGCGTACCTGTACTTCAACGGCTAGTGCGAAACGGGGAGAGGAAAAGGGGACAGGCCCCTTTTCGGCAACTGACGCCGAGGAAAAGGGGCCTGTCCCCTTTTCCTCGAGAAGTCAGCGCGAGACGAGCGACTTGGCGACAAACCACATGTTCGCGGGGCGTTCTGCCAGCCGACGCATGTACCACGGGAACCAGTAGTCCCCATAGCTGATCAGCACCCGCACGTGGTAGCGCTCAGCGGCGAGCCGTATCTGCTCGGCGCGTTGAATCCCAAAGAGCAAGGCAAACTCAAAGCCGTCCTTGCCGACACCGGTCGCAGACGCGTGCGATTGGATCGCTTGGATCATTCGATCGTCGTGCGTGCCGAAGACAGCGCGAAGTCCCGCCGCCCGCGCCTCCGGCGCCATCATCTGCTTCGCCAATGTGACGAAGCTCCGGTCGACGTCTGCCTTCTGGGCGTAGGCGATTGATGCCGGTTCGCGATACGCGCCCTTGACCAGGCGAATGCCGCCACCGAGCGGGATGAGGCTCGCCACGTCATCGGCGGTGCGATAGAGGTAGGCTTGCAGGCACACCCCCACGTTGGGAAACCGGGCGAGCACTCGGCGATAGAGCTCCAGCGTCACGTCCACGTACGCGTGCTGCTCCATGTCAATCCACACGCGCTTGCCCTGTGGATTGGCACGTTCGACGAGGGCCCGCCAGCGCGGAGGACGCCCGCCCGGCCCTCCTTCCGCGCGTTCGTCCAAG